>CAKKQO010000083.1:1353-12050 GCA_919902105.1 Omnitrophica bacterium GWA2_41_15 | reverse complement strand
TCAATCAAAGAAATCGGCTCTGAAGACTCTAAAGATGAAGAGAAGAAAGAGCCATCGTCGCAGTTTTAATTAGGGACACATCCCATTTTTACCAAGCCAAGAGAGAGTTTGCATTGGATATTATCGAGGTAGGACGGACAGAAAAAGCGATAGTTTTTTGAAAAATGGGATGTGTCCCTAATTTATTAAAGACGCCGGCACTTCGGATTCTCCTTTGCGGCCCTGCCGCGCCGAACCACTTTCTGGCCAAGCAATGAATAAACAGTGCTGTGTAAAAATCTCTAAGACAGTTTAAACGGGTTGAAAGATAATCTGTTTTTCTTTGCTAAAAGGGCGCTTCCGGCTGTATGGGGAGCGCCCTTTTAATCTTTACTTGAAATATCTCAGTTTTTGTGTGAAAATAAATTACTATGGCCAAGAGATATAAAGGATTAAGGTTTGTTTTTTTGCTATTAGCCTGCGGCGGCATCTTAGTATGGAGCAAATATCTGCATTTCAGCTTTTCTCAGTCTGTCTCGCTTGTCATTTTTTCCGCCTCTGTATTAGCCACGCTTTTATTCTGGGAGTCACGCGTGGCCATTGCCTTTTGGGGCATCGCCGCCTTAATACTTACTAAAACTATTGACATTGAACACCTTATTTTATTTTCTTCCTTAGAGGTGATATTATTTTTAGTAGGTATGATGGTAATTGTGGGCCTCCTTCGCGAAGTTAATTTCTTTAATTGGATTCTCTGTAGATTAGTTACTCTTAAGGGGATGAATGCAAAAAAACTCGTTATTGTTATCTGTATAGCTTCTGCATTTTTGGCCTGCCTTGTGGATGAGGTTACTTCCATTATTTTTATGGTGGCGTTAATATTCGTATTAGCGGATTACTTTGAAGTCAAGCCCATGCCATTTATAATAATCAGCGTTATGTGCACAAATATCGGTTCCGCAGGCACTGTTTTAGGCAACCCCATAGGGATATTAATTGCCACCAAGGCCGGCTTTACCTTTGAGGATTTTATCTTCAATGCCTTTCCTTTAATGCTGGTAGTTTTATTAGTAACTATAATTATAGTTTTATTTTGGTATAGGCGTCAGATACGGGAAATGGATATTAAAATAAAGGAGCATGCAGATAATAGAGATGCTGTAGTTAAATTACTTTGTGTGCCTATGACCAAAGAAATTAGAAAAGGATTCTTTGTATTTTTTATTACCCTGTTATTTATTGCTTTGCACCACCGTTTAGAACAGGGCTTTAACCTTCCCAAAAATTCCATTTTGTTATCCATGCCTTTGATTTCCGCAGGGGCAATTATGCTTTGGCGCCAGGAAAAAGCCCGAGAATACATTGAAAAAGACGTGGACTGGTGGACATTGATATTCTTTATGCTTTTATTCGCAAAAGTCGGCGCACTTAAATATACGGGGGTTACAGATATATTTTCCCGCAATATAGCCAGTCTTGCCAATGGCAGTCAATTTTTTCTCATTACTTTTGTGCTGTGGCTGGCGGCTATTGGCTCTAGCGTTCTGGATAATGTGGTCTTGGTGGCAACCCTTATTCCGGTCATAGAACAGCTTAAAAATATAGGCATAGAGACCACCTCTCTATGGTGGGCGCTTCTTTTTGGAGGGTGTTTAGGGGGCAATATTACAATGGTGGGCTCCACTGCCAATATTGTGGCTTTAGGGCTGCTTGATAAAAAACACCGCTCTGGTATCGGTATTTCTTTTTTTCAATGGCTTAAGATTGGCGTAGTAATCGGATTAACTACTACAGCGATAGTGTGGGTTTTCTTAGTAACATGGAGGAGGTGAATAATGCAAATATTTGGCGTGGGGATTCAAGAATTATTGATTATCTTGCTTATTTGTCTTTTGATTTTTGGCGCGGCTAAGCTTCCCGAAATCGGAAAAGCGCTGGGCAAGACGATAAAAGAGTTTAAGAAATCCATAAAGGAGATAGGCTCAGAGGATGAAGATAAAAAGAAAGCGTAATCTTCTATGGATAGGCCGTTAACATTAGTAGAGCATTTAAATGAGCTAAGAAAAAGGATAATTATTTCCTTAGCCGCCTTGGTTACAGCCGTAATTTTGAGCTCTCCTTTTTCCTCTCTAATCTTTAAGGTTTTAAAATTTCCCGCCCAAGATGCAATAAAAAGATTAGTTTTTTTCAGCCCGCAAGAGGCATTTTTAATGTATGTAAATATTTCCCTTATTTCAGGGTTGATTATATCTTTGCCTGTAATCCTTTATCAGGCATGGCTTTTCATTCTGCCGGCGGTAGAACATAGATTAAGAAAATATGCTGTTTGTTTTGTCGGTTTTTGTTTTGTCTCATTTATTGCCGGTTGCTTATTCGCCTATTTTATATTGATACCAACGGCGCTTAAATTTCTTTTGGGCTTTGCCGGTTCAGAGCTTGAGCCGCTTATCTCCATAGATAAATATATTTCTTTTGTCAACGCGCTGATGTTTGGCTGCGGGCTTGTGTTTGAGATACCTATGGTTAGCCTTATCCTTACGAAGATAGGCGTAGTCAACCCAAGGCTTTTAAGGAGTAAATATAAATATGCGTTGGTAGTTATATTGATTATAGCTGCGGTGATTACCCCTACCACAGATGTATTTAATATGTTGATTTTAGCCATACCAATGCTATTGTTGTATGAAATAGGCATCGGAGTCAGTTTTTTATCTTGTAGAAAAAAGGCCAGCTATGCTTATAGATAGTTATGGGCGAAAAATAGATTATTTGCGCATATCTGTTACTGATAGGTGCAACCTGCGTTGTATCTATTGTATGCCGCAGGCCGGGATAATCCACAAGCCTCAAAGTAAACTGCTTTCTTTTGAGGAGATCGCCCGTGTCGTAGAGATAATGTCTGCCTTAGGGGTGGAAAAAATCCGGCTTACTGGAGGCGAACCATTGCTAAGAAAAGGAGTGGTTGATTTAGTCAAATCTTTAAGCGGGATAAAGGGAATAAGCGATATCTCTATGACTACTAACGGTATCCTGCTTAAGGAATATGCCTCGGCTCTAAAACAGGCGGGGCTTAAGCGGTTGAATATCAGTTTGGATAGCTTGCATCAGGAAAGATATAGCTTAGTAACCCGACAGGGAAAGTTAGAGAGGGTGCTGGAAGGAATAGAGCAAGCGCAAAACGCGGGAATTTCTCCTATAAAGATAAACGTCCTGCTTTTAGACGGAATGAGCGTAGATGAGATTATGGATTTTCTGCGTGTGTCGATAGAAAATTCTCTCCATGTGAGGTTCTTAGAGTTTATGCCGGTAAATTCTTTTTATAAAATAGATAATTTTATTTCCGCCAGAGATGTAATAGATATAGCCAGAAAGTGTTTTGCTCTGGAAGACGCCGCTATTTACGGAAACGGCCCGGCAGAGGTTTTTAAGATTAAAAATGCCTTAGGCACTTTCGGCGTAATCAGCCCAATGAGCAGCAAGTTTTGTTTTAAATGCAACCGCCTGCGGCTTAGTTCCGACGGTTTTTTAAAGCCCTGTCTGCATTCAGAGCTAAAGATGAATTTACGCGTCCTTCTAAGAAGCAGTGCAAGCGATGATGATTTGGCAGAGGTTATAAAATCAGCGGCCGCGGAAAAACCTAAGGAGCATAATTTAGACAAGGGGGAATTTTTATTTTCAGACTATTCTATGTGCCAGATTGGGGGGTAAATGGTAACCCAAAATTCAAAGATACAGCAAGGCAGGATAATAGCCGTGTCTATTTCTAAAGATAAAGGAACAAGAAAACATAACGTTAAATCAGCGCTGTTAAAAAAAGATTTTGGGATTGCGCTTGATGCGCATGGCGGCGCAGGGAACAGGCAGGTTAGTCTGTTGGCAGATGAGTCAATACAAAAGATGCAGGCAAAGGGTTTAAAAGTAGGCCCGGGTGATTTTGCGGAAAATATTACTACGCAAGGGTTGGATTTGCCGAATTTAAAAGTTGGCGCTAAATTAAAGATTGGTAAAGACGCGCTATTAGAGGTTTCCCAGATTGGTAAGGTTTGTCATAGCAGATGCAGCATTTACTATCAGGCAGGAGATTGCGTGATGCCTCGCGAGGGGATATTTGCTAAGGTTTTAAAAGGCGGAGTAATTAAGCCGCAAGATACGTTGGAGGTAATAGAAAATGTATAGAGTTGCTGTTCTAACCATAAGCGATAAGTGTTCACGTGGGCAGAGAGAAGATAAGAGCGGAGCAATCGTGCAGGAGATTATAAAGAATTTCCCCGCAGAGATAATCAAATATGAGGTTATCCCTGATGAACCGGAGATGATTAAGGGAAAACTTATTGATTATTGCGATAATCTAAAAGCGGATTTGGTGCTTACCAACGGCGGCACCGGTTTTACTAGCCGCGATTTTACTCCTGAGGCAACTAAGGCAGTTATTGAGCGGGAGGTCCCGGGAATACCAGAGGCAATGCGCGTGCTTTGCTTAGGTCTAAGCAAGCGGGCGATGCTGTCGCGGGCAGTTTCAGGCATAAGAGGTAGGACGCTTATTATTAATCTGCCGGGAAGCACAAAAGGCGCAAAAGAGTCATTAGAGGCTGTATTAGATACCCTGCCGCATGGCCTGGATATGCTTTTAAATAAAGAGCACTGATGATAAAAAGAATTAAAGAAAATATAGCACTGTTTCGGTTTAACAGGGCAGAACTTGCCGGTTCTTTAGGGGATATGGGGACATTCATCCCTTTGTTTGTGGGGTTAGTGACGGTCTGCGGTTTTAATCCGGCAACTATTTTGATATTTTCAGGATTGTTCAATGTTATGAGTGGAGTGTTATTCGGTATTCCTATAGCGGTACAGCCGATGAAGGCAATTGCCATTATTGCTATCGCCGAGCAACTAACGCAGAATCAAATAATTGCCGCAGGGTTAATCACCGGTTTTGTGGTATTTGTTTTAGGCATAACCAATATAATCTCCCGCTTTAACCAGATTATTCCTAAAAGCGTAATTAGAGGGTTACAATTAGGGCTTGGGCTAAAGTTAGTTATTAACGGCATGCAGATAGTCGTTCAGACAAACCATTGGTTTGGTTATGACAGTATATTTGTCGGTATTGTGTCAATGTTTTTAGTTCTCTTTTTATTGTTTAGCAGCCGCCTGCCCGGAGCATTGGTAGTTTTCGGGCTGGGGATAGTGTTAGTTTTCTTTAAAAACCCGTATATCATTAAGGAGTTGAACATAGGGTTTATTACCCAGGATTTTATTATACCTGGACGGGAAGATTTTATAATAGGGGCAATAAGGGGTGCGTCGGCGCAAGTGCCGCTTACTCTTTTAAATTCCGTGGTTGCGGTCTGCGCTTTATCCGCGGACCTTTTCCCCGAGCGCAAGCTAAATCCGAGATCTGTTGCCGTCAATGTGGGAATTATGAATATGCTTAGCTGTTGGTTTGGAGCGATGCCTATGTGCCATGGGGCAGGAGGGTTAGCTGGCCAGTATAGGTTTGGGGCGCGCACAGGGGCAAGTGTGATTATGCTAGGGATAATTAAAATATTTACAGGTTTTTTATTCGGCGCCGCCTTTTTAAAAATATGTTTCCTTTATCCGATGAGCGTTTTGGGCGTGCTTTTGCTATTTGCCGGGTTTGAGCTTGCGGTTACCAGCCGCGACATCACCACCAAGACAGATTTTTTTGTGATGTTTTTGACTGCGGCAGCCATACTCGCTCTAAAATCCATTGCCCTAGGTTTTATAATAGGTATGTTTTTTTCTTATCTGTTTATATTCGGTATTGTCAGACTCGAGAAATTATAAAATACGGAAGTTAACTAAGATGATGAGTGTAAAAGAGGCATTAGATATAATATATTCCAACACGAGACCGTGCAATGTTACGGAAAATATCGATATATTTTCTTCGTATAGTAGAATTCTTGCCCAAGACATTTATTCTAAAGATAATATTCCTCCGTTTAATAATTCCGCAATGGACGGGTTTGCTGTTATTGCCATGGATACAAAAAAGGCAACCAAGGCGTATCCTAAAGTTTTAAGAATAGTTGCTGATTTAGCGGCAGGGTATTCTATTAAGAGAAGACTGAAACATAATGAAACAGTGAGGATTATGACCGGAGCAGTGCTCCCTTATGGCGCGGATTGCGTGATCAAGAAAGAAGATGTGAAAGAAGTGTCAAGCAAGAAAAAGCATGGATATATTTATGTTTTTAAAGAAGTAGAATGCACAGAGAATATCCGCTATGCCGGAGAGGATGTTAAGAAGGGCGAGAAAGTATTAACAGCGGGCGCAAAAATAGGCCCGGCAGAAACAGGGATGCTGGCGGCTTTGGGTGTAAGTAAAATAAAGGTTTACAAAAAACCTAGAGTCGGCATTATTTCAACCGGAGATGAATTAGCCGAAATAGGGGATAGATTACGTCCCGGCAAAATACGCAACTCCAACAGGTATAGTTTATACGCTTCAATATTAGATTGCGGCGCTCTTCCTCTTGACTTTGGGGTTGTCTCTGATAAAAAAGAAAAGATTAAGAATAAAATCAGGCAGGCCTTAAAATCATGCATAGATATCCTGCTTATTTCCGGAGGGGTTTCTGTCGGTGAATACGATTATGTCAAAGGGGCGCTGGCGGATTTAGGGGTAAAGATTAAATTCTGGCAGGTGGCGATGCGGCCGGGAAAACCGCTTGTGTTTGCGGCATTAGGTAAAACTATGATATTCGGCCTGCCGGGAAATCCAGTATCCAGCCTTGTTTGTTTTGAAGAATTTGTGCGCCCGGCAATAATGCAGAGAGCTGGGGCAAGAGAAAACCCGCATCGCAATGTTTATGCCGAGTCTTTGCAAACAATAGAAAAGAAAAAAGGCCTAACCTATTTTTTCAGGGTAAAGTTAGAGGAGAAAAATGGTAAGTTATTTGCCCGTCTTACCGGCCCGCAGGGTTCAGGCATATTAAAGTCGCTGGTTTTGGCTGATGGGATAATGGTTTTGCCCGAAGAACTTGCGGTAGTAAAAAAAGGTGATATTGTAAAAGTGCAACTGTTATGAAACAGAGAATTACCGCCGCCATACTTGCCGGGGGCAAAGGAACCCGCCTTATCGCGCATAAAGGGCTATTGGAAATAGAAGGCAAAGCCATAATCAAGCGGCAGTTGGAAATTCTAAGGCCCATCTTTGATAAGATTATCATTGTCACCAACTCGCCGCAAGCCTATCAAGATTTAGACGCTGCCTTAGTTTCCGATATTATTTTAGGCAAAGGCCCTTTAGGAGGAATATATTCTGCATTAAAACAATCCGATACTCTATACAATTTTATCGTTGCCTCAGATATGCCCTGCCTTAATTCTCTTCTCATAAGATACATGTCTTCTAAAATCAGCGGTTATGATGCGGTTGTGCCGGAATCAGGCAGCCGCTTAGAGCCCCTGCATGCGTTTTATGCAAAGGCCTGCCTTAGTGTAATAGAAAACCAGTTAAAAAATGACAACTTAAAGATTATAGATTTCTTCCCGCAAGTTAGGGTTAAAAAAATCGGCAAAGAAGAACTCTCTCAGTTTGACCCCAAGCAACTATCATTTGTAAATATAAACACGCTTAAAGATTACGAAAAAGTTAAGTGGTAAATGTGAGTATTGGTGTGGGGGGTTTACTTCTTAATGACAGAAGAGTATAATTAAATTGTGCAGAAAACAGATAATCTTTTAATCGGGCAAATACTTGTCGATGAGGGCATAATTACGGCTGAACAGTTAGACGCCGGTTTGCGCGAACAGAAAAAGACAGGCGATTTTATCTGCACGACTTTAGTAAAGTTGGGTTTTGCTTCAGAAGAAAAGATATTTAATCTGCTTTCCCGCCATTTAAATATTCCATACCTTAAATTAAAAAATAGAGAGATCGAACCTTTAATTATCCAGAAGGTCCCGGCCAAATTTGCCAGCCATTATAAAATTATACCGCTAGAGTTTAAGGATAATACTTTAATCATCGCCATGACCGACCCTTTGGATGTCCGCACATTAGACGATATAAGGCTGCTTTTAGGGTTTGAAGTAAAGGGTGTTTTGGCGTCTGAAGTAGAGATTTTAGAGGCAATACGTAAATATTATGGCGTAGGCGCGGAAACATTAGAGAAAATAATTGCCCAAAAATCTAAAAATGAGGAGTTAGAAACCCAGACAGAGAAAGCGGAAGATTTGGAGGTTTTGGCAGAGGATGCCTCTATCATAAAATTCGTAAACCAGATTTTGTCTGAGGCGATTAAAGATCATGCTACCGATATTCATCTTGAGCCGTTTGCCGATGAATTGCGGGTGAGGTTTAGGATTGACGGCATCCTTTACGATATAAATATACCCGAGACAATTAAATATTTTCATCCGGCCATTATCTCGCGGATTAAGATTATGGCGCATCTAAACATTGCCGAGCGCCGTATGCCGCAGGATGGCCGCATAAAAATAAAGGTAGGCCAAGAGCTGGATTTACGTATTTCAACTATGCCTACGGTGTTTGGCGAGGCATTACACATAAGAATATTAAGCCCGCAGTTTTTCTTGGAATTGGAAAAATTAGGGCTATTTTTTGATAATCTTAAGCTCATTGAAGAGGTAATAAAGAAGCCGCACGGGATTATTTTCGTGACCGGCCCGACGGGTTCGGGAAAATCAACTACACTTTATGCGGCTTTAGCAAGGATAAATTCGGCGGCGATTAAGATTATTACCATCGAGGACCCCGTGGAATACCAGCTAAGAGGGGTTAACCAACTTCAGGTTATGCCGCAAATAGGTTTTAGCTTTGCCACGGCCCTGCGTCATATGTTAAGGCATGACCCGGATGTAATGATGGTAGGAGAAGTAAGGGATAATGAAACTGCCGAGATTGCCATACGCGCGGCGTTAACAGGGCATTTGGTTTTCTCGACCTTGCATACCAATGACGCCGCAGGAGCAGTAACGCGCCTCTTAGATATGGACATTGAGCCGTTTTTAGTCTCATCTTCTTTAGAATGCCTCATTGCGCAGAGGTTAGTAAGGCTTATTTGTGCAAAATGCAAAACTCCGCTCAAGGCAAAGCAGGAAATAGTAGGAGAGATGAGCAAAGATATAAAATTTGATCCTACAAAACAAGAAATTTATGAGGGCAAGGGTTGTCAGGAATGCAGGTTTACCGGTTACCGCGGCAGGACCGGAATATATGAGATTTTAACCATCACACAGCCAATCAGAGAATTAATTTTAAATCGTGCCTCGGCTCAGCAGATAAGACAGAAAGCAATTTCGCAAGGTATGCGCACATTACGCCAGGATGGTTTACAAAAAGTCTTACAAGGCGTTACCACCTTTACCGAAGTTGTACGCGTAACCCAGCAGGAAGAATTAGCCGAAGAATAATGCCAAGGTATAATTACGTAGCAAAAGCCCAGCCTAACAAGGCCGTTCAGGGCGATATCGAAGCAGAGTCACAACAGGATGCCATAGCTAAACTTACCTCTTTGGGTTATTTCCCTATTTCTCTTAGTTCCGAGGATGTTGTTACTTTTGCTGAAGAAAGTATCTTCAATTTCTGGAAGGTCTCTAAAAAAGACATTTTTTTGTTTACCCGCCAGTTATCCACGCTTGTTGAGTCAGGTGTCAACATTTTAAATAGCCTTAATATAATATTAAATCAGCTTTCCAATAAGTATCTGAAGGGAGTTTTATCCGGCGTAGTTGCTAAAGTAAAAGACGGCGTTTCTCTTTCAGAGGCGCTTGGCGGCTATCCAGATATATTCTCCGGCCTTTATACGGCAATGGTGCATTTAGGAGAGGTAGGAGGCAACATCGGCGAAACCCTGAGCCGCCTGTCTGATTTTTTGGAGAAAGACGAGGAATTTAAGAATTCCCTGCGTGCAAGCCTAACATACCCTTTCTTTATTTTTGTAGTGAGCACATTAACCGTCATTGTTCTTTTAACTTTTGTTATTCCGCGCTTGGTGGTAATGTTTGAAGATATGGGGCAAATGCTGCCTATCCCTACAAGGCTCTTGATTGATATATCGGGATTCCTGCGTAGTTACTGGTGGGTTATCCTTGCCGCGGCATCCCTTTGTGTATTTACCTTAAACAGGATGCGGCAGCGTCCGCAGGGAAAGATTATCTTAGATCGGATTAAGTTGAAACTCTTTATATTCGCGGATATTATCTTAAAAAGCGAACTCGGACGTCTTGCCCGCACTTTATCGCTTCTTCTCTCCAGCGGTATGACTATCATTCATTCCTTAGATATATCTATAACAGTGGTAGAGAACCAGATTATAAAATTAGAATTGAAGAAATTTAAAGACCAGATAGCCGGCGGCTCGAGTTTTTCGCATTGTTTAGCCGAGTCTAAATTATTCCCTGTATTTGTCAGGGACATCGTAGCCGTAGGAGAAGAAACAGGCAATTTGGAGAAATCGCTTCTGCGTATTGCTAATGATTATGAACGGGAGGTTGACCGTAAGCTAAAAACGCTTACGCGCCTCGTAGAGCCGGTAATCATTTTGGTAATGGGACTAATTGTGAGTTTTATTGTTTTGGCGATGCTTTTGCCGATATTTCAGATTAATCTTATAGTCAGATGATAGGAGGTTGTATGCGAAGAAAAAATGGTTTTACCTTAATTGAGCTGATGTTAGTGGTCATAATCATCGGCATATTAGCGGCGATGGTGATGCCGCGCCTGG
>CAKKQO010000083.1:0-1253 GCA_919902105.1 Omnitrophica bacterium GWA2_41_15 | reverse complement strand
ATGTTAGTGGTCATAATCATCGGCATATTAGCGGCGATGGTGATGCCGCGCCTGGTGGGCAGGTCTGAGCAGGCAAGGGTTTCTGCCGCAAGAGCAGATGTATCTGCCAATATTCCGCTGGCCTTAGATTTATTCGAGATGGATAACGGACGCTTCCCCTCCACAGAAGAAGGATTACCTGCTTTGCGCGCAAACCCCGCGTCGTTAGTTAATTGGAAGGGGCCTTATCTAAAAAAAGAGCCTAAGGATCCCTGGGGCAAATCTTACTTTTATAAGTCTGGCGGCACGCATAACAGCGACTATGACTTATATTCTTCCGGCCCCAACGGCACCGAAGGCGATAGCGATGATGTCGGTAATTGGTAAACGGGGGTTTACCCCGTTTAGAGATAGCTTCTCTTAGGATGTATAAGCAATTATTCTTTTTATGGAAACGACAGCTTTTATCTTGCAACCCGCATTATAGACGGCCATCTAAGGATGGCCTATCTCTAACGGGGTTTACCTTTATTGAGCTTCTCTTTATCGTAATTATTATCGCTGTTCTTGTTGCGGTTTCTTTTCCCAATTTACGCAAGAGTTTTAATAGCATAGAGTTAAATAGTTTTAGTCGAGAGATTTCGGCGGTTATTAATTATTTAGAACAGCGCTCTATAGTTGATCTAACGATGATACATTTAAATATAGATAACGAGAAAAAAGAATATTACGCCGTAAAGGCAGAAAGCAGCGAGAGGTTTAAGACTTACCGTATTCCCGAAGGCATAAGAATAGAAACGGAAGGCAACGATGAAATCATTTTTTATCCAGACGGCAGTATCGACAAGGTAACAATAAGGCTGATTAATAGTGATAACCAAGAAGTTATTTTGACTACAAAGGGCGTATATGGTGGCGTCAAAGTACAGAATCAGGAATAAGGCATTTTCTTTGTTAGAGTTAATAATTGCGGTTGCTGTATTATCTATAGGAATAGTGGCGGTGCTTGAGGCGCTTTCTTTTACTGCGCGGCTCGCCGGATTATCCAGCGACATGGTGAATGCGGTGTTCCTTACTGAAGATAAAATGCAGGAGTTGGAATTTAAAGAGAGCCAGCGCCTTTTAGAGAGCGAGCCGCAAGAGGCTATGGGTGAAAAAGGTAAATTTAAATGGGGATATATGAACAACTTAGATGCGGATTTAGGATTATACAAATTAGATTTTAATATTAAGTGGCAGAGAAGAGACAGAGAAGAAAAAATAAATTTAAATAC
>CAKKQO010000082.1:28530-31020 GCA_919902105.1 Omnitrophica bacterium GWA2_41_15 | reverse complement strand
TGAATAGGCTAACGCAGACAGGCAAAGAAGCGGCAATTAAGGTAAAAGATATAAGCGAACTAACCAAGGAAACAGCGGTATTTGGTTACGAGCTTTTATTGGATTTATATAATTGCAAGCCCGGCGCCTGCGATGATATAGACTTATGTTATAAATATTTGGATGAAATCGTTACTTTCTTGGGGATGGAGAAGCAGTCTCCGCCTTATATCTTCCGCTCTGACGGCGTAAGGTTTCCGGATAAGGCAGGGCTTTCCGGTTGGGCGCCGCTTATCGAAAGCTCTATTGTGATACATACTTTAACGCCAAAGAATTATATATCCATAGATATATATTGCTGTAAAGAATTTGATACCAATAAGGCAAAAGAGTTTAGCCGCAGCTTCTTTGCGCCCGAAAGGATTGATGAACAGTTTATTGAAAGGGGCAGAGATTATTATAAGTCCCTTCCTTAAGACCCTTCCTTTAAATGTATTAGGAAGGTCTACCCTTGTAGGGTAAAATGTATAGGAAGGACTATCCTTGTAGGATTAGACCCATCCTTGAAAGGTATTAGGATGGTCTATCCTTGTAGGATAAATAGAACCCAGCCCGTGATAGCTTCTAACCTGTTCCTGCCAGTCTGGTTAGCTCACTAAAAGCCACTAAAAGATATTGACTTTTTTAAAAAATAGGTTATACTATTTATTCTTCGGTTATCTAAGGATATAAAACGATGAAAAAGACATTTATGGCGAAAGAGAAAGATATTAAGCATGCTTGGTATTTAGTAGATGCTAAAGGTAAGATATTAGGCAGGCTTGCTTCGTCTGTAGCGAGAATTTTACGCGGTAAACATAAACCATTATATACTCCGCACATTGATACGGGGGATAATGTTATCGTTATTAATGCAAGAGATATAGCCGTCACCGGTAAAAAGCTTAAAGATAAAATATATCTGAGTTATTCAGGCTATCCCGGAGGATTAAAGGAAATGCCTCTTTGCGAGATGTTAAGGAGAAATCCTGCGCTGGTAGTAAGGCTTGCTGTGAAGCGGATGCTGCCGTCAAGCCCTTTGGGCAGGCGCCTGATTAAAAAATTAAGAGTTTATGCGGATGAGAAGTTTACCCATCAAGCACAGAAGCCGATGAAATTATCTATTTGATAAAAGGAGAGGATAGCTTTGGATAAAGAAAATATATATAGAGCAACCGGAAGGCGTAAAGAATCAGTTGCTAAAGTCTGGCTTTCTCCGGGTAAGGGCGATATAGAGGTAAATAAACGTAGTTGTGACGAATATTTTCTGCGAGAAACAGACAGGATATTTATTAAGCAGCCGCTAAAAACTACAAATAATCTAGACAAATTTAATTGTGTTGCGCAGGTTTCTGGCGGCGGTATTTCCGGCCAGGCAGGTGCATTAAGGCATGCTCTTTCCCGGGCGTTATTAAAGGTAGATGAGACTCTTAGGCCAATTTTAAGAAAAGGGGGTTTTTTAACCCGCGATCCCCGAATGAAAGAGCGCAAGAAATATGGCCATAAAGGCGCCCGTAAGCGCTTCCAGTGGACAAAGAGATAAAAAATAATTACACTTATTAAAGATATATTACAGAGATAAAGGTCCCGCATCTTACGCGGGACTTTTTATTTAAAATATATTGACTGTATTTTTATGTGCAATATAATAATAGAGATAGGGCTTTCAGCGGGGTTATTGAAGGAGAAAAATGCCTAAGTTGTTTATTGTAGATGATGAGACTACATTTCATGAGGTGGTAAAGCCTTTTTTTGAAATGAAAGGCCTTACGGTGTCGACAGCTATAAGCGGAGAAGAGGCATTGCCGCAAATAGAGAAAGAAAAACCGGAAGTAATTCTTTTGGATATGCATTTAAAAGGCGATCTTGACGGTATCGGTATATTAAGACAGATTAGAGAAAAAAGTCCGGGTTCTTGCGTGATTATGCTTACAGCACTGGAAAATAACCTTAAAAGTGAAGCATTGAGCTTAGGAGCTTATAAATTTCTCACTAAGCCCATAACCATTAAGACGCTTAATGAGGTTATAAGCGAAGTGCTAGCAAATAAGGCAAAATAGAATATTAATAAACCAAGGATAGAGATATGGGAAAAAATATCAAAGTATGGTTAGTGAGTATATGTTTATTATCTTTAAGTTTATCGGGATGTGTTTGGATGCTTTTAGGGGTGGGTGCGGCAGGGGGGTATGCGATAAGCGGAGATACCATTGCCGGTGAGATAGATAAAGACTATGATTCTATTTGGACTGCCGCAGAGAAAGTATCCTCGATTATGGGCACTATAAAGTATAAAGATAGGGCAAAAGGTTATATTGATGTTGATGTCGAGAAATCCAAGGTTTCTATTAATATCGAACGGCTTACCCCAGAGACACTAAGGCTTAAGGTTAGCGCACGAAAGTATCTAAACCTAATGCCTAATAAAGGACTGGCGCAGAAAATATTTGTCAAAATAAACCAGCAGATAGA
>CAKKQO010000082.1:0-28430 GCA_919902105.1 Omnitrophica bacterium GWA2_41_15 | reverse complement strand
TTTTGCCGGGGTAGCTCAAATGGTAGAGCGAAGGACTGAAAATCCTTGCGTAGTCGGTTCGATCCCGACCCTCGGCACCACTACAAAACTGAAAGGGGTGTTTCGCGCAAGATGCGGGACACCCCTCTTTAGCTACTGACCTTTGGGTAAAATAGGGAAAATACTGGACAAGTAAACTGCTTTAAAGTATTATACTAAAGAAGTAACCTTAACCACATAAAGAAGTTAGATTAATATGCCTAAAACACTTACGACTTGTATATATTGCGGATGCGGCTGCGGGTTATATTTAGAGGCGGAAGATAAGGAGGTAATCGGCGCTTCGCCTTCCTATGGGCATCCGGTTTCCAGAGGCGCTTTGTGTGTCAAAGGCTGGAATTGTTACGAATTTATTAATAATCCTGACCGCTTGAGCGTCCCATTAATCAAGAAAAACGACGCATTTCAGCCAACTTCCTGGGAAGAGGCCTTGGCTCTTATTTCTAAAAAGTTTTTCAGTATAAAAGAAAAATATGGCCCAGACGCACTTAGTTTTTTAAGCTCTGCCAAAGCCACAAATGAAGAAAATTACCTTTTGATGAAGCTTGCACGGGCAGTATTTGGCACAAATAATATTGACCATTGCGCGCGCCTCTGCCATGCCTCAACGGTTAGCGGGCTTTCTTTCTCTTTTGGTTCGGGCGCAATGACTAATTCTATTAATGAATTTGAAGGAGCGGAGTTGATTCTTACTACTGGTTCGGATACAACAGCGCAGCATCCTTTAATCGGCTCTCGCATCGTAAACGCTGTGCTTGAACGCGGTACAAAACTTATTCTAGTTGATCCCAGGAAAATTGAGCTTAGTAAATATGCATATTTGCATTTAGCTCAAAGATGCGGAACAGATGTCGCCTGGATTAACGCTATGATGCATATTATCATTAAAGAAAACCTTTATAATCACGACTTTATCAATAATCGCTGTGAGAATTTTGAGGAGTTAAAGAGCGGGGTTTTAGGCTATACACCCGAGCATGTAGAAAAAATTACCGGTATTCCTAAGGAAAAGTTGATTAAAGCCGCGCGTCTCTATGCGAAGACGAAAAAAGCAATGATTGTTTATTCTATGGGTATTACTCAGCATACTACCGGCGTAGATAATGTAAAGTCTTTGGCTAATTTATGCATGCTTTGCGGCAAAGTTGGCTATGCGTCAAGCGGTGTTAATCCCTTGCGCGGACAGAATAACGTGCAGGGTGCCTGTGATATGGGAGCATTACCTAACCTATTTTCCGGTTATCAGCCGCTGTCAGACCCTGCGATACGCAAGAAATTTACTGATGCCTGGGGTGTAGGCAGCCTTCCTGAAAGGACAGGTCTTACAGTAACAGAAATTTTAGGCGCCTGTAATGAAGGCGCAGTTAAAGGATTGTTTATTTTAGGAGAAAATCCGGTGCTCTCTGATCCGGATATAACCCATGTAAAAGAAGCATTAGAGAATACGGAATTTCTGGTAGTCAGCGAGCTATTTCTTTCGGAAACCGCCGAATACGCAGATGTGGTTTTGCCTGCCGCAAGCTTTGCCGAAAAAGAGGGGACATTTACTAATACAGACAGAAGGATACAAAAGATTAGGCGGGCGATTGCTCCTTTAGGCAACGCAAAGCCTGACTGGCAGATTATCTGCGGAATCGCTAAGTATTGCGGCTATCAGGCGATGGATTACAAAGACCCTTCAGAAATTATGTCAGAAATTGCCAGTCTTACTCCTATATACGGCGGAGTTGGCTACGCACGGCTTGAGCCTTACGGCTTACAATGGCCATGTCCAGATAAAAATCATCCCGGGACGCCTATTTTGCATAAAGAAAAATTTACGCGGGGAAAAGGCCTTTTTGCGTTTAGGCCGTATATTGGACCTAAAGAATTGCCGGATGCAGAATATAATTTTACTTTGACTACCGGAAGAATTTACTGGCATTGGCATACAGGCACAATGACGCGGCGCACCTCGCTTTTAGAGCGGGAGGCGCCCGAAGCCTTTGCAGAATTAAATCCTGATGACGCCAAGGACTTAAATATTAGGGATAAAGAGATGATAAAGATTTCATCGCGCCGAGGAACTATCAATATAAGAAGCCGCGTTAGCGAGCGTACTTTAAGAGGCGTAGTTTTTATACCGTTTCATTTTAAGGAGGCGGCGGCAAATGTTTTAACTATAAACGCAGTGGACCCCGAGGCGAAAATCCCTGAATTTAAAGTATGCGCGGTAAAAGTGGAGAAAATAAAAAATTAGGGTCAAGGGTTAAGGCTTAACCCTTTAATATTATGGCTAAAAATAGCGATAAAAGTTTGGTAATCGTAGAGTCTCCGGCTAAGGCAAAAACCTTAAGTAAATTTTTAGGTAGTTCATTTACTATTTTGCCGTCATACGGCCATATTGTGGATTTGCCTGAAAAGAATATGGGTGTAGATATCGAAGATAACTTTAAACCGACGTACGTCGTCCTCAAAGAAAAACAAAAGATTCTATCCGAAATAAAAAAGCAGGCAAAAGATAAGCAAAAAATTTATCTGGCTACTGACCCTGACCGGGAAGGAGAGGCTATCGGCTGGCATATTAAAAATAAGCTGCTTGAAGAGAAAACCGGAAGGGCTAAAGCTAAAAACAAAAAAGCGGCCACTTCGAAAAAGGCAGGCGATGATAAGCAATTCCTGCGGGTAGAATTTCACGAGATTACAAAGTCCGCAGTAGAGGATGCCTTTAAACATCCGCGGGATATTGACGTTAATCTTATAGAAGCGCAGCAGGGACGCAGGATTTTAGATAGGATAGTGGGCTATCTATTAAGCCCGCTTCTTTGGAGAAAAATCGCCCGCGGGCTTTCCGCAGGCAGAGTGCAGTCTGTGGCGCTGCGCCTGGTTGTTGAGCGGGAAAGAGAAATCATCGCTTTCAAAGCGCAAGAATATTGGGATATTGAGGCGGAGTTTAAGAAAGCCGATACTTCATTTACGGCAAAGTTAGAAAGAATAGAAGATAAAAAGGCAGAGATAAAGAATAAAGAGGAAGCAGAAGGATTGGTAGAGGCAATAAAAAGCGAGGTTTTCACCGTTGAGGATATTAAAGAAACCGAAAAAAAGCGCAATCCTTTGCCGCCATTTATTACCAGCACGTTACAGCAGGAAGCATTTAATAAATTAGGCTTTAACGCTAATAAAACGATGAGTTTGGCACAGGCGCTTTATGAAGGCATAGATTTTCCCGATGGCCCCTTAGGGTTAATTACTTATATGCGTACAGACTCACCTAAGGCTGCCGACTCCGCAATCAACGAGGTGAGAGGATTCATCAATAAAGAATTTGGCAAAGATTACCTGCCCCAAGCGCCTAATTATTATAAGCCCAAAAAATCCGCCCAAGAGGCGCATGAAGCAATCAGGCCGACATCTGTTTTAAGAAAACCTAAAGATATAGAGTTGTTTTTAGATAATGATTTGTTTCGGCTTTACGAGCTTATCTGGAAAAGGTTTGCAGCCAGCCAGATGAAGCCAGCTGTATATTTGCAGACATCTATAGATATAAAAGGCGGGCAATTTATTTTTAGGGCTTCCGCCTCAAGGATGCTTTTTGCGGGATGTTCCGTACTTTATATCACAGATGATGAAAACGGCCAGTCAAAGGTTTTACCTGATTTGATAAAAGGCGAAAAATTAGATTTAGTAAATCTAACCCCGGCTCAGCATTTTACTAAGGCACCTCCGCGGTTTTCCGATGCTTCCTTGGTAAGAGCGCTTGAAGAAGACGGTATCGGCCGCCCATCGACTTATGCGCCGACATTGCAAACTTTAGTCTATCGGGATTATGCTAGAAGGATTTCCGGGTATTTTCACCCTACTGAGCTAGGGATGAAGGTAATAGATTTATTAGTAGCTTATTTCGCCAATATAGTAAATGTAGAATTTACTGCCAAAATTGAAGAAAGCTTAGATGAGGTAGAGGAAGGAAAAATTAATTACGCTGAGATTTTGAAAGACTTCTATACGCCGTTTAAGGCGGACTTGGATTTTGCACAGGCGAATATTAAAAAAGAGGTTATTTATACGGATGAAGTTTGTTCATTGTGCGGCAAACCCATGGTGATTAAATGGGGCAGGGCAGGGAAATTCTTAAGTTGTTCTGCTTTTCCTGAATGCAGATTTGCTAAATCTATTACAACCGGAATAAAATGCCCGCAGGATAATTGTAGCGGAGAGTTGATTGAACGCAGAGGTAGGCGAGGAAGATTTTTCTACGGCTGCAGCAATTATCCGAAATGCACTTTTACATCTAATAAGTTGCCCGCTAACCTTAAGCAATAAAAAATGCAGAGATTCATTGATAAGTTCTTAAGATTTTTAGAGATCGAAAAGAATTATTCGGCTCACACTATTTTAAATTACCGCCTTGATTTAGAAGGATTTAGCAATTTCTTAAAATACTCGCGGCTAGGCTCCGTCAGAAATAATCCGCCTAAGGCGGATATCGTCTCTAAAGGAGAAATTTCTAACCGGGCGGGTTATGATGAAGCTGTAGATATAGAGAAGATTGATTATTTGAGCTTACGCAGATACCTGGCGGCTTTAAAGGAAAAAAATCTTAAGTCAAGGACTATAGCTAGGAAGGTATCTTGTCTGAAGACATTTTTTAAATTCTTAGTGCGCGAAGGATACTTAAAGGATAATCCGGCCATCTTAGTTTTAGGGCCCAAGGTAGATAAGAACCTGCCTAATTTCTTAAGCGAAGAAGATGTGGTGCGTTTAATTGAAGCACCACAGCGCGATACTGTCTTAGGCTTAAGAGATAGGGCTATTTTTGAGACATTGTATTCTACGGGGATACGTATAGGAGAGCTTGTTTCCTTAAACAAAGACTCCTTAGATTATATTTCCGGAATGGCTAAAGTGCAGGGCAAAGGTAAAAAAGAGCGCCTTATCCCTGTAGGCGAGCGGGCAATAGAAGCAATAAGAAAATATCTCAATATCCGGCAAAGTGATTCTAAGGCGTTGTTTCTAAATGATAGAAGAGTCAGGATTACCGCCAGAGGCGTGAGGTTTGTTCTGAAAAAATATATAAATGCTGTATCGCAGAAACAGAACATTTCCCCGCATACTTTTAGGCATTCTTTTGCAACGCATCTTTTAAACCGCGGAGCAGATTTAAGGTCAGTTCAGGAATTATTAGGGCATGCCAATCTTTCCACGACCCAAATTTATACGCATCTTACGACTGAACGGCTTAAAGCCGTATATGATAAAGCCCATTCGCGGGCATAAAGCTTAATGCTATTGAGAAACGTAAAACTAATGAAACTTCTTCGCACACGAAATTTTTTGCCGTCTATTTCGGTTTACGTCTTTAGGTGTTACGCTCCATAGAGGATTGTCGCTACACCCAAGACGTAATTCCTCATAGACGTTTGCCAAAAAGTTTCTGATTGTGTGCTTTAAGAAATTCCATTAGTTTTGCGCACCCCCTATATGTTTATTATATACGATATAATTTTTATTTTATTTGCTTTTTTTTATCTCCCCTGTATGCTTTTTGCGGGCAAGATGCATAGAGGGTTGTGGCAGCGTTTGGGGGTATTTAAGAGGCAAAAATTTTCCCAAAGGCCTATATGGATACATGCGGTAAGCGTAGGAGAAGTGGGAGTAGCATCTCTTTTGGTAAAAGCGCTTAAGCAGAAAACTAACCAGCCATTAGTTATTTCGGTAGTTACTCCCACCGGCAACAGTTTAGCAAAGAAATTAATCGGGGAGGATGCAAAAGTCATCTATGCGCCGTTAGACCTAAGTTTTATCGTAAATAGATTTTTGCGGTTTATTAATCCTTCGCTATTTATTTTAGTGGAAACCGAACTCTGGCCTAACCTAATACATGGTCTAAGTAAAAATAAGATCCCCATTGTTTTAATCAATGGCAGGATTTCACCGCGTTCATTTTGCGGCTACAAAGCGGTTAGGTTTTTAACCAAGCAAATTTTAGCAAGAATAAATTTATTTTGTATACAGACAGAAGGCGACAAAGAAAGGATAATTAATTTAGGCGCGGAACCAGAAAAAGTTAAAGTTACCGGCAATATGAAATTCGATAATCTAGATTATACTGGCACTGAAACCGGCCTGAGCGATTATAATTTAAAATTATGGATAAAGTCTGATGAGTTGCTTTTTATTGCCGGAAGCACGCACCCCCCAGAAGAAAAGATTATATTAGGCGTTTATAAAAATTTGTTAAGCGATTTTACTAACTTGCGATTGCTAATTGCCCCGCGCCATATTCAGCGCGCTGACGAAATTGAGAGATTAGTTGCTAAATTTGGATTTAATGCATTAAGAATGTCAGATGTTGCTTATCATCTATCACCTATTACCCATCACCAGATTTTATTATTAGACACCATCGGCCAGCTCAAACAACTTTATAAATTTGCCTCAGTTGTATTTATCGGCGGAACTTTAATAAAAAAAGGCGGGCAGAATATTTTGGAAGCGGCATTTTTTGCAAAACCGGTTGTTTTCGGCACTTATATGTTTAATTTTTCTGAAATTGCCTCATTATATTTGTCGAATAATGCGGCAATACAAGTAAAAAACAAAGAAGAGTTAGAGCAGGCGGTGCGCCGGATTTTTAATAATACGCAAGAGGCAAGCGCAATGGGCGCGCGCGCCAAGGAAATTATTTATAGCCAAAAAGGCGCAACCTCAAGGAACGCGGATTTGGTTATGGGACTAATGAAATGAAAAATTATCTTTACCCCGTTAGAGATAGTCCGCCGCAGGCGGACGCCTATAATGGCGGTATCCTTAACTGGCTTATACTTCAAAAAGTTAGATTACACACGATAAAAATAAAAGAAATTATCTCTAACGGGGTTTACGATTTAGCTACGGACAAAAAGAATGGTTTGATTGCAGAATTATTGAAGGCAATCCTCTTCTTGTTATCTTTTGTTTATGTTTTTATTATTACACTGGTCAAACTTGCTTATAGTTTAAGAATTTTAAGATCGCTGAGCTTTAGCTGTAAAGTTATCAGCGTTGGCAATATCACGCTTGGCGGGACAGGAAAGACGCCGTTTGTAAAAATGCTGGCAAGGCGCCTGACACAAGATGGGCATAAGGTTGTAATATTGATTAGAGGATATAAGAGAAAAAATTTGAACCCTGAACCCTTAAACCTTAACCCTGAAATGATGGGCGATGAGGGTTACCTACTATTTAAAGATTTGAGTTTGCCGGTTGTGGTAGGGCGTGACCGCATTAAAACAGCCAATGAGGCAATAGAAAAATATCATCCGGATATTATTATCTTAGATGACGGCTTTCAGCACTGGCGCCTTAAGAGAGACTTAGATGTCGTTTTGATTAACGCACTTAATCCATTTGGGAATGGAAGAGTAATTCCGCGCGGCATTTTAAGGGAGACGCTTTCAGCGCTAAGGCGCGCTGATATTTTTGTTTTGACTAAGACGGATCTGGCAGAAGATTTTAAAAAAACAGAGAATGAGTTAAAAGAAATTGGCCCTTCGAGTTTAATTGTTGAATCTAGGCATCAGCCAATTAGGCTCTATGATGTAAATGGCAAGAATTTTGAACTTTCCTATATAAAAGATAAAGAAGTCTGCATTTTTTCCGCTATCGGCGACCCAGGATCTTTTTCTAAGATGATTTTAGATTTAGGCGCAAAAGTAAAGTTTGAGTTTGAATTCAGGGACCACTTCGACTATAGGCAGGGCGAGTTAGAGAAGATAATTAATGCATGCAAAGGTTCGGAAGTCAAGTTATTGATTACGACCGAGAAAGATGCGGTAAAGCTTGCTGCTTTTAACATAGGCAACACTATTACGATTTTGGTTTTGGAGGTTGAATTAATCCTTACTAAAAATAGAGATGAGTTCTATCGCCGATTATCTGGGATATAAATTAGTTCTTTTCTTAGGTCTGCTTTTTATGTATCTGGCACCCCCTGTTTATATTTGGCTGGGCAAGATGTTTGGCCGTATTGCGTTTTATTTAGACAAAAAACACCGTGATATTTCTTACCGTAACTTAAGATTTGTCTTTAGAGGAGAAAAAACGCCGCGGGAATCTTTGGTTGTTACGCAGAGGATGTTTGAAAATTTTGGCCGGAATTTATTTGAGGCGGTTGCCTTAAAGAAAATTAGCAAGAAATATATCGAAAAATATGTTGAGATTGAAGGAAGGCATTTTATTGATGAGGCATTAGCCAAAAAGAAAGGGTTAATTTTTGTAACTTTGCACTTAGGCAACTGGGAAGTTTCTAATGCCGCCTGCGGATTACTTTATCAGCCCTATAACGTGATTGTCAAGCCACAAAAACACAGCCGTCTAAACGAGCTGCTTGATAATTACCGTAAAAGCTTCGGCGTAAAAACAATAACGCTTGATTCCTTAAGAGATACTGTAAGGGCATTGGAAAATAATGAAATTGTCAGCATTATCTGCGACCACGGCGCAGGGAAAGGAGATGTTTTAGTTAACTTTTTTGGCAGGCCTGCCTCTATGCCGCAGGGGGCAGTGCGTTTGGCAGCCAGGTTTAAAACCCCAATACTCTTTGCCTATATTATAAGGGCCGGCGGACCATATCAAAAGATAGTTGTAGAGCCGTTCGCTAACTTTTCTGACTGTGAAACTGAGAATGCACTGATGGATAACTTATTAGCCATAAATAAAAAATTTGAAAGCTACATCCGCAAATATCCTGAAGAATATCTCTGGCCATATAAAAGATGGAAACATTCAAAAGAGCGCTCTATCTTGATATTGTCTGACGGAAAAACCGGCCATTTAAGGCAGTCAGAGGCGTTAGAGAAGATTATTTCTGAATTAGGCTTTAATATTGAAAGCAAAACTATACAAATTAAATTTAAGAATAAATTAAGCCGTTTATTTCTAATAATTTATTTTTACATTTTTGGCATCCGTAATAGTTATCTTTACGGCCTTAAATACGCCTTAGATAAAGAATGCTATGATAAAATTGAAGAAAACTTTTCCGATATAGTTATATCCTGCGGCGCATCAGGCGCCTTAATTAATCTTATAGCCTCTTATCAAAATAAGGCAAAGTCTATACATATTCTGCGTCCAACGCTGGCTCCTATAAAGAAAATTAATTTAGTGGTTATGCCTCGGCATGACCATCCGCCGAGACGGGGAAATGTTGTCGTTAGCGAGGGAGCGTTGAATTTAATCGATGAGGGATATTTGAAAGAACAAGCGGAAGAATTAATTCGAAATTCGAAATTCGAAATTCGAAATTCGAAACTTTATATCGGCCTTTTAATTGGAGGCGATACAAAAAATTTTCATTTGGACGAAAAGGAAATTTTGGTGGCGGTAAGACAGATAAAGGCAGCGGCGGACCGGCTGAATGCCGACATTTTAATTACTACTTCGCGGCGCACATCCCAAATAATTGAAGGGTTAATAAAAGAAGAATTTGGCGCTTATCACCGCTGTAAACTTTTAGTGCTCGCCAATGAGAATAACATCCCTGAAGCTGTCGGCGGTATATTAGGAATATCTTCTTTAGTTATTACGACAGCTGAAAGCATCTCTATGATTTCTGAGGCAGCAAGTTCCGGAAAAATTGTCTTGGTAATTGATACTAATAATTTAGATAAAAAACATAGGGGGTTTCTATTCAATTTAAAAGAACAGGGGTATATTTATTTGACAGAAATAGATAGATTAAGCGATGCTGTAAAGGATATATTAAGCCGTAACCCTACGGTTAAAGTCCTTAAGGATAGGGAACAAATCAAAGAAAAGCTATCTAAAATACTATAATGAATATTTTACAGGTTCTTCCAGAATTAAATGTTGGCGGCGTGGAAACAGGCACCGTAGACTTAGCCGTATCTTTGGTTAATCTGGGGCATAAATCAGTAGTGGCATCTTGCGGCGGCGAGCTTGTTTTAGAATTAGAGAAAGCAGGCGTAAAACACTATACGTTAGATATGCGCAATAAATATCCGTTTGTTATATTTATGAACATAAAAAAGTTAGCAGATATTATCAGTCAGGAAAAAATAGATATCATTCATGCGCGTTCGCGCGCACCGGCTTGGAGCGCTTTTTTTGCCGCAAGAATGTGCGGTATACCTTTTATTACTACCTGTCATGGCTATTATTACCAACACTTATTTAGCTTTGTTATGGGATGGGGCAAATTAGTAATTGTGCCGAGTAATATTATCGGCAAACACGAAATAAACGACTTTGGAGTGCCTTTTAGCCGCATAAGGCATATACCCAGAAGCGTGGACATAGATAAATTTAATTTTAAGGGCCCGCAAGAAAAAAGCAGGACGGAGTTTATAGTAGGCATTATCGGCAGGATTACGCCCATTAAAGGGCATACCTATTTTTTAAAGGCAATGTCTAAGGTAATACGTAATATCCCTAATGTAAAAATTTGGATCGTAGGGGAGGCGTCAAGGGGCAAAGAAAATTACCGGGAAGAAATAGATGTTTTAATAAAACGGTTAGGCCTTTTGCCACACGTCGAATTTTTAGGTAAGCAAAGAGATATCCCGCATATCCTAAATCAGTTAAATCTTTTAGTGGCTTCTACTATAACCGAAGAAGCTTTCGGACGGGTTATCATTGAGGCCCAGTCAGTAGGGGTACCGGTAGTAGCAACGCGCGTAGGAGGTATAGTAGATATAATTGAAGATGGCGTAAACGGATTGCTGGTTGCGCCTCGCGATATACAGGCGATGAGTCAGGCGATAATAAAGGTATTAGGAGATATTAATTTGGCAAAAAATTTAGCCGTCGCAGGCAGAAAATCCGTTGCCGAAAAATTTACGCTCAAACAGATGGTTGATAAAACATTGCAAGTTTACGAAGAAGCACTTAAACCAAATATATTAGTGATTAAATTAAGCGCATTAGGCGATTGTGTATTAAGTATTCCTGCAATCAGGGCTTTGAGGAATAAATATCCTAAAGCCAAAATCACCTGTCTTACTTCCAAGGGTTCTGAGGAGGTGTTTTCGCGCTGCCCATATATAGACGAGTTAATCGTTTGCGATTTTAAGTTTAAGGATAAGGCTATATTCGGCGAACTCAAGCTTGCTAAAGTTTTAAGAGAAAGATGTCTGGATATAAGTATTGATTTACAGAATAGCAAGAAAAGCCATATCTTAAGTTTTTTAAGCCTATCTCTTCAAAGATATGGATATAATAATAAAAAGTGGGCTTTTTTGCTTAATCATAAGGCGGCTCTGCCGAATGTTCCGCTTCCACCATTAGAACATCAGGCTAAGATTTTAGAAATGTTAGATATTAAATCCTATGATAAAAAATTAGAGCTTTGGCCGACAAAAGAGGAAGAGGAATACGCAGATGTTTTTTTAAAAAATGAATGGATGAAACCAGAGCAGAAGCTGGTGGGAATAAATATATCTAGAAGCTCGCGTTGGCAGACAAAAATATGGCCGGCAAAGTTTATAGCGAAACTTAGCGGAATGCTTATGTCTTGCGATATTAGATTAGTTCTTACCGGCTTAGAAAGCGATTTAGATTTGGCGCGGGATATAGTAGCCAATTCTAAGACAAAGCCTATTATTGCCTGTGGCAGAACTTCTTTACATCAGCTTGCTTGTTTAATCAAAAGATGCAATGTCTATATCAGCTGCGATTCGGCGCCCCTGCATATTGCCTCTTGTATGAATACTCCTTTTGTCGCTCTTTTTGGGCCGACTGACCCTTTACGGCATCTGGCCGCAATAGGCAAGTTTGTCCTTATCTATAAAGAATTAGTTTGCAGCCCCTGCTATAAGCCGAATTGTAAAGACATAAAATGTATGCGCCAAATTACGCCGGATGAAGTATTTGCGGCAGTAAAAAAGTTGTTGTGATGAACATTCTAATTCTAACCACCCATCTTAATTTCGGCGGTATAAGCAGTTACGTTTTTAATTTGGCTAGAGAATTAAAGAAGAATGGAGATAATGTTTTTGTCGGTTCATCTGGAGGGGACCTGAAGAAAGAATTATTAAATTTAGGCATAGAGCATATAGATTTAAATATCAGAACCAAATCGGAGTTAAGCCCGAAAATAATCCTTTCTTTTTTTACGCTAAAACGGGCGATCTTTGAAAAAAATATCCAGATAATCCACGCTCAGACGCGCGTAACCCAAGTGCTTGCTTATTTATTAAACAGGTTTTTAGGGGTTCCTTATGTCTCCACTTGCCACGGTTATTTTAGGCCGCGCAGGTTGAGGAAAATATTTGGTTGCTGGGGCAATAGAGTGATTGCTATAAGTGAGGCGGTAAGCAAGCATTTGATTGATGATTTTAAACTAAGCTCAGAAAAAGTAAAATTAGTTTATAATGGTATCCGCGTTAAGAGAAGAGCAGAGTTTAACCAAAAACAATTGCGGCATAAATTTGGCTTAAAAGACGCTCCGGTAGCAGGGATTGTAGCGCGCCTTTCGCCGGTTAAAGGGCATAAATATCTGCTCGAGGCAATGCGTTATGTAACCAGCACTAGAGTTGATGCCCAGCTCTTAATAGTTGGAGATGGTCCTTCCAAGCAGGAACTTGTTAACTTGACAGAGAAATTTAATCTGAAGGAAAACCTAATCTTTATCCCTTCGAGAGGGAATTTAGAAGAAATTTTTGCTCTTATGAATGTGTATGTTTCGCCTTCGCTACAGGAAGGGTTGGGTTTGTCCGTTTTAGAGGCAATGGCAAATTATGTGCCGGTGGCGGCATATGCATCCGGTGGGATAAAAGATATCATTAAACACGAAATCAATGGCTTGCTGGTTGAGCCGTTTGCGGTAAAAGATTTGGCGGGCGCAATATTAAGATTAATTATTGATGAAGAATTGGCTAGTTCAATAAAAGAGGCGGCTTATAATTTTGTAAAAGAAAAATTTTCCGCAGAAAAAATGGCGCAAGAAACAATAGAGGTCTATAAGGAGGCATTGGGTTGAGCCCCGTTAGAGATAGCCCCGTTTTGAACGGGGCGTCTAATAGGGGTTAATTCTTTGAAGGAAATCCTGCTTCTTTAGAATGGGATTGGCGCATATGAAAATAAGAATAGGTATCTCTAACGGGGTGAGAAAGCGCATCATTGTTTTTGTTTTCATCATTGCCAGTCTAATCGTCCTTGATTTTCAGGTTCGAAAGCATTATGTTGTGCCGATACTTATGTACCATAAGATAGATAGAGTTGAATCGTTAAAAAGCGGGCTTTCCGTTTCTCCCGAAGCCTTTGAAAAACAGATGAGTTTTCTTTTTCGTAATAAATATAATGTTGTTTCTCTGCGTAAATTTCTTGGTTTAGCAGTGGGTAAAAGGGCGATTTCCAAGAATACGATTGTGATTACTTTTGATGATGGATATGAGAATAATTATACAGAGGCCTTCCCTATTTTGAAAAAATATAATCTTCCGGCAACCATATTTATAATTACCGATTTCATAGGTAATCCCGGTTATATGAATAGGGAGCAGCTTAAGGAGTTATCTGATAGCGGGATAATAACAATCGCAAGCCATACAGTGCATCATCTGGTTTTAACCAAGATAGGCGCGGCAGAAGCAAAAAAAGAAATAAAAGAATCTAAGGCTATGCTTGAAGAATTACTTGCGCGGTCCGTAGAACTGTTTTCTTATCCTTTGGGCGCGTTTGACGCGGGCGTGCGCCAGGAGGTTATGAGCGTGGGATATCTTGGTGCAGTAGCCACCAATCCCGGTAAAAACTATCCCAATAATGATATATACGCCTTAAAGCGGATGCGTATTTCTGAAAATGCCGGGAATATGTTTGTCTTTTGGGCAGAGGTAAGCGGATATTATACTTTTATAAAGGAACATCGGGATGATTAAAGAAAACCCGAAACCCGAAACCCGAAACCCGAAATTAAAAATACTGGTTTTTAACGTAAACTGGTTAGGAGATGTTTTATTTTCTACGCCTGCCATAGGTTTAATACGAAAAACTTATCCCACTGCTTTTATATCTTGCGCCGTTCCGCCGCGCTGTCAAGAGATTTTGCAAGGTAACCCCAATTTAGATGAAATAATTATCTATGATGAAGATGGTATTCAGCGTACTTTTTTGGGGAAGCTGAAGTTTACCCTTTGGTTACGCAAAAATAAATTTAATAAGGCGTTTTTATTCCATCGGTCGTTTACGCGCGCCCTAATTTTATTTTTAGCAGGTATAACTGAACGCATTGGTTACAGGAGTAAAAAACGTTATTTTCTTTTGACAGAAAAAATTGTTCCCCCAAAAACAGATATAATGCATAGAGCAGATTATTATCTTAATATTGTTACATCTTATCTTAAGGTAAGCGAGTTACCAAGTTTTAAACTGGATTTTTTTATTTCCGATAAGGATAAAGCGGGGATAGATAAATTATTAACAGATTTGGATATAAAGAAAGATGATTTTATCGTTGCGCTTAATCCGGGAGGCAATTGGCTGCAAAAAAGATGGCCTAAGGAAAACTTTGCGTATTTAGCGAAGAGATTAGTAGAAAACCTTAAGGCAAAAGTTATTATTATAGGCTCAGAAAAAGATATTCCTTTGGCAGGCGATATCACAGCTTTATCGGGAGTCGGCCTTATTAACCTCTGCGGCAGGATGAATTTAAAGCAGTCAGCGGCTTTAATGCAGAAGATAAACGTAGTTGTATCCGGCGACTCAGGCCCTTTGCATATTGCTTATGCTTCTGGCGTAAAAGTAGTAGGTTTGTACGGACCGACATCAGCTTTAATTACCGGACCATATCATACAGATAAGGCAGGCGTTATTCAAAAAGATGTAGGCTGTGTAATTCCCTGTTATGAAGATAAATGTACGGATTTATGTTGTATGAAGGCAATTACGGTTGATGAAGTAGTGGCGTGTGTTAATCAGATTATAAAATCTGTGTAATCTATTGAGGAATGCAAAAGTAATAGGAATTTCTTCGCCCACGAAATTTTTTGCCGTTGACAGCGATTTACGGCTCGCTCATTTGCCGAAATTCCCTCCCTCGATGGTAAAAACATCGAGGTCGGTCAGTTTCAGCATGAGCTTTACCGTAATTTCTTGTCAACACTTGCCAAAAAATTTCTAATTGTGTGCTTTCAGAAAATCCTATTACTTTTGCAAATATCAATATTTCTTAATCTGTGTAATCATTTATATATGAAAATATGAAAATACTTTTTATCACTCTCAGCAACATTGGCGACTGCATTTTGACTTTACCGGTCTTAGATGCCCTGATAGATAAATATCCGGATGCAGAGTTTTCTGTGGTAACTAGCCTTCGCGCAAAAGAGGTATTTGAGGCAGGCCCCTTCGTTAAAAAAATAATTATTTATGATAAAAAAAATCCGCTAAAAGAAAAACTAGAATTTATCCGCCAGTTGTACAGGGAAAATTATGATTTAGTTTTGGACTTAAGGCATACGATATTGCCGTTTATTTTAAAGGCAAAAAGATTAAATAGGTTATTTAGCTCTAAGCGCTCCTCACATATGAGAGAGAGGCACCTATACCAATTAGCAATCAGGGATTACCCATTACCGATTAAAAGGCATTTTTTTATGAATGTTAAGAATGAACATGCGAGCTCTAAAGATTATATTGTAGTAGCACCTGGCGCAAGGAGTCATCTTAAGCGCTGGAGCATAGACGGCTTTGCCCAAGTATGCGATAGAATTATTCAAGAAAGTGGATTGAGTATTATTTTGCTGGGCGATAGCGATGATAAAGCGATCGTAGACAAGATTATTCCTAAGATGGCAAATACTGCAATTAACTTAGCGGGTAAGACTTCGCTTGTAGAGTTAGCCGCTCTGCTTAAAGATGCAAAGCTAGTTATTTCCACTGATAGCGCTTGTATGCATTTGGCAAGTTATTTGAACAGGCCGATTGTAGCTATATTCGGACCAACTAGCGATAAGAAATACGGCCCTTGGTCAAAGAATAATGGAATAGTTAAAAAGGAAATTTTCTGCCGGCCGTGCGAGAAGGCCCAGTGTAAGTTTGGAAGTCTAGATTGTATGTCGCTGATAAAGCCAGAAGATGTGTTAAGGCAAGTAAATAATATTTTAGGTCATAGGATACAGGTTATAGGACATAAGATAGAAAGAAACTTTAAACGCATACTGATAGTACGTACGGATAGGATAGGAGATGTGGTGCTTTCTACGCCTGTAATTAAAGCATTAAGGGATAATTTCGCTAACGCTTATCTTGCCATGATGGTAAGCCCTGCAACAGAAGAATTAGTCAGGGGGAATCCTTATTTAGACGAGGTAATAGTTTATGATAAAGAAAAAGAGCATAGAGGAGTAATAAGGTCGCTTCAATTTGCCTTGTTTTTAAGAAAAAATCAATTTGATATAGCGGTGATACTGCATTCTACTAACCGGGTAAATTTGCTTGCATATTTAGCCGGCATAAAGGAAAGAGTGGGTTATTCGCGCAGGCTCGGGTTTCTTTTGACAAAAAATATCCCCTATGCTAAATATAAAGGCGAAAAACACGAAGTAGAATACAATTTAGATTTATTACGCTGCTTAGGTATAGGTATAGAGGTTAATGATGCATCTTTATTTATCCCTAAGGACAACCAGGCCGAAGCTTGGGCAAAAGAGATATTTAGGTCCTATGGTATCGATGAAATAAAAGAAAAAATTATAGTCTTGCATCCTTCGGCAAGCTGCGCCTCGCGGATGTGGCCGATAGAGAGGTTTAGAGAGGTGGCAGAGGCCTTAATTAAAAGGTATGATGCAAGGATTATTATTGTTTCCGGTGCCAACGACAGAGCATTAACTGACAGACTTAGCGGTTTGATAAGACAGCCGGTGATTAATCTTGGCGGTAAAACTACGCTGATGCAATTAGCCAGCATTCTTAGAAGGTCAACGCTTATGATTTCTAATGATTCTGGGCCGGTGCACATCGCGGTTGGCTGCGGTCTTCCGGTAGTGGTGTTATTCGGCAGGTCTCAGCCCGGTTTAAGCCCCCTGCGCTGGGGGCCGAAGGGAGCAAGTGATATCGTCCTGCATAAGAAAGCGGGCTGCGTAGTCTGCCTCGCCCATGACTGTAAGAATAATTTTGCCTGCTTAAAGTCCATTGAGGCCAGCGATGTTCTTTCGGCTGTTGACGGAATAATTAAACTGTGTTAGAATTACAAAGTTAAACAAGGCAAATAACGGGAGAAATATGGCTATAGATTTAACAAAAGTTAAAACATATTCTCTAATTAAGAGAAAAAGTAAGATAAGTATGCAGAATTTCGCCAGCCTCGGCCGAAAGAATCTAAGTTTTAAGAAATTTTATGACGGCCTGCCTGATGTTTTAGCGGCAAGAGATTTCAAAGATGTAGTTAGCTCAATAATTTCTGCGCGTAAGAGGAAAAAAGCGGTGATTTTTATGCTCGGAGCGCATGTCATAAAATGTGGTTTAAGCCCTATTATAATTGACTTAATTAAAAGAAAGATAATTACTTGTGTTGCCCTTAACGGCGCAGGTATAATCCATGATTTTGAGTTGGCTTTCTGCGGCAGTACTTCTGAAGATGTAGCTTGTGGTTTAGAAAATGGTTCTTTTGGAATGAGTAAAGAAACAGCGGAATTCTTAAATAAGGCTATAAAAGATGGCAGTTTAAGCGGCTTAGGCGCAGGAGAGGCTGTGGCGAGGCGGATACTCAAAGAAAAATTAAAGTTTAAACACAATAGTATTTTATTCAATGCGCTTTGCGCGGAAATTCCAGTAACAGTGCATATCGCCATAGGCAGTGATATAATTCATCAACATCCTTCAGCAGACGGCGCAAGTATCGGAGAAGCGAGCCTTGTTGATTTTAGAAAGTTGACTAAAGAGGTCGCGCGCTTAGATAATGGAGGCGTTGTGGTTAATTTGGGTTCTGCGGTGATACTTCCGGAAGTTTTTTTAAAGGCCTTAAATTTAGTGAGAAATTTAGGCCATTTAGTAGAAAATTTCACCGCCGTTGCTTTTGATATGCTCCATCAATATAGAGTGCGGGAAAATGTGGTGGTTCGGCCGTCTATTGCTTTGCAGGCAAAGGGTTATTATATTATCGGCCATCATGAACTGATGATTCCGCTTCTATATCAATCTATACTAGAAAAAATATAGAAGGAATAAAGAGTGAAAAAAGATGTTGTTAAGCTAAAACAGCTGATTTCAAAGTTTTCTGGCGCAAAGATTTTGGTTATCGGCGATTTAATTTTGGATGAGTTTATCTGGGGTAAGGTAGAGCGTATTTCGCCTGAGGCGCCGGTTCCGGTAGTCTGGGTTGAATCAGAGTCATTTATGCCAGGCGGGGCCTCTAATGTGGCTAATAATATCGCCGCTTTAAGCGGGAAGGTTTATCTAAGCGGCATAATCGGTAATGATAAAAATGCCGATATATTAACCAGTGAGTTAAAAAAGAGAGGCATTGATTTAGGCGGTGTAATTGTGGATGGAGAGCGGCCTACTACGCTTAAGACGCGGATTATTGCCCATCATCAACAGGTAGTGCGTGTTGACCGGGAAAGGATAATGCCGATAGAAGACAATCTCTGCGACCAAATTCTTACTTTTGTGCGCCAGAAAATTGATGATATAGATGCGCTGATTATAGAGGATTACGGTAAAGGGTTAATTACTGCCCGGCTTTTAAGCGAAATTATTCCTTTGGCAAAGAGACACAAAAAAGTTATCACTGTGGACCCCAAGATAGACCATTTCTCTTATTATAAAGGCATTACTTCCATTACTCCTAATCGCCAGGAGGCAGAAGGTATCAGCGGAATAAGAATCAAGACTGACGCTGATATTGACAGGGCTGGCAGGAAAATCCTTAAAGAACTGGAATCGGAAAGCGTGCTTTTAACGTTAGGCGAAGACGGGATGCAGCTTTTTACTAAAGATGGCCGGATTACTCATATTCCTACTCTAGCACAAGAGGTATTTGATGTTTCTGGTGCAGGAGATACGGTAATTGCTGCTTTTACTTTAGCTCTATCTTGTGGTGCAAAAATGTCTGAGGCGGCCCATATTGCCAATTATGCAGCAGGTATCGTCGTTGGAAAAGTAGGAGTAGCGGCGGTCACTATAGAGGAATTATTAGAGAGGATAAAGTAAGAATGGAAGTCTTAGGGGTAATACCTGCGCGTTACGGCTCATCGCGATTTGCCGGAAAGGTATTGGCTGATATTTTAGGCAAGCCGATGATTCAATGGGTTTATGAAGCGGCCAGCAAGGTCAAACTTTTGGATGGTTTAATCATTGCCTGCGATGATGAGCGGATTTTAAGAGCAGTGAAAAACTTTGGCGCAAAAGCTGTGCTTACGTCAAAAGACCATGCTTGCGGCACGGATAGAATTGCTGAGGTAGTAAATCCCATAGATACAAAAATTGTGGTAAACATTCAAGCAGATGAGCCGTGCTTACATCCGGCAATGGTGGATAGCGTTGCGCGCGCACTTTTGGACAATAAAAATGTAGCCATGTCTACTTTAAGAAAAGAAATATCTAACATAGAAGAATTATATGATCCGAATATAGTAAAGGTTGTGGTGGATAAAGATGATTTTGCCTTGTATTTTTCCCGCTCGGCAATTCCCTCTCCCCAAAGGCAGATAGACAGGTCTAATCCAATACTGCCTAAAGGATTTTTTAAGCATATTGGACTTTATGCCTACACTAAAGATTTTCTTTTTACTTTCAAAAACCTTCCCGCCTCGCCTTTAGAGAAGGTTGAATGCCTGGAGCAATTGCGGGTTTTGGAAAACGGATACAAAATAAAAGTTATTGAGACAGATTTCGACACTATCGGAGTAGATACACCAGAAGATTTAACTAAAGTAAAAAATAAGCTCTCGGCTTAAAAATGATAAAGACTAAAGAAATACTTATAGGTAAAGTAAAAATAGGAGGAAATAATCCTCTTGTTTTGATTGCTGGGCCTTGCGTAATTGAGAATGAACGCTCAACCTTGGAACTTGCGCGCGGCTTAAAAGAAATTACCGAGAACCTATCTATTCCTTTTATCTTTAAAGCAAGTTTTGATAAAGCGAATAGGTCGTCTTTAGATTCGTATCGCGGCCCCGGATTGAAAAAAGGCTTGGCTACTTTAGCAAAAGTTAAAAATAACTTAAAAATCCCCATCCTTTCGGATGTGCATTGCCAAAGTGATTTAAATGCTGCCAAGAAAGTTTTAGATGTGATTCAGATTCCGGCATTTTTGTCGCGCCAGACGGATTTAATAATTGAGGCGGCAAAAACAGGAAAAGTAATCAACATAAAAAAAGGGCAATTCTTGGCGCCTTGGGATATGGCAAATGTTATTAAAAAGGTTGAGTCAGGCGGAAATAAAAAAATCATTATTACTGAACGCGGCGTATCTTTCGGCTACAATAACTTAGTCTCAGATTTAAGGGCTCTGGCAATAATGCAGAGATTCGGCTATCCGGTAGTGTATGATGCTACGCACAGCGTCCAGCTTCCCGGAGGATGTGGTAAGGCCAGCGGCGGAAATAGGGAGTTTGTTCTAGGGCTGACACGTGCGGCAGTAGCCTTTGGCTGTAACGGACTGTTTTTAGAAGTACATAAAACACCCCAGAAAGCGCTCTGCGACGGCCCGAATTCTATAAATTTAGCGACGCTGGAAAAATTGTTAGAACAAGTCAAAGCTATTCAAATGGCGATTTACCCCGTTAGAGATAGGTCGTCATAGACGACCGTCTATTAGGGCTAAGGTATAAAAATGAGCAATCTTTCCATAGTTTATTTTATTAACCATAATAGTTTGAATGTTATCTCTAACGGGGCAAGATAATGCTTAAACGCGCAAAACAGGTTTTGAGGATAGAAGCAAAGGCGATAGAGGAATTATGCGGCCGCCTAAACAAAGATTTTGAGAAAGCGGTAGATTTAATCGCTCTCTGCCGCGGGCGCGTGGTAGTAACCGGAATGGGCAAAGGCGGCATCATCGGCCAGAAAATTTCTGCAACTTTATCTTCTTTGGGAACACCCAGTTTGTGGATGCATTCAGCAGAGGCAATCCACGGAGACTTAGGCAGGATAACTGGCGACGATGTAATCATTGCCCTTTCTAATAGCGGAGAGACAGAAGAAGTAAGGGATCTGCTCCCGCAGATTAAAAAAATCGGCGCTAAGATTATTGCTATCAGCGGAAATACTAAGTCCACCTTAGCCAAATACAGCGATGCGGTATTAGATACATCTGTTAGAAAAGAAGCTTGTTCTTTAGGGCTGGCACCTACTTCCAGCACTACCGCGATGCTTGCTATGGGCGATGCTCTTGCCGTTTGCGTCGTTGAGAAAAAAGGCTTTAAGAAGGAAGATTTTGCCTTTTTACATCCCGGGGGAAGTTTAGGAAAGCGGCTTTTGCTTACCGCAGAAGATATTATGCGTAAGGGCCGTGCAAACTGTGTAGTAGGCGCCGAGACAAACGTAAAAGATACTCTGCTTGCCATAACTTCATCGCGCGCGGGCGCGGCGCAAGTTGTGGATAATAAAGGAAAACTTATCGGTATTTTTACAGATGGAGACCTAAGGCGGCACTTAGAGATTGATCCGGATTTAATCCATAAGAAAGTAAAAGACGTGATGACTAAAAACCCTATCCGGATAAATGCCAAAAAACTTGCCTACGAGGCCCTGCAAATTTTACGCGAAAGAAAAATTGATGAACTCCCCGTGGTTGACGATAACGGCCGCCCCTCCGGAATGCTTGACGTGCAGGACTTATTAAAAGCTGGGCTGGTATAAACCCAAGTTTACAGTGGATAGTGGACAGTTAACAGAAAAAGTTAAAAAAATAAAACTATTGGTTTTAGACGTTGACGGAGTTTTAACCGACGGCAGGATTATTTATGACTCGAAAGGCCGTGACTCAAAATTTTTTGATGTTCACGACGGGTTAGGGGTATATGTGTTAAATCGGCTAGGCATTAAGACAATTCTTGTTACGGCAAAGGGTTCAAAGGTGCTAAAACATCGGGCAAAAGATATGCAGGTTTCCGAAGTTTACGAAGATGCCATACCGAAGACATCTGCGCTATGCAAGATTGTAAAAAAATATAAAGTAAGCGAAGATGAGATTTGCTTTATCGGCGATGATTTAGTAGATATCTCCATTATGAAACGCGTAGGTCTTCCTGTAGCCGTAGAAAATGCCTGTAATGAAGCTAAGGAAATCGCGGCATATATTACCAAGAAGCGCGGCGGAAGAGGGGCAGTCAGGGAAACCGCTGAATTGATTCTTAAGACACAAGGTAAGTGGCAAGAGGCCTTAAAAATTTTTAGTGAATAGTTCTGCCGAGATAGCTCAACGGTAGAGCAATGGTTTCGTAAACCATAGGTTGTGGGTTCGATACCCGCTCTCGGCTAATAATAATCATAGATGGCGCATTTTACGGAAGTTTTGAAAAATAGAAACTTCTTTTTTTTGTGGCTGGGGCAGATAATTTCCCAATTTGGTGACCGCCTGAATCAAATGGCGATGATCGCCTTAGTCTATCAGCGTGCCCCCGGCTCAAGCCTTGAACTCGCCAAGATTATTTCTTTTACGATTATCCCGGTGTTTGTCATAGGCCCGGTTGCCGGAGTGTATGTTGACCGTTGGGATAGGCGCAGGACTATGTATATCTGTGATTCTTTAAGATGCGCCTTGGTTTTATTAATTCCTCTTTTATTTTTCTACAAGCAGTCAATGCTCCCTATTTATATCGTAGTCTTTCTGGTGTTTTGTGTGGGGAGGTTTTTTGTGCCGGCAAAGATGTCGGTCGTGCCGGATTTAGTGGATGAAAAAAACCTGCTTCTGGCTAATTCTTTAATCAATACTACGGGAATGATTGCCGCGGCTTTAGGTTTTGGTTTAAGCGGCCTGATTATTTCATGGATTGGCCCAAAGAGCGGTTTTTATCTGGATAGTGTAAGTTTTTTTATCTCGGCAATCCTAATCTTTTTAATTGGCAAAAAAATGAATCACGAGAAGAAAGAAAGTTTAATAAAAGTGGGTAAGGATGTGTTAGAAGTAATAGAGAAGTCGGTTATGCAAGAGATAAAAGAAGGTATATTCTATCTTGTAAAAAATAAGGATTTGCGCTACACTATTTTTTTACTTTTTCTCTTGTGGGGCGCTTTAGGCAGTATTTATACGGTAATTATTGTTTTTGTCCAAGTTACGCTTCATTCGGTAACTAAAGATTTAGGGTTTTTGGTGATGTTTTTAGGGCTAGGCCTGTTCCTTGGTTCGCTTATCTACGGAAAGTTCGGCCATAAACTCTCGCTTTTTCGCACCATATTTTTATCTTTAATATCAAGCGGTAGCGCCATACTTATTTTTGCTCTTTTAGTAAAGAGCATGCCCTCGTTTTTATTGGCTTCTGCCTTGGCAATAGTTTTAGGTTTGGTAGTTTCTCCGATTATGGCCGCAGGTAATACTTTAATTCACCAGGTAGCTCACGATGAAATGCGGGGAAAGGTATTCAGTTCTTTAGAGTTCGTGATGCATTTGGCATTTTTGGTATGTATGCTCTTAAGCGCTCTTTTTGCCGATCAAATCGGGGAAATGAAAATCCTTATTAGCGTGGGGATAATTTTGATTATTACAGGTGTTTGGGGTTTCTTATTTGGAAGGATAGAGAGGTAAATCGCATGATTGTTATCTCGGAACATAAGGAATTAACCGAAAAATTAGCTATTAAAGATGCGCCTTTGCCGGATAGGGTATTTGTTCCTTTGTCACAGCATTTAGGAAAGTCCTGCAATGTCATTGAAGTAAAAGTAGGCGACGCAGTAAAAACCGGGCAACGCCTGGCAATCGCTGATGCGGGGATTTTTGCTCCTGTGCATGCTTCAATTAGCGGCAGGGTGGAGAGTATCGCTGAATATCCGCATCCGGTTTTAGGCAAAGCCAAAGCAATAGCTATAGAGCGGGATGCAGCTTTAAGCGAGGAAACGTTCCCATTAAAAAGCGAAAGTGAAGTAAGCGCCTTAAATATAGAAGAACTGCGTAAAATCATTCAGGAAGCAGGCATTGTCGGCATGGGAGGAGCGGCATTTCCGACTTTTGTTAAGTTAACACCGCCAAAGCCGGTAGATAGTTTTATCTTAAATGGGGCAGAATGCGAGCCATATCTAACAGCTGATGCTCGCCTGATGATTGAAGAAAGAGATGCTATATTGAAGGGTGTTGGAATAATTGCGAAAATATTAAACGTCAAGAACGTTTATGTTGCTATAGAAGACAATAAACCCGAAGCCATAAAAAAATTCGAACGACCCGCTATCGCGGGTGCCCCGAATTCGAAGTTCGAAATTAAGATTTTGAAAACAATGTATCCGCAAGGCGCTGAAAAACAATTAATTTATTCAGTATTAAAACGTAAAGTTCCTTCGGGGAAGCTTCCCTTTGACGTCGGCGTGGTAGTGCATAATGTGGCAACCGCCTTTGCTATTTATGAGGCAATTTATAAGCGTAAGCCGCTTTTTGAAAGAGTGCTCACTGTTACCGGCAGTATTTTAGCGAACCCGGCTAATCTGCGCGTAAAAATTGGAACCCCTATCGCTAAATTAATCGAATTCTGCGGGCCGTTAAAAAAGGAGCCGAAAAAGATAATTATGGGCGGGCCGATGATGGGACTAGCCCAATTTAGCCAGGATGTTCCGGTAATTAAGTCTACCAGCGGAGTATTGCTATTGGGTGAAGATGAAGTAGCAGAGTCAGAGGAAGAAGCGTGTTTACGCTGCGGAGAATGTATCAAAAACTGCCCGATGGGGCTTTCGCCTGCTTTAATTAGCGCGGCTGTCTCTTGCGAAAAATGGGATTTGGCAAAACTCTCTGGAGTGCTTGACTGTATTGAATGCGGCTTGTGCGCATATAGTTGTCCGGCAAATAGAAATATTGTCCAAGGCATAAAGCAGGCAAAGACAAAGATTAGATGATGAAGAATCCGGTAATAAGATTCGGCATAATACTTTTTACTATATGTTTTCTTTCCGCAGTTTTTCTTTCTGGGATAAATCTTCTTACAAAAGAAAAAATCGCTTTTCAGAAATATCAGGCAGAGCAAAACGCTTTACGCGAGGTGATGCCTGAAACAGCAGAATTTGAAGCGGTTAAAAAAGATAGCCAGACGCTTTATTATAAGGCGTTAGATAAGGATAAAAATATCTTGGGCTTTTGTTTTATGGCTTACGGTAAGGGTTACTCAAGCCAAATTGAGACTATGGTGGGGATGAGTAAAGAGGGAAAAATTAACGCTATTAAGATTCTTTCGCAGTCAGAGACCCCGGGCCTCGGCTCAAAGATAGCGGAGCTGGCTAGCTCTGTTACTCTTTTTGAGGCAATCACTGGTAAAGCTAAAAAAGACGAGAAACTAAAGCCGTGGTTTGAAGAACGTTTCAGTAATAAAAAAATAGATGAATTAGATAAGGTTGATGTAATTACCGGCGCAACCATTTCTTCCAGCGCGGTAATCAAGTCGGTAAAAGAGAAGGCAGAGGAGATTTTAGAGGAAGTAAAGAATGGCCAATAAATTAATGGTTTCAACATCGCCGCACATACACCGCAGGGAAAATACCGCCTCCATAATGCGGCAGGTGACATTTGCGCTTATTCCGGCCGGTATTGGCGGTGTCTGGATTTTTGGCCTGCGCGCTTTATTTATTATTTTAACAGGGATTGTCTCGGCGGTTATTTTTGAATGGCTGATTCAGAAAGCGCGCGGTGTAAAGGTTACGGTTTTAGATACAAGCGCAATCTTAAGCGGGCTGCTTTTAAGTTATAACCTTCCGCCAGCGGTTCCCTTATGGCTTGTGGCAGTAGGAAGCTTTGTGGCTATAGCCATTGCTAAGCAGGCATTCGGCGGATTAGGAAGGAATATTTTTAATCCGGCCTTGGTAGGACGGGCGTTTTTGCTGGCGGCCTGGCCTGCCTATATGGCCGCATTTGCAAAGCCCTTTGATGTAATAGCCGGTGCCACGCCTTTAGCCCTTTTAAAAGAGGGGAAAATAGCAGAATTGGCACAGTTAGATTTATCTTATCAAGATTTATTCTTAGGCTTGCGCGGTGGATGTATCGGCGAGGTTTGTATTTTAGCGCTTTTAATCGGGGCAGGTTATTTGCTATTGCGCAGGATAATTTCTTATCATGCGCCGCTTGCCTTTATTTTAGTTGTAGGGCTCTTTAGCTGGGTATTCGGCCAGGACGGATTTTTTGGCGGCGACTTTATTTTTGCGGTTTTATCCGGTGGCTTGGTTTTAGGCGCATTTTTTATGGCCACGGATTATGTTACCACGCCGCTTACAACTAAAGGGCGGTTTATCTTTGGCCTTGGCTGCGGCTTAATTACCTTTGTAATTAGAAAATGGGGCGGCTATCCAGAAGGCGTAAGTTATTCCATATTGATAATGAACGCGGTAGTGCCGTTGATTGATAGATATATAAGGCCAAAGAGGTTTATATGAGAAAGTTGATTGCCGAGTTTCTTAAAGGGATAATTAAAGAAAATCCTACCTTTGCTTTAGTATTAGGTTTGTGCCCTACTTTAGCAGTATCCACCTCGTTGGTAAACGCCATAGGGATGGGGGCGGCGGCAACCTTTGTGCTTTTGGGCTCAAATATTATCATTTCCCTTATTCGCAAAATAATCCCTAATGAAATTCGTATTCCCTGTTTTATTGTGGTTATTGCCACCTTTGTTACGCTTAATGAGATGATACTAAAGGCATATTTCCCGGAGTTAAATGCTAGTCTGGGAATTTTTGTCCCTCTGATTGTGGTAAATTGTATTGTTTTAGGCAGGGCAGAGGTGTTTGCCGCCAAAAATACAGTATTGCCGTCTATTTTCGACGCCTTAGGAATGGGTGTAGGTTTTACTCTGGCATTAGTAACAATCTCGGTGATAAGAGAGGCGCTGGGAGCGGGAAAGATTTTTGGTTTTGTTTTGCTGCGCGGCTTTGAGCCGGCCTCGGTGATGATTTTGGCGCCCGGGGCATTACTTACTCTTGGGTTTTTAATCGGCTTGGTTAATTTCCAACGCGGCAAGAAAAAGAAAAAAATGATAGAGAGGGCAGGATGTAATGGATGTAGGTAAATTTCTTTCAATAGTAATTTCCACGGTTTTTATTAACAACTTTATCCTCTCTAAGTTTTTGGGGCTGTGTTCTTTTATCGGAGTTTCCAAAGAAACAAAGCCGGCAGTGTCTATGGGGATTGCGGTTACTTTTGTCACTACGATGTCAAGTATTATCACTTGGCTGATTTACCGCTACTTATTGGTTCCTTTTAATATTACTTATCTGCGCACAATTTGTTTTATTTTGGTAATTGCCAGTTTTGTCCAGTTAGTGGAAATGTTTATCCGCAAGGGTTTCCCCGGCTTGTATAAGGCATTCGGGATTTACCTGCCGTTGATTACAGTCAACTGCGCGGTATTAGGGGTTGCGGTTTTAAATTCGGATATGTTCTTTAGTAATGGTAGTGTGGTTAAAGGAAGTTTTACCCTTAGTATTACGCAGGGTTTTTTTGCCGGCGTTGGTTATTTATTGGCAATGCTTTTAATGAGCGGGATAAGGGAGCGCCTGGAATTACTAGATGCGCCCGAGAGTTTAAAAGGCGTGCCGCTTGCTTTTATTGTCGCCTCGTTAATGAGCCTGGCTTTTATGGGATTTAATGGGTTTAGGTTATAACTATCGTCTGTCCCGCCTCACAAGATGTGTCAAAAATCTCTTCGATAATTTTGACACGTTCGGCGGGATAAATTCGCGCTTATAACTTACTCACACTTTTAGTGTTCGTAAGTTATGCGCTTATTTAATGGATATATTAATTCCAATTTTAACATTAGGTTCTTTAGGGTTAGTCTTCGGCGCGGGGTTAGCGCTTGCCGCAAAGAAATTCTGCGTTGAAGAAGACCCGCGGTTAGCCGGGATACTAAGCAGCCTTCCGGGTGCCAATTGCGGCGCCTGCGGAAAGGCCGGTTGTATCGGTTTTGCCGAGAGCCTAATCCAGGGAGAATGCAGTATTAATTCATGCCTTGTAACAGAAGATGAAGAAAGAAAGAAAATCTCCCATATTCTCGGAGTTGAGCTTGCGGAAAAAGTGAAGACGATAGCGGTGTTACATTGCGGCGGAGGGAATAAGGTTAAGGATAGATTTATTTATAACGGGCCTAAGACTTGTCTAGCGGCGAATTTAGTCATGGGCGGCCAGAAGGAATGTGTTTATGGTTGTCTGGGTTTTGGCGATTGCGTCAAGGCCTGCCCTTTTGGCGCGATTACGATGGGAGACGATGAATTACCTAAAATAGACAAAAATAAATGCACTGCCTGCGGAAAATGCGTCGCAGTATGCCCCAAAAAGTTATTTA
>CAKKQO010000081.1:21536-27966 GCA_919902105.1 Omnitrophica bacterium GWA2_41_15 | reverse complement strand
ATGGCTCTTTCTTCTCTTCATCTTTAGAGTCTTCAGAGCCGATTTCTTTGATTGATTTTTTAAATTCCTTAATCGTTTTACCCAAAGCCCTGCCGATTTCCGGAAGTTTTGCCGCTCCAAAGATTAATAAACATATAAGAAGAATAAGCAATAATTCTTGTATCCCTATGCCGAATATCTTCACCATTGCCTCCTAGGCTTTAATTAATTTTACCTTGGAATCATAAAAAGAAACGCTTCCTCCCGCCAAATCCAGCAGGCAGGTATTTTTAAGGTAGGGGTCAATGCGCATTGCCGCGTTACAGTGAACGCCTTTTGCCCGACGGCTATCGCCCTTTATTAAGACACCATCAACAGTTATATCAGAAGAGCCGTTTGCCCAGTTACCATGCCCCAAAGAAAAGGCTACGATGCCGGGACGGATCCCTTGACTTGTCTTTATCCGGCCAACCATCGGTAATTGCCGGTTGTTTTTTAAATCCCAGACGCCTTCGGGATTAGAAAAAGAGGTCACCTTAGCTAAAGAGCCGTTACTCAAACCCATCTTCTCGGCATCAAGAGGATTAATCAACAAAAAGTTTTCCGGAAGCAATTCAAGAAGCCAATAGTTAGTGCTGGTGCGGCTTTTGCAATGGGATATCTCGCGATAAGTAATCAAGTGCAGGTTAAAACCATTTTTTTCATCTTCTATCGGCCGGCCTAACACATCGGCAATAGGCAAATATCCTGCCAGGCCCAAAAACGGCTTACCGGTCATTGAATTCTTGGACTTAGCCGCTTTTTCAGAATAGAGATTAATTAATTTGGCGTATTTATTTTTCAATTGTTCGCCGTCGTAAGATTTATCATAATCCTGAAACCTGCCGCCGCGGTTTAAAACATAAACTACTTTACTTAGATATTGCGCGCCGCAGGCAGACTGCCATTTTAAGAGATTAAATACCGACTGCGGAAGATGCCGGCGGGACTTCAGGAAAAGTTCCACCTCTTTCTCATTGGCGTCGGGAACGCTGTCAGAGCCATCGGCCTTTTCGCCGAAAGCGACATTCGCCGCCATTTTTAGGTAAAGGTCTTCCTGTCTTTTAAAATCTACGCCTTCTCCAAAGCCATCTTTGCCGAAACCGGAAAGGCCTAATTTTTCCGCTATGGCTAAGAAAAGCGATTCAAGGCAAATCGGCATTTCCTCGCCAAAAACCTTAACTGTCTCGGTTAAAGGCGCAATTACCGGCTGCCTTATCGGCTGGACCTTTTGCGGTATAGAAGGATGCGAACCATGAAATTCCCAACGCTCTAAATAAGAAAGGTCGGGAAAGATATAATCCGCGTACATTGAAGTAACCCCGATAGTAATATCGTTAGCGATATATAAGGGAACTTTATTAGTATCGACCAAAATCTCAATATTGGTCTGGCCAGCCGGCAGAGAATATGTTGGCGCCGCCATATATGACATTAATATCTTTACCGGATAGGGATAGCTATCGCCGATTGAAGGAATAATCTCCTCGTAAACATCTGAGGCAATCGCATACCACGGCCTTTTTGCCGGATAATCCTTAAAGATGGTGGACTTTTCATATTCACCATGGCGGATAACATCTACGCCAAAGACGCTAAGTTTACCCGGATGCATCTCCTTGAGATTATGCGGCTGGCCTTCTTTTTCTCCCAGATGATTATAAGTAGTAAGCTGGCACATTCCGCCCTTCCAGTCAAAATTGCCGATTAAAAGGTTTAAAGAATACCAGGCATAAACATTATAAAAACCGTTGGTATGCTGGGATACCCCGCGATGAATATCAGCCGCGGCCTTTTTACCGTGCGCGGTAAATTCAGCGGCAAGCTCAATAATTTCCTGAGCGCCTACTCCGCAGATAACCGCCCATTCTTCTATTGATTTACTCATTGCCTGTTCATAAAGCAACTGGAACGCGCTCTTTACCTTAACCCCGTTTATTTCCCTTTCAACAAATAAGTCCCCTTCAACCGGCTTTGTCGCGCTATTTGGATCAAGCCCTGCTGCCTTGCCATTTTTGAAAGCCACAAAGGCGTCAAATTCATACGCCTGTTCTTTCTTGGTTTTCTTGTCTACAAATACGCGTTTTTCTTTAGCTATCCCAATATCTGAACCGCGTAAAAATGCTCCGGGGACTCCTTTTTCTATCTTTACCAGCCAAGCGGCATTACACCATGATGGTTCTTTGTCCTTATCTGCCGCGGCCTTATTGGCATTAGCAAGAAACTTAGCATCATACCTCTTATTTTCTATAATCCAGCGGATCATCCCCAAGGCAAACGCCCCCTCTGAACCAGGCAATGCCGGCACCCATTTCCATGCCTTTGCAGCGGTCTTGGAAAAACGCGGGTCAATCACCGCGAACTTAAGTTTTCCGGAATTAAGATTCTCCATAAGTTTACCAGCGCGTAACGGCGGACCGTAATTCGCCTCTAAGGGAGAGGCGCCGACAAAAATAAGGAATTCTGAATTTGCCGTATCTGCCTGCCAATAAAACTTTTTCTCCTTGGTCCATTTCATTGCGGCCGCTTTTTCGTCATAATCCCATTGATAACTCATCGCTTTACCGGTAAAATAAAGCGAGCCCTGGCAAACAGTAGTATGGCCATGGGCGTTTACCGAACCAAAGGAGTCTTTGACAAAGCGCGAAACTAAATCTGACCTGCCGCCTTTCATCCTGCCCCACATAAAGACAAACTGATTATTTTTCGGGCCTAGGTCCGGATGCTCTGGGTCAATCATAGCATCAAGATGGTCTTTAAACTCAGTTTTAAATTCTTCTACCAATATCTTCTTTTTTGCTTTGTCTTTTTCGTTAAGTATAGCGCTTACTTTTTTAGACATTGCCTTCGTAACTTTGGCATCGCCTAAAGCCCATATATCCTTAAACCCATCAATATGCCTGTCTTCGCCGATACCGGCAAAAAGTTTTCCACCCTCCACAATTTCTTTTATTGCCTGCTCAAATGAAATCGTCTTCCATTTATTTGCTCCGCGGGGGCCCGCGCGCTTTAAAACTTTAACAATCCGATAAGGATCATAAGCTGTTTGTATGCCTGCCTGCCCCTTAGGGCAGACTGCGCCGTCTGTTTTAACCACATCAAATACTGAGGATTTAAAAGGCAGATGCGGAGTAAGCGTCCAAGGGCTTAAAGGATTGCCGTCTATTTTTACCGCCAGGCCGTCAAGCAGTTTTACCTTTATGCCGCATCCGGTATTACACTGCAGGCATACGCTGTATAGGCAATTCTGCGGCTTAGAGAACAGATACTCTCCATCCGCATCTCGTGCTTCTTTTGCCATCTGGGCATAGGCATTTTCTAATTTCCCGAATAAGAATAAAGAGCCGCCTAAAAAAGCGGATGTCTTAATAAACTCCTTGCGGTTAATCTTACGCTGCAAAATTTTCTTTAAGCCGCCTGTTTTCTTCATTATTTACCCCTTTCAATAAATAATAGATTATGTAACGCGCAAAGGCACAAACAAATCACGACTCTTTTTCAGGGATTTCGATTCCTTCCAACCCAATATAATAAACTCTTGGCTCTGTGCCCAAATCTTCCTTTAGCCTATGGACTTTAGATTGCGCTAATAATTCTCCGACCAAGCTTTCATCATCTGACCTATCGCCAAAATAGGTAGCCTTGCCTATACAAGTAGTAACACAAGCCGGAAGCACACCGCGTTCAATCCTGTGAATACAAAAATGGCACTTGCGCACTTTGCCGATCGGCGGCTGGTCTTTTTTTCTCGGCCACTCTTGTTTATAATCAAAGGTTGGCCGCGTTTCGTAACCCTGGATTTTTGGAGTAGAAGCGGTATAGAATTCTCCGGCATCAAAATATCTTGCTCCGTAGGGGCAGGCGCTAATGCAGGCCTTGCAGCCGATGCATTTAGGATAATCCATATCCACAATGCCGTCGGCGCGGATATTGGTGGCGCCTTTTACCGGACAAGCTGCCACACACGGCGCGTTCTCGCAGTGGTTACAAAGCACCGGCACAAAATCACGGCGCGGGAAAGGATACGCTCCAGCTTCCAATTCTAAGACGTGACGGTAAGTAATTTGCGGGGGCGAAACATTTTCCGCCTTGCAGGCAATCGTACAAGCAAGGCAACCGGCGCATTTACGCAGGTCAATAAGCATTGCCCAGTTACGCTCCTTAAGCGACTTAAGTAACGCCCGGTTTAAATCATCCTGCATACGCAAAAGAATATCATCGCCTTTTTTCCATTTTGCCGCAGGAAGATTTGCGCTTTTTTCGCCGGCTATAACGGCATCGATAGCTCCAGAGCCTGCTAAAGCTGCTCCCGCTAAAGCGCTCAATTTTAAAAATTCTTTGCGTGATAATTTACCTCGAGTCAAATCATCCTGCATAACGCCCTCCTGGCAAAAAAACAAACCCAGCCTTTAACAACTAAAGGCTGGGCCCTAAAAAGATTATCCTTTCCTTGCTTTTAAAAAACATCGCTATATTAAAGCGTAACTTACAACTATTAAAACTGCAAAGCCGCAACCAAAGAAAGCAAATCGTTATCTACATCGCTTATGCCGGGGCCTGACTCTTTATTCCAGTCATATGCCAATTTTAAAATTGCGTTCTCCCGCAGGCGGTATCCAGCGCCTAAGCTATAACGTTGATACTTGTTAGCGGTAACGCTGTTTAGAGAAGCGGTGCTATCGCCGTCTAAATCCACAAAACTTACACGTCCGGCAGTATAAACTTTTTTGTTTAAATTATAAATTCCTTCTACAAAACCGAAGTTTCCCGAACGCTCGCTTGCCGCGGCCGCATGGTCGGAAAATGCGCCGTAAGAAAGCCGCACAATACTCTTACTATCAGAGAAAAGCGGAGAATTTTCCCATTTCTTACCTTTGCCAAAATCATAACGCGCATCCAATTCCCAGATATGCCTTTCCCAGTTAACCGCGCCAGTAGGAATAGTAAACAAACCCGCGACTCTACCCTCCGCGTTTGCCGTCTTCAGCCGGCCTGAATCATAATAACTGGCGGATAAATACAAAGGGTCAATAGGCGTATAATAGAGCTTTCCCATAAATGCCTTACCTTGGCTGTTGTCTGAGCCGACGCCGGCATTTCCGTCGGTAAAGGAAACTACCCAGCCCAATGGCTTTAGGTTAAACTTCTCCAATTTAATCTTTCCGGCAAACTCTAAACCTTCGTCTAACGCGGTAGTTGCTCCGGCAGAATTAGAAACCAAAACACTCTCTATAGCATTATCCGACCAAGTCTCTTCGCCAAAGCCTAACTTAAATTTTCCCAAGCGGGTAGATAAACTAAAAGGCGAATCTTTTAAAGCTGGGATAAAATCCTTAGATTGCAGGAAAAAATAATCTACCATGGGACTGGTTGAAGAAATACTGGTTACACCGTTATTTAAACTAAGGCGCAGGACTACGGTGTTAATCTCATCGGGCGCAAAGGCAAACTGAATCTTGGCATCCGGCACCTCAAAAGAACCCTGAGAATAAGCAGCGGCCTCGTTCTCGGCATTATAAAACCCAAAAGCGGCACGGCCCTTAATTTTTAATTTGGAACTAGCCTTATCCATCAGCACTGTTGGCTCAGCCTTCTTTACTGCTTCAATCTGTTTTGCCGTCTCTTCTTTCACCTTTGCCTGGCTCTGCTCCAGAACCTCAATACGTTTGAGCAATTCCTGCACCTGTGTTTTTAGCGCCTGAATTTCCTCATCGCGCGTATCCGCCTGTAAGTAAGAAAAATTCAAAAGCATAAATACCGCGGCAACGAAAAAAATTAAAATCTTCTTTATCATTTATCCTCCTCGCTCTAAAAGGTTAATTGGCGTATTAAAAAATTTTAGTTATTTAAGATTACCTTATTACCTTATACCTCTCTTAGTTGCTTGTCAAGTGATTTTTTTCACAATGTCCGTTTAAACCCCAAAACCCCGCTCAACCAGATAATCCGCTAAGTCCATAAGCTTTTCTCGAAAGCAAGAATCTTTAAGCCGGGCTAAATTATGTTTTGACCTGCAAACATAAGACAGTATTCTCTCTTTTATCCTGAGGGATATTTTTTGCCGGTTAATCTTATCGCGTATCTTTTTTATCACTTCGGAATTAATATTACGGCTTAGGATAATCTGCTTTAACTCCCCTCTTTCCTTCTTGCCCAAAGAATTAAATAAGTCGTAAACCGGAAGCGTTATCTCCCCCATCGCAATATCCTGGCCAAGCGCCTTGCCTAAACTATCTTCATCGCCCATAATGTCCAAGTAATCATCGACAATTTGAAAGGCGATGCCGAAATTCAGCCCGTAATTATCTAAGGCGCGGTGTTTCTCTTCTGCGTCTCTATCAATGAGCAAGGCGGCGGATTTACAGCAGGCGGCAATCAGGCTGGCTGTTTTCTTTTTAACTATTACAATATA
>CAKKQO010000081.1:18974-21436 GCA_919902105.1 Omnitrophica bacterium GWA2_41_15 | reverse complement strand
ATTTACAGCAGGCGGCAATCAGGCTGGCTGTTTTCTTTTTAACTATTACAATATAGTCATTCTTTTTTAAATCTAAATTATCGCGCTGCAAAATTTGGAATAATTGCCCTTCGCACATCGCAGTGGTCGCCTTCGCCACACAATCTAAAACATCAGGCCGGCCGCAGGAGGCCACCAATTCAAATGCTTTTGAATAGATGTAATCACCAAAGGCAATAGCCGCATCTTTACCCCAGCGGATATGTATCGCGGGTTTATTGCGGCGCAGGCGCGAATCATCAATAATATCGTCGTGAATGAGGCTTGCGGTATGTATGAGCTCGATTGCCGCACCTAAAAGAACAAGTAAATCCAGGTCTTTCTTTCTGACGCCATCCGGTGAAACCGCATGCGCAGATAACATTACTAACGCCGGCCTTAAGCGCTTGCCCCCCCAGGATAATAAATAATTATTGATTGAGCAAAGCGTATCATACCTGGACTTAAGCTTATCCTTTAATACGGCTTCGATGCGCTCGATATCGTTTTCTATTGGTTGATAAATTTGCGCGGGTTTGCTCATTTTATAGCCGCGGCATTTATTAATCTTCTAAAACTTATCATAATAGATATGAATTTCATTTATGCCTTTTTTGGCAAGAACCTTGATTGCAGCGTCAATCATCGGTGGCGGGCCGCAAAGATAAGCCTCAGCGTAAGCACCGGGCTCAACAAACTTTTCTACTGTGTGGGTAATCAAACCGGTCTCGCCTGTCCAATTATCCTGCGGGTCCGGCTCAGAAAGAGCGGGATAATAGCGGAAATTAGGAAATTCCCGAGAAAGTGTAAATAAGTCTTCGGTATAAAATAAATCTCTCTTTTTACGCGCGCCAAAGAAATACATTGCGCGCCGAGGCATACCTTTTTCTTTTAAGTAATATAATATGGAACGAATCGGCGCCATGCCGCATCCGCCGGCAATACAAATTATTTCACGGTCAGATTCTTCCTGGAGATAAAAATCCCCGAATGGCCCGGTAATCGTAATCTCATCATTAGTATCTAAAACATCGTGAATATAGGTTGAACATAAACCATTTGGCACAAGGCGCACTAAAAGTTCAATAGTGTGGTCCTGCGAGGGAGGCGAGGCAACAGAATAAGCCCGGAATTCATCCGTGCCCGGTACTTTAAATTGAACATACTGCCCGGGCCTAAACTTTATTTTATCCGGTTCATCCAGCCTCATAACTATACGTTTAATATCATGGGTTAAATCTTCCGTTTGATATATGGTAGTTTTGTATTCCTGCGCGCTAAGTAAATCCGGAGAGATAAGAACTTCAATATCATTTTTTACCTTTACCTGACAGGCAAGCCGCACGCCGCGTAACCGGTCCGGGCGCGGGATGAATACTTCTTCTGTGGGCAGGATATGGCCTCCGCCGGATAAAACCTCTATCTTGCAATATCCGCAGGTCGCCTTTCCGCCGCAGGCAGAGGGGATAAATATCGAACTACCGGCAAAATAATTTAAAAGCGTATCTCCCCCTTCCACCGTCAATATTTTTTCTTTGTTAATAGTAATATTGCATTCGCCGTAAGTAACCAAAAATTTCTCTGCTATTATTAAAAATATAGCGATTACTACTAATATAGCATTCATTACTAAAACAGAAACCATCTTTATTTTGCTCCGTTTACCCCGTTAGAGATACCTTTATATACTATTTAAAACCAAGTACTCATTTATAGAAGCAATCGCTTATTAAAATCTCTGTCCCCGATAGACAGTCTCGACGCAACGTCGAGACTTATCTCTAACGGGGTTCACTGCAAAGGAATCATACCGGCGAAACCCATAAAGGCAAAGGCCATAAAGCCGGCGATAATCATCGTAATGCCTGCGCCCCGCAGTCCCTTGGGAATATCGCCCACTAAAAGCAATTTTTCCTTGATTGCCGCCATCAGCAGAATCGCCAAGGCCCAGCCGGCGCTTGTGCCTAAAGAATAAAATACTGTCTGGATGAAATTATATTGTTTTAAAACCATAAAAATACAAACTGCCAAAACTATGCAGTTTACCGTAATTAGAGGCAGGAATATGCCGAATGATGCCTGAAGCGGCGGGAAGAACTTCTCAATGAGCATCTCTAACAACTGCACTGTCGCGGCGATAACGATAATAAAAATCATAAAAGAAAGTATCTCTATTTTTAGGGGCAGCAAAATTTTATAATATATCGGCCAGTTAATCAGTGCGGTAAGCGTGACCACAAAAATAACCGAAACGCCCATTCCGGCAGCCGTCTTAAAATTTTTAGAAATGACGATAAAAGGGCACATCCCCAAGATATAAACCAAGGCAATATTCTGGGTAAAAATTGAGGCAAGCAGCAAAAGGAAAGGATTAGCGGTGCTCATATTTTTTACTCCGTCTTTTTAGCAATTGTCCTAAAAATCCACAGATATGCCCCTAAAAG
>CAKKQO010000081.1:14064-18874 GCA_919902105.1 Omnitrophica bacterium GWA2_41_15 | reverse complement strand
TTTACTCCGTCTTTTTAGCAATTGTCCTAAAAATCCACAGATATGCCCCTAAAAGAAAAAATGCTCCGGGGGCGATAGTCATTACTACCCAATTCACCCAGAATGCAGGCATAAGCGGCTTGCCTAAAATAGTCCCGAAACCCAATGGCTCTCTAATCAGCGCCATCAAAATCAACATAAAGGTATAACCTAAACCGCAGCCGACGCCGTCTAAAAAGGAAAGCCACGGGCCGTTTTTAATTGCGTAGGCTTCTGCCCTTCCCATTAAAATACAGTTAGTGATAATTAAACCGACATAAGGGCCCATCGTCTCGCTTATCGCCGGAAAATAGGCCTTAAGGAACCTGTCTACGCAGATAACAAAGGTTGAGATAATTACCATATAAGCCAGCATCCTGACTCTTGCCGGGATAGCATTCCTGAAGATTGCAACAAACAAAGAGCTAAAGGCAGTGCAGAAGGTAACGCCTAAGCCCATTGCCAAGGCATTATCCATCTTATTAGTGATAGCCAGCATTGAGCATATTCCCAAGACCATACAAAATGTGGGATGGTCCTGCCAAAGGCCGCTGACTAAGGCTTTGTATGATTTTGTATGTTTAAAACTTCTTTTGACTTGCTTCTTCGGCATTTTCCCTCACTCCCTGCCTGCCGGCAGGCAGGTGTACACTGTTCACTGTAAACCAGTTTTTTTAAATATATTAATATTTTTCTCTAACTCTGCATTAAGTAATTTTTCCAGCGCTTTGCTTGAGCCGGTTGCGCCGGTAATGCTATCTACTTCATTTTCACTGCTAGCCTTTCCCTGAGGAGTAAAGACTAATTTCGGTAAAAATTCTTTTCCGCGGAACTGTTTTAAGTAACTAAATTCAGCAATTCTTGCACCTAATCCTGGCGTTTCTTCCTGATGTAATATCTTGATAATTTTTATAGATTTTAAATCCGGGTTAATGCTGGCTATACCGGATATAGGCCCCCAGAGACCGGAACCGCTAAACTCAAAAGCTACCGACTTATCCGCCGAAAGATAATATGTCCCTGCCTCATTATTTATTTCTTTTACCTGTCCGGCAAACACATCTAATATATTATCCTTATTATAATCTGCCTCTAACACATCCAGCACCGCAGATTTAAGTTTTATCTCTTCGTTTTTAGCTATTAAGGGAGCGGTAGCCCTGCGGATACCCTCAAGCATCCCGCTTGAGACTGTGCCCAGCACTATTACAAAGATTATTATCCGTAATGCCTTAGCCATCTCTTATTTTCTTATCCATAGGGATAGACCTTCCTAATCCTATTAGAGGAAGGGTCTTATTTTTGCGCAGTTACAATTTTCTTTCTATACCTTACTTTTAGCACTAATAAATCAATCAACGGCCCAAAGACGTTGAGCAGAAGAATGCTAAACATTACCCCTTCTACGTAGCCTGATAAACCCCGGATTAATACCGTTAATACCCCTAAAGAGACACCGGCAATCCAGCGGCCTTGTTTAGTAAAGGGTGAGGTTACCGGGTCTGTGGCCATAAAAAATGCGCCTAAAAGCAAACCACCGGAAAGAAGCTGAAATAAAGGCGGGGCAAAATGCGTATGCAAAAATTGATTGCCTAAAAACGAAAATGCTGCCACCGAAAAGAGATAAGCAAAAGGTATGCGCCAGTCCACAATCTTAAGCAAAATTAAAAATAACCCGCCTAAAATTAAACCGATACGGAAGGTCTCCCCTATACAACCCGTGCCTTGGCCGAAAAATAACTGCGTATAAGGCGTAAGTAACATTTGAGTTTTAAAAAGCGCCAGCGGTGTAGCGGAAGTCACCGCATCAACACTATTTTGATAATGCACAAAACCGCCCAAACCCGAAGTAAAAGGAAGAGGCCACTTCACACTCATTATTTGAGGAAAAGCAATAGTAAGAAAAATCCTTCCGGCAATCGCCGGGTTAAAAATATTCCGGCCGGTGCCGCCAAAAACTTCTTTTCCGAATAACACGCCGAACATTACGCCTATTGCTACCACCCATAACGGCACATTCGGCGGAAGGATTAAAGGAAAGATTAAGCCGGTAACCAGAAATCCTTCATGGACTTCTTTTTTGCGCGCAATGGCAAACGCTACTTCTATTAGGCCGCCAAAGAGATAAGAAACTATAATTACCGCAATTACGCGCAGTCCCCAGGCATAAATTGCGCCTAACACCGCAGGAATAAGCGCAATAATTACGAATGACATAAAACGTTTAATATCTAATGGGTCAACGATATGCGGGATGCTGGTTACGTGCGGCGTGCCAAAGAAAAACCCGTCAATGGCATTTAATACCGGTTTAAACATCCCCAAAAGCTTATTCTTCTGGCTTGCGTTATGAAGACTATCAAGAATATTTTTTACTAATTGCATATATTTTTCTTACCCCTTACCACTTACCCCTTAACCCTTGGTCATTTATCATTATAACTTCGTTACTCCCCTGTATTCTTCAATGCCCTTCATATCAAAATAAGGCAGGATGCACTGCGCATGGTCACAGCCCTGCATCGTAAGCTTATCCTTGCCCTCCTTTAAATGCTGTAATAAAGGAATCTTTGACGGACAGACAAAAGTACATAAGCCGCATTCGATACAATTGAAGATATTATAATTCATTAATGTTTCATCAATCATATTGCGCTTTATGTATTTGCTCAATAAATGCGGGATTATCCCTACCGGACAGACCTCTTCGCAATAGGAACAACTGATACACGGGCGTTCTTCGCCGTGCAAATTAGTATCGGCGGTTTTATTAAAGAAGGGAAGTAATGAAGACGCAAATGTGTGAGAATAAGACTGCTGCCTCAACCCCGGGCGCATAAAAGCTAAAAATTCTCTTTTGTCGCCTTCTGGAATAGCGATTAAATGCGAAAATGTCCTGCTGATAGGCAGGGTTAAATCGTTAAGTTTTACACCGGTCATTAAGCTGTTTAAAACAATGCGGGATTTGAGCTTTTCATTAAGGCGCGGCGTAATTATCTCGCCTAAAGGCGTGCCTATGCGCGCCTTTACGTGCAACGGCTCTTTTAGGCCCGGGCCGCAGAGAGCAATGATACGTTCAATAAGCGGCTTTCCTTCACAGACCGCCTCATAAACAGAAAGCACTGCCTGAATATTTAAAACTACCACCCCGATATTTGCCGCAGAATAACCATAGGGGAACCTTTGATTTAAAAGTGTGGGAATGAGCATTTCATCATAGCCCTGCGGATACTTCGGCTCTAAAGGAACAACCTTAAGCCATTTGTATTTTACGGCAATTTTATTAATCTCTTCTAGGAGTTTTTGCTTGCGGCTGTTTAAGGCAAGATACATATTGGCGCCAGGCATTATTGTATTTAAAATCCTTAAGCCATCTATGAGATTTAAAATCTTTTTTCCGTTCAGCAAAAGTTCTAAAGAAATATTATACGGCTCAGAACCTACGCCGTGAACAATGATATTTTCTACCCCAGACGGCGGAATAACCGAACTTTTAAAACGGGTAGGGATACCCTCTCTGTCTAAGGCAGTAACACCCGAGAGATAAAGGATTTTTTCTAATTCTTCCTGCCTTAATTTAGCCCAGTCTGGATTAAAACCTTCTACCCTTAAATAATCTTTCTGCGTTTTGTCAGCACGGATGACTACCATCTCCAATTCGCGCTTAAAATAATTCATCCGCTTAATTTCTTCAACCGTACCGAAAACCGAACTATGCACAGGGCTGGAAACATTTTCGTCGTCTCTGCCAATAATCTGCCCCGCAGATACCTTATCCCCTTTTTTTACCAAAAGTTTTACCTCTGAGCCAAACCCCTGCGCCAAAGGAATAATTACCTTCTCGGGAATGCCCTGCTCAAGAAGCGTATCAAGAGGGTTGCTTAGATAACGTTGGAAGATGTAACCGCCCTTAAAAGTTTTGGATCTTTTTATCATTCCGTTAACTCTGTCGCAGTGGAATCACTCACTGGCTCAGGCCCTTGCCTCACAAGGAATAGGCAAGGCCTATCCTTAGAAGAGGATAAAAAATTATACTCGAGACCTAGTCAAGAAATAGGCTAACCTTTCCAGTTCAATCGAGAGGTCAATATTTAAGATATTTACTGAAGCAGGGGCTTGCGGACGAATAGGGGCAAAATTAAGTATCCCTTTTACCCCTGATTTTATCAGCATATCCACGACTGCTTGAGCGCTTTCGGCGGAAGTCGCTACGATAGCAATATGAATATTCCTCTCTCTAACCGTAGGTTCTATTTCACTCGTATCCTGAATCTTTATGCCTTCAAGAGTTTTATCAACCTTGCGTAAATCGCTGTCAAAGGCACAGACTACTTTAAAACCTTGCGCAGCAAAACCTTTATAAGAAAGCAGCGCTGAGCCTAAATTCCCCACCCCAACCAACGCTACATCCCAATTTTTATCGGTGCCTAAAATCGAGAGGATTGCCTGCGTAAGCCCGAGAATAGCATAACCCTTGCCCGGGGTGCCGAACTGGCCGAAATAGGTTAAATCGCGCCGGACCTGCGCGGCGGTAAAATGAGTCAGTTTTGAAAGTTCTTCTGAGGAAATATAATCTTTTCCGCGGGATTCTAACAACGCTCGGTAATATAATGATAAACGCGGCACTGCCGCTTGAGGGATTTTATTCAACATATAAAACTTACAACTCTTTTTTCGCCGCTGACAACGACACTGTTAAATATTTCACAAAGATTACGCTATAATATACTCGAACAATTTTATTTAGTCAAGAAAAATCTGCCGATTGGCGTTTAGATTTTTCTTGATGTCG
>CAKKQO010000081.1:0-13964 GCA_919902105.1 Omnitrophica bacterium GWA2_41_15 | reverse complement strand
TACGACGCAAGAAAAAATTTTTAAGTTGATAAACTCTTTAAATCCGCAGGGAGTTCGCAGTAAAAATCTAACTTTTCATTCGTTACGGGATGAGAGAAAACAAGGCGGCTGGCATGTAAGGCCACCCGTTTAAATTTTATTTTAAAATCACGCCTGAAGGCAAAGCGGCTTTCCCCCAACAAAGGATGGCCGAGTTCTTTAAAATGAATCCTTATCTGGTTTGTCCTGCCTGTCTCAGGCACGGCCAACACTTGGGCAAAATCCTTAAACTGCCTTAATAGCTTATAATTGGTTACGGCTAACTTTTTCGGCTCGTAAGGATTATCGGTTATGTAGCTTTTAATTTGGCCGGATGCTTTTTCCAAGCGTCCGCTTATAAAAGCAGTATATTCTTTTTTTATTTCCTGTTTTTGAAACTTACGCATCATTAATTTCTGAATTCTCTTGCTCTTTGCGTAAATAATCAAACCCGAAGTATCGCGGTCTAAGCGGTGGCAAGGATAAAGCCGCAGAATACCGGTAAGCGTGCGGGTTTCTTTTTTAGGGGTGGGAACGGTCAATAAACCGGATGGCTTATCAACGACGAGAAGATAGCTATCTTCGTAGATGGTCTTGATCATTTAAAGAAAGAGAGTTAAATGGTTTTGTATTTTTGAGCGAATTTGCAATTTAGTCAGGAGTCGAAGGTATTTTAAGGCATCCCTTCGACTATCCGTCGAAGGGATCACCGAGGACTGTCTGAGCCCGCCATTGATTCAGTGGCGGGCGAGTTCCGCAGGTGCTTAAAATACCGAGAAGCTGACGTTAAAAATTGCAACCGGAGCAAAAAAACACAAAACTATTCAACTACTACTTAAATAAACTATTCGATACAATAAAAGAAGCGAAGACAATAGAAACCATAGACATCAGTTTGATAAGAATATTTAGGCTGGGGCCTGAGGTATCTTTGAAGGGGTCTCCTACGGTGTCGCCGACAACGCCTGCCTTATGCGCTAGCGAACCTTTGCCGCCGTAATGGCCTTCCTCGATATATTTTTTGGCATTATCCCAAGCGCCGCCGGAATTTGCCATCATTACCGCAAGCACAAAACCGCTGACTGTCGCGCCAGTCAAAAAACCCGCGACAGCATTAATGCCGACAAACAACCCTACTAAAATAGGGGTAATTATCGCCATAAGCGAAGGCATAATCATTTCCTTCTGGGCTGCCGAGGTTGCAATATTTACACAACGCGCATAATCAGGCTTTGTTTTACCTTCCATAATTCCGGCAATTTCTTTAAACTGGCGTCTTACTTCTATTACGATTTTTCCCGCTGCCCTGCCTACTGCGCGCATAGTCATAGAGCAGAATAAAAACGGCAGCATCCCGCCTAAAAATAAACCTACCAGCGTCGAGGGGTTCATTAAACTTAAATCTAAAGTTAAACTTAACCCTTTTTGTTTAATAATCAAACCTATCTGATCGCGGTAAGCGGCGATTAGGGCTAAAGCGGTAAGCGCGGCTGAGCCGATAGCAAAACCTTTTCCGGTCGCAGCAGTGGTATTACCTAAAGCATCCAAGGCATCGGTACGCTTTCTAACCTCGGGCGCTAGATGCGACATCTCGGCGCATCCGCCGGCATTATCTGCTACCGGGCCATAAGCATCAGTGGCTAAGGTTATGCCTAAGGTAGAAAGCATGCCTACCGCGGAAATTGCCACGCCGTAAATCCCGGCAGAAGGGCTCACACCACCGCCAGCCAGAAAATAGCTTGCTAATATAGCAAACCCGACGATAATTACCGGAAATGCCGTAGAGAGCATTCCTACAGAAATACCTGCGATAATCACAGTTGCCGGGCCGGTTAAAGACTGCTCCGCGATAAAACGGGTAGGCTTAAATCCGCTTGAAGTATAATATTCGGTGCATAACCCGATTAAAACCCCTGCCAATAACCCCGATAATATTGCCCAATAAACTCCTATATGCTCCCAGCCTAAAGTTTTCCAGACGAGAAAAAACGAAATTACCGCTATGAGAAAAGAACTCGTAAAAACTCCCTTGCGCAATGCCGCCAATAACACGCTCTGCGTTGCCTCTTCACGGCTTCTGACGAAAAATGTCCCAATTATAGAGGAAATTACCCCTACCGCCGCCATCACCATCGGAACAGTCACACCGGCAACGCCTAAGCCGGCGGCCACACCTAAGGCCGAGGTTGCCACAATAGAACCCACATACGACTCGTATAAGTCAGCGCCCATCCCGGCGACATCGCCGACATTATCACCGACGTTATCCGCTATTACCGCGGGGTTCCTGGGATCATCTTCAGGGATACCCGCCTCTACCTTTCCTACTAAGTCTGCGCCCACATCCGCGGCCTTGGTAAAAATCCCCCCGCCGACTCTGGCAAAAAGCGCTTGAGAAGAAGCGCCCATACCAAAACAAAGCATGGTCGAGGTAATCGCGGTAATCTTATCTATGCCTATGGGTATAGGGTGTGTAGAATAATACCAATTAAGAAAATAATACCAGATACTTAAATCTAATAGTCCCAACCCCACCACGGTTAAACCCATTACCGCGCCGCTTGAGAACGCCACGCGCAGGCCGGAATTTAAGCTCTTCATTGCCGCCGCTGCCGTGCGGCTTGAAGATTGTGTGGCGATAGACATTCCGATAAAGCCAGCAAGCCCAGAAAATATGCCTCCGCTCAAAAAGGCAAAAGGCACAAAGATAACTAAATATTTATTTAAGGCCAAGAGTAAAAGGATAAAAAATACTACTACAAAAAATAAAGAAACACCCAAATACTGCCTTTTTAGATAGGCCTTCGCACCAACTTTCACTGCCTGAGCAATTTCGCGCATCTCTTCATTGCCTTCATCTTTTTTTAGAATTGAAAGCGCCAGATACAAAGCAAATAAAAGCGCACAAAGCGAACTAAGTGGTGCCAATAATAGCAGCATATTAGTAATTAGTATTAGGGACACATCCTATTTTTTCCTTAAGAAAAAAATAGGATGTGTCCCTAATTATTTTAAATTATTTACTTTTTCTTCAGTTTCTCTATTGCTTCCGAGACCATCCTGCCTACCAAATCCTTACAGCCTAAACCGCAGGCGAGCGCAAAACCCAAGCCCAAAGATGCTAAAACCACAGTAATAAGTATGTTGATGACAGCTGCGCCAATACTTAGCTGCTCGAGGGCAATAATCACAGCAAGGACAACGATAGAAACTTCAACCACCTTAGCTAAAATTTTCGCCTGTTCTATCCCAGCGTTTATTGCCGCAGTACGCACTGTTGCCGATAAAAATGCCGAAACAAACATACCTAAAGCAAGCACTATTATGGCAACAATCACATTAGGTATATAAAGAACTATTCTATTTAACAAATCTGCGGCTACGGTCAAACCTACAGCGTTAACCGCCACTACTATCACAATCAACACAGCCAGCCAATAACAAATAACCCCGATTATCTCAGCAAGTGTCAATTTAATTCCGCCTTTGGCCAAAAAAGCATTAGCCCCAATCTGATCAGCGATAGAATCAGCTTTAATGAGTTTCAGGAGCCTGGTAACTAAGTTCTGGATGAGCTTAGCGATAAGCCAGCCGACAACCAGAATTATAATCACCAAAATTAAATTACCTACCAACGTGCCTATGCGGTTGAGCAGGTTACTTACCGGCTCAAAAAAAACTGTTCTCCACATACCTTCCTCCTTTCAATGAACAGACGACTTACAGAAGCGAAGCTGATGTAAGTCGTAGGCAAAGCCGTCTGCGAATTGATCCGCTAAACGCTATTTTTTATCGCCGCTCGAATAAATTCCCTAAATAACGGATGGGCATTATCCGGTTTGGACTTAAACTCCGGATGAAACTGCACTGCTACAAACCAAGGATGGCTCTTTAACTCAATTATTTCTACCAGATTCTTAGGCCTGAATACTCCGGGGAAAACCATCCCTTTTTTCTTAAATATATTCCTAAATTTATTATTAAATTCATATCTATGCCTGTGCCGCTCAGAAACCTGTATTTTTTTATAAGCAGAATAGGTAGAGGTCCCTTTCTTGATAAAACATTTACAAGCGCCCAAGCGCATTGTGCCGCCTTTGTCCTTTATTTTTTTCTGCTCTCTCAATAAGCTAATCACGGGGTAACGCGTCTTCTGGTTAAATTCTGTTGAATTAGCCTCTTTTAATCCGCAGGCATTACGCGCAAATTCTATTACCGCGGTCTGCATCCCAAGACAAATGCCCAAATATGGTATTTTATTTACCCGGGCAAAATGTATGGCTTGAATTTTACCCTCAATCCCACGTGAGCCAAAACCTCCGGGGACAAGAATTCCGTCTATATCGCTTAAATATGTATGCGGGCCTTGGCGCATAATTTCTTCAGAGTCAACTTTTTTTATTTCTACTTTTGCGTTATTAGCAATAGCTCCGTGAATAAGAGCCTCATAGATTGATTTATAGGCATCCTGCAATGTAATATATTTGCCGACCACCGCAATTTTTACTGTCCGCTCGGGGTTCTTTATGCGCCTAACCACATCTCTCTCCCAATGTTTTAAATCGTGCGCTCTGCAACTTAGGTTTAAGAGGCGCAAAACCAGCTCATCTAACAACTCCTTCTTAAACATTAAGGGCACTTCATAGATAGTGCTAACATCTAAGGCCTGAATTACCGCTTCTACTTCTACATTACAAAATAAAGCAATTTTCTTGCGCACATCTAAACTTAAACTTTTCTCCGAGCGGCATAAAAGTATGTCAGGTTGAATTCCTATTTCGCGAAGTTTTCCCACGCTGTGCTGAGTGGGCTTGGTCTTTACTTCATCAGCGCTTTTTATATAGGGGACAAGCGTTAAATGTATATCTATAGCATTGCCGCGGCCTAACTCTTGCTTAAGCTGCCTGATTGCTTCTAAAAACGGCAGGCTTTCAATATCTCCGACAGTGCCGCCGATTTCTACAATTACTATATCTAAATTAGCGTCTTCGGCTACTTTCTTTATGGAATATTTAATCTCATCGGTAATATGAGGTATAACCTGAACGGTATTGCCTAAGTATTCGCCTCGGCGCTCCTTTCTAATTACTGAATCATAAATTTTCCCAGTCGTAACATTATTATCCTTAGAGAGCACCGCAGCCGTAAAACGTTCATAATGGCCTAAGTCTAAATCTGTCTCAGCTCCGTCTTCAGTGACATAGACTTCGCCGTGCTGGTAGGGATTCATTGTACCGGGGTCAACATTGATGTAAGGATCGCACTTTATGAGGGAAACTTTGAGGCCTTTTGATTCAAGAAGTTTTCCGATGGAGGCGGAGGCGATACCTTTCCCTAAGCTTGAAACCACGCCTCCGGTTATGAAGATATATTTAGTCATTATTAATAATTTCAAAATATCATATAATTAGGGCTCTGTCAATATGCAATTCTGACTTATGCGGATTTCTCAATCTTTATTAAGGTAGCGACTATTTCTTTATCGAAATGCGTGCCTGCTTCTTTTTTTAATATATTAAGCGCCTCTTTTTTAGAATAAGCCTTTCTATATGGCCTATCAGAAGTAAGCGCTTGGTAGGCATCAGCTATGGCAACAATGCGCGCGCTTAAAGGAATCTCGCCGTCTTTTAAACCTGAAGGGTATCCCTGGCCGTCAAATCTTTCATGATGATGCAGGACTATGGGAACTACGTCTTTTAAAAAGTGCACCGCCCGGATAATCTCCGCGCCTATCTGCGGATGGTTTTTGATTATTTTATATTCATCCGGCGTAAGTTTACCCTTCTTTCTTAATATGGTATCGGCTATCCCAATTTTTCCTATGTCATGCAAGACTGCCGCCCTTTCCAAGTTTTCTAACATATTTTTGTTAAAACCCATTTTCTTTCCCATAGACAGAACTATATTAATCATTCTTTCCGCGTGTTCAGCAGTATAGTAATCTCTTGCCTCCAGCGATTTAGAAAAGGCATACATAGACTCAAGCACGGTTTGGTCCACACGCTGCCCCAATTTAACTATCTTTCTTTTAAGAACTTCTACTTGCTTGCCATGGTCTATTTTTCTGCTTTTTCTTCTAATGTTTCTATGAAGGGGGCTAAAAAGCACTGCCCTGTTTCCGCCGGATTCTTTAGCGCGCTGTAAAGCGCTGTCTGCGGCATCAAGAATTTCTTTTATGGAGATTAAACCGTTGTCAGAAGAAAAATCTGACACGCCTATACTGACCTTAATCTTTATAGAGAGTTTGTCTATCTTAAAAATATGATTATTTAACTTCTCGATAATTCTATTAGCAATATATAAAGCGTTTCTTTTTTCTGTCTGCGGCATTATTGCCACAAACTCTTCCCCTCCGTAGCGGGTTAAGATATCGCTACGGCGGAAGCACTCCTTTAAAAAATCCGAAAATTCCGAAAGCAGGCGATTACCGGCCTGATGCCCATAGACGTCATTTATAGATTTAAAATAATCTATATCCATAAGCATAACCGAGAGGTTCAAAGAATGCCGCTTGGCCAGCTCTACCTCTGAAGAAAGCCTTTCCATCATATAGCGGTAATTATAAAGGCCGGTATGCTGGTCTCTTACGGCGAGCTCCCTTAATTTTTCCATCTGACGCCTATTTTCTTCCTCTAATTTTCTGCGTTCAGTTATGTCTCTTGAGATATGGGCAATTACTTTTATCTTGCCCTTTCTATCAAAGATAGGATAGGTAATTACTTCCCCATAATACAGCTCTTTATTTTTATCGTAATGTAAATGCTCGGCTCTGGATAGGCGTCCAGTCTTCATCGTCTCAAGCATAGGACAATGCTTATCCGGCGGCAGGCATGGCTCTGTCCTCTGATAGACAATCTCATAACATTTCTTTCCTTTAATCTCTTTTAATGAAAGCCCTTCTTTCTCCAAATATTGCTTATTTACAGTGATAATAGTGTAATCCTTAGGGTCAATAATCATCACCCTATCGGAAATAGCGTCTATTATATCTTTAAAAAGGTCTTTAGTAATTCTCATCTTTTTCCGTAATTATCTGGAATAATTAGGGACACATCCTATTTTTTTATCTTCGTATTTTCGAAAGAACTATTATTTTTTAGCTAGTCGTCTCGCACAATAAATCGTCCTTAAAAATAAAATAGGATGTGTCCCTATTATTTAAATAGGATGTGTCCCTATTATTTAATTCTTCATAATATAATAGTTAGGTTAACACAAATAAAGCCTTAAGGCAATTATTTTTACCCCTCTATCGGGGTTCAAGGGGTTTTTATCTCCCCACTACTCGGCTCCATATGAATGACGACATCAGAGACGCCGGAGATTTTATTTCTTATCTCTTCTTCTATTTTGTAACTCAATTTATGGGCGGAATCCATCCGCATATCATTTTTTACCAAAACATGCAGGTCAACATGGACATCGTCGCATCTGCCGCGCGTCCTAATCTTATGCGCGCTTAAAACTCCTTCTATGGCCATAACGACTGCTTCAATTTTTTTTGTATCTATTACAGCGGAATCACAAAGCACTACCGCGCTGTCTCTTAGGATTTCAAAAGCCACATAAAGGATAAATGCGGCAATAAAAATAGCTATTAATGGGTCTAAAAAAGGCCAGCCGGCTTTTACCGCAAACAGTGCCCCGATTACCGATAGAGAAGTAAGTATATCTGCCTTTGTATGCGCAGAATCCGCTACTAATATATCGCTGTTTAATCGCCTACCCGCTCTATATTCATAGAGCATAACCGCAAAATTAACAGCTAACGTTGTAAACATTACGATAAAACTTAAAATATTCGCATTAGGCAGAACAGGATTTTTAAAACGCCCAATACTTTCATGAACTATCCCTATACATACAAAAAATAACAAAAAGGCTATGCCGATAGAGGCAAATGTTTCATATTTCTTATGCCCGTAGGGATGAGATTCGTCCTTAGGCCGCGAAGCAAGCCAGATGCCTAAGAAACCGATAATATTAGAAGCGCCGTCGGATAAAGAGTGGTATCCATCGGCAACCATAGAGCTGCTTTTGATTGTATATCCTAAGGCAAGCTTAGCGAAAGCAACCAGCCAGTTTAAAATTAATACATATATAAGGACTCTTTTTATCTGTCCAAACCTATTTTCCGCATTCATATTTATCCAATATTTCATCCACCTGCCTAAGCTCAAAGGGCTTCCTTAAAAATTCATCTACGCCGGCGGCTTTAGCGAAATTATCTTCGATACCCTTATACCCAGAAACCATAATGAGCTTTGCCTGAGGATTTTCTTTTTTTATAATTCTGATTAAATCCACGCCCGACAAAAACGGCATATCGCAGTCCATGAATATAATATCGTACTTATCGCCTTCGACACAACGTTTGGCATCACGACCGTCAAAGGCAAGGCTTACCTCATAATTATTATTTTTTTTCTGTAAGTATCTTTTTATTGAAAGACAATATTCGCGGTCGTCATCGGCTAATAATATCTTCATAGTTCGCTGTGCGTCTTGCGTTATGCGCTATCGGTTCTTTATACTCTCATATAACTCAAATGCCTGTTCAACTTTCGCCTTCTTATGCACAATTTCCCTGACTGCCCTGAGCATCCCTTGCGGGCAATCTGACTGAAAAATATTCCTGCCCATATCTACGCCTACTGCGCCGTCTCTTGCCGCGCAAAATGCAAGCTCTAATGCCGCTCTTTCTTCAATCTTCTTTCCCCCGGCAATAACTATCGGCACCGGGCATTCTTTGACTACCTGCGTAAAATTTTCGCAATAATAGGTCTTAACAAAATGCGCCCCTAATTCTGCGGCAATGCGGCAACATAAGCTTAAATAACGCACATCGCGGTTCATCTCTTTTCCTACGGCGGTAACTGCCAAAACCGGAATACCATATTTTTCGCCTACATCGACAAGTTTCGACAGGCTTAATAAAGTCTGTTTCTCATATTCTGTGCCCACAAATATTGATAGGGCAACCGCGGAAACATTTAACCTTAGAGCATCTTCCATAGAAACAGTAATTCCCTCATCAGAGAGAGATTTTCCGATAATGCTCGTTCCTCCGGAAACCCGCAACACTATCGGGATATCATTTTCAGCCGCCAGCGAAGTTCGCAATACCCCCCTCGTAAGCATCAGCGAATCTGCATAGGGGAGCAGCGGTTTAATCGTTTTCCCCGGCTCCTCTAAGCCGCTCGTTGCCCCTAAAAAATAGCCGTGATCTACCGCCAGCATCACAGTGCGCCCTGTATCCGGCTTGATTATCCGGCTTAATCTATTTTTCATTCCCCAGTCCATAATTTTCCTCCTCAATGAGCAGATAACTTATGGAGTATAGCGACATAAGTTATAGTCCCGCCGACGGCGGGAGGTCTACGAATTGATCCCGATAGATACAAGCAGATTTCCCCCGAGGAATTTGAAAAATTCCCGGGACTAAGTCCTCGGAATTTCACACAGTGAAATTCCAGAGGGTTTGAAATCTGCGCAGTGTTTATCTATCGGGACAATGAGCACGTAAGTTAAAAAACTAAACAAGAGAGTAATCTTAAAAATTACTCCTGCGGTTTGATTATTACCTTCAGCGATTCACCTGCTTCAGCCACCAGCTTAAACCCCAAGCCAATATCTTTAAACGGTAGACGATGCGTAATCATTCCCTCTAACTCAAGACGCCCCAACTTGATTAATTCCAATGCATCAAGGTGGTCTTGGGGACTCCCCGCATAAGAAGAGACTAATTTTCTTTCCGCGCGCCAGAAAAGCTCATTTACCGGCAATTGCACCTCTCTATCTTTGTCTGTCGGCGCAAAAAAAACTATTGTTCCTGAACGCTCAACCGAGAGAAATGCCTGCCTAATAGCAGATGAAGCTTGCGTGCATAACATTACCACATCTGCTAATTTTCCGCAATTAAGCTCGCGTAATTTCTCTACGCTATAATCTTTGGCGTCAAGTGTCGCGTCAGCGCCTAAATCTTTTGCTTTTTTTAGGCGCCACTGGCAAATATCGGTCGCAATAATATTGCCTGCGCCTAATCTCGCCGCCAAATGAATATGCAGAATCCCGGCAATCCCGCTACCTATAACGAGGATACTTTGTGCGGGTTTTATATTCGCTACCCTCTGCGCCCGTAATACACAGGCAAGCGGCTCAATAAAAGTGGCTAATTCATAAGAGACACTATCCGGCAATAAATATGTGCCGTATTGCACATTTATATTCGGAACCCGCACATATTCAGCAAATCCTCCCGGCTCAAAATTAGTTTTGCGCAAAGTATCACAGACAGTATGGTAACCATTACGGCAATAATCGCAATTATAGCAAGGAACGTGGTGCGAAACAGCTACTCTATCGCCTACCTTAAAACCTGTTACTCCTTCACCTGCCTCTACAATACAGCCGGCAATCTCATGGCCTAAAACTAAAGGCACACGATCCTTCCTGTACCATTCCATCACATCAGAACCGCATATACCTGAAGCCTCAACCTGCACGAGAACTTCACCCTTGCCTATCTTAGGCTTGAGTGTCTCTTCAATGCGCAGGTCAGAATTACTATAATATTTTGCTACGCGCATTTAATTAGGGACACATCCTATTTTTTTCTCGGCCTTCCTCTTGGCCTTACCTCAAAAGTAAGACCTAAATGTTCAGAAATGCTTTTGATAAATGAATCTGGGCCAATCGGCATACCTTTACGAGTAAAATTCCTAATGTTCTTTACTTGTTCTTCGTCATCAATCTGGTTTAAAAATTTTTTATATTCAGCCGCGTTCATAAAGTCCTTCCAAACTGGCTCTACAATCTTATCTTGAAAATCTACGGAGGTATTTGCCTTTGCGCTAGACCATTGATAATCAGCTGGTTTTTCAACGACCTTTGCCCGAACTGGATTTTTTTCGATGTACCTGCAAACTGCCCAAAGATAAGTTTCTGTATCTATAGGAGATGAATGAAACCGACATTCCCATAATCTCCCTGTCCTTTTATATTTTTTATTAATATACTGAGTAAAAGTTAGGCTTAACTTCTGCATCGCCCTGGCAAGGGTATCGTTACGTTTCGGAATTAACAGAATATGGACGTGGTTATTCATAAGGCAATAAGCCTTTACCTTACAGCCGCATTCGTTGGCATACTTTTTCAACAACGCCAAATAAAATTTTCTATCGGTATCGTCAAAAAATACGGCCTGGCGATTATTACCTCTTTGAATAACGTGATGTGGATAATCGGAATAGACAATCCGTGCAATACGCGGCATACACCAAGTATATCAGGCGAGAAGACAAAGTCAATAAAAAATAGGATGTGTCCCTAATTAAAAATAGGATGTGTCCCTAATTATTTCCTAATTATTTTGAGATAATCTTTGGCCTTTTGATAGCCAGGCTCTATCTCCAGTGTCTTTGTAAAATACTCTTCTGCCTCTTTTAACTTACCCTGATTAGCCAAAACTACGCCGATATTAAAATACCCTTGGGCAAAGCGAGGATTAACTGATACTGCCTGTTTATATTGGCTCAACGCCTCCTCAAACCTCCCCTGCCTTTCATAGACATTTCCCAAATTACTGATTGCCTCGGCAAATTTAGGCTTGAGTTCTATCGCCTTTTCATAGTAAGGAATCGCCTCAGAAAATCTTCCTTTCCTTTCATAAAGATAGGCTAAATTATAATAAGGTACCGCAGAAAACGGCTGCGCCTTCAGAGTATCCCTGTATTTCTTCTCAAGATTATCAAAAAGAAGTTTTCTATTCTCTTCTATCGTCTCAATCCTATGGTCCCTTATCTTGGTTCTATAATTTATACCTAAAGCCTGTTCGTATTTAGCAATCGCCAAGTCGTCTTTTCCCAGATAAGCATAAATGTTAGCCAAATTATTGCGCACAAGATAACTTGCCTGGGCATATTTATCCATCCAGCGGTAAAAGGTAAAATTATCGCGCCAGATGTAATTCTGCGCGAAGGTAGTAATTCCCAAGAATAAAACTATTATTGCCGCCAATAAAACAGCAAGGACTTCCTTCCGTTTATAAAAGCTATGGAAACCAATAGCGGTAATAAGGAATATTCCTATAGACGGCAGATATAAGAAATGTTCCGCCGTCAGCCAGATAAAGATAAAGTTAGACTGGGGAAAAAGAAAAATAAAAAACCAAGCGATGCCAAAAAGCACGATATGCTTACTTATAAAGCTGAATTTCTTAAAAGCTAAGATAAAGACAGCGGTAATCGCAATGAAGGCTAACACATACGGGTTAAATAAACTTGTCGCGGGAATTATATAGCGCTCCATATGTAAATTAACCGGCATGATTAAGAGTCGGACATAAAGCAAAGAGCCTTTAAAAAAATTAAAAAATCTAACCATGCCGAGATTATGGATGTTTCTGGGAGAGATGGCTTGATTTAACCAGATAGATAGCGAAGAAAAATTAACTACGGTCTGACGCAGCGATATATAAAAAATAGCGATAACTATAAACGGCGTAATGCGTTTTATCCGAAAGGACAATCTTTGTTCTTTTCTAAAGAAATACTCGTAGCTAATTAAAGCGGCTGGAAGCATAATGCTTATTTCCTTAGAGAATAAAGCCAAGATAAATAATAAAGTAGCAAGTAGCAAGTAGCGAGTAGCGAGGCGGGGACGCGAAAAACTCCGAATATATAAAAGCATTGCCGATAGCATAAAAAAAGCGGCTAATAGGTCCGCGCGGCCGGAGATATAACTCACTGCCTCCACGTGAACAGGGTGAACAACCCAGAAAAGGGCGGTGAGGAAAGGAATATAATTACGCTCCAAGCTGCAAGCTCCAAGCTGCAAGCTTTTAGCCTGTAGCCTGTAGCCTCTAGCCTCTAGCATAATATTCATAAGAAGCAAATAAACTAATATCGCGTTTAGGATATGCAGGAGGAAATTAGTCAGGTGATAGCCGAAGGGGTTTAATTCCCAGATGCGGTAATCCAGCATATAGCTAAATACTTGAACCGGACGGTAATAATTAGTATGGCTACCGCTTAATAACTCCTGCGTAACGACCATCTGCCAATTACTGATGTCCCTGATTAATTCATTATTTACAATAAGAGACTCATCATCCCAGACAAAATCATTCTTAAATGAATTGCTGTATGCAGCTACACCCAGAAAAATAATCGCAATAATTGAAAGAAATATAATCTTTTTAGGCATAGATATAACAAACCCCGCTTTTAAAATTAATAAAAAGCGGGGTTTTTCTAAAACTATCCCTTGTTAACCGGTTACTATTCCAATAGCGTAGTATTCGCTGTAGTCAATGTATCGCTAGTTACGTTTGCAGTCGTATACCTCATAACGCCTGACGCGTCTACAAAGAAACTTCTTACCCCTGTTGTTTGAAAAGTAACAGGTGCGGCCGTAGAGATAAAGACACTGCCAGTAGCCCCCCTGATGCTAAAAATATATCCCTGCTTACCGGTAGTAGGAGTAGCCAAGGCATCATCGATATATGGAGGAGTCGAACCAGTAGTATCCAAAGAGTCTACTGCAGCAGGATATAGGGGATTCACCGCCCTATAACTCTGCGCCGCAGTAGATATAGTATGCAAACCAGCTACCGCTGCTGACTCATTAGCATTTAATCTCGCACGCAATAAGTTCGGTATAGCGATGGCGGCTAATAAAACGATAATCGCCACAACAATCATAATTTCCACTAACGTAAAACCCTTTTTCATCTTAAAAACCCTCCTTTCTAAGGTTTGATTGACTTCTGCGTTCTTATTATCTCATCTCTTTATTATTTACAATTATGCCTTTTTCAAAGGAAAAGATTTAAGATAATCTTCACGCATTGTCCGCCTTAATTACCATTATGTTTCTTTATACCACCCCCTTTCGTTAATGTCAAGCGAAATTTATCAACTGATGCTTAAATTTCGCTTTATGTC
>CAKKQO010000080.1 GCA_919902105.1 Omnitrophica bacterium GWA2_41_15 | reverse complement strand
TCTTCGCTGGTTTGCGGATAAACATCACTAATTAACGATAGGCATGCTGTAACTAATAAAATTATTGCCAGTGTATAATTACGCATCAAACACTCCTTCCGCGGCTTTTATGCCTCTACCCAATTCAAACTTATATCCCATCTCTCTTAACACTTTTTCCAAGCAGGAAATACCAGCGATGATATCAAATTCTTCAATATAACCCATATGGGCGATACGGAATACCTTGCCTTTTAACTCGGCTTGGCCTCCGGCAATGGTTACTCCGTAAGTATCGCGCATAGTCTTGACTAATTTTTCACCGTCTATTCCGGAAGGAACTTTTACCGCGGTCACCACATCGCTTGAAGCTGTGGGGGCAAATAACTCTAATCCTAATGCTCTTACCGCCGCGCGCGTGGCATCGGCCATTTTCTTATGTCTGGCAAACACCTTTTCCAAGCCATCCTCTTTTATCATCGCCAGCGCTTCATTTAAGGCAATGATTAAACTTATTGCCGGCGTAAAAGGGGTATCGGTTTGAGCCCATGCCTTTTTAGCCGCTTTTAAACTAAAATAATATTTAGGGCTTTTTGAACTCTCGGCTAATTTTTCGGCCTTTGGGCTTAGGGAGATAAAACCCAAACCCGGAGGAAGCATCAGGCCTTTTTGCGAGCCGCATACTACCACGTCGCAAAACCAGTCATCGGTTTTTAAATCAATTGCGCCTAGCCCGCTTATCGCGTCTACAACCAAAACCGCGCCTGTATCCTTTATGACCTTACCAATTGCCTCAATATCATTTACTACGCCGGTAGAAGTCTCGCATAACGTCGTAAACACAGCCTTAATCTTGGAGCCTGGAGCATGAAGCTTGGAGCTTATCTCTTCAGAAGATACTGCCCTTCCCCATTCCACATCAATAATTTCCGTGTTTATAGCGTAACTCTTACAAATCTCTGTCCATCTTTCGCCGAATTTACCACCCTGCACCACCAAAACAGTATCGCCGCTCGATAATAAGTTTATTACTGCCGCCTCCATCGCGCCGGTTCCGGAGGAGGCCAGAATAAACACATCGTTTTTAGTCTGAAATACATATTTGAGACCCTCGCCTGCCTCTTTTAAAACTGCCTGAAACTGCGGCGTTCTGTGATGGATAATCGGCCGCGCCATTGCTTCAGAAACTTGCGGCGG
>CAKKQO010000079.1 GCA_919902105.1 Omnitrophica bacterium GWA2_41_15 | reverse complement strand
AAAGCAAGAAGGCCGCTGGCCTAAGCGGCCGCCAAGTGAGCCTCGCTCCCAAGCGGGGCGAATGGGGCGCGGGTGATACGGGAGCGCCCCCAAGGGCGCGGTGCCTATAAATCTTTCTTCTTGCAACCGTGAATTGTATTTGGTAAGATTATAGGGAAAGTTCGTTGAGATTCTGCGTGAGGAGCCAAACGTGATAAGGCGTTATCCTTAAGGATAGCGCCTTTTTCTTTGGATTTCGCAAAACTCGCGGGGCTTGCGGCTGGGCGCGTATTATTTCGGCAGCTTTGCTTTAACATATTCAAGAAATCTTTCACAATCCTTTAGGACTTTTTCAGCTTCTGCCTTAAAAACTAACCTGTCTTCGTATTCAGCCATATTTTTGATAGCAAGTATCCTTAAAATTCTGCTTGCGTTAGTGTTTATTTGTTCATCATCGGTTTTTATCGCCTTAAAAAGAGCCGCTGCTTCATTATGGCTTTCGCCGGCATTACGCTTACCTAAGAAATATATGCACATTGCATCAGAAGCAGAAATACAGGCATGGATAGCGCTTATAGTTGCGGCATTCCACTCTTGAGCTACGAAGGAATTTTTTGCCGCGTGATAGCATTCCTCGGATCTTTTTAGATAATTAGTATATAGAGATTTTTCCACATCTCTAGTTTTAAATTTTGGTGTCATGTTTTATCCTTTTAGGTAGAGAATATCGTAATACCTTTATTTATTTCAGAAAGAAACTTCGCCTTTGCTTTTTTCTTTGCTTCTTGTTCTGTTAATATATATGGGGATAGTCTATTTCCGTAGGTTTCAAGGCAGGTATTTGATAATTTCTCCAGAGTAGAAGTGAGTTTTTCCTTGTCTTTATTATCCTTAACTAAGAAGAAAATATCAATATCGCTGTCTATTTTTTCTATACCCTTGGCAACAGAGCCAAATAAGATTGCTTTCTTTATTAAGGTTTTAGGGATATTCTTTAAAATCATATTTTTTAGGTCATCCAAAGGATCTTTTATGCGAGAGACGCCATTGATAAATTCAGATAATACTTTAAAGGCATAACTTTTACGATTAACTTTCCATAAATGGGCTTTACCAATAGTGAGGAAGTTGACAAAATTTACTTCGGATAATTCTCGCATCGTTCTATTAATACTCATATGAGATACTTTCAAGATAGAGGCGATTTCTCTTTCGCTCATTGAAGCTTCGTGAGCTAACAAGAATTTAACAATTTTTATTTTTGTTTTTGAATTTAATATATCTAAAAATGAGGTGTTAAATTTCATGGCATCCCCTTGTAACTTATCTGTTACAAGTGTAACATAACTGCTAATTCTGTCAAGTACTCTGTATCCACCCAAATAAATAATTTTCGAAGAAAAGTTAAAAATCCCGCCCCTCTTTTTCCCGCAGTAGCGGGATCCCGTAAGCGGGAAAATGTTCAGGCTTGCGATGGGAGGTCTTAACCTAACATATTATTTTCCAATGAGTTAAAGCTCTGCTATTGAAAACTTACCTTTTTTGTGGTATACTTGAAGTAGATATAGCAAGTTTATGAAAAAGGCAAACTCCGAGAAATCGGAGGACGTCCCGAATGTAGCGCTTACAAAGGGCGTTGCATCGGGACTCCGAAGAGTAGCGAAAGAAGTTACTTCATTCGGAGCAAAGCTACGAGCCTAAGCCTCGCCAATGTAGTGTGGCGGGTATGGCAGTCGGGTTACCGTAGAGGAGAAAATTTTATGGGACCCTTAAGGCTTGGGCTTTAAGGGTTTTTATTTTAGGGGGTAAAATGAAAAATGAATCTTGTTACAGAAAAGCAAAAATCCTTATCATCGATGATGAAAAGAGCGTCTGCAAACTTCTAAAATTTATCATGGAAAGAACAAAGAAGTATGAAGTTTGGGCAACCACCAGCCCTATCGAAGGCATTAATCTGGCCAAAAGGAACCATCCGGATTTGATACTGCTTGATATAATTATGTCCGAGATGGACGGAACAGAAGTAGCAGTGCGCCTATCCGATGACCCCTCTACCAAAGATATTCTTATCGTATTTGTAAGCGTATTGGCAAATCAGCAAGAGATTGAGAATAAAAAAGGATTTATCGGAGGGCACCCTTTTATTTCAAAACCGTTAAATACAAAAATACTTATGGCGCGCATAGAATCATTACTCAAAGAAACCAATATTATCCCTTACAAGGAAGGCCATGTTGCTGCTAACATACCGCCAATCAGAAATGCATTTTTTGCGAATTTCAAGCTTCTGCTTAAAAATCATCTCTTCCCTGCCCACTAATCTCTTGCTTAAAATCCTCTTTCTCTTTAAATCAGCCGTCTATATGCTATAATATGCCTATGCATAAGAAAAATTTTTTGGATATTGCCATCCTTGCCGCCAAAGAAGCGGGGAAAATCCATAAAAGATATTTTAATACCGGATTTAAGATTAAAACTAAATCAACATCTTTTGATTTAGTCACTATTGCTGATATAGAAGCGGAAAAGAAAATAGTCTCTCTTATAAAAAAATATTTCCCGGAGCACAATTTCTTGGCCGAAGAACAAAAATACGAAAAAACCACCTCAGATTACACCTGGGTTATCGACCCTCTTGACGGAACAAATAACTTCGCAAGCGGCCTGCCGATATTCTGTGCATCTGTTGCCATCGCTAGAAAAGACGAAATAATCGCCGGCGCAATTTATGATGTAACGCGCGATGAATTATTTTATGCGCAAAAGGGCTGTGGCGCCTATTTAAACGGAAAAAAAATCCGCGTTTCAACAGTGTCCAGCCTAAAAAAAGCCCTGTTCATCACCGGATTTTATTACGACCGCGGTAAAGAGATGGATGAAAACTTAAAAAAAATCAGGCAATTCCTTATCCGCCGCGTTATCGGCATAAGGCGGCTGGGCTCTGCCGCTTTAGACCTCTGTTACGTTGCCGCGGGCCGTGCAAGCGGTTATTGGGAGTATACGTTAAGCCCCTGGGACTTTGCCGCCGGAATGCTGATTGTCAAGGAGGCAGGCGGAAAGATAACCGACAGGCGCGGGAAGGAAATTTCTCTTAAACAAAAATCGTTTGTGGCTGCATCCAACGGCAAGATTCACAATAAAATGCTTGAAATTCTTAAATAATTTTTCTTGCGCCGCGAAAGGATTCGCGGCATCAAGCAAAAATTAAACATCAGCCGATAATTTTTTGCTTGACATATCGCTATTATTATTATATATTTTAAGTAGTTATGGATTTAGTAGTAAATAAAGGTCAAGAAACAAGATGCCACAGGGTATGCAATTTTTTGTCCTGTGGTTTTTTTTCTTCCATTATTTACTATCTAATTCTTTTTAGGAAGAAAGGAGGGTAGTAAGTAATGGCAAGAGGAAAAGTTAAATGGTTCAGCAATCAAAAGGGTTATGGATTTATTACTACTGAGTCAGGCGCAGATGTATTCGTTCACCATAGCGCAATTCAAGGCGAAGGCTACAAAAGCTTAGAAGAAGGCCAAGAAGTCGAGTTTGAAATCGAGAAGGGCCAGAAGGGCGACCAAGCAACAAAAGTAGTAAAATTATAACTCGCTGCTAAAACATAAAAAGCCCAGTATTATCTGCTGGGCTTTTTTCTTGACTTTTCTTAAATCTATTACTAACTATAAATCTGTCCTTGCTTCCAACGCCTTTATAATCGTGCCGCTATCTAGATAATCAATATTGCTTCCCAAAGGCATACCCATACCGATCCTCGTTAATTTTACGCCCTTAGGTTTAAGCAGTTTAGCCAGGTATAATGCCGTGGTTTCCCCTTCCGTATCTGAACCGGTAGCAATAATTAGTTCCCTGACGCTATTTTTATTCAGGCGGTTGATAAGCTCATTTAAGGTTAAATCATCCGGCCCGCGGCCTTCAAGAGGGGAAAACGAACCCATTAAAACATGATAGAGCCCTCTAAAGACACCAGCCTTCTCGATAGCAATTACGTCCTTCGGCTCTTCGACAATGCAAATTATACCGCTGTCCCGCTGAGTGTCCTTGCAGATATTGCAAAGTTCTTCTTCGCTTATATTATGGCATACAGAGCAAAATCTTATACTCTCTTTAAGTTTAACCATCGCCGCGGATAAAGACTTTATTTCTGCCAAAGAAAGATTGTTCAGGATAAAATGCGCTATCCTCTCCGCGCTTCTCGGGCCTATGCCGGGAAATTTTGTTAGCTTATCTATAAGTCCCTGAAATGCTATGGGAGCCGTTGGCATTGTTATTCTTAATGGCCTCTGTTAATAATCTTTCCTTTGAACGCCGCAATGGTTGATTTGATATTTGGCTCTATATCAGCCTCTGGTGCATTCGGCCGCTCATCTGAAAGGATAAAATTTAGTTTAATCCTTACGCCTAGTATCGCGCCTAAATTCTGCTCTATAAATTCGCTATTGTCCCGCTTTTCCAAAACATCTTTATGAAACTTTAATTTCTTAGGAAAACTAATAAATAAAATATTTTTTTCTATTTTTAGAAGGCTCCCTTCATTTAAATATGTGGCAACGGACATTTTTGCTTTGCTGATTTTATCAATCACCGACTGCCAAATTGCCAGGACGCGCTCAAGCGTAACTGCCGCCTCCTGCGCTGCGTCCTCTTCTGTTTTTTTAATGCTCTGCGGGGGCGGCGGGTCTATCTTTATAGCACAATTGCTAAGGTGAGAATTATTACTCTGCGGTAACTTTTCTGGGGACAGGTTATCTTTAACTATGCCGAGCATACTAACAATTGCTATCTCTAATGCTATCCGCGGCGAATCTATCCTCCTAAACATCTCCTGAGTATTGGCTAAAGTACCTATACTGCGTAAAATCTCAGGAAGTGAAATGAGCTTCGCTTGTTTAAACACCTCTTCTTTTGTATGAGAGGTAGTATTTAAAAGTTTATCCAATTGTTTTTCCGATACCTTGGCGACCATCAAATTTCTAAAATATTCAATGAGGCTGGTGATAAATACCGAAGCGTCTTTACCCTGATTGATAAAATTATCTACTATAAGAAGAGCGCCGTCTGCGTCTTTTTTGATTATCTTATCTACCAACGAAACCAATAATTCATCCTCTATAATACCTAAAAGCGAAGTAACGTCGGCTATGCTAATCTCACCCTGCCCAAAAGAACTCAATTGATCCAATAATGACTCGGCATCCCTTAAACTTCCTTCAGAGGCGCGGGCAATAGCCGATAAAACATTATTTTCTATTTTAAGGTTTTCTTTTTTTACTAATTGCTCCAATGTTTCTACTATCTTAACTATAGTGATGGGCCTAAATTCAAACCTCTGACAGCGTGAAAGTATTGTGGGGGGGACTTTGTGTATTGCGGTAGTAGCAAAAATAAATATTACATGCGCGGGAGGCTCTTCTAAAGTTTTAAGCAGGGCATTAAAACCATCGGGGGTTATCTGATGCACTTCGTCGATGATGTAAACTTTGTATTTACCGCTGGTTGAGCCGAATTTTACATTTTCACGCAGATTTCTGATGTCCTCTATGCCCCGGTTGGATGCACCGTCAATCTCGATAACGTCTAAGCTTCTTCCCTGCGTTATCTCTACACAGGCCGGGCATTTTCCGCAAGGATTAATAGTAGGGCCCTCTTGGCAATTAAGAGCCTTGGCTAAAATCCTAGCACTTGAGGTTTTTCCTACTCCTCTAGGTCCGCTAAAGATATAGGCATGCGCAATTCTACCTGAAAGGACAGCGTTTTTTAAACTTTTGCTAACGATATCTTGGCCGACTATTTCATCAAAATTCTGCGGCCGGTATTTACGCGCAAAAACAAGATAAGCCATATTAAATTAAAAAACAATGGTTAAAGCTGCCTCAATGGCATCTGAATCAAAGTCATGAATTCTGTCGATATGCCGCCAATTAAAGCCGGTTTCTAAATATTTAGTAACGGGAATGATAATACCTAATACACCTTCATTCCTTGTGCCTTCGCCTAATTTAAAACTATAGGTATATTCATCTAAGGCGTAGATTCTAATTTTCCTCTCTTCATCGATTGCATATATAGGCAGGCTAAACATGGTACGCGTCTCTGCCTCGTGCGCGTATTTAATGTGCGAATGCCAGATATAATTCGTCCAGTCATAATTATAACGCGTATATTGGAAACTCTCGCCCAGATAAAGCCAGTCAAAGATATCCACGCCTATTTCTAAGCCGATTTCTTTATGCTCCATCTTTTCTTTCTGCACATTGTTTCTTAACTCAATAAATGGAAAGAGTTTTATCTTGGAAAATTTATCTGTATCTCTGTTATAGGAAAAATCGAGTTCGCCGCGCTGGATATAAATGCTATGTTTCTCGCGCACTAAGTAGCGATAGGAATTAGTGAACTTTACCACTGGCTTTTCCCATTCGGCAAAAGCTAATGTGTTAACGCAGGCTAAAAAAATAAAGAAATATATCTTTTTCAAATCGGGTTCTTTAAAATGACTTGGTTATCTCGGCAATTTTTTCTTCAATAATCTTTTGATGTTTGTATTCAGCATCCTTTAATTGAACCAATAAATCCTTAACTGCAGGCAGGTCGTATTTTCTAAGCATATCATCATAAAACCTGTAAGCATCTTTTTCTTTATCCAAAGCGGTCTGCAATAGTTCAACTGGCGTCATGGTAATTCTCCTCCCTGAAAAATCAACAACTCAATATTTTTCTCTTTCTCCGTAACCATCTAAAAGTACCGCGGCAAAGAAAAGCGCCGCCGAAACACATTCCTGCCTGACGGCAGGCAGGGTTTCGGCATCCGGCGCCGTAATACCTTATTACGGCATCCGATTTTACTTTCATTAATGAAAGTAAAATCGGAGAGGCTGGGATTCGAACCCAGGGTCCCAGTTTCCCAGGACAACTCTTTAGCAGAGAGCTGCTTTCGGCCACTCAGCCACCTCTCCTAAAATTTGTAACAATAAACTTATAACAAATTTTATCCTGCTGAG
>CAKKQO010000078.1 GCA_919902105.1 Omnitrophica bacterium GWA2_41_15 | reverse complement strand
TTATAATTATCCGCGGGGCGAAGGTTCATAATCTAAAGAATATAAGTTTAGAGCTTCCGCGCAATAAGTTAATTGTATTTACGGGTTTATCGGGTTCGGGAAAGTCGTCGCTTGCCTTTGATACGATTTATGCCGAGGGACAGCGCCGGTATGTGGAAAGCTTATCTAGTTATGCCCGTCAATTCCTTGAGCGGTTAGATAAGCCGGATGTGGAATATATTGAAGGTTTATCTCCGGCGATTGCCATTGAGCAGAGGACTGCCGGGGGAAACCCCCGTTCTACCGTCGGAACGCAGACCGAGATTTATGATTATCTTCGCCTTCTTTTTGCCAGAATTGGTATTCCTCATTGTTATAAATGCGGCAAGGTTATCCAAAGGCAGAGCGCGGATGAAATAGTAGCCCGGATTATGGACTTGCCGCAACATACCAAGATAGAGATATTAGCTCCAATTATAAAAGGGAGGAAAGGCGAATACCGTGATGTTTTGAAACTAATCCAAAAAGAAGGGTTTGTGCGCGCCCGCATTGACGGGATAATTTATGAGTTAGATAAACAAGTTAAATTAGATAAATATAAAATTCATAATATTGAAGCGGTGGTAGATAGGATTACGGTTGATGTAGCTAATAAAAAAAGGATTACGGATTCAGTTGAAACGGCGCTAAAGGCGGGGAAGGGGATGGTGATTATAGCCACAGGCCACAGGCCACAGGCCACAGGCCAAGGCAGAAGAACCGGCAGCGAATTGGTATTCAGCGAGCGCTATGCCTGCCCAGACTGCGGGATAAACATTGCAGAGATCGAGCCGAGAATTTTCTCTTTTAATTCGCCTTACGGGGCATGTCCTGCCTGTAACGGCTTAGGAACAAAAATGGAATTTGATGTGGATTTAATTATTCCTGACAGAGATAAATCTATTTTAGAGGGGGCGCTTGAGCCGTGGAAAAGGGGCGGTAAAGGGTATTTAATGTATTACCGCATGCTACTAAGAGAGTTAGCAGGCCGGTTGGGTTTTAGCTTAGATACGCCTTTTAGGAAGTTATCTAAGGAGGCACAGTGTTCAATTCTTTACGGCTGTGATAAGGTAATCTGGAACAAGCCCTTCGAAGGCCTTATCCCGCACTTGGGAAGATTATTTAACCAGACCGAAAGCGATTATTTAAAAGAGCATATTGCGAAATTTATGTCGGTCCTGCCTTGTCCGGAATGCCAAGCCAGCCGGCTTAAAAAGGAAAGCTTAGCCGTAAAAATTAAAGGGAAATCTATCTATGATGTGACACTGATGCCGCTGAAGAGCGCAAGGGATTTTTTTCTAAAGGTTGATCTTTCTCAAAGCGAGCGTTTAATTGCTAAAGATGTTCTCAAGGAAATAAATGCCAGAATTAATTTTTGCATCAATGTAGGGTTGGAATATTTAACGTTAGAGCGCAGGAGCGCAACACTCTCCGGAGGAGAATCGCAGAGAATAAGGCTGGCGACGCAAGTAGGCTCAGGCTTAACCGGCGTACTTTATGTCTTGGATGAGCCGAGTATCGGCCTGCACCAGAGGGATAACCAGAAATTGCTTATTACTTTAAAGCGCCTGCGAGATTTAGGCAATACCCTGATTATAGTTGAGCATGATGAAGCAACCATCAGAGAAAGCGACTACGTGGTAGATTTAGGGCCGCATGCCGGCAGGTTCGGCGGAGAGGTGGTTTTTTCCGGAGAAGTAAACGCTCTACTAAAACATCGGGGTTCTCTTACTGCCAAATATTTAAGAAAAGAATTATCAGTCTATTTACCTCGCGAGCGCCGTAGTTTAAAGAATAGAACATATTTAGAATTAATCGGTTGTAAACAGCATAATCTGAAAAATATAAATGTGCGTATTCCCTTGGGGGTTTTTACTTGTATCAGCGGAGTTTCCGGTTCAGGAAAATCTACCTTAATAGATGAAATTTTATATAAGGCGCTGCAACGTGAAATTTACAAGTCCAAGGTCAAACCCGGTAAATTTGATAAGATAAAAGGGGCGGATTTTATTGATAAGGTAATTGAGATAGACCAGTCGCCTATCGGCCGCACACCGCGTTCAAATCCGGCAACTTATACCGGCACTTTTACTTTTATCCGCTCAATCTTTTCTCAGTTGTCTGAGGCAAAAGTACGTGGGTATAAACCGGGAAGGTTTAGTTTTAATGTAAAAGGCGGCCGCTGTGAGGCGTGTTCCGGCGACGGGACAAAAAAGATTGAGATGCATTTTTTGCCGGATGTTTATGTTACTTGTGAAGTCTGCAAGGGCAGACGTTTTAGCGAGCAGACCCAAGGTATAAAATATAAGGGTCGCTCAATCTCTGATGTTTTGGAGATGCCAGTAGATGAGGCGTATAATTTATTTGAAAATATCCCGAGCATCAACAATATTTTACAAACGCTCTTAGATGTAGGCTTGGGTTATATTCAATTGGGTCAGTCAGCGACTACCCTTTCTGGAGGCGAGGCGCAGAGGATAAAACTTGCCTCAGAATTAAGCAAGCGTTCCACCGGTAAAACCTTCTATATTTTAGATGAGCCGACTACAGGTCTGCATTTTGCCGATATAGATAAGTTGCTTAAAGTCCTGGATAGGCTGGTTGAGCGGGGCAATACTGTGGTCGTAGTTGAACATAACCTTGACGTTTTAAAGAGCGCCGACTATATTATTGATTTAGGGCCTGAGGGCGGAGACGCAGGCGGCGAGGTTGTTGCAAGCGGTGCCCCTGAGGAAATAGCAGAAAATAAAAAGTCATATACGGGTGAGTTTTTAAAAAAGCTGCTTAAAGTGAAAAATGACTCCTGAGTTTAAAGTTAAAATTAAAGGTTTAAAATTTTTAGTTATAGCTTTTAGTTTTGCGCTTTGCGCTTTGCGCTTTGCGCCTCTTTCTTTTGGCCAGGAAGCAAAAGAAGAAGAGGACTTATCCGTTGCCGCCTTTGCACAGTATTCCCTGGGCTGGTCTTTTTATGATGAAGAAAAATTTAGCCAGGCAAAGGATGCATTCATGGAATTTAGGCAGAAATTTCCCCGGCATAGCTTAAGAGAAGATACGGACTTTAAAATTGCGCTCTGTTTCTATAACTTGAAAGATTACTCCCGTGCAAAAGAAAATTTTGATGCCTATATTAAAGATTATCCGCTCTCAAAGGCGCTTAATGAGGCGCTGTTTTACCGCGCCGAATGTTTATATTATTTAGGCGAACTTAACCCTGCAGAAAAAGATTATCTTAGAGTTACTGCTGATACGGGCGAGCCTAAATTGTTAGAATTAGCGCAGGCGGGCTTGGGATGGGTCTATATCAAATTTAAAAAATATCCTGAGGCTGAAGATGCGTTTAACAAGATAACTTCAGTTAATAATAGAGCATACGTAAGTGTTTTATTGGGCAAGGCTGAAATTGCCAAACAAAAACAGAATTATAAGTCCGCTTTAGAATTATATGACAAGTTCATAGAAGATTTTCCGAATGACGAATCTATTTCTGCGGCTTATTTGGGGAAGGCAGAAAGTTTATCTCACCTTCTAAGGTATGAAGAAGCGGTCTCGGTTTATAATAATATCCTGGCCTATTCTGTAAATAAAACTTTCCCCGCGGGATTTACTGATAAGGTTTATTATGAGCTCGCTCAGGCGTATTTAAAAATGGGCAATTTTACGCAGGCTATTTTGGAATTTGATAAGGTAGCCGAGCAGTCTATTGAGCCGGCCATAAAAATCAACGCTATATGCCAGATAGGGGATATTTATCAAGACCTGGGAGAGTTCAATAAGGCGATAGATAATTACGAAAAGATACTTAAGGATTTTTCAGATAATGTTTATAAGGATTATGCGCAGTATCAGTTAAGTCTTTGCCTGATTAAGACGGCTAAATTCGACGAGGCCATCTCCGCCTTAAAAAAGCTTGAGACAGATTTTCCGGAAAGCAAAATTAAGGATGAAGTGGGTTATTATATCGGGTTAGCTTATTTTCAGAAGCAGGACTTTGTAAGCGCGATAGAAGAATTAAACAAATTCATCTCTTTATTTGCGCAAAGCCCTTTAAGGCGCGAGGGAATCTATCTTAAAGGGGCCTCTTTATTTAATCTCAAAAGTTATCAAGAGGCAGAGGATGTGTTTAGGGAGGCAATAAAAGAATCTGGCCAAGATTTAAATTTTGTGGCAAAATGTGAATTTGAAATAGCGCACTGCCTTTATCAAAATAAAGAAAAAGACGATGCGATAAAAAAATGCCAGGAGATAATTTCACGCTATCCCAACTCGGCTATCGCCCCGGATGTTATATATTTCTTAGGGGAGCACTATTTAAATACTGCAAAAGAAGAGGTGGCAGTGCGCTATTTTCTGCGCCTCGTTTCTGATTATCGAGAGAGCAATTTGCTGCCCAATACTTATTATTCTTTAGGGTTGGTTTATTTAGGACAGGATAAATATGATGAGGCATTAACCCAATTTAATAATCTTCTTAATTCGCCAAATAATGAATTTAAGGCGCGGGCAGTTTTAGCCATAGGCGATGTGTATTTTAAAAAAGGCGATTTGGAAAGCGCCTTAAGGCAATATCGGCAGGCGTTGAATAAAGCCAGCCCAGATAAGGCCGCAGAGATACAGTTTAAGATTGCCCAAACCCTCCAGGAAAACGGCAGGGTGGATGAAGCAATAGAGGAATATTTTAAGACTTCCTATCTTTATCCCCAAGATAAATATTGGTTATTAAAGAGTTACTTGCGCCTTGCGCGGATTTTTGAAGATAGGGAGAATTGGCCTGAGGCAGAAAGAATTTATTCTAAAGTTGCCGATATGGAAGTAGAAGAGGCAAAATTCGCCCGCGAGAGGCTGGATTGGATTAAAAATTTAGAGAGGGGGAAATAATATGGATTTTTGGAAGATGTCGCCGTGGCAGATATTTATTGCAGGAGGGCCGCTAATGTGGCCGATATTGATTTGTTCGATAGGAGCGCTGGCTATAATATTAGAGAGATTTTATCATCTTTCGCGCTCAAAGATTGATGCGCCATCCTTATTGAATAAAGTTTTGGAGCATATAAGAAATAAACATATTGAAAAGGCGCTAACAGAGTGCGATAGTGTATCCAGCCCGGTAAGCAGGATGCTTAAAGCAGGCATATTAAAATACGGTAAACCCCGAGACCAGATAAAAGAAACATTAGAAGATGCTTCTTTGTATGAGATTCCCATTTTAGAAAAACGCATGACTGCATTAGCTACAGTCGCGCACATATCTCCTCTTTTAGGCCTCTTGGGTACCGTAACGGGTATGGTGCGGGCATTCCAGACTATCCAGCTTAAAGCGGGCTCCGTAAGCCCGGCGGATTTGGCAGGAGGCATATGGGAGGCATTGTTGACTACAGTGTTCGGGTTGATGGTGGCAATACCCGCGTATGTATTTTATAATATTCTGGTCAATAAGATTAACGCGATAGTATTGGATATGGAACGTTCTGCTACAGAATTGGTGAATTTTATCAGTGAGTAAAAATTAAACATGAAATTCAAGCGTCATATGCAATTGGAACAGGGGTTAAAGCAGATAGATATAGCACCCCTGATTGATATTGTTTTTCAGTTGTTGATATTTTTTATGCTTACCGCAAGTTTTATTACGCCGGCAGGAATTAAAGTAAATCTTCCCCGCACAGTTTCAAGCGAAACAGCGCAGGATGAAAGCGTTAATATTATTATCACGGCGGAAAATGTTACTTATTTAAATGAGAGGGTAGTGACTTTAAATGAACTAAAAGCGCAATTGAAAAAAAATAAGAATAAACCTATTTTAATTCGCGCTGACCGCCGTTCATCATTAGGCAGGGTGGTTGAGATTTGGGATGCGGCAAGGGATTTGGGAATTTCTAATATAAATATCGCCACAATTCAAAGTGAGTAACGCTAGCTCCGAAGTTTCAGCCCCGACTGAAACGTCGGGGCCGAAGCGTCGGGATTGGCCAGCCCGACAAGCGTTCTGGCGGGAAAATTTTCTTTGACATAATGAGAAAAATAGTGTATATAGGATATTAGAGAATAGATTAGATGTTCAATTCCCCCCGCTGTTTCGTTTTGCTTCGTTTTTGCGAAGCAAAACGAAACAAAACGGCGGGGGTCATTGAAGGAGAGAATCGATGATTATAGAGATAGGAATTATCGCAGGCGAAATCTGGCATTATCTTGACCAGCATGGCGAGGTAACTTTTTCACAGATAGTATCTGCTATCGATAGGCCGCGCGATAATGTTCTTATGAGCTTAGGGTGGCTGGCGCGGGAAGGGCACGTTCTTTTAAATCAAGAAGGTATGGATTATAAAGTTTCTTTACGCAGGCTATAATTTTATACTCTTTACCTATTCTAAATCGCATGGGGAGGCAGAAAAGGAGAGATGCAGGTAGATAAAAAAACAAAAGGCGTGGCTTTAGTTACGGTTTTGGTATTTATGCTTTTAGTTACGATTATTGCCGGAGCCGCGCTTACGATTATGACCAAACAAGCCAGGCTTGCGGAACACCAAATCAGAAGAATTAAAGGTTTCTCTGCCGCTGAGTCTGCGATAAACAAGGCGTATCAATCATTGAGGTATATGAATGTTGCTCCCGGTACGTTGGCAGTAGGGCAGCTTAATAATAATGACTGGAATGATGTTGCCGGCTCCCCAGGCGTATGGGAGTGGACTTGGGATGATATCCCAGCTGGAGAAGGATTTGAATGGGGGGTGAGCGTTGATGATGTCACAGGCGCAGTTACTACGTTATCCACAAAAGATATCCAAGTTTTTTATAATACTACTGGTGGCGATGTTACGGTATCGGGTCTTACCGTGCCTGGAGGTGGAGGATTAGCCGCAACAGTTAATTATGGGTTTTAGATTGTATTTTTAGTTTTATACTACTTTTTTATTGCTCCAATAGTAGCAGTAAATTAAATCCCCTGTTTATGTCGAAACAGGGGATTATTTTTTATAGCGTAGAATTATAATCGGTTAGTGTCTAATTACACCTACGCGGTGTGAAAGCTTCTACACCGCGTAGGTGTATAACGGTCAAGATTTTTCTTGAGCGGTTTTCGAATATAAGTAATAATATAGTATAAGATAAATAAATATATAAAAAAACAGTTGACAAAGTAAGTTTATTATGATTTAATTAAGCCTATGATGATATAGGTAGATATATATAAGCCCCGTTTCATATTCAACGGGGTTAATTTCTCCGCCTGCGGCGGAGTCATTAAAGGATTTGTATTATGAATAGGTTGATGGATATTGAAGAATTAGCCCACTATTTAAGATTAAGGAAGCAGACTATTTATAATTGGCTTTCTAAGAGGAAAATTTCCGGGATAAAGGTAGGCGGCGTATGGCGGTTTGAGCGCAAAGAAGTAGATTTATGGCTGGAAAATCAGCGGCGGGTTTCCCTAAAAGAAAAGACAGAATAGATTATGGCAAAAGGACCACATTTAGGTATTTATTTCAGTCATGATTTTATTAACATAGTAGAGCAGCAGGATGGTAAGCTCTCTAATTTTGTCAAGGTGCCTTGTGTCTTAGAAGATATTAAGGCTGCGATGGGTAAAACTGTGGCAGACGAAACCAAAATTGTTAATCTGCTCAAAGAAGACTTAAGGAATAAAAATGTTACTACTATTGATGCCGTCTTGACTCTTTTAAGCGAGGACCTTATTATTAGATTTTTTGATATACCTTTAGTACCTCAAAATGAAATAGAGTCTACCGTAGGTTTCGAGGTCAAGAAATATATTCCTTTTAGGTTAGATGAGCTAACGTTTGATTACGATATTAAAATCGATAAAAAAGCAAAAAAAATAGCCATATTATTTATTGGTGCAAAAAAAGATATTATAGATAAGTATACTTCATTGTTAGAGCAAGCGGGTTTAAATATTATAGCTATTGAGCCGGCGTTTCTTAGCCTGCTGAGAGCCCTCAAATTATCTAATATTGAGGCAAAGTTACCGTTTGTGGTTTTAGACGTTGATACTAAGCTAGAAAATGGGGAGATGACTGTAATTGAAAATTTTTATCCGCGTTTCAGCCGCGACTTTAATTTAACCATAGAAATAGGTAAACAAACCGATTCCGCTCAAACCCTATTAAATAAGTTCATAAATGAAATACGCATTTCTTTAGATTACTGCCGCAGGCAGTTTATATCTAATCCTATAAATATAAATAAAATCTTTTTTCTGGCTGGCGCCGATACAGCAGCCTTTCCTGAAGCCTTAAATAAAGAATTGGATACCCTTACTACTGCTTATGATATTCAGCAGAGTTTAGGGTTAGCGGATAAGGGTTTAGACCTTGAATTAGTCAGGGCCTACGGCGCTTCTTTAATGGATATAACAGCGTTACCCTTAAAGATTAATTTACTTACCAAGGGGACAGCCGGTTTAATTAAGGAAGGCTCAGAAGAGGAATCTTTATTAAAGAAAATAATCCTGCAGATAGATAAAGGTTACCTTTTTATGATGACGTTAGCTGCGTTAGGCGTTATTTTGGCGGTATATTTTTTTGGCACAGTCCAGCTGAACAGTTATAATGATAAAATTAAAAAACTAAAGCAGGCGAGAGAAGCCTTGCCTATATTAGAGAAAGTTCAGCCTGTAACCTATGAGGGATTAGAACAATTAGAGAACGAATATAATAAAAAAATATCTATATTGGATAATTTAAAGAAAGGCAGGATTTATTTTACGCCTAAATTTTCCGCACTTGCCGCTTTAAGGCAAAAAGGTTTATGGTTGAATAGCCTTAGTTTTAATGATACCGCTGCTCTCACGGATCTCGCCTTAGATGGCTCGGTCTATTTAGGAGATGAAAAAGAAGAATTTTATACAGTAAACAGGTTTCTTTCGGAATTAAAAAAGGACAAAGGATTTTCAACTTTTAAAGATATTTCTTTGGGCTCGCTGTCGCGCGGCAAAAGCGAGGATTATTTTATAACTAATTTTAACATCACCTGCCATTAATGCCATAAGCAGGGAGAGAATATGCAGGAAAATTTACTGAAGAATTTAGATATTTCGGTTATAATGGATAAACAAAGGTTAATAATCCCCTTTATTGGGTTATTTATAGCCTTTATCTTTTCCACTAATCTTTACAAAGCGCAACAGCTCAAAATAGAATCTGTAAAAAAACAAATAGTAGAGGAAGAAAAGATTGACCAGTTGCTCAAGCTGCTTAAGATACAAGATAGGAAATTTAGTGAATATAAGAATATGTTCGGAGCCAAAGATTTTTCTCTGATTATGCAGAAAATATCAGAGTTTGCTGCTAGCTCGGATACAAAGATAATTTCTTTTAATCCCCTAACTAAATTCAACACAGGCATATTAACAAACCTACCGCTGAGAGTTAAAGTTGAAGGCAGCTACCATAAAATAGGAAATTTCTTAAGCCGTATCGAATCATCCGCCGATATTTTAAAGATTGTGAGCTTTCGGCTGTCTAAAACTAGCTCTTCATCGGCTGGTAGCGATGAAGCGCTTAGCGCGGATATACAAATTAATGCTGTGTATATATCAGAGTAACAGGATAGCGATGAAAATCAATCCTGAGAGAAGTCGAACCATCAATCCTCAGGCGGGCCGGGCGGTTAATTTTGTTATTGCCTTTTTATACTTTATGTTATATGCTTTTTATAGTATGCTCACCGTACATTGGACTGTTTTTGCGGATAATGCAGAGCAGTTGGCGGTAGCATATAGCGGCGAAGCATATGAGAGCCCTTTTAAACCTTGCCTACCGCAGAAGGGAATTGTTATTAGTCCGGGACCGGTGAAACCAGAAACACCTATTCCTTCTCTTAGTCTTGAGGGAATAGTTTGGGGCGGTATATTTCCTCAGGCAATAATAAACGGTTCTATAGTTAAAGAGGGCGATAAAATTAGCGATGCAGAGGTCCTAAAGATAGAAAAGAATGAAATAAAGTTATCTTATCAGGGAAATATATTTTTTCTAAAGAGCCACGAAACTAACGCAGATGCTCTGGATAATATAGAGGGGAACAGGAGGAATGAATGACCGCCGCTGGAAATAAAAAAAGAATAATCCTTTTGCTTTTAAGCGCTTTTTTATCAGTATGTTTTACCTTAAGCGCTCTGGCAGCGAGTGATATCCCTTATTCCAAGCTTTATCGGCGCATCTCTATGGATTTTAAAGATGCCAGCCTTAAAGATGTGCTGAAGATTTTTTCTCAACAGGCAGGCCTGAATTTTGTTGCCGCTAAGGATATCGAAGACGTAAATCTAACTTTATATTTAGATAATGTTACGGTAAAGCAGGCGTTAGATAATTTATTATCGGCTAATAATCTGGTTTACGACTTTGACTCAGATAGTAATATCTTCTTAGTGAAGAAAAACCTGCTTCCTGAGATTAAAACTTTGACACGGGTATTTTATCTTAAGTTTGCCTATGTGCCGGGTTCAGGCCTGGAGCAGGGAGCTGGCGTGAGCACGGCAACTTCAGCAGGCAGCAGTAGTTCCGCAGGCAGTGGACAAGGCACAGGCAGCAGCGCAGGCAGTAGTAGCGCAAAGGGCGGCTCAAGGAGCAATATAGTGGAGGTAATAAAGACTGTGCTTAGCGAATATGGCAGGGTTGATGTGGATGTGCGCACAAACAGTTTGATTATCACTGACCTCCCTGGTAAGTTTTCAGTTATTGAAGAGGTAATTGCCAAATTAGATGTCCCTTTACCGCAGGTAATGATTGAGGTGGAGATACTGGACGTAAATAAGAATATCACAGATAAGTTAGGGATAGAATGGCCATCTAGCCTGTTGGAATTAGATGTAACTGGCGGAGACCGCCAGACAAAGTTTCCTTTCGGCGACCGGGGTTCTATTACCGGCAGTACCCATTTTGGGCCGAGTGTATTGTCTGTGATTAACGCAAAATTAGCGCTTAATTTTTTAAAGACGCAGACCGATACGAAGTTTTTAGCCCGGCCGCGTATTCTAACCTTAAGTAACGAGACTGCGGAGATAAAGATTGCTACCGATGAGGCAGTGGGGGTTAAGACAACCACTACTTCAGCCGGAGGAGCTACAGGCTCTTCTACTGCTGAAGCCGAAAGGGTACAGACCGGAGTAGTATTAAGAGTTACCCCGCAGGTGAATTTAGAAACAGGCGAGATTAATATGTTTGTTAATCCCATAGTTTCTGAGGCGGATATCGGTGAACAATTTACCGTAGAAAGCAAGAGTTATCAATACAGAAACCCTGAAGAGCGCAGTACAAAATCTGTAATCAGGGTAAAAGACGGCGAGACTGTAATGATCGGCGGGCTCATCCGCACGAGGAAAAAAGATGTAAGGAAAAAAACTTTTATCTTATCCGATATCCCAATTTTAGGGGTATTATTCAGAAGTAAAGATATTAGCAATACTGACAGGGAGTTAGTAGTGTTTCTTACCCCGCATATTCTAAAAGACAGCTATATGTCTTTAAGCAAGGGCCTTGAGGTTTCCGATTTAGCCGCGGGCAAAGCCTTAGAACAGGCCTTATCTAAAAAAGAGGCTTTATCCGGCAGGGATTTAGAAATAGATAAACTGCTTCAAGAGTATGAGGTAAAATGACGCGCAGTTATTTAAAATTAGGCGAGATTTTAATCAGAGACGGCTTGATTAACGAGGAGCAGTTAAATCAGGCGCTCGCTCAGCAGAGCGATGAGGGCGTAAGATTGGGGGAAATTTTAGTAAAATTAGGATTTATTAACGAGCAGAATATGATTGCCGCCATAGGCAAGCAACTGTCTATTCCCTATGTCAGCTTAAGCACGGGACATCTTAAGCCTGCGGTTGACCAAGGATTAGAAGAGCTAATCTCAAAAGACTTCGCCGTAAAGAATCACGTGCTTCCTTTATCGCGTAATTTAAATTCGCTTACCTGCGCCATCTCTGACCCTTTCGATTTAATCCTCTTGGATAATTTAAGAAAAATGACCGGCTGTGAAATCAACCCGGTAATTGCCACCCGTGCCGATATTGAAGAGGCGATGAGCAAATTCTACAGTAAGGCGGATATGCTTAAGCAGGCAATTCAGGAATCTTATCATATTGAGCAGACTTTTACAAAAGAAGAGGAAGTCCAAAGCGAAGAAGAAGACCTAAGTTTAGATAAACTTATAGAGAAGGCAGAAGAAGCGCCGGTAGTTAAACTTGTAGATTTAATCTTAGGGCAGGCAATTGAAGAGAGGGCGTCGGATATCCACATAGAGCCGTTTAAAGAGAGGATAGGCCTGCGCTACCGTATTGACGGAAAACTCTACGAAATCCCGCCTCCGGCAAAACATCTGCATTTGCCGATATTATCCCGCCTCAAGATTTTAGCCAATTTGAATATTGCCGAAAAAAGACTGCCGCAGGGCGGCGCTTTTATTGTCAAGGTAAAAGAGAGGACTATTGATATCCGGGTTTCCACAATCCCGACTATCTACGGCGAGAAAATGGTTTTACGGATTCTGGATAAAAGCAGTGTAAATTTAGACCTCTCCGCCTTAGGTTTTGATGAAAAGCAGTTAGTAGATTTTAGAAAGGCGATAAAAAGCCCCTTTGGTTTGATATTCTTAACCGGCCCTACAGGCTCTGGCAAGACCACTACTCTTTATGCCGCTTTAAATGAGATGAGAAATACCCAGAAAAATATCGTGACTATAGAAGACCCGGTAGAATACAGGTTAGACGGCATTAATCAGGTTCAGGTCAAGCCCGAAATAGGGCTTAGCTTTGCCGAGGCATTAAGGTCGTTTTTAAGGCAGGACCCGGATATTATGCTCGTAGGAGAGGTAAGGGATTTAGAGACCGCTCAGATTTGTGTCCGGAGCGCTTTAACCGGACATTTAGTGTTAAGCACACTGCATACCAATGATGCCGCCAGCGCCATCACGCGCCTGATAGATATTGGTATCGAGCCGTATCTGCTACTTCCTTCTTTGATTATGATTGTCGCCCAGCGCTTAGTGCGCCTTTTATGCCCGCATTGTAAAGAAGCGTATGAGCCGACAGTGGATAAAATAGGCGATATAAAGATAAGCGCAGATTTAATCTATCGGGCGAAGGGTTGCGCAAAATGCAATAATATCGGCTATAAAGGCCGCATCTCCATCGCTGAAGTAATGCTTATTAATGACGAATTTATCGAGGCGCTTATTCATGGGGCCTCGATTAAGGCAATAAGAGAGCTGGCGGCTAAGTATAATATGCGTACCTTATATGAGAGCGGCCTAAAAAAGGCAGAACAGGGTTTAACCAGCTTAGAAGAAGTAATGAGCGTAGCTTTAGAGTAACGAAGAGAGAGGCGTAAGTTAAAGTGGAGCAATTCTCTTATACAGCAATGACAAAAGACGGCAAGAGAGAATCTGGGGTTACAGATGCCGTCTCAGAGGACGAATTAGTAGCGCGCCTGCAAGCACAGGGGCTCATCGTTACTAAGGTAGTTTCCGCCGCCCCTGCGCCAGATAAAATAGAGAAGAAATTAGATAAAAATCTTCCCTCTCGTTCGTTAAAAGATAGCAGTTATAGGCGGGGAGTGAAATTTACCCATTATCGGGTGAAGTTATATGATTTAGTTTTTTTTGCCCGGCAGATGGCTACTCTTCTTGATGCAGGTATCAACTTACATAAAAGTTTAGAGGCCCTGCTTAGACAAATAGATTCCGTAACTTTGAATAAAGCAGTTGTCAAGGCGAAAAAGGATGTCGAAGCAGGATTAACTTTAAGGGATGCCTTAGCTAAGCACCCGGCTATATTCACGGAATTGTGGGTTAATTTAGTAGAATCGGGCGAGGCCAGCGGAAGCCTGCCTCTAGTTTTGGATAGGTTAGCCAAATACTTAGAGATGCAGGCTAATTTTAGAAGAAAAATAGTTTCTGCCCTGCTTTATCCGGCTATTCTTTTTATGGTGGCTATGGGGGCAATCCTATTTTTTGTTACTAATATCGTGCCGACGTTTTCTAAGCTTTTTAAAGGTTTTGGCGCCGAGCTTCCTGCGATAACGAAAGCCTTGATTCAACTTAGCGATATAGCCAGGAAAGGTTTTATACCGGCTTTAGTTTTTATAATTTTATTTCATTTTATTTTTAGGCAGTTTGCTAAAACCGCTAATGGCAGGCGTATGATTGATACAGTTAAATTGCGCCTTCCGGTATTCGGGAATTTCTTTAAGATTCTCTCGGTAGAAAGATTCACTTCGGAAATGGCAACGCTTATTGAAGGAGGCGTGCCAATATTGTATGCCTTGGAGATTACAGAACGCAGTGTCGGCAATAAAATCCTGGAAGCCGTAATTAAGAGGGTTAAAACCAGCGTTCGGGAAGGCAGGCCGTTGGCGGAGTTGTTAGAAAAAAGCGGTTTTTTTGAGCCGATGGTGGTGCAGATGATTTTTGTGGGTGAGGAGATTGGTGAATTAGCCAAGATGTTTCGGCGCGTGGCTGATTTTTATGATGCCTACGCTGAAACTTTTATCAGCCGGTTTGCTACTATGTTTGAGCCGATAATGCTGGTTTTTATGGGCGGCATAATCGGAGTGATGGTGATTGCTTTATTTCTGCCGATATTCAGCATCGTCGGCGCGGCTTCCGGCGGCGGTTTTTAAATGAGGATGGGGGGTGAGAAAAAAATTGACAAATACTGAAGAATAAGCAATAATATAACCAAGTGTGGGCGTTGGATGCTCTTATTCGGCGCTTGTGTAAATAACTTACTCCTTGCCTGATCACCGCAAAAATCTCTATGATATTTTTGCGGTAGGCTGCGGAGTTAATCCCGCTATTCGCGGGATTAAGGAGGAGGGGGAATGTTTAAGAGAAAAGGTTTTACGCTTTTAGAATTAATTATTGTCGTGATTATCATCGGTGTATTGGCAGGCATTGCCATACCGCAATATTTAAATGCTGTAGAAAGGGCCAAACTATCTAAGGCAACGGCAAACTTGAGCTTAATTAGCAGCGCCGAGAAGATGTATTGCGCGCAAAACAGTGTCTATCTTACCTCTACTTTTGATGCAGCTAGCGTTGTAAATGATGCAGAGTTAGACAAATGGTCTGAAGGATTACCTGCGGCTATTACTAGTGATCCAGACTGGGCCTACAATGTTGCGGTACCAGCCGCGAACCAATTTCTAATTACGGCTGATAGGGCAAGCGGCACTTATGACACTTGTATTGTTACGCTTGATGAAAAGAATGCATTTATTCGCACTAACTGTGTGCAATAACATCTTAAGGAGATATAACTTAGAGTCAGATGGATAGCAAAAGTAATATGGCTTTCAGGAGATAAAGATACTTGAATCACGGTTTTAACCTAACAGAGTTGATGATAGTGGTGTTGATTATCGGGATACTTGCCGCTATTGCAGTGCCAAGTTATGTGCGCACGCAAGAGCGGGCCAGGGTAGGCGAGGCAATTGTCGCCCTCAAACTAATACGTGCTGGCGAGCAGATATATCAAGGCGAGTATGGCGGATATTATGGGCCGGATACTGTTGCAGGAAATTTTACCGGCGCTGGCTCGGCAAATACAGCCCTTCGCCTTGACCTTAATGAAACCGATTGGGATTATGCGATTACTGCGGCAGATAGCAGTAGTTTTATTGCTACTGCTGATAGAACAGGTGGTGGTGGATATGCGAGTTGTGTTTATCAGGTAGACGAGACTAGCAATGATCCTACTGCGCAGGTTGCCGGTAATTGCCCTTGATTTAACCCCGTTAGAGAACGCAGTTATTTAACGGGGTTTTCTATGGAATACCAACTATGCACTATACGCTAAACGCTAAGTCCGGGTTTACCCCGTTAGAAATTCAGGAGTTATAACGGGGTGACGATATAAAACATATAAGATGCCCAGCAAAAGGAAATTTCTAACGGGGTTTACTTTAATTGAGATAATAGTTTCTGCAGTTATCATGGCAACCACTATTGCCGGTATATTTACGGTTTTTACCAGCGGCAATAAGTTTGTCCAGCGCTCAAACCGCAGGTTAATTGCGATAAATCTGGCGCAGGAACAGCTTGAAAACCGGCGAGTGCGAGTTGCCGCTAATGAATGGGGCGATGCCGTCCTTTTTCCCCCCAATGCGGATCCGGAACAAAACGGCCTTCGCTTAACTGCTACTTTACCCACAGGCTGGACTAATTGGGCTAATATTCCTATTGCTTCACCTATACTCTTTGATTACCGCTACCGTGTGGATGCGGATAATCATAATGCTATACCTTCTAATGTTCCGGCAACAGAAGCCTGCCGCAGGGTATATCTGCAGGTTCGTTTCCCTAAAATATAATATGAAGAACGGGGTTACCTTGATAGAGCTGATGGTTGCGGTTGCCTTGTTAGGGGTAATCTTGCTCACCGCGGCTACACTAGATGTTGCGGCAAGGAAGTTTTTTAACGCCTCTGACCGGGTTGCAGAGATGCAATGCGAGGTTAGCCCGGTTTTGTTGCGGATTAAAAGGGATATAAATCAGGTTACGGGTAGTATAAATGATTCAGGTATTTTTATAGAAGCCCCTCCTGTAGACATTGTTACTCGTCTTAGGTTTAGACGTAGTGATGCTACCTGGGGAGCCTATGTCAAAAACGGGACGACTATAGAATATTATTCTCAAGCCCCTGTGCCTCCAGGATGGGTGGGTAGCCCTCTGCTTACCGAAATCGTTAGCGCTGGAGTTACTGATTTTTCCCCTACTTTTGTTACCGGCTCTACGGCGACAGTCAAGGTTTCTATCACTTCTTGCTACGATGCAAGTGGAATGTTAGGCCTCTGCGGCAGTAATAACAATCCCCAGATAACTCTTGCCACCAGCGCGCACGCCTTATCTCAATCCGCGCGTTAGCCTCGCCAAAGGCGGGGTTAATTTTCCGTTGCAAATC
>CAKKQO010000077.1 GCA_919902105.1 Omnitrophica bacterium GWA2_41_15 | reverse complement strand
GTGCAACTTGCCATAAAAGTGTAATAGTTATTATCGGGCCCGAAGGTGATTTTAGTTCTGGTGAGGTTAATTTAGCCGAAAAGGCTGGTTTTATTGCCGTATCCTTAGGAGAACTGGTCCTGCGTGTTGATACTGCCGCATTAGCAGTCGCGAGTTTTATAAGATTGTATGAAAACCATTAAATTTTATACATTAGGATGCAAAGTCAATCAATATGATACGCAGCTTATCAGAGAGCAGTTTATCCGCGCAGGTTTTAAGGAACTGGATAACGGATTGCCTGCAGATGTCTATGTAGTTAATACCTGCACGGTTACGCATCGCGCAGATAAAGATTCCCTGAAGTTTATTCGTAAAGCAGAAAAAGAGAATCCATACGCGGACATCCTAGTTACAGGGTGCCTGGCGGAATTAGATGAAGTTAAGATTAGCAATAGCAATAATAAAATAACCCTGGTAAAAAATAAGCATAAAGAGAGTATTCTATCCTACATTAATCCTTTATTTGTCCAAGCCAAATATAAACAGGATAGCAAACATGATTGCGCGGGCATATCTTATTTTACAGGCCATACCCGCGCGTTTTTAAAAATTCAGGATGGCTGCGATAATTTCTGTTCGTATTGCAAGGTTCCTTATGTGCGAGGCTCACCGCGCAGCAAGGCAATTTCAGAAATAGTAATTGAAGCAGAAAAGTTGGTAGAAAGTGGCTTTAAGGAAGTTGTCTTATGCGGCGTATGTTTAGGCGCCTACGGTAAAGATTTAGTGCCTCAATCGAATTTAGTTAGCGTGATTAAAAGATTAGAGGAAATTAGCGGGCTTTTACGTATCCGTTTAAGTTCCATAGAGCCAAAAGATGTTAATGACGCTTTAATTAAAGAATTACAAAGTTCTGATAAATTATGCCCGCATTTACATATTCCGCTGCAGTCCGGAGATGATGATGTTTTAAAGGCTATGAACCGTAATTATGCCAGAACTGAGTATTTAAATCTCGTCAATAAAATACGAAAATTTATTCCTGATATTGCTATAACCACAG
>CAKKQO010000076.1:8824-12899 GCA_919902105.1 Omnitrophica bacterium GWA2_41_15 | reverse complement strand
TTTTTTATCGCGATGATAATATGGTTGTAGGGGTGAAACTTGTTGGAAATAATAAAGTTAAGTATTAAGTTGTAGGCGCTGCGGATGATAAAGAAGCATATTGTGCTGATTAAGACGATGCAAAATATCTCCAGGTATCTTTTTGCAGTTTTCTTTAGCGGCTCTTTTAAATTCAGTTTTTTATCCGCGTTGATATCGCCGAACATAGCACAGGTAACGGCTGTAAGGTATCCCCCTGCCAGTAGATAGATGGCTATCTGCGCATAATAAAAGAGTTTATACATCAGGAAAAAATTACGGGGATAATGCAGTAAACCTTCTCCCCATAAGGTGCGGACAATAGGCGCAAAGAGAGAATTTAGCGGCCAGCGCGGCAGAAAATAGATAAGCTCTAAGGTCCATAATTCTAAGAAGGCGGCAATAGCAAGGGGAAATAGCGTTACCGGATGTTTCTTTATGGTTTGGAAGGCGTTGCTTAAAAGTGGGAAAATTGTGTTTTTATTTTTAGACATGTATTTTATGAGGAACGAATCTTTATACTCTACAATAGGTTAAAGTGTAGCATATTTTTTACACCTTGTCAAGTTTATTTTATATAAAACTTTTTAAAAGTTTTATTGTCTCGCAGGCTGGCTACTTTTTGCTGTAAATTACGAGCAATCATCTCGTAGCTTTCTTCTTCGTTAGATACTCCGGCAGGCAATAATTCGTCAGGATTAACCATTTTACCGAAAGTAATCTTCAGCGGGCTTAACCTTGGAAAAGATTTGCCGCGTGGCCAGGCCCGGAAGCTTCCTTCAATATAGGCTGGGATAACCGGCACAGCCAGTTCTTTAATTAAAATACCCACCCCCTTCTTAAAATCTTTTATCTCCCCATCCACTGACCTTTGCCCTTCAGCAAAATAGCAAACTATTTTAGAGTTTCTGAGCACAAATGAACAAGTCTGCAGCGCTTCGGTCAAATTTAAGTTGATTTCTAAAGGAATGAGCCGCGCTGTTTTTATCAAGCCCTTTAATATAAAATGCTCAAAAATAACGCTTAAGCCCACAAAGTAGGTATTTAAGGCAGTTTTAAACGGAAGGGCGCTTAAGACAATGAGTCCGTCAAGATAACTGGTATGGTTTGGACAGATTAGGTAGGCCCCTTTTTCTTTTAAATTATGTTTACCTTCCACCTTCAATAAAAATAGGATGTAGAATATGGCTTTGAATATACTGATAATTATTAAGCCGATAATTAGAGCAAAGATATTAGGTTTTAAGCTGATTTTTTTTAACGTTTTATTAGACGGGCCATCATTTATGATTTTTGACCAGAGGAAGGCTTTTTCTTTTTGGGGCTGCTTTTTTATATCCGGCATAACACGTCTAAACTTCTCAATTAAATCCTTAACTGTCAAGCTCATAAAAAAATCCATCGCTTGTTCATCGGATACTTCAAGGCCAAGGGCAGTTTGCAGGCCAAGGAGTAATTCTATTCTTCCCAGCGAATCAAGGCCTAAATCCAATTCTAAATGGTCGTTGATGGATACCTCTTTATTTAATGCCTGTTTAAGCAGAGAGAGGACTTGCTGAGTGCTAGCAAGAGAGAGGATATCTAAATCTTCTTTTTTCAAAGGCTCTTCTTCCTTGTGTTTATTGCTTTCTAACTGTTCGGCATAAAGCTCTTGAATCTTATGGCGCATTATTTTGCCTAATCTCGTGCGGGGAAGGCTGTCTTTGCTGATAACAAATCCGCTAATCCGTTTATAAGACGGCAGTTTTATGGAAAGAGTATCGAGCTCCCATTTCAACCTATTACGGATATTAATTTCATTTTTTAATTTGAAGTATTCTTCGTCGATGACAATGATTGCGGCAAGGCTCTCTACCCCCTTTAGCAATCCCGATGCCTTAATCGGCAAAACACAGATTTCTTTAATGAACGGGCTTTGAGAATAAGCTTTCTCTATTTCTTCCGGATTAATATTTTTACCGTTGGATAAAACAATTATTTCCTTCTTTCTTCCCGTTAGATAAAGATAGCCTTCATTATCGAGGTATCCTAAGTCGCCGCTTGAGAACCAGCCGTCTTTGACGGCCTCTTTGGTCTGGCGGGGCATATTGTAATATCCTGCCATTACATTCGGGCCCTTAATCGCCACCTCTCCTATCCCCTCTTGGTTAGGATTAACTATTTTGAGCTCAACTTGCGGGATAGGTTTACCGACCGAGCCTATCTTAGGGCTGTCTATCAAATTAAAGGTTACTACCGGAGAGGTTTCTGTTAATCCGTATCCCTCTAAAATCGTAAATCCCCACTTGAAGAAATCTTCGGCCACGTCTGGGTCAAGCCTGGCTCCTCCTGAGGCCATAAAGCGCAAGGATTCTCCGATAGTTTTATGGATTTCGGAAAAGATGCGTTTATTTAAATTAATATTAAAGCTAAGCCGTAAAACATAAAATAATTCTCCTAAAAAGTTAGCCAAGACTTGTTTTACCAGCGGAAGCTTTTTAATTTTTTCTTTAATCGCACGATGCAAAGCCGAATAAATCTGCGGCACGCCTACGAGGATGGTAGCCTGTGTTTCTTTGATGCAGTTAACTATCTCGCCAGAGGAAAGGCCGAGAGGATAGCTTATGCTTGCGCCTAGAGACAGAGGCAGAAGTAAAGTAACCATAAAGGGATAGGTATGGTGCAGGGGCAGGATTGAAACAATAATATCGCCCTCAGTCACTATATTTGATTTTTTAATTGCATTAACATTGGATAAAAGGTTTGCCTGCGTAAGCATTACCGCCTTCGGCAGGTCGGTAGTGCCTGAGGTATAGACCAACAGCGCTAAAAGCTCTTTATCGGTTTCGGTCTTCGGGGTAAAGGTTGTATCTGATGGATATTTATTTATCTGCGCTTGGAATTCTGCGGAGTCGATGAGAATCGCCGTTAAGTCTTGCAGGTAGTTTTTAAGGCCGGAATATATTTTTTCCGTAGTTATCAGCAGTTTGGACTCTGAATGAAGAATAAATTGCGTAATTTGCCCAGCCGGCAGCTGAATATCTAAAGGGACTGCAACTGCTTCTGCGTACATCGCGGAAAAAAAGGCTATTGCGTATTCGGGCCGAGTATCTAAGACGATAGTTAGTTTATCATTGGGCTCTATCCCTTTATCTTTTAGTAAGTTACCTAATTGGACAGAATTATCGTATACTTGAGCGTAGGTTAGGTATTTGTATGCAGAGTCCGAGGCGTTTCTTTTAAAGATAACTGCTTTTTTTTCTGGATATGCCTTGGCTATTTGCGCAAATGATTCAAAAATATGAAATTTATTCTCAAGCATATTAATATAATACCATTAGGGAATTAGACAAGGATAAGGCCCTATTGACTAAAACTATGCAGATGTTCTTGTTCAGAGTTTGCTGTGAAATAGTCAAAGAATTTAGGAAATTTAAGGCGGACATCTTCTTCTATCTTTGCTATCTGGCCTAAATACGGTTTTACCATGCCATAGAAATTGACCTCTTCTCCTATGGGTTCAAAGGCAAAGCCATGGATACGCAGGAGAAGCCAGAGGCTTTTTTCCATCAAGGCGTACCAGTGGGTTATGTCTCTCTTTTTACTTTCCCTGTATAATTCCCGGTATAGCCCAAAGGCCATCGGTTTCGCCCGTCTCAGGAATGCGCTGCCATCTCTATCCACCCCTTGCTTATCTTCTATCTGGGGGCCATAATACATAGCATCATCAGATCTTCTACGCAGGTTTTTACTTATGACTAAACGGGAAACCTCAGCAAGGTTATTGCGCGGCAGGGTATTTTTATTGACATTTATATTTGGGCAGTGTGACTCTAACGGGAAGTTAAGCTTTCCCGGCAGAATCATTCTCATTGTTCCGATCACCAGCCCTTGCGGGTCAATCGCCGCAAAATGCACAGATTGTTCATCGTATTCGTCTTTTTCTATGCCTTGCGGATAATCCTCTTGGCGGATAAAGTTACACTCGCGGCAATAGACCTCAAAACGCAGGCGATGTATCTGCTGCATAAGTTCGCTATCATTCGGCTCAACTTTTTTAAAGATAAATGTTTGCATA
>CAKKQO010000076.1:0-8724 GCA_919902105.1 Omnitrophica bacterium GWA2_41_15 | reverse complement strand
CTGCATAAGTTCGCTATCATTCGGCTCAACTTTTTTAAAGATAAATGTTTGCATAATCTTTAAAATTATGTTAACATATTTTTAACTTATTGTCAACTATGAAGATAAAGAAGGTAGTATGCTCAATTGTGTGTAAATTAGCTTTTAAACACCCCCGAGGTGGCCGAATGGACTCCTCGGGGGTGGCGAAGCTCGGTTCAATCCTTTTGCTTCTTCTGCCTGCTTTTGCTTTTTCCCAAGCCTCTTTATCCCCAACCGAGATCGTCAAGCTTTCAGACGACCTTATGCGCGGAGATACCAATCAAGGAATTTACGCTATGGAAGTAGTTACTCCCAACTGGCAAAGAGAGCTTAAGTTAGATGTTTACAGCTTAGGCAGGGATAAGACTTTTATCCGCATCCTCTCCCCTGCCAAAGAGGCGGGCATTGGAACACTGCGGATTAAAAATGAGATGTGGAATTACCTGCCGAATGTGGAAAAAACGATTAAAATCCCCCCTTCGATGATGGCGCAAAGCTGGATGGGCAGCGACTTTGCCAATGACGATTTGGTTAAGGAAAACAGCATTGTTAATGATTATAGCCATAAGATTATTACCGAATTGAAGCTCAATGGGCAGGCCGTCTATATGATTGAGCTGATTCCTAAGCCGCAGGCGGCTGTTATTTGGGGTAAAATTATCCGTTGGGTGCGCAGGGTTGATTGTGTCCCGCTGAAAGAAGAATATTACAGCGAAAAGGGCAAACTGATAAAAGTCCTTGAATATTCCGATATCGGCCGAGTATCTGACCGGGTTATTCCCCGCGTTTGGAAAATGTCCTCGTTAATCAAAGCCGGGCATTATACCGTTATTAAGTTGATAGATGTAGAATATAATAAGCCGATAGATGGCAATGTGTTTACGTTGGAGAATCTAAGGAAAATACAGTAAATGTTTACTTTCCTAAAAATAGCTTTCCGTAACATCATCCGCAATAGGCGCCGCTCGCTTATTACTATTTCTGCCGTGGGTTTCGGCTTGGCCGCTCTTATTTTTATCTGGGCATTTGTGGACGGCGCGCATATCCAGATGACGGAAAACTATACCTCCCTCCTTAGCGGCCATATTCAGGTGCATAAAAAAGGTTTTCAGGCAAAAGAGCAATTGGAAATAAATATACCTAATCCGCAGGGTATAGTTTCTGGTATAGAAAGTAATCCTAAGGTTTTGGCGGCTGCTTTGCGGATAAAGGCATTTGGTTTAGCGGCATCAGCCCAAAATTCCTCCGGGGTTTTAATCTTAGGCGTTTTTCCGGATAAGGAAATAAAAGTCAGTTCTATTGCTAAACGGATTAAAGAAGGGAAATTTTTAGAGAGCGGAAAAGATAATAGCATCGTTATCGGCAGGCGCTTGGCAGAAAATTTGAATGTGGTTCTCGACGATAAAATCGTATTAATGTCGCAGGCGTTCGATGGGAGTATTGCCTCGGCAGCATTTCGCATAAAGGGCCTCTTGGATACTGGCGTTGAAGAGATCGATAAAGGTATCGCTATAATCAGCTACAAGGCGGCAGAGGATTTGTTTGTGATGCAGGATAGGGCATCCGAGATTGCTATTCGCCTAAAGTCTGTTAATGATTCAGAGCTTGTTGCCAGCCAAATAGGCCAAGCGCTTAATTCTTCTGACTTAGAAGCTCTTCCTTGGCAGGAAATCTCCCCTATTTTAAAACAATGGATTGAGTTTGATAATGGCTTTATCTGGATTATTGTTTTGGTGGTGATGATTGTAGTGGCTATAGGTATACTGAATACGGTGTTGATGGGAGTATTAGAGCGCAGGCGCGAATTCGGGATATTGCTTGCCTTGGGCACGCGGCGCCGCCAGATTATTATGACTGTGGCTTGGGAGTCGCTATTCTTAGGTGTATTCGGCACTATTATCGGTTTAATTTTAGGATATTTTCTTTCTCTCTACTTTGGCAAGACAGGAATAAACTTAACCATCTTTACGCAGGCGTTAAATGCCTTTTATGTGGATGCCTTTGTTTACCCAAAGGTTTCTTTGGGGCATACAATTATTTCAACATCTTTAGTATTGATTACAAGCATAATTGTTTCGCTCTATCCGGCGTATCACGCGGCAAATTTAAAGCCGGTGGATGCGATAAGGAGTATATAGTGCTTATTCAAATAGTCAACTTAACTAAAACTTACACCATCGACGGCAATATCGAAACCCCTGCTTTAAGGGGCGTTGATTTGGCTATTGAAAAAGGCGAGTTTACCGCGATTGCCGGCCCTTCCGGCTCAGGCAAGACCTCTCTCTTAAATCTCATTGGCGCATTAGATAAGGCGACGAGCGGAAGCATTTCTTATGAAGACAAAGATATTACTCGAATAGGTATTTCTCAGCTTGCGCTATTTAGATTAAAAGAAATTGGTTTTGTTTTCCAGGCTTATAATTTGATAAATACGCTTACTGCCTTTGAAAATGTGGAATATGTGATGCTTCTTCAGGGAATACCTCTAAGCATAAGGCGCAAGAAGGCGCAAGAAATTTTAAACCGCGTTGGCTTAGGAGAATATATTAACCGTTTCCCTCACCAGATGAGCGGCGGCCAGCAGCAGCGGGTGGCAGTGGCGCGCGCAATTGTGGCTGAGCCGAAAGTAATTTTAGCGGATGAGCCAACGGCAAATTTAGACTCAAAAACCGCCGAATCCCTGCTCGACCTGATGCGTCAACTAAACCAAGAAAAAGGCGTTACCTTTATTTTTTCCACCCACGATAAAATGGTGATGGATAAGGCAAAACGGCTGATTAATCTTCATGACGGAAAGGTTGTGAAGTAATGAAAGTTTTAGAGTCAAAGAGTCAAACCTGCCTGCCGGCGAGGCAGGGAGTCAAAGAGTCAAAGCCATATCTTTTGGCTGTCTCCCTTCTTTTTATTTTTTTCACTACCTGTTTCTCTCAGGAAAATAATTTAGAGGTCAGCGGTTACTATAAAAATATTCTTACCCTTAGCAAATCGCTTTATACGAAAGAAGATATTTTTGCCGATACACAGCGTGCGCGCTTAGAGTTTAAAAAAGAAACAGCACCCTGGCAGTTCTTTTTATCTGTAGATAACGAGGCAATTGTTAATGACTTTGCTAATACCTCTGATTTTTCTTTTATCCGTTCTAAAATTCAGGATAACTTAACCGCGATAGATTTGGATAAGGTTTCCGTGGATAACGAGCATCTCTATTTAAAACATTCGGTCTATCGCGCTTATTTAAAGTATTATCAGCCGGAATTTCAAGCGGTATTAGGCAAGCAATCTATTGACTGGGGCAGGATGCGTTTTTATAGCCCGTTAGATTTATTTAATTCACTTGCCCCAACCGAACTTGAGCTCGACGAACGTATCGGCATAGATGCCTTAAATTTAAATTTTTCTTCATCAGATTTTTCCGGCTTAAACCTTATTTTGGCGCCGGCAAAAAATTCCGGCGAGGCGAGTTTCGGAGTAAGGTTATTTCATAAAATCGAGACCTTCGACTGCGCGCTTATCGCCGCAAGTATTCGTAAGGATAAAGTATTGGGCTTTTTATTTGACGGCTACCTTCGGGATGCCGGTTTTCGCGGAGAATTCTCTTATACTAAACAGGATAACAAAAGGGAATTTCCGCGTGTTTCTCTCGGGCTTGATTATAATTTCTTCGCTAAACTTTATTTATTATTTGAACAGTTTTTTAACGGCGGCGCAGATGATAATGACGCAACTGCACTTACCTCCTCTTATTCTCTTTCGCGTAAAATCCTTTCCCTCAAAAAACACCTGTCTAATCTGGGCATAACCTATGAACTGGCACCGCTGGTAAAATTAGATAACTTTATTATCTATGACTGGGAAGGGAAAAGTGTTTTTTTAAACCCGCAGATAAGGTATAATATTTTGGAGAATACAGATATTTCTTTAGGCGCGCAGTTGTTTCAGGGAAGAAATAATTCCGAATTCGGAGATTATCAAAACGCTTATTATTTGCAGGTGAAGGTATTCTTTTAGTATGAGCCTGAAAAAAATAATCCTAAGAAATAAAACCAGAGAATTTAGGCGCTATCTTAAATCTATCAATCAGGATAGGTTAAGGATTCAGTCAGAGAAGAAGGTTTTATCAGTATTTAAAAATGCCGCAAAAAATATTCCCGCCTATAAAGAAATACTCGCGGCCCATAACGTCTCGCCCGAAGAGATATATGATATCTATGATTTCCGGCGCAAGGTTCCGGTTTTAGATAAGCAAAAAGTTTTTACCGCCTATATGGGCCGTGTTGAGAAACTATGTAATACAGCTTATTTTTCCGATATCAGCGAGATAGTATCCAGTTCCGGTCATTCCGGCCTCTTTTCATACGGATTAAACAATAGGAGCGCGCAAAGGCGATTCACTGAATTTAGCGATGTGATGCTGGATTATACTTTTGGCATTTCTGATAAAAAAACCTTGCTGATTAATGCCCTTCCTATGGGTATTAAGATTAACTCGGATTATTTGGCTGCCGCTAATACCGGCCCCAGGGATGATACGATAATCTGCTTACTTAACGAGTTCGCCTCAAAATTTGAGCAGGTAATTATTGCCGCAGACAATAATTTCGCAAAAAATATGCTGGAGGACGCAATATGCTTAGGAGTAGATATTAAAAAGACCAAGATACATTTAATATTAGGCGAAGAAATATTGGCGGAGAATATACGCAGTTACCTGGCATATCTTTTAGGCCAAGATTTAGATAGGCCTGACAGCGCCTTTATCGGTTCCTCTTTTGGTATTGCCGAACTCGGGTTAAATCTTATGTTTGAAACCAAGGAAACTATTTCTCTGCGCCGGCAGATGCAGAAGGATGAACCTTATAAGATGTGCCCTGAGATATTTCATTATTTTCCTACGCGGATATATATCGAAGAGTTAAAGTCAGAGAATGATAGAGAATTAGTGATGACGAATTTAGATGAAAATGCCGTCCTTCCTTTAATACGATATAATACCAAAGATTGCGGAAGGGTTATCGTAAGGAACCCTGAGCTTTCCATTGATTTACCGGTTGTCGAGCTTTACGACCGGGATAAATTTATGACTTCAGGCGGAGCAATCATTATGCCGCAGTTAATAGAAGAAGCGTTATTTTCTGATTTTTCTATCCCTCCTTACATAACGAAATATTTTCGTTTAAGTAATATAAACTCAAAACTTAATATTGATATCCAACTCAAGAAGACTAAAGAACAAAACCCATCATTTATAGAAAAGATAGAATCCGTCCTCTCTTCTTTCTTAAAAGTCCCTTTTACGGTAAAAATCTATCCTTACTATTCTTTTCCTTACGGGATGGAAGTAGATTACGAGAGAAAATTCAGGAATATTTAATTAGATGAGGCGGGTTCAAAGAATCTATGAAAGATGTCCTCTGAGGCAAGTTTCAATCCGCGCACGCTTTTCTCAATCTCGCTAAGCTCGCCTAAGTATGGCGTTACCTCGCCGTAGTAATCAATCGGCGCCCCCAGCGGTGAAAAAATAAACCCGTGCAGAGCAACTAACCTAAAGAGGGAATCTTCCATTGCCGCCAGCCAGTGGGTTAGACCACGCCTTTTACTTTCTTGGTAGGCAAGCCCGTATAAACCGAATAATATCGGGCTGATGTTACATTTACATTCTTTTAAGTTATTGCGGGATTCGTTAGCAATGACGACATGGTAAGGGTCGTCCCATTTTCCGATACGGTAATCCCTACTGATGACAAGGCGGGATATTTCCAGCAAATTTTTACGGCTTAATTCAACTTTATGGTTAAAAATCGGATAATGGCAGTGTTCTTCTATGGGGAAACCATACGGCGAATCTAAGGCCAGCCTCACTGCCCCTGCCAAAATACCCCTTTTATCTATGGCGGCGATATGTATAGAATGCTCGTCAAACTTGTCCTTTTCTTTACCATCTGGGCAGTCTTCGCAAGAAATAAAGCCGTTCTCTTTTACATAAACCTCAAAGCGCAGGCGGTAAATTTCTTCTAATAACCGGGCAGACTTAACTAATTTAAATATAAAATTAAGCATTTATTAAATAACTTAATATGTATATTATGACAAAAGCAGGAATTGAGTCTCTCCTGCTTTTGTATGTTTATATCGGGTTCAGGCAGTCGTTATTTAATTATTTTTTTCTCCTTATTCCTAATATCCCCAACAACCCCAGCCCTAAAAGCGAAAGTGTCGCCGGCTCTGGGGTGGTGTGAGAGGTAGAATCATGCGAGCCGGGGTTAGGTTCCCAGGTTGCTTTGCCGTTATCTTTGGAAACATAGCCATAAACATCAAAATGCAGGCGGCTAAATCCAGTATAACTGACGGAATATTCTTTTTCCTCGCCCCAAGGGCTTATTTTTGTGGTCGGGTCAATTATTCCGTTATCCGCATTATAATCATATAAGGTATAATCTTCTTTATTAAAACTTCCTAAATCATAGAGTAAAAAATCCGAAATATCATTTTTTACCGGATAGTGATTATTATAGGCAACGCCGGAAGGGAAAAAGTTTTTTTCGGCATAGCCGTCTAATCCGGAAATATTAGTAAGTATATCTATATCCGCATTAGCATCAGGGTTTATTGAGGCGGTTTTTAAAAGAATAGGCGCTTCATCTGAGGTACTAAAGGCAATGGTACCAATTTCTCCTTCTGGAACAGAGACAAGCAGAGTTAGATTAGTAAGGCTGAGGACATGGGAATTATTATATGCGCCTACTACATTTAAGGTAAATGGGCTGCTTGAGCTGAACCAAGTATCTTCGTCGTCGCCTATATCTGCCGCAACAGCACCGTCAGTATAGACCTGAAAAAGCGGTATGGCAAAGGCATTGATATTAAGAAAAAATAGTAAATATAATACTGATAAAAAAATAGAAAGCCAAGTTTTTTTTAAGCTTTGGCATTAGTTATTCCTTCTCTTGAAATTTTTAAAATAAGGCGCCTTAACCTTGTGAGCTAAGGCGCCTTTTCTTTGACTAAGAGCTCTTACTCTTAAAAAGGCGCTTAGCCCTATACCACAAAAGGGTATAGGGTTAAACGGCTCTTTTCCTTCGTATTGCACCAATACCAAGCAACCCTACACCAAAAAGAAGCATTGATGTCGGCTCGGGTACTGCCTTTCCACCTATCGGATCTTCACTCTTTACCAGCCATTTTCCAGCACCTGTTGTACTAGTGTCAAATTGGCCGAAGAAATCGCGGTAATGTGTTGCACCGCTATCATCAACCAAGGCATAGTAATCGCTGTTAAACATAGGGGCATAATTGCCGCCGATAACGTCAAGATAGAACGCACCGTCTCCTGTAAAAGGAGAAGTAGTGGCGTCTAAGTTGTTATCGTAGACGATGTGGTCATCCCCGATGAAGGCATTACCGAACTTAATACCACTTCCAAATGCCAAATTCAGGAATGTTGAGCCATCAGTGACTGTAGGATATGTGTTTCCTACTCTGGCTCCCGGTCCCGGAGCTGCGTTAAAAGAGGTAGTAGTATCCAGATAGACATCAATAAACCCGTCTACTGACTGGATATTTATTCCTCCTACGCCATTAAGCGCCCAGAAGTCATCATCTATGCCATAGTAGATACCAGTAAGCTGTTCACCGTCTTTGCCGTCGTACCACAGCGTTGTAGCTGAAAGGTCTGCGGTTTTGATAGTGGCGACTTTAAAAACACCCCAGGCATCTTCTATGCCATCGGCGTTTCCGTATCCGACTGAAGATGAGCCATATAATGTTCCCGTGCCAAAATCAGTGAACTTAAACTCTAGTGGCCCGCGATACTCGCCTATGCTGAAAGCGAAGGCGTTAGATGTGACTAATACTGTTATTGCTAATGCAATTAGTAACTTTTTCACTTATTTATTCACCTCCCCTCTTTTATACGTTATATATTATATCCTTAAGTCCGTGGCTGAGTACTTGCGGATAACAATATTCAAACAAAAAGATTACTCTGATTAAAAATCAGATTACACAGATTCTAATACTTTTTTCCTTTTTAATCCTGCTAAGCCTAAAAGCCCAAGCCCTAAAAGCGATAAGGTCGCCGGCTCGGGGATGGGCGCACCTGGTCCGGGAGGCGGTAGCGTTCCGCCGTCAATTGAAAGGGCTGATTTGGCAAGCGTCACCGCCCAACCTGCATCAGTTTCGTCAATAACCATCCATACCTCAAGCCCGGATGCGATATCATCATAGAAGTTGGAACCTAGAGCAAAACTTGAATATCCCCAATCATCATTTAAGCCAGCAAGATTACCTAAATAGGTCATCACACCGTCGTCAAAGGCATAAATTTCATCAACTTCACCGCTTGATGCATCCACATCCCAGGCATCAATATTCAGCGTAGCCGTTGTTATTGAGCCGCCAATTGCGTTATGTGTCCATCCCCAATCATCGCCATACCAGCGATAATACGGCCAATCATACACCTGCGAATTATCAGGAACGAAGAAACCCGTCGGAGACTGTATAACGTCTATGACAGCAGCATTCGCTAATGTGCCAGACATAAGCAATATGCCTAATACGGTTAATAATAGTTTAGCTTTTTTCATCCCATCTCCTTTCTTTTTTCTCCTTGTTAATGCCATACCCAAAAGCCCAAGCCCTAAAAGCGACATTGTTGCCGGTTCAGGAATTACTCCTCCGCCACCAGTTGGGCCAATTTTAGCA
>CAKKQO010000075.1:5803-18687 GCA_919902105.1 Omnitrophica bacterium GWA2_41_15 | reverse complement strand
AGTTGCTCGCCGATAGTTTTTATAGTATCCTTGATTTTATCCGGATTTTCAAGGGCATTTTCTAAGACGTTCTGGAATACGCTGCCTTTAAGGCTGATCTTATCAAGGCGCGGATTATCTAATTTTGTCCGTATATCAAATTCGAGGTTAATTTCACCTTGAGGGCTTTTTAAAAGGTCCATTCCCAAAGACGCCAGCAGTTCGCCAGAGGACTTTCCCTGCGGCGGCTCCTCCGCCCCTTCCTTAGCCTCAGGGGCTGTTTCTTTTGCGGAGGCAAGATTTTTGACATTTAAGCGGCATTTTATCAATAGGTCATTGTTTTGGGCGGATAAATCCGCGTTAAAGTCAGCCTTGCTTGTTGCAAGCTGTTCTTGCGAGGAAACAATTTTGCCGAAATATGGTTTAAAAAACAGCACGTCTATGCCAGTTATATTAAAATCACCCTGCATATTTTTATGCGGCCAGTCAATTGTGCCTTCGCCTTCTATTTGCGCCTCTTTTGTATCCGGGCGCGCGTTAAGTGCTGCGCTTAAGGCATATTTTATGGTCAAGGGATAAGGCAGGAGGTTAGCTTTATAAATATTGATATTAATATTTTTTATCGAAAAAGAGAATGCTTCGCCGTTTACTTTTCTGTCTACAATCGAAACAATGCCATCCTTAATAATAAGCCCGGCAACAAATACTTGCTTGTTTCCTTGTTCGGGAAGTTGTGGAAGGTTAAGGCTGCCGTCTTCTTTTCTTTCTAAAGCAATTTCCGGTTTTATTAAGGCAATGTTATTTAAGATAATTTTTCCGGAAAATAAGCCGATTATGCTGGGAAAAATTTTTATCTTTCTTATTTTTGCCAATTCCCCCAAGGAGAGGTTATTAATTTCTAAGTTTAGAGGCAGGCTTAAATAAAGAGAAGAGAGGCCTACCTTAACTTTTAGTTGTTTCTCTATCTGGGCTTTAAGGATATCCTTGCCGAAAATAGAGACCAAGCCATATCCAACAGAGAAGATTACGGCAAAAATGACCAGCATGACCAATAAAATTTTTTTCAAAAATTTCATTTGTTAATCCCGTGCTTATACAAATGCCTCCCGATAGTAAAACACTTCGTGAATTTTTCCAAAATTCACTCGTAACTATCGGGATAAATTCAGGCAATCAACTTACATCACTATCGTTCTGTAAGTTGAGCCTTCATTTACGCGCCCGGGCCGAATCGAACGGCCAACCACCGGCTTAGCATCCAGCATCAGATTACTCTGACCGCCATTTAGGTTTGCTGGCTGGACTTTCTCTTAGGCATTTCAGCCTCGCTGTGTAAAGTCTCTACACTTACCGCCAAAGAACATGACGGTTAGCTCGGTATTGTCCCAAAACACCGGGATATCTACCGATTTAGCAGCGTCCACCTTATAGGTTTTATTTTCCCTATAAGGGCTCCCATTTGTCCCGCCTCGTAAGATGCGTCAAAATCCTATTCTATAATTTTGACGCACTCGGCGGGATCAATTCAGCCAAACAATTTACGTTCACTTTATTCCGTAAACTGTGGCTTCATTGAAAGGCAGGTGCTCTATCCAATTGAGCTACGGGCGCAAATTTTTCAAATGGTCGGGGCGACAGGACTTGAACCTGTGACCTTGTGGTCCCAAACCACACGCTCTAAGCCAAACTGAGCCACGCCCCGTTCCAAAAAATAATTATAACACGCAAAAAACGGTTTGTCTACCTTACTTGAATAAAATTACCGTATGCTATATAATGCTGTTATGAGTATGATAAAGAAGCTCTTGTTAATCCTCTTTATTCTAAGCCTCTTTATTTCTGCCTTAGCCGTCTATTTAAATAAGGTCTATCTGCCGGTTAAGGTAAAATCCCTAATTGTCGAGGGCATTGAGGGAAGTATCGGCCGCAAGGCCGCTCTTCGCGCAATAAAACTTAATATTCTAAAAGGACTGGTGTTAGAGGATTTGACTATATTTGGCCAGGACCCAAAGACGGAGCCGGTATTTTTAAAAATCAAACAGCTCTCTGTGGGCTGGCTAATCTTGCCTTTCTTAAAACAGAAGCAGGTTATTATTCCTTTAGTCAATATTTACTCGCTTGAATTAAACCTCCAGAGAAGGCGGGATAATGCCTTAAACGTTCCTCTCTTAAAACAGGGTATGGATAAAGCGCCGAAAGGATTCCCCCTTATTATTTATAAAGTAAATATTCAAGGCGCTAAGATTAACTTTACAGACGAGCTGGTTACGCCTAGTTATTCCCAAAGCGCTTTATTAAATCTAACATTATCGTTCTCCTTGCCCAAGATGATAAGATATTCACTTTCCGGAAATTTAGAAAATTCTGATAAATCCCCTGTTTTCTTAGAAGCAAAAGGCAGCTTTGATTTAGGGAGTAAAGAGTTAAGCTCTGCGATAAAGGCGGAAAACTTGAATTTAGAAAGCATAGTCTGTTATTGCAAAGAGGTGCCTTTCCATATAAATAAAGGCATAATCCAAAAATTAGAGGGTAATGCCGCATTTAAGGATGATATAGTTAAGGTATCCTTAAAGGCAGACGTCTCTAAATTGGCTATAGAGAAGGAAGGTATCGATGTGCAGGGCAATGCTAAACTGAATGTCGTAGGTGCTTATAACGTTAAGACAGGCGCATTATTAGATTATTCAGGAGATATAATAGCGGATAGGGTGGATTTATCCGGCCTGCCTTATATAAATAAGGCGGATGACTTATCCGGAAAAGCCTCTTTTTCTACGGACAAGGTAGAATTGTCTAACTTTAAAGTTAACGCCCTCGGCGCTTTATTTGAGCTTGCCGGAAGCCTTACTAATTTTCAAGACCCGCACTTAAAATTTAAAGCCGCCTCTGAAAGCGTGGGCTTAGAGAAAATAGAGGCATTCTTAGCCGAAAATAAGCTCGTGAAATTGCCGCTTAAGGCAGAAGGAGAAGTTAAAATAGACTTAACTTTTGCTCTGCAGGTTCTTGCGCCGCAGGATGCCAAGATAGAAGGGGAGGCCATTTTAAAGGATAATAAATTAAGTTTGCTTCGGCTCAAACAAGGACTTAGCGGCATATCCGGGAAAGTCAGTTTTAATAATGATGTTATTGAATGGAAGGATATAACAGGCAAATTTAAAGACATAAAATATAATTCTTCCGGCGCAATTTCTGATTTTTCTTCCCCTAATATAAAGTTTGATTTAGTTTCGCAGGTGTTGAACTTAAAAGCGTCCGGAAAACTTAAAGATAATACTGTAGCGATAAAAGAGCTTCAAGGCAAATACCTAAATTCGGAGTTTGATGCCTCCGGCAGCGCTATCCTTTCCGAAGCTGCCCCGCAGGTGGATATTGATGCGGATATTAAGTGTTCCTTGGAAGACTTTCAAAAAATATTTTCCGATTATTCTCCGGAAAATTTACCCCTTTTGGATAAGATAAACGCAAAAGGAATCTGTAATATAAAATTGGCTCTCAGCGGAAAATTAAATGACATAAAAGCCTTAACGGTTAAGGCGAGCTTGGAATCTGGCGCGCTTACGGCTTTTATAATGGGTAAACAACAAATTAAATTTGATAATCTGCGGCTAGATGTGATACAGAAAGATAGGCAGATACAGGAATTTAATGTAGTTTCTGATTTATACGGCGGAAAACTTAATTTAACCGCAGATGCAGATTTAACTCCGCAACAGCCGGAATTTAACCTTCAATTAGAAGTAGTTAATTTAGACCTGGCTAAATTAAAAGAGGAGACGACGCTCAAAGATAAAACCATCTCTGGAATACTTAGCGCAAATCTTAGTTTAGGCGGTAGGATGATAGATACGACAAGTTACCTTGGCAAAGGGATGATTTCCATAAAAGAAGGTAATCTCTGGGAAATCGCGCCTTTTAAAAAATTAGGGCAGTTTTTAGTAATACCTTCTTTTGAAAATATTGTGTTTAATGAGGCCAACGCGGATTTAATTATTGAAGAAGGAAATGTTTTTAGTGACGAGGGAGTATTAAAGAGCCCGCAGGTAACTTTGTACTGTCATGGAAAAGTGGATTTTAAAGGCAACCTTGATTATATTATTAAATCCGAGTTTAACCCTGAGATTGTGCGTGATTCTTCGGACTTAATGCAGATTTTATCGTCGGCGATAAGTAAAGTAAACCAGTTTACCACAGTAAAGCTCACCGGGACAATAGACAAACCTAAGTTAAGCATCATTCCCGCTGTATTCGAATCCATCAAGCAGATAATAAAATAGGGACACATCCTATTTTTTTTGTAATTTAAAAAATAGGATGTGTCCCTATTTATTTGCCTTGGCGTTTGTCTTTGACGTATTTACTGCCATTTAAAGTTTTGGCAAAGGATTTTAATTCTGCGCCGATTTCGCCGATTTGGGCGACATGGGTGATTTTTTGCTTTTCGTTGGCGACAATGCCAATAGAAATAGAAAGGAGAGGGATTTTTTGCGTTATACCCTGGCGGTTAGGGGCGATGATAAAGCCTGTTTTCCTATCCTTTTCATTGTAGAATCCTGGCACGGCCGCATCAAAATCATTAATGATTTTCTGCGAGATTTTTTCGCTAAGTTCCGGAGCCGTTATAACAACAAAATCATCGCCACCGATATGGCCGATAAAGTCAGATTTTTTCCCGTAAAGCTTGACAGCCTTAATAATAATACGCGCAGTTTCTTTGATGATATTATCGCCGTGCTCAAAACCATATTTATCGTTATAAGACTTAAATTTATCCATATCGATATAGCATACGGCAAAAGGGGCCTGAGAGTCAATACGCGCCTGCAGCTCATTGATTATGGAAATATTTCCGGGAAGGCGGGTTAAAGGGTTTGCCTCTAAGTCTCTTTCGCTGCGTCGTATCGTCATTTTTATGCGCGCTAATAATTCCTGCGGCTCAAAAGGTTTTACCACATAATCATCAGCGCCTGCTTCAATGCCCCCGACTTTATCTGTTACTTCGCCTTTTCCGGTGAGCATCAGTATAGGTAAGTGTGCTAAGAGGATATCCGATTTTATCCTGCGGCAGACTTCCCGCCCGTCGATTTTAGGCATAACATAATCAAGGACGATTAGATTAGGCGATTTTTCATTGGCAAGCTTTAGCGCCTCTTCTCCGTCGCAAGCCTCGATGACTTCATAGCCCTCAGCAGAGAGAGCAATGTTTAATACATCCCTGATATCCGGATCGTCATCTGCTACTAATACTTTAATTTTAGGCATTTAAAATAGAAAAAATAGGGACACATCCTGTTTTTTAAATTACAGAAAAATAGGATGTGTCCCTATTTTTCTGAGCTATTTTGCCACAGGTAAAGTAAAACTAAAGATACTACCTTCATTTAGTTTACTAGTTGCCCAAATTTTTCCCTTATGCGCTTCGATGATATATTTTACGAGACTTAAGCCCAATCCTGTTCCCTTGATACCTCTGGTAATCATCGAGTCCACCCGGTAGAACTCATTAAATATTTTATTTAAATCCTCAAGAGGTATGCCGTATCCGCTATCAGAGACGTCAATTCTTAGGTAGTTATCCGGAATTTTTACGGCGGATATGCCGATTTTTCCTTGATTAGGCGTGTATTTAATCGCATTGCTGATTAAATTTATAAATACACGCTCAATTTGATGGGCGTCTGCTAATGCTAAGCCCAATCCTGCCGGGATTTTTAAAGAGAATTGGAGTTGTTTTTCTTTTATCTGGGGCATAAGCAAGTCAGCGACCTTCTCAATAATTAAGGATAAATTATGCGGTTCAATCTTCATTTCTACCTTACCAGATTCTATGCGCGAAATATCCAAGAGATTATTGATTAAATCCGTAAGTTCATTAGAATGATGGTGGATTTTTTCAATTCTTTCTTTTACCGCAGGCGGTATTTCGCCTAATGTTCCTGCTGTAAGGATTGAGGCATAGCCTTTAATTGAAGTAAGAGGTGTTCTTAATTCATGCGATACCGCAGAGACGAATTCCGATTTTCTTTTGCTGATTTGTTTGATTTCGGAAAGCGCGTCAGTCAATTCTTTAGTCCTTTCCGTAACGCGGCGCTCAAGTTCCTGATGCGAGCGGAATGTTTCTTCAAAAAGCTTAGCGTTTTCTATTGCCTGGCCCAACTGATTTGCCAAAATACCCACTATTTCTTCGTCCCCCTCAATAAGCACAGAGAGGCTAGATTCGTTGCCCATAATTATTAAGCCGTAAGGGCCGTCTTTAGTAGAGATAATAGAGCCAGCGAAAGAATTTAACAAGCACAGGTTTTTTATGCTTTCCGTTGCCTGCTTTAGTTTCCCTGATGCCGCATTAAGCGAAGAGAAGGGAGCATTATTTTTGATAATTATGCTGAGGATACTTTCTTTCTCTAAGTTGTGTTTTATCTTTTCAGCTTCTTCTTCGCTGTATCCGGCCTGTATTCTTAGATTAAGTTCCAAAGAGCCATCCCTTACTTTTTTAAAAGTAAAAGCCAATGCTTTTTCAAAACCAAACTCTCTGATTAAAGGTTCCTCAATACGTGCAAATATCTGCTCTTCGTCTAATGTGGTGCTGATTGCGCGTGAAAGGCGCTGTAAGGTATATAAGCCCGCCACCTTTTTGTCTAATTCTTCCTGAGTTTTGTTTAATTCTAAGTCGGTTTTGACAATTAGTTTTGCCTGCTCATCTAACTCATCGAAAGACCTTTTAAGCTTATCTAAGGTAAATTTTAATTTTTTGATTTGGTCTATTTTAAATATAAGCGCTATCCATAGGCAGAGCACAGTGATAAACGAAGTCGTTCCTATAAAATTCAATATAAAATCCGTATTAAACATTTCCATATTTATGGCTGTTATTTTTCCCTTATGCCTAAGATAGCAATAGATTCATTATGAAAATAAGACTGTCCTTTATAGTCTAAGGCATTTAAAGGAGCCTGTTCTCCGTAGGTATAAAATCCGATGAAAGGAATATCTTTACCTAAAATATCTTTTATGATGTTAATTTCATCGGGAGCGTTCCTGCCTAATAGGCGGTTTCGGGAGAATGAATCAAATATTAGCGCAAATTTTAGAGGTTTATCCCTTTGAGTTGTTTTCTTTACGGCTTCGGCGGCCAAAGCCGCTGCTTTTAAGGCAGATTCCTTAGTGCCCATCATTAATTTAATGCTTGCACCATTTGGCACATCGCCTTGGCAGATGAGGGAGCCATCGTTATCCGTCCAGAGAGCGTTGCGCAGAAGATATTCTTCCTCTCCTTCTAAATATATCCCTAAAGGATAACGTATAGAAATATGCATAAGCTCGCCGCTTTTAATCTCTTGATTATTTTTTCCGAAGTATTCCTCATATAGGCTTATAGCTGGCTTATCGTCGATAGTTTTAATAATATTACCCGAGGAGCTGGTAACGGTTCTGGGCTTACCTAAGGGTTTCCAGCCATGGTGGATACCTATTCTGATGGCGGCATCTCCTCCTAAAAGCGCTCCCACCGCGCTGTTAGTCAGGCACTCGTGGTTAAAAAATTGATAGGTTCTGACGAACTTTAAGTTATCGCTTGATGAGCCTCCTATTAAGGGAAAGCTTATGCCGAGGCTTTCTTTTATACCTGAGATAAAGGCCGAACTATTTTTAATTAAGCTATCCAGAAAGAGAATAAATACTTCCCGCTGGTGTGCGGTTAAACTGTGCAATGCATCACTGCCTAATCTTTGGCCGGCCATATGCAAGTCCTCTTTATCTAAATTTATCGCTTTGGCTGTGGAAAACTTTATTTTTTCTGAAGAAACAGTCATCACTGCCACAGCGTTTAAGTTTATGCCTTGCGGGGTAATTATGCCTGCTCCGCTTGAACCCACTAAAGGTGCGCCGCCTAATACTTCTTTTATCCCGGCCAATAGCGATTCTAGTTTAAACTGGATTGTCGCGAAAACAAAAGCGATAGAAATATTTTTTGAATCTATTTTTTGCTTGGCGGAATACGCCGCTTCTTTTCCCGCAAGATAGGAATCCTTATTTTTACTTAACCCTATTCCCACCAAAGTAGGCATCTTAGAAAATTATTGACCGTAAAAAGAAATATGTTATGATAATGCATTCGGCCCCATCGTCTAGCCCGGTCCAGGACGCAAGCTTCTCAGGCTTTAAACACCGGTTCAAATCCGGTTGGGGCTACTATATTAAAAGCTTATTTCTTCAATTGTAGTGATGCGCGCCTTTACATTATTCTTTAGCTCGCCTTGAGTTTCAATTACCACCAGATCACCCTCGTTTACGCCATTTCTAATATCAGCATAATCGCTGGTAATATAGCCAACGCTTATTTGGCGCAGCTGCACTGTGCCAGTCTTTACCTCATCTTTGTCTATTTCAATGGATTCGGCCGGTATAACCGGAATGAGAGTCATTCCTTCTTCGGTATGAATCAGGCTGGTCGAAGGGATTAATAAAGCATCTTTAAGCTCAACAATCAATATTTCGGCGCGGCAGAACATCCCGGGCAGCAATAACTCCTTCGGGTTGTTAACTTTTATCTTAGCAGTGAGGGTTCGGCTTTTCCCTTCTATAACGGGAGAAATGCTGTCGATTACTCCTGCAAACGCTTCGTTAGGGTAGCTATCCGTATATACCTTTGTATTTTGCCCCAGTTTTATTTTATTTATATCCCGCTCGACTATGCCTAACTCAACCTTGACATTAGCTATTCCGAAGAGCGAGAGGATTTTATCTTGGGGTGTTACAAATTCGCCTTCCTCTGCCTCGCGCGGGCCGATCACTCCGTCTATAGGTGCTACGATATTAGTTTTCTTTAATTCATTCTCGGCCAGCTTTTCTTCAGATTTGACTGTCTCTAATTCATATTTAGCGCTCTCGCATGCCCATTCTGTTTCTTCTAATTTTGATTTGATGATTGCGCCGGCCTCGTAAAGTTTTTTATTAACTTCCAGCGTCCTTAGACGGGATTCGTAAGCGGCTGAGGTAGAGGCGCGTTTATTTTTGATATACTCCAATTTAAGTTCGGCATCCTTTGGGTCTAAAGATGCAATAAGGCCGCCCTTTTTTACCTTTTCTCCTTCGTGAAAATAAATAGATTTAATCAGGCCGTTTATTTCAAATTTAAGTTCGACTTCAGTTTCGCCTTTAACCGTTCCCATCGCCGGCAGAAGATCAGAAAAATCTGTGCGGTTGACCTTAAATGCCCTTACTAAGATAGCAGGGGCTCTTGGCGCATCGTCAGTTTTGGCAATAGGCGCGGCTTTAGGCGTTTCTTTAGGAGGGGTTTCTTGGGTTGGTTTTTCTTGCGCCTCTTTCTGGGGCGCTTGTTTTACATCTGTCTCCTTAACTTGTGCCTGCGGCAGGAGTTCTTTAGGAATGGCCTTCGGCTTAGATAATTTAAGCGTGCTTTTAACCCCTGCCCAAACGATGACTATTATCCACACCACAATTAATACGATAATTAGAATTAGTTGAGTTTTCTTTAATTTCATGAACCCTCCTCAATGACGGCATAATTTACATAAATTACATTTATGTAAATTATCTGCCGGAATTGATACCGAAAGCTGCAAGAAAATTTCTTTGAAATTTTCGCAGCGTTTTGCTTTTGGTATAATCTACTTTTTTCCTATTCTTAAATCCTCAAATATCAGAAAAACCCCGGGAATAATAATCAGCGTCAGAGCAGTTGATACGGTCATACCTCCGATGACGGTAATAGCTAAAGGCGACCAAAGATTTGAGGATTCACTTTTATCCAGAGCCATCGGCAGAAGCCCTAATATGGTAGTTAATGATGTCATCAGTATCGGCCTGAGGCGGTCGCCGCAGGCTTTTATTATCGCCTGGCGCGCTATGTTTTTTCGTAACGCAGAGAGGCCGCCGCTTTTTTGGATTAAAGCATTAGCCCGGTCAATTAATATAATTGCGTTATTGACTACTATTCCCCCGAGCATAATTGAGCCGATTAAAACACCTGTGCCTACAGGCTTTTCGGTTATACGTAGGGCGATGATTGCCCCGATTGCCGCCAAAGGCACAGTAAACAAGATAATAAAAGGCTGTGCAAATGATTCAAACAAACTTGCCAGGAGCATATACACAAGGAGCAGGCTTAAGATAAGGGCGGCGTTAAGCTCTTTTTGGTTTTGAATCATCTTATCATAATTGCCGCCAAATTGCCAAAAATAATCTTTGGGGAGCTTTAAGTCAGATAAAGCTTTTTTTACCTTATCCGCGGCAGTGCCTAAGGGTGTGCCTCCGGTATTGCCGCTGACCTGGACCATCCGGGCTTTATTCTTCCTCCAGATTTCGCTGGGGCCTAAGTCAAAATCAAAATCAGCAACCTGCGATAAATAAACATGTTCTCCGTCGGGCGTAACGATGCTTATCCGGCGCAGGTCCTCAAATGTCCGGCGGAACTTTTCTTTAAGGCGGACAATGGTTTCAATTTCCTGCGCTTCTTTTGCGCCAAGCGGGCGGGAAGAAGAAAGGATATCCCGAAAATCATTTGTTTTTTTCTCAAGGACTTCTTGTTCTGCTTTAGAGGCTTGCGGCCCTTCTCTAAAAAAGCTTTCTTCTTTAAGGCGGACTAAGGGTTCAGTTGTCCCGCGATAACGCGTAGCCACCAGGCCGCGCATCTGGGTATGCAGGGAAAGGGCGACATCTTCAACAGTCAGGCCAAAGAGTGCCGCCTGTTTTTTATCGATAGTCAGGCGCATTTCCGGGCGTCCTTCCCGCATCCTGATTTTAACATCGGTAAACTTAGGGATAGTTTGCATTCTCTGCGCTAATTGTATAGCCAGGCTTTTTAATACCTCGTAGTCATAGCCATAAATCTCTAAAATGATTTCCTTTGTGCCAACTTCTTCCTCCTCTTCATAATAGATAAATGCCGGAGCAAACTTGTCGGTAACGGGCCTGATTTTGTCAATTACCTCTGTCGTAGAGATTTTTCTTTTTTGTAAAGGGAATAATTCTACATATACCTTACTCGACCAGGGTTCAACCTTGGCGGTAACGGTTTTTACTTCCGGAAATTTAGCGATAACCCGCTCTACCTTAGAGACGACTTTATCAGAAGCCTCCAGCCTTGTCCCGGTGGGCATCTCAATAAATGTGGTAAATTTATTTTGTTCGGCCACGCCGATAAATTCTTTCTCTAACTTTCGCGCCTCTCTAAGCGTAATCAAAAGAGCAATTATGGCGCCTAAGGCAATTACGTAGCGCAGGCTTACACAGAAACTTACAATATTTTGATAAGAAGAACGCAGGATGCTTTCAACGGGCTCATTTTCAATTGCAGGCTGCGAATCATTTTTTGGGAATGCCGATTCTTTTGCAGGTAGCTGCGCTGTGTCTATAATAGGTTTTTTTAGCTTGATTCTTGCGGCTAACATCGGCACCAGCGAAAGGGAAACCAAGAGGGAAGCCAAAAGAGAGAAGGTAATCGTCAGCCCGATACCGCTATAAAGCATCTTAATTTCAGGATTAATAAAAACTAAAGGCAAGAATACAATCAGGGTGGTAAGGGTTGAGGCGACAATTGCTAAAAGCATCTCATTGGCGGCATCTATAGCGATATTTTTTTCGAGCTGTGTATTGCCTTCAGGGAATCCTTGGGTTTTCCATACGTTAGATTCAAGCAATTCATGTCTTTTTTTAAAGATATTATCAATGACGACTATGGAATTATCTACCAGCATTCCCACGCCAAGCGCCAGGCCCGAGAGGCTCATTACATTTAAGCTAAGCTTGGCAAAGAACATCATCGTGAAGGTGGAAAGGACAGAAAGCGGGATAGTTACAGCAATAATAAAAACCGTGCGTATGTTTCTTAAAAAGACAAGAAGGACTAATGTTGAGAGGATTGCCCCGAAATATAATGAGGTTTTAACCTGATTGACTGCTTTTTCGATGATCTCAGCCTGGTCGGAGGTGGTAGTAATGTTTATATCTTTATCCAGGGTTTTTCTTAAGGTATTTATTTCTTTGTTAACGAACTTGGATATTTTTACAGTATTGGCATTGGATTCTTTCTGGATATAAATTGAAACCGCCGGCTGTGCGTTTACGCGGGCAAAAGCAGTCGGCTCTAAATAAGAATCTTTGACCTCAGCAATATCTTTGAGCCGGATAACCGAACCCTGTTCGGTTCTGGCAATTGCTAAGTCTTCAATTTCAGCCAAAGACTGAAATTCACCGATGGTACGCACTAAATATTTATCCTTTAGCCTTTTTATTTCCCCGGCTAAGAGGTTAGAGTTATTCAGGTTGATAATATCCACCACGCGGTTTATGGATAAGGAAAAAGCCTCAAGTTTGTGCTGGTCTATTTCAATGAGGACTTTTCCTTCTCTGCCGCCTGAGACTTCTGCGCGGGCAACCCCTTCAATTCTCTCTATCCGTTCTTTTATTCTTTCATCAACTATTTTGCGCAGGTCTTCCGGCGTGCGCAACTGGCTAGTTACGGCAATAATTATAATCGGCACATCCATATATTCATATTTGGCGATTACCGGTTTTTCAATTTCTTGGGGCAATTTATTCCGTATACGGTTGAATTTCTCCCGCACCTCAAGGGCGGCAAAATCCATATTTATCCCCGGCTCAAACTGTAAAATAATAGTGGCATTTCCTTCTTTGGATATAGAGAGGATATTTTTCAGGTGTGTTACCGAGCCTACCGCTTCTTCCACCACTTGTGAAATACGTTTTTCAACTTCCGAGGCAGGAATACCTCCGCGCACATTGATATTAATGGTGATATCGCCGAAACTGGTATTGGGCATCATCTCTACCGGAAGTAAGCCAAAGGCAATAATGCTGATTAAGGCAATACCGATAAAGAACATCGAGATTGTTATCGGCCTTCTTACTGATAACTCGGGAATGCTCAT
>CAKKQO010000075.1:0-5703 GCA_919902105.1 Omnitrophica bacterium GWA2_41_15 | reverse complement strand
CCCAGATAGACAACCACATTTAACGGGGTGCGGGTAATAAACAAAGAAAAAGCCACGCCGATAAGAGAGAGCGGGACGGTAAACATAATCAGGAAGGGCTGCCATAGGGATTCAAATTCTGCCGCCATAATCATATAAACGAGGACAAAAGCCATGACCAGCGCAAAGGCGAGGCTGTGAAAAGACTCTTTCATTCTTTGTTGCTCACCGGCTAATTCAATAGTATAATCTTTAAGTTTGGCGAGCTCAGGAGATTGGACAATTTTGTTTACCTCGGCAATGAGCTGGTTAAAATTACGCTTATAAGTATTTGCAGTTACCATTACGCTTCTTTGCTGGTCAATACGTTTTATATCGGTAGGGCCGCTGCCTTTTGTTAAATACGCCACTTCAGACATAGCGATATCCGCCCCTAACGGCGAATGGATAAGGAGCCTTCTTAAGTTGCTCAATTGGCCTATGTCTTCGGGCCGCAGGCGCACCCGGATATCTATGTCCTCTTGGCTGGATTTTTCCTTAAACTTTGTGGCTACATAACCCTTAAGCGCTACCTGAGCCGTAAGGGCTACATCCCGCACCGAAAGCCCGTATAGTGAGGCCTTGTCCTTAAGCACATGCAGTTTTGTTTCCGGGCTGGGCCTGGGCATACTGGTTTTTATTCCGTAGATTCCTTGAATTTTGTTTAGGTTGTTTTGCATTGATGCGGAGATATCCGTTAATTTATCAAGATTCGGCCCTTTAATTTCAATAGCAATAGGCGCGCCTTGTTCTAAGGCGGTGCCAAAAGAGGTTTCCTGCGCCACATATTCTATTTCTGCTCCTTCAAGGTCTTGTCTTTCTAAATTTGTTTTAAGGTATTGAATAACATCGTCAGTAGAGCGGGTGATATTAAGTTTTTTCGATTTCTTTTTTAGGTTAACTAATATTTGCGCCTGATGGCTGCCTAAGGTTTGAATGGCGGTTTCTTCTGCCGAGCCTTTTTCTTCGCTGGAGCCGATGTTTACTGTTACGTCATTGGTTTCGGGGATTTTTAGCAATAAGGCCTCAATTTTTTTCACCACCCCGTCGGTTATTTCTAAGCGCGTTCCGGGTGAGAGCTCTGCTTTGATGATAAACTGGCGCTGGTCGACCTTAGGCATAAATTGTTTATCTTGGCGAGATAGCGCGAGCAGGCTGAACCCAAAGAGGAGGGAGATAATTAGGACAATCAGGCCTTTTCTTTTCAGCAGAAAAGATAATATATTCTTGAACCGCTCCGTGTATTTATTGGTGACTTCCATTACTTTTTCAATAATTTTTTCTTCGCGTTTTGCGCTGCCGGCAATCATATATAAGACGGGGACTAAAGATACAGCCACCACGATAGAGGTTATAAGTGAAAAACTGATAGTAAAGGATAATTGTTTAAATATCTGGCCGACCACGCCGATAACAAAGGCAAAAGGCAGGAATACGGCGATATTGGTCAGGGTTGAGCCGATAATCGCGGGAATCATTTCGCTGGTGCCGTTTATCGCTGATTCTTCTACGTCTTTTCCTAATTGCTGCCGATAGCGGAAGATATTCTCAATAACTATGTTCGCGTTGTCAACAACCATGCCTACGCCTAGAGCCAGGCCGCCCAGAGACATCGTATTTAAGCTGATATTGGCAAAATACATCAGCGCCGCGGTTGCGGTGATGCTTATCGGGATGGCGGTGATAATAATCAGAGCCGATTTTAATTCCCATAAAAAGAGGAGCAGGACCAAAAATGATAGGACGCCGCCCTGAACAGCCGCATCGCGGACATTAGACAATGCCGCCTGGATAAACTGGGACTGATCATAGGTTACCTGGATATTAATACCTTGGGGCAATTTTTCGGAGAGGACTTTTTGGATCTCTTTTTTTACCCCTTTGACCACATTCAGGGCATTAGCGCCTGATTGTTTGCGGATGACTATAGAGACGCTCTCTTTTGCGTTATAGCGGGAGATGCTGGTTTTTTCTTTTATGGTATCGCGCACCTTGGCGATATCCTTAAGATACACCAGCCTGCGGCCTTTTTTTTCTTTTTCCTCTTTTTCTTTGACTGTTTTTGCTTCTTCCTCGGGAACCTCTAAAGCCGTAGGTGTTTCTTCAATCTCGCTGATTTTTTGGAATTCGCCCATAGTGCGGATGAGATATTCATAGAAACTTTCTTTAATCGTTCCTGCCGGATAATTAAGGTTGGCTGTTTTTAGGCTGTCTACGATAGAGACGATAGAGATCTGCGATGCCTGCAGGCGGGATTGGTCAATTTCGACTACAATCTCCCGTTCATCGCCGCCGGAAATTGCGGCAGAGGCCACGCCTTCAACCTTTTCAATGGCGTCTTTGATATATTTTCGGCAGGCCTCGCGCAGTTCTAAAGGGGAAAGGGGGCCGGTGACGCTTAAATTCATAATCGGCAGGTCAAAAGGGTTATATTTCATTACCACCGGTTCGCTTGCCTCGCGGGGCAGTCTTTCTTTTATCAGGTCAATTTTTTCGCGCACATTGAGCGCGGCAAAATCCATATTCGTTCCCCAGTTAAATTCTACCATTACTAAAGACAGGCCTTCTTTAGAAATCGAGCTGATTCTCTTTACGTTATTGACTGTTCCGGTTGCCTCTTCGATAATTTTGGTAATTAAGCTTTCGATTTCTTCCGGGGCGGCATTCTGGTAAGAAGTAACTACCGTAATCTGGGGATAGGTGATAGAAGGGAAGAGCTCCTGGGGAAGCCTATTCCAGGAAATAAACCCCAAGAGGATTACCGCGGTAAAGAGCATCGCGGTGGTTACCGGCCTTTTCACAGAAAGTTTGGCTATGCTCATTTAATGAGGCCATAATCCCGAAGTTTCGGGATTATTCGGCCGAATTATCCCGCCGAGCGTATCAAAATTATGGAACAGAATTTTGATACATATTGCGAGACGGGAGGTTGTAAACAAAAAGGAGGTAAACCGAGTCAGCTATTTTTAGCTTCTCGATTCCCCCCTGAATAATATTAATTAAAGCCAGCCCCTAGCCTAAATATTTTAATCGTTACTCTTTAATAATGGTGATAAATAAAGCATCGCTCCTGCGCCTAAGTTCATCGCGGGAATACCCTACGCTTACCTCCTGGCCCTTGCGCAAAGACTCAATATCTACGCGCATCATCCCCTCGCTCTGCGGCTCTTTTTTAGCAATATAGGTGCCGGAGCTGAGGATAAAATTTTTGTTTACGGGCTTTTTATTTTTATCGCGGAAAGTAACTTTAATAGTTTTGATAGGGGATCTGAAATTAATCGCGCTGATTATGCCTTTTAACTGGCTGATGAGAGGCGGCGGTTGAAATTTAGCACGGTTAACAAAAGACGCCCTTGCATTTTGCTCTTCTTCAATATCTCTTTCCGCAGGCGGCATTTCCTCATCAGAATTTCTGGCTTCGTTAATTTTGGTAACCTTGAGGCTATAATAACGGATACATTTTGCTTCGATAATCCTTTTACCTTTATCGTCAGCTTTATAGCCAGTGGCGCAAAAGATGCTGTATGAATTATCTTTGTCTCCGCTAAGGGATACGAGGTTATCTTTGCCTAAGTCCGACAAAACGCTTTTAAGCTGTTCTGCTAATTCGCCCTGAATCTGGTAAGTCTTTGCGTCTTTGCCGTGCAAGATAAGCTGTTCGTTTTTTTCCGATGGCTCAAGCGTTAGGCGGCCGACGATAGATACAGTAGTTGTTTCTGGCTGCGGCGCTGTTTTCTCTTCTGCCGGCAGAGGATACGCCATTATCCCAAATAAGAACACGACTATTATTCCTGACGCAATAGTTTTATAGCCCATAGTATCATCTCCTCAATGACCCCTGCCGTTTTGATTCGCTTTTGCGAATGCAAAACGAATCAGCAGGGGGAATTGATCCCGCCGGATATGAGGCGGGACATGCGAAAACTCTTCAAGAAATATAATAACATAGATATTTCCCAAAATCAACTTTATTATTAGGGGCCAGCCTACCTAATTTATCTTATCCCGATAGATAAACACTACGCATATTTCCCCCGAGGAATTCAAATGAATTCCCGGGACTAAGTCCTCGGAATTTCACTTTGTGAAATTCCAGAGGGTTCGAAATCTGCTTGTATCTATCGGGATTAATTCGCACTTATAAGTTACATCACCGCCTGCGGCGGATTCCGTAACTTATGTACTCATTAAAAAGAGGGGGTCCTCCTTACCCCCTCTTATTTACTTGTGCTTGCGGAGCGATAATGGTTATAACCAGAGTTTATTAATAACCATATATCTTAGAATGGTAAAATATTATTCGTCCATGTCCATCCGCTTTGCGGAGCAGCAATATCTACTTTAACTACTTGCAGAGCACCGTCACCATAAAGACCCCATCCTTCGTCAGGGCTAACCGAAAGAGTTGCGCTATAAGAACTGTAGTTCTTGAACGTCTTTTGCTCTGTTGGGTTACCGTCTACGTCAGGGCCGCTTGCGCTTTTTGTCCCCTGTTCGTAAAAGATAGCACTTTGAGTCATGTTGGTAATTACCCCGCCGCTATCATCCCGCGTGTATTGTTTTAAGATGGCCGATCTTTCATATTGCGAAGATGAGATATACTCTGAGAATTCAGTTTCCTGTTTTGCAACCCAGCCTCCACCTATGTATACATAATCGCCAAGAGCAATACTTGTTCCGCTAATCTGGGTGGATTCCGCTACCGCACCAGCTACAATACCAATGCCAGTTAAATTTCCGTTAGCATCGGTGTCAGGCCCAATAATATCGTCTTTACCATACTTAGATATCGTAGTTGTTGAGGTAAGCATGAGCGCTTGTCCGTCTTTAATGGTATAGGTCCTGGTAATGGTACCTATGCTTGCGCCCGTGTCGCTGACAACGCCAGTTGTTGGATCCGTAGATTTCTCTAGGTTATAGTAGTTTCCCGTGGTTGTTACTCCCATTAAATTTCCCATGTTATCATACTGATAGCTGTCGGCATAAGAATTTGAGCTTAAGCTTCCATCACCGGATACAGTGTTACTGACAACTGAGACGGAGTTGGTTCTCAGGTTCCCACCTTTGTATTCAGCCTGCACCGTTTGGGTTGTTATTGTCTTAGAGATTGATACGTTATCTATATCAAACCCTTCGGTGGTAATAGTAGTTACGCTTGTTGACCCTATAGCTATACCGAAGCTGTTAAAGTTGGTTGTAGTGTAAACACTTTCTGTTTTTATCATGTGGTCAAGGCCTTCGATATTGCTATAACTAATACTGGGAATTCCGCCATTATTTATTGGTGGTATCACCACTGGCGGTGTTGTCCCTCCTCCGCCTGTTCCTCCTCCCCATCCGAGGGCGAATGCGATGTTAGTGCCTGCCAAAACTATCAATACTGCCGTGAGTAATATGCCTAACTTTTTCATAATCTTCACCTCCTTCACAATTAGTGAACACCAGCCGATTCCGCTTAGGGCTGGGTGTTTCACAGTTTTATTTTCTTTTCTATCGGTTAATAAAAAATTCATTCTCCACCTCCTCAATGACCCCGACGAGACGTCGGGGGAATTGATACCGACGGCTGCAAGAAAATTTCTTTGAAATTTTCGAAGCGTTTTGCTGTCGGTATAATGACCTTATTCATAACTTTTTTTCCTCGTTATATATTGTCCTTTCTGCTTTGCCCAAAATCACCTCGTA
>CAKKQO010000074.1 GCA_919902105.1 Omnitrophica bacterium GWA2_41_15 | reverse complement strand
ACCACACGGTTGGAATAACCCCACTCATTATCGTACCAGGCAATCACTTTGGCAAAGTTACCGCCGATGACCTTGGTTAATTTCGCATCCACAGTGGATGAAGCGGTGCTATGGTTAAAATCGCTTGAGACAACCTCATCTTCGGTATAATCAAGGTACCCTTTCATCTTGCCAACTGCTGCCGCCTTTAAGGCCTTGTTTATCTCTTCAGCGGTAGTTTCCTTCTTTAAAGTGCAGGATAAATCTACTACCGAAACATTAGCTACCGGCACCCGGATAGCAAAACCGTCCAATTTGCCTTTGAGTTCCGGGATTACCAAGCCAATTGCTTTAGCCGCGCCCGTAGATGTGGGTATCATAGATAAAGCCGCGGCACGGGCTCTCCTCATATCCGAATGCGGCATATCCTGAACCCGTTGGTCATTAGTATAGGCGTGTATTGTGGTCATTAGGCCCTTTTCAATGCCAAAGGTATCATTTAAAACCTTTGCTACCGGCGCCAAACAGTTAGTGGTGCAAGAGGCATTGGAAACTACGTGCTTTTCTTTGTCGTATTTATCGTCGTTTACGCCCAAGACTATCGTGATGTCTTCATCTTGAGCCGGGGCGCTGATAATAACTTTTTTTGCCCCGCCGCGAGTTATATGGTTTATCGCGCCCTTTACTTCTTTTCCTTTTTTATTTACCCCGTCATTTTTGGTGGTAAAAATACCTGTGGATTCCACAACGATATCAGCCCCGGCGTCTTTCCACGCTATATCCGACGGGTCTTTGCCGGAAAATACCCTGATTTCCTTCCCATTTATAACAATATTTGCGCCTTTGACTGCGACATCGCCGTTAAACCTACCATGCACGGAATCATATTTAAATAAATGCGCTAAAGACATGCTGTCTGCAATATCGTTTATGGCAACTAATTCTAAATCTTTATTGTTCCTTTCGATAAGCGCACGTCCAACCATTCTGCCTATACGGCCAAAACCATTAATACCAATTTTTACTGCCATTTCTTCTCCTCTCAATGAAGCCATAACTTGTGGAAGCTGCAAGCTGACATAAGTTATTTGGCTGAATTGATCCCGTTGAGCGTGTTAAAATTCTATTCTATAATTTTAACACATTTTGCCCTCTGCAATTCAAAGAATTGCGAGGACTTAAGTCCCTGAAATTGCAAAGCAATTTCTAGGGGCGAAACGGGACAAAGCCCTTAATAACATTTTATATTTTTGCTCCCTTAAGATACTTCGCGGCTAACTCCGGCGGGGTAGAAACGATATAAAAACCAGTGCCCCATTCAAAACCGGCTACGCGCGTCAGTTTTGGCATAATTTCAAAATGCCAATGATAACCCTCTTCTGGCTCCGCGGTATTTACCGGCGCAGTATGGATAATGTAATTATAGGCGGGGTCGGATAAGGCTATTTTTAACCGTAAGAGCGCCTCTTTAAGAATCCTCGCCAACTCTGGAAGTTCGTCTTTTGCCATTTGGCAAAAATGGATATTATGTTTTTTAGGCATAATCCAAACCTCAAAAGGAAAACGCGAGACATACGGACAAAGCGCAATATAGTATTTATTTTCGCAAATTATACGCTCTTTCTCATGCATCTCCTGACGAATAATATCGCAAAAAATACACCTTTCCTTATAGTTAAAATAATCCCGCGCTCCTTCAATTTCCTCTAAAACATTCTTGGGAATCATCGGCAGGGCGATTAACTGCGTATGCGGATGCTCCAGCGATGCGCCTGCCGAAGGGCCGTAATTCTTAAAAATCATTACATACTTGAACCTTTTATCATTGGATAAGTCAGTTGAGCGGCGGCAGTACATTGATAAGACATTAGCCGCTTCTTCGTCTGAATAATCTGGAATCTCTTTCTTGTGGTCTGGCGTCTGAATAATCACCTCATGCGCCCCTACACCGCGTGACATATCATAGATACCTATGCCGCGGCGGTCTAACTCACCTTCAATTTGTAAGGCCGGAAATTTATTCGGCACCACGCGCACCTGCCAACCGGGTGTATTAGGTTTACTGCCGGGAGCTCTAATTACCTCAATCTCGCCAGGGGTAATACTCTCGTTGCCAGGGCAAAAAGGACAAGCCATATCTTTAAATATATGCGACTCCTTTTCAAAATCCCCCGGAAGGCTGGGATAATCCGTATCTACAATTACCCATCTGCCTCCCAAAGGATCCCTTCTTAATTCAACCATA
>CAKKQO010000073.1 GCA_919902105.1 Omnitrophica bacterium GWA2_41_15 | reverse complement strand
GGGAAACGCACTGTAAATACAGAGCCTTTGCCGGGCGCAGACTGCACGTTGATTGCGCCATTGTATTTTTCCACAATTGCCTGCGATATGGAAAGGCCAAGGCCTAAGCCCTGGCCGACGTCTTTTGTGGTAAAGAATGGGTCAAATATTTTTGAGAGTATTTCTTGGGGTATGCCCGCGCCTTCATCTTTAACTTCAAACTTTATTTGCTTGTTAGTTTTATAAAGCGTAATATAAATATTACCGCTCTTTTTTATTTTCCTAATCGCATCCTTAGCATTTAAGATTAAATTTGTCACCACCTGCTCTAATTCATTACAGTCCGCATTTACCAAGTAACTATTTTCTTTTTTAGCCGCAAAAATTATTTTAACATTTTCCTGCTCTAATTGGTAGTGTAAAAAAGAGATAACATTTTCTACGGCCTTTAAAAAATCTACATTGGATACCTTGCTTGGCTCTAAGGGCCTTCTGGCGTAAACCATCAGTTTCTTGACGATTTCGCGGCAGCGCTTTGTCGCCTCCTCAATTAACGCTAAAGATTCTCTGTCGAGTAAGGCATCATTAGAATCATCCATCAGCATCATCTGCACGTTGGTGAGTATCGCGGTTAAGGGGTTGTTTATCTCATGCGCCACGCCGCCGGCGAGTGTGCCGACAGTAGCTAACTTCTCCGCCTGTACCAATTGTTTCTGCACTTCCATTAATTCTTTGGTGCGCTGCCTGACCTGCTCTTCAATATTTCCATAAACAAGGGAATTGGATATGGCAATCGCGGATTGGTTTTTTAATGTGGCAAGAAAATGCAGGTCTGCCGCTGTATAGCGCTTGAGGTTGGCTTTTTTATCTAAATTTATGAGCCCTAAGAGTTTTTCATTTAAAACCAAAGGGACAACAAGAGCGACATCCATCTTGTTAAAATATTCTTCGGCTTCTTGGCGCACCGCAAGATATACCGGGTCTATGGGGACAAAATCGCGGTAGGCGATCTTATTATTTTCCAAGAGCCACCTTAAGAATTTATTTTCCTCCAGTTCTATGGAATTATTCCAATTGGTAAGCAGGTATCTTTTCTTTACCTCATTATAAATAAAAATATCCGTGCGCTTGGGGTATAGAGTATCCTTGAGCACGTCTTCTATACGTTCTATTAATTGATTAAGCCCTTTTAAATGCACTAAATCTTCGGTGAAGTTAGTAGAGATTTCTTCTAATTTGTATTTGCGTCTCTGAAAAAAATGGTCAATTTTCGGCTGGGTGTATTGGATGTAAAGCGTAAGCAGATAAAAAACCCCGCCGCAAAGAAGCGCTACTTGAAAAGCAGGCGCTGTCTGATACCACGGCTCTAAGCGATAGGCAAGGATGATTATCGGGATAAAGGCGGTGGAAGAGGCCAATACCCATCCGGCAGTTTTATGAATCACCGTCTCTATATCAAATGCCTTATGCCGGATGACCGAATATGCCAGCATACAGGTGAAAATAAACATAGGCATAAAGCCGAAAGGATAAAGAGGAACCGGAAAAATCTTTGCCGCGAAATCAAAAGAAGCGGTAAAACCGATAAGAAAACCGGCAAATATTATTAAAACTTGAGTCTTTTTTATGGGAATCTCTTCATTCTGATAAGCAAACCAGAGGTTAGCTTGAATTGCGATATAAGTTATAGAATAACATAGAAGAAATAAGAGATTTAAGGGTTTATAGGCAGGGTAGTAGCCCCAGAAATATAAACGGGGAGTGCCTATTGATTTATCAGTGGCGATAGCCAGAAAATAAAAAAGGTATGCCAACAAAAAAGAAAGGGCCACGAAGCCGCGCTGTTTACGCAGGGAGCCGCTTGAGGTTACAGAAAATAAATAAGCGCTGGGCATAATGTTTATTACGCCGAAAAAAGTGAAATATTTATACCAAAACAGGGCTGTATCCGGATTTGCAGAAAGATAAACTATGCCTGTCCCGAACAGCCATAAACTTAAGCTTGTGCAGAGGAAGAAGAAGGCAGCGTTTTTAATTAATTTTTTTGCCTGGAAAAATATGAAAATGCCGATAGAAAAAATAAGCAGGCTTACCCCTATCACCGGCACAGCGTGAGGGTTAAAATGATAATTGGAGAAAGATAATAATTCTTTAAGCACGAGCAGCAGCCTTTTTTACCTCTTCGAAATGTTCCTGTGTGATTAAGCGGTTTGCCCAGTAAAAAGGCGCAAGCCCAAACCCGTGTTTTGCGCCTAACTTCCTGATTTCATCTATTTTTTCCGGCATAATATTACCCCGGCCGTAACTGTAATTCTCAAAACGCCGCTCAAGCGAAAGGATAATCGCTTCGGAAAAACATCCATAGGAAACATCCGGCGAAGGAAGGCCCATATCCACTCCGGTATTTATCGGTGTAGGCAGGCGCGCCAGCCCTCCGGAAAAAACGATAATATCTTTCCTGTCTATGGGCGCGTAAGAAATATTTTTAGGGTAACCCAAATCGCAGATAACCGTCCCCGGCTTAAACCAAGCAGTATCTAATATTGCCGCGGCCACGCTGGCTGAAGCAATAACTATGTCCGCGCCTCTGACGGCTTTTTTGTTATCCATCGTAGCCTCAATGCGGGCATGGCGTTTCTTTCTTAATTCATCGCGCAGGCGACGAAGATGAGATTTAGTCCTTCCGGTTATAATTATTTCTTTTACTCTATCCGTCAGTACACGGCTGCAGGCGCTTCCGATATCACCGGTACCGCCGATCACGGTTAATTTTAAATCTTTTATATCTTTACCTAAAAGCTCTACCGCCTTTTCAATGCCGTCTATTGCCATTGCCGCGGTATAGGTATTGCCGGTGGTAATGGGTATATCTACATCTTCGCTTATCTGATGGCCGAGCCTTTCTCCGACAATAGAGGTAAACCCGCCCAAACTTACGACGCCAACACCGTGCCTCTGGGCTACCCTGCAGGCGCGCACAACTTTGGAGTAAACCGCGTGGAGGTCCTTATCCAGCATCTCGGGAATAAATGTGCATAAGATAAAACATCCGCGGGTAGCTTCGCCTGTTTTAGACTTAAATTCCTGCATCTCATGCATCGCAAAAGAAGGCGTCATTGTGAACAATTTACTCAAAAACTCTCTCGACGGCACCCTAAAGTCCGGCCTAACCATCTTTAGGCACTTAACCAGATGGTTATAATTATAAAAATGCCCCAGCACGCCAAAGCCCGCCAATTTAACAACCTCTCCTTTTCTAAACTGCGAATACTTTAAAGATATAAGCCTGCTCTCTATCGCAGAAAGCATCGCCTCAAAATTCTTTGTCAGCAGTTTCTCTATATAGGGCTCGGCAAATTCCCGTATAGCCGGAATACCTACCTTTAGGTAGACATCCACAACTACTTCTGTTCCGCTATGGTTATTATAGAATTTCCATTCCCCCCTAAACTCTTCTAAATCACCTCCGATGGCTTTAAAATAAATAGAATCCTGCCTTAAGGCAAGGGTATCTTCTTCTACCCAACTTATAGGCACGCCATCCACCTGCACAAGCCACTTGGTCTTCATTACGTTGTGTTTTCTTTCAATAATCTTTGCCTCTTTCACCGTCGGTATGTACGAAGGGAAGTCTTCAACCTGTGTAACAAAACGGATTATGTTATCCTTCGGAGCAGGGATAATCCTTGAGATCCTCATATGCACCAAATCACTATCCGGCATTTAGCATCTCCTTAATCCCGCGAATAGCGGGATTAACTCCGAAGCTTGCGCAGTCCCGAAGTTTCGGGACAAGCGTTTAAGCAAGGAGTCAGTTTGAAATTTCCGCACTTTCATCTGTCTGCGGCTGGTTTATTTAATAGTTCCATTATTATATTCCTAACTCTAAAAATACCATCCTGTAAATATACATCGTCAATAATATCTGTAAACTCCTTTAATAAATATATGGGCTTGCTTATCTTTATAGTTATAGCACTAAACTTTGGCAATACCGCCCCTTTGGGTAAGGCGGCATGGGTGCCGAAAATCGCACAAGGCACAATCGGCCTGCCTGTTTTAATAGCAAGAAGGGCGGCGCCGCTTCTAAATTCTCGCAGGCTTCCGTCGCGGCTTACGCCGCCTTCAGGAAATAATCCCACATTTTTATTCTGCATTAATAAAGAAACTGCTTTTTCTGATGAACTGCCGCTGGGGAAAGCGGACATTTTCTGCAAAAACCACTTTAGCCAGAATATCCGGTAAAGACCCCGAAGAGCGATACAAGAAATTTTTTGGGGCACACCCGCCAGAATTACTAAGGGATCCAAATAGCTTGTATGGTTAGCAATTAGGATAAAATTACTCTTTTGCGGCAGGTTTTCTAAACCTTCCACCTTAAGCCGAAAAAACAACTTTAATATAATTCTAAATACTCCCCTAAAAAAGCGATACCACATTAAACCATCCTTTTTAATTACTATTAATTAGTAATATTATAGATGCTTAAGGGCAGAAATGCAAGCAGAAATGCCTTGACGCTGTAATAACACAATGTTATATTAGGGCATTATGTTTAGCAAGGAATATAGGAGATTGTTTGTTTTTCTTAAACCGCATGCGGGGCTGTTCGGCTTGGCAGTGGCGGCGATGGTTGTTTCTGCGGTCTTCGACGGCATCTCCTTAGGGATGCTTGTGCCTCTGGCAGATAAGGTAATGGCCAATAAAGAGATAATCCTTCCGGCGAAACTGCCGCCTTATTTTGAGCATTTTATTGCCTCGATCAATAAATTATCTGCTTCTGAATTACTCAGTATAATGCTTCCGGTGGTTTTCGTTCTGCTTGTCTTAAAGGCAGTTTTTGGCTTCCTGCAGTCTTATCTGATGACCGATGTGGGGCAGAAAATCATTATGGATATCCGCAGGATACTTTATGCCAAACTGCAGGTTTTATCTTTGGATTACTATAGCTCAAAGCGCAGCGGCGAGCTTATCTCGCGTATTACCAACGACGTAAAAGTGGTAGAAAACGCCCTTTCTTACGGGCTGTATGATTTACTATACCAATCGATGCAGGTAGTGGTTTATGTGGCTTTAGCGTTTTTTGTTTACTGGAAATTCGCTTTCTTGTCTTTTGTGGTTATACCTTTAATAGTCTTCCCGATTGTTAATGTCGGCAAGAAACTGCGCAAAATTTCTACGCGCTCGCAGGAAAAAATGGCGGACATCAATTCGCTTTTGATTGAGACTATTGGCGGCGTGCGCATTGTCAAGGCCTTCTCGATGGAAGATTACGAGATGGTGAGGTTTAATCGCCAGAATAGAGACTATTATAAACTAACGATGAAGTCGGCTAAGCGCACGCTAATACTTGGCCCGGGCACTGAACTTATCGGCTCGTTTGCCGGTTTATTTATTTTCTACTGGGTAGGCCAGGAGGTAATTAAGGGCAGCCTTTCTTTCGGCGTATTCGCGCTCTTAATGGGGGCAATTTTATCCACTATCCGCCCGTTTAAGAAGTTAAGCCAGGTAAACAGTTTACAGCAGCAGGCATTGGCCGCTAATGCGCGTATTTACGAGGTGTTAGATACAGAGCCATTGATAAAAGAGAAAGAGGGGGCGCAGGAGCTAATTACGATAAAGAAGGGGATTGAATTTGAAAAGGTCTGGTTTAGCTATGGCGACAGAGACATCTTAAAAAATATAAATATCCGCGTTAATTTAGGCGAGGTGTTGGCGATTGTCGGGCCTTCAGGTTCGGGAAAGAGCACTTTTTTAGATTTGCTCTTGCGTTTCTACGACCCTAAATCCGGCCGGGTTTTGCTCGACGGCATAGACATAAGGGAATTAACAATCAGTTCTCTGCGCGGCAAAATTGGTATTGTCACACAGGAGACCATTCTTTTTAACGATACGGTGCGGGCAAATATCGCCTACGGCAACGCCAATGTCGGACAACCGGAGATTGAGGCGGCGGCAAAGAGCGCCTTTGCCCATGACTTTATTATGGAGATGCCGCAAGGCTACGATGCCGTAATCGGCGACCGCGGCTTTAAACTTTCCGGAGGGGAGAAGCAGCGTATTGCCATTGCCCGCGCTATTTTAAAAAACCCGCCGGTCCTCTTATTAGATGAGGCAACATCGCAATTAGACTCCCATGCGGAAAAAATTGTGCAGGAAGCAGTGGATGTATTAATGAAAAATCGCACGGTTTTTATAGTTGCCCACAGAATGTCCACGATTAAAGAGGCCTCAAAGATAATTATCTTAAGTGATGGCGAGATAACCGAATGCGGCCGGCACGATGAATTATTAGCCAAGAATGGCCTCTACCGCCATTTATACGAACTCCAGAACAGCCAAAAGAGTTAAATCTTGCAACAAAATTCCTTGCAATAAATAAAATATATGTTAAAATATTCAATCTGTATCGGTTAATTAGGTTAAATAGCAAAATCTAATCACTAGTTGGTAGATTTTTATTTTTGGTCGCACAAGCATGTGCGACATCAACCCTGCCTGACGGCAGACAGGCAAAATCTAATCGCCAGCTGGTACCCACAAGGGTAGACTTTCCTTTCCGCTGAAGGAAAGGTGCAGATTTTGTTTGAAAGGGGGAGGAAGAATTGTCAATCGAATTACTGAGAAAATTGTTAGAAGCCGGTGTGCATTTCGGCCATCAGACTAAACGTTGGAACCCGAAGATGAAAAAGTATGTCTTTGGCAAGAAAAATGCAATATATATAATTGATTTGGAGAAGACCCAGGAGGCCTTGAAGTCTGCGCAGGATTTCCTGACTGATTTGGCTGCCCAAGGCTCAGCCGTCCTTTTTGTCGGTACCAAAAAACAGGCGCAGGATATAATAAGGGAAGAAGCAAAAAGGTGCGGGATGTTTTTTATAAAGCACAGGTGGTTAGGGGGGTTACTTACTAATTTTGCTACGGTGAGAAAAAGCATCAAGAGGTGTAAAGACCTGGAAAAGATGAAGACAGACGGCACCTTTGAGAAGTTAGCTAAAAAAGAGGTGTCCCGCCTGACTAAGGAAATGGATAAGCTGAAAAGAAATTTCGAAGGCATTATGGATATGGAGCGCCTGCCTCAGGCCTTGTTTGTCATCGATTCTAAATCGGAAGAGATTGCGGTAAATGAAGCGTATAAACTTTCTATTCCGATATGTGCGCTTATCGATACTAATTGTGACCCGGATAAGATTGACTATCCTATACCGGGAAATGACGACGCCATAAAATCAATAAGGCTGGTTACTGCTTTAATTGCGGATAGTATTGTTGAGGGCAGGAAGCGTTTCTTGGAATACTTAGGGAAAGAATTAGTCAAGGAAGATAAAATCTCAGAGCAGGGGGCGGGATTGCTTGATACGGCAGATGTGCCCTTAGAGCACGATATCATTAAAGAGAAAGCGGAAGAGTTGGAGGAGTTGGTGAAAATAGATGATACCGCTGAACGCCCCCAGAAACCCAAAATCCGCCCTAAAGAGGAGATAAAAAATATAGGAGAAAAGAGGAGAACCAAGAAATGAAATTGAACGAATCTATAAAAGAACTGCGCTCAATCACCTCTTGCGGCGTAATTGAATGCAAAAAGGCATTAGAGGAAGCCAAGGGGGATATGAAGGCGGCAATTGAGTTCTTAAAAAAAAGGGGTATGCAGTTGGCGGTAAAAAAAGCGGATCGCGCCGCTCGCCAGGGAAGAATAGAGTCTTATGTCCATGCCGGCGGCAAAATCGGCGTATTGGTTGAGGTAAATTGCGAAACTGATTTTGTAGCCAGAAACGAGGAATTCCAGAAATTTGCCAAAGATGTGGCGATGCAGATTGCGGCAATGAGCCCGAAATATATTAAAAAAGAGGAGGTGCCGCAGGAAACAGCCGCCAAAGAAGGAGCTGATTTTTATAAACACGCCTGTTTATTAGAGCAGGCCTTTATTAAAGATGCAAACTTGACTATCTTTGAATACCTTACTTCGCTGATTGCCAAGACTGGTGAAAATATTATTATCAGAAGATTTACCCGATATCAATTAGGGGAATAATGAAGCCAATCTATAAACGTATCGTCTTAAAGTTGAGCGGTGAGGCTCTCCAAGGCAAGAAACAACACGGTATAGACCCTGCAATCTGCCTTTCTTTTGCCAAACAGGTAAAAGAGCTCGTTGATTTAGGCGTGCAAGTGGCTTTGGTTGTCGGCGGGGGAAATATCTTCCGCGGAGAGGCGCATTCCAAGGTTTTTAATATGGATAGGTCGGTTGCGGATTATATGGGGATGCTGGCAACCGTGATAAACGGATTGGCACTTCAGGATACTTTAGAAAAAATAGGCGTTCCCACGCGCGTGCAGACAGCTATAGAGATGCAGAGGATTGCTGAGCCGTATATCCGCAGAAAAGCCATCCGGCACTTAGAGAAAGGGCGGGTTGTAATTTTTGCCGCAGGGACGGGAAATCCATATTTTACCACAGATACTGCGGCGGCGCTGCGCGCTATGGAGATAAATGCCGACGCTGTGCTTAAAGCGACAAAAGTAGACGGTATATATTCCGCTGACCCAATGAAAGATAAATCCGCAAAAAAGTATGTTTCTTTAAAATATATAGATTTTTTGAAAAAGGGGCTTAAAGTAATGGACGCTACGTCTATCAGCCTTTGTATGGATAATAAGCTTGCGATTATTGTATTTAACCTGAATCGCCCGGGCAATATAAAACGGGTAGTGCTGGGTGAGAAGGTGGGTACGATAGTGAAATAAAGGAACGTCGGAGTCATTTGAGGTGAGATATGGCAGTTAGAGAGATATTACATAATACAGAAGAAAAAATGAAAAAAGCGCTAGATTCTGCGCAGAGATATTTTAATGAGGTGAGGACAGGCCGGGCAACTGCCGCTTTAGTCGAGGGAATGAGAGTTGATTATTACGGCACGCCCACGATATTAAAACAGCTTGCTTCTATTACTACGCCGGATGCGCATTTATTGACCATCCAACCCTGGGATCCTTCGGTGATAGCCGAGATAGAAAAAGAGGTGCTTAAGTCTAATTTGGGAGTTACTCCTTCTAATGACGGAAAAGTCGTCCGTTTATCTTTCCCATCGTTGTCTAAGGAAAGGCGTCAGGAATTAGATAAGGTGGTTAAGAAAATGGCGGAAGACGGAAGAGTCTCTTTGCGTACTATCCGTAGAGACGCCAACGAAGAGATAAAAAAAATAGAGAATGATAAGATTATTTCCGAGGATGAAAGATTTAAGGCCCAAGAGCAGGTTCAGAAGCTGACGGATAAATATATTGCGGACATAGATAAGATACTTTCCGAAAAAGAAAAAGAATTATTGGGTTCATAATTTTAGGGCCGCTAGCTCATCTGGTAGAGCATCGGCTTTTTAAGCCGAGTGTGCCGTGTTCGAGTCACGGGCGGCTCACTTAAGTTTTACGCGGACGTGGCGGAATTGGCAGACGCGCGAGGCTTAGGACCTCGTGATAGCAATGTCATGGGGGTTCAAGTCCCTCCGTCCGCATGATTTTTATGCGGGAGTGGCTCAGTTGGTAGAGCGTAACCTTGCCAAGGTTAATGTCGCGGGTTCGAACCCCGTCTCCCGCTTATTATTGCGACGGTAGGAACAAAAGTATCTTGCTCATAAGGCAGGGCCTTAAAATAAGAGGCATAACCGAAATTGGAAGAGGGGTCATTTTAGGAGGATTGTAAAGTATGAAGATTATGGATTTTCTTTCTAAAGACGCGGTGACAGTGAATATCAAGGCTGCTGATAAAGATGGCGTAATAAAAGAATTAGTGGATTTGTTGATGGCTGCAGAAGGCATAGATAAAAAAAATAAAAATAAACTTATTGAATTATTGAAAAGCCGCGAGGCCTTAGGTTCAACGGCTATCGGCCAAGGCGTAGGCATTCCTCATGCCAAAAGTGATTGCGTCGCAAGCCTTGTGGCGGCTTTTGGCATCTCTAAGAAGGGCGTTGATTTCGACTCTTTAGACGGAGAGCCTGTATATATCTTCTTTTTGCTCCTCGCCCCGCAGGATTCAGCAGGGCCTCATCTTAAAGCGCTTGCGCGCATTTCACGCCTCTTAAAAGATAAATATTTTCGTGAAAGTTTAAAGTCTGCAATAGATGAGAAAACAGTTTTAAAGATAATCCAGCAGGAAGATGAAAAAAAGATTTAACGCAATATTCCGCAGTTACCTGGGAGCGACCTTTCGGCCGGTAAAACAGGGGATAAGGAATACTTTCCTCAAGCTGCTTTATCCGGGCATCGGTATAAAGCGCTGGCTGGTTGTATCTGTCATCGGGGTTATTTTAACCATATTCGGAGCATCGCGTTTAGGTGAGGCAAGTTTTTTTACGCATAAATTAACGCTTACTAAAGTCGGCGATATCCTGACTGTTGCGCTGGGTATATATTTTATTTTTATAGGGTTCAAAGAGTTATTAGTGTTTATTATTAAATTATTTTTACCCTCCAAAGAAATGAGGGCAGGTAAAGGTTTACTGGATATCCTTTATGAAAAACAGTATTTAGAAAGCGGGCCTAAGATTGTCGCTATCGGCGGCGGAACCGGGCTATCTACGCTTTTACACGGTTTAAAAGAATATACGAGCAATATTACCGCTATTGTTACAGTTGCCGATGACGGCGGAAGCTCGGGCAGAATTAGAGAACAGTTTGGAATTTTACCGCCGGGCGATATCCGTAACTGTTTAGTGGCCTTGGCTGAGGCAGAGCCTTTGATGCGTGATTTATTCCAGTTTAGATTTGATAATAGTTCGGAACTGCAAGGGCATAGTTTCGGGAATCTTTTTATTACTGCAATGAGTAAACTGACTGGGGATTTTGAAAAGGCGGTTAAAGAATCAAGTAAGGTTCTGGCAATCCGGGGGCAAGTTCTTCCTTCAACATTAAGCAAAGTGGTTTTAGTTGCCCAACACGAAGACGGAACTTGCACTGAGGGAGAAGCCAAGATTCCTCAAAAGGGTTCTCCGATAAAAAACGTGTATTTAAGGCCTTCAGATGCTCTGGCAACCCCTGAGGCCATACGGGCTATCTCTGAAGCAGAGGTTATTGTGCTGGGCCCGGGAAGTCTATATACCAGCATTTTACCTAACTTATTAATTAGGGAAATAGCCGAGGCGATAGGTGGCTCTCGCGCAGCGAAGATTTATGTTTGTAATATCATGACCCAATATGGAGAAACTGACGGTTATTCCGCATACGATCATTTAAATACGGTAATAGCACATTCTAAGCGGCGTATAGTTGATTACGTGATTGTAAATACTGCCAATATACCCGAACACTTAATAACAAAATATAAAGAAGAGAAAGCATCCCTTATTAAAAATGACGCAGATAGGATTAGAAAAGCAGGATTTAAAGTTATGGAAGAAAAGATTGTTGAAGTTGGCGAGGTAATCAGGCATGATTCGCATAAGCTTGCTCAGATAATTTTTTCCATTTAGCATAATTAGGGACACATCCCATTTTTTAAAAAATGGGATGTGTCCCTAATTAAAAGATAGAAATATGAAATCAGTAAATAAAAAAATAGTGGTGCGTAATAAACAGGGTTTACATGCCCGGCCTGCTGCGCTCTTTGTGCAGATTGCCTCACGCTTTGATGCCCGCATAACTGTGGCTAAAGACGGTGAAGTGGTAAACGGAAAATCTATTATGGGGATTCTTATGCTCGGCGCGGCTAAGGGAAGCGAAGTGATAATTGAAGCGGCCGGCGATGATGCGGAGGAGGCGCTTTTAGAATTAGAAAGGCTCCTAACTTGCGATGAATGAGATATTAAAAGGCATACCTGCATCCAGTGGTATTGTTATCGGGCCTGTTTATATTGTAGGCCGGGATGATTTTGAAGTCTCAAGGAGAGCTGTTAGCGAGGGAGATGTAGTTAGCGAGATAGTGCGATTTGAGGAATCGCTTATTCAGACACGGCAAGAATTGATAGCGCTGCAAAGAAAGATAGCACAAGAATTTGACCAAGAGCAGGCGCAGATTTTTGATGCGCATCTATTAGTTTTAGAAGATAGAATGCTGATTGAGGAGGTCATCTCTCGGGTGAAGCGTGAAAAATGCAATGTGGATTTTATCTTCCAGGAAGTATTAAAAAAATATGTCAATGTTTTTTCTCGCATGGAGGATGAATATTTAAGAGAAAGGATCGCCGACATTAATGATGTCGGTAAACGTGTATTACGGATTTTGTCTGGCAAGAAGAAAAGAGCTCTTTCTGATTTTGAGGAAAAGGTTATTGTGGTGGCGCATGACCTTTCTCCTTCAGATACCGCGGCAATGCACCGTAAAAATATCCTCGGTTTTATTACCGATATCGGAGGAAAGACTTCGCATACCGCTATTATGGCAAAATCTTTTGAAATACCTGCCGTTGTAGGTGTCGAGGTGGCGACGTCGAAAATAACGGCTGGAGACACCATTATTATTGACGGAGGCGCCGGGATAATAGTGATTAACCCCGATGCCAAAACCATCGCCAATTATAAAGAAGCTGAGGATGAAATATTAGCTAAAGCCAAGGCATTTTTTTCCTTAAAAGAACTGCTTGCTGAAACCCGAGATGGAAGACGCGTTGAGCTTGTGGCTAATATAGAACTTCCGGAAGAAATCCCCTTTTTACTTGATCACGGAGCCGAAGGCATAGGCCTATACCGTAGTGAATATTTTTATATGAATAGGAAGGATCTGCCTAGCGAGGAGGAGCATTACGAGGCCTATAAATTGGTTGCCGAGATGATGAAGCCTTATCCGGTAATTATTAGAACGCTCGACTTAGGAGGGGATAAATTTATCTCGCAGCTACAGGTGCCTCGCGATATGGTTCCTTTTTTAGGCTGGCGGGCAATTAGGTTCTGCCTTGCCCGGCCAGATATATTTAAGGTGCAGCTGCGGGCAATATTACGCGCCTCAGTGCATGGCAAGCTTAAGATAATGTATCCGATGATTTCCGGCGTAGAAGAGATGCGCCAGGCAAACCGGGTGTTGGAAGAGGTAAAAGAAGAATTACGCACTAAAGGCGTGCCCTTTGACAAAAATATGGAAATCGGCGCGATGATCGAGGTTCCTTCGGCGGCAGTTACGGCGGATTTAATTGCTAAGGAAGCGGATTTTTTCAGCATCGGAACTAATGACTTGATCCAATATTCCCTTGCTGTAGACAGGACTAATGAGAAAGTAGCTTACCTTTATGAACCGGCGCATCCGGCGGTATTAAGGTTAATTAAGAAGATAATCGATGATGCCCACAGGAATAAAATTTGGGTGGGTATGTGCGGTGAGATGTCGGGAGACCCTATGTTTACCCTCGTTCTTTTAGGTATGGGTTTGGATGAATTTAGCATGCCGAGTAAGATGATCTTGCAAATAAAACAATTAGTGCGTTCAGTTACGATGAAGCAAGCGCAAGCGATAACTGAAGAAGCGCTTACTTTTTCTACGGCCAGAGAAGTAGAAAAATTCAGCAAGAAAAAACTTAAAGAATTAGTGCCGCAGGTTTATGATTCGCTTTAAGATGATTAACTTAGAGAAGAATTCAGGTTTAGCTCTAAAGTTAGATAAAGAGAAGTTAGAATTGGTCTTTGGCAATGATGTCCTTCAGGTTAAACCGGATGTGCGCACGATAAGCCAAATGCGAGAAGTCCTAATGGATGCCAAGCTAGAGGCGCAGGAAGAGCTTTATTATATGTATCGAGGCCTTCATCGTACCGGTGACGACGATAAAATTAAGAAGAATAAATTGCGATACGATATAACGATTATTCGCTCGGGGTTTTTAGGCAATGAATTTGTAAAGACTCACGGCCATTACCATCTAAGCTCTTATCCTGAATTGTATGAGGTTTTATGGGGGGAAGCGCTTTGTTTGCTTCAGAGGCCAAGTAAAGAAGAGCCAAAAACAATAGAAGACGTCATATTGGTAAAAGCCAAAGCCAAAGAAAAAATAGTTGTCTTGCCGCATTATGGGCATATTATGATAAATCCTTCAAGCGAAGCCCCGTTAGTGACTTCTAATTGGGTGTCATCTCAGTTTAATTCGGATTATTCTTTCTATAAAAAAGCAAAAGGAGCGGCCTATTTTATTGTTAATAACGATGGAGAGATAAATTTTATTAAAAATGATTTTTTTAAAGAGGTTCCCGAGGTAAGAACAATGCGGCCTAAGTTACCGTTTGAACAATTAGGCATTTCTTGGGAGAGGCCAATTTATGAGCTTTTAGAAGAACCGGAAAAATTAGATTTTTTAAATCTACCGGAAAAATACGCCTGTCTTAATTGTTTTAGAGAAGATAAAAGCTTGCTGAGCGCAGTTGTAGAATGAAAGCATTGATTTTGGCTGCCGGTTATGCCACGCGGCTTTACCCCTTAACTAAAGAGACGCCTAAGCCGCTGTTAAAAATAGCGGGGCGGCCTATAATTAATTATCTCGTCGATAAATTAAAAGATGTAGGCGGCATTGATAAGATATTCGTAGTAACTAATGCAAAATTTTTCTCTTGCTTTCGAAACTGGGCTGCGCAGGCCAATTTTAAAAACAAGCTCAAAATAATTAATGATGGGACTATGTCTGAAAAGACGCGGCTCGGCGCTATAGGAGATATAAATTTAGCAATTAAGCAAAAACGCATTAATGACGATCTGTTAGTCTTAGGCGGCGACAACCTATTTACTGGGGGATTAGGAGGTTTTATAAAAAAGGCTTTAGAAAATAAGCCAGCTTTAACGATTGGGTTATTTGATATAAATGATAAAAAAGCTGCCGCAAGATACGGCGTGGCAGAAATAGACAGAAATAAACGGGTAGTTAGTTTTAAGGAAAAGCCGTCTATGCCTCGCTCGACACTGGCAGCAATGTGCCTTTACTATTTTCCCAAAGAAAAATTAGGGTTGACTAATGAATATCTGCATGGGAATAAGAATCTTCATAGAAACGACGCCACTGGTAACTATATAAGCTGGTTATACAAGAAACAGCCGGTATATGGTTTTGTCTTTAGAGGACGTTGGTATGATATCGGCCATGTTGATGCTTACAAGATGGCCGATAGGGTCTTTACACAGGCTTTAAAGAAAAGGAGGGTTTTGTGAAGAAAGTGCATACACGTTTTTTTAGCTCTGAGTCTGTAACTGAAGGGCATCCGGATAAGGTCTGCGACCAGATTTCGGATGCGGTATTAGATGATGTTTTAAGGCAGGATTCCCGCGGCAGGGTGGCTTGTGAAACATATATTACTATGGGCCTGACTATTGTCGGAGGCGAGATAACCACAAAAGGCTATGTGGACGTACATAATTTGGTAAGAAATGTTTTAAAAGATATCGGCTATACTCATCCTAAATACGGTTTAGATTATGAAACCTGCGCAGTTTTAAATACTATACATAGCCAGTCGCCTGATATCGCACAAGGCGTGGATACCGGCGGTGCCGGGGATCAAGGTATGATGATCGGCTATGCCTGCGATGAAACCGCGGAATTGATGCCTTTAGCGATACATTTAGCGCATCGTATGGCAGAGCGTTTAACCGAAGTAAGGAAGAAAGGTATTTTGGATTATCTCGGTCCCGACGGAAAAACCCAGGTTACCGTTATTTATGAGAATGGCATGCCTAAAAGAGTCGATAATTTAGTTATTGCGGCTCAGCACACGGAAGAAATCTTAGATAAGACGGGAAAATTCATCACGGAAAAAGCCCGTAAAGAGATAATTGATAATGTGGCAAAGCCAATCTTAAAGAAATGGATAGATAAGGATACTAAATATTATGTTAACCAGACTGGTAAATTTGTTATCGGTGGCCCGCAGTCCGATACCGGTATGACCGGAAGAAAGATAATCGTAGATACCTACGGCGGCGCTGTTTCGCACGGGGGAGGCGCTTTCTCAGGAAAAGACCCCACGAAGGTTGACCGTTCTGCGGCTTATATGGCAAGGTATGTTGCCAAGAATATTGTTGCGGCAAAGTTAGCCAAGAAATGCCTGATACAGCTTGCTTATGTAATAGGTAAGGCAGAACCGGTCTCTATAATGATAGACACCTTTGACACTTCCGATGTTCCAGAAGAGAAACTCATAGAGATTGTGCGCAGAAATTTTGATTTAACGCCCAAAGGGATAATCAACACATTGGATCTGCTTAGGCCGATTTATAGAAAGACAGCGGCTTACGGCCACTTTGGCAGGGAGAATCAGGGTTTTATTTGGGAAATGACCGATAAGGCAAAAATTTTGGCAAAAGAGGCGTAAAATGAAATATGACATCAAAGATATAAGTTTGGCGGATAAGGGAAGGCGGCGTATTGAATGGGCGCGTCAGGATATGCCGGTGTTGCGCCTGATAGAGGAGCGCTTTGCAAAAGAAAAACCCTTAAGAGGAGTAAAGCTTGCCGCCTGCCTGCATGTAACTACTGAGACAGCAAATTTAGCCCGAGCACTCAAGAGAGGCGGGGCTGAAGTTTATCTTTGCGCCTCTAATCCGCTTTCAACGCAAGACGATGTAGCCGCCGCATTAGTAAAAGACTTAAAAATTCCGGTTTTTGCGATTAAAGGGGAAGATAATAAAACTTACTATAAGCATATAGAAGCTGGGCTTTTAGGCAAACCGAATATTACGATGGATGACGGAGCAGACTTAGTCTCTATCATTCATAAACAGGGGAAATTTTTCCCCTTCGGCGGGACAGAAGAAACCACTACCGGTGTAATTAGGTTGCGCGCCATGGAAAAAGAAGGAGTTTTGAAATATCCGATTATTGCGGTTAATGATGCGCAGACCAAGCATCTGTTTGATAACCGCTATGGCACCGGCCAATCTACCATCGACGGCATAATCCGCGCTACTAACCGTTTAATTGCCGGTCTAAATGTAGTCATCTGCGGATACGGCTGGTGCGGGAAGGGTGTAGCGATGCGTGCGGCTGGTTTAGGCGCTAAAGTAATTGTGGTTGAGGTTGACCCATTGCGGGGTTTAGAGGCGAATATGGACGGGTATCAAATAATGCCTATTGCGCAAGCCGCCAAAATCGGTGATATTTTTATTACCCTTACCGGCGATATAAATGTAATTCGAAAAGAACATTTTTTAAAGATGAAGGACGGCGCAATCGTCGCCAACTCCGGACATTTTAATGTAGAGATTGATATAGCGGCGTTAGAGAAGATAAGTAAAGCAAGGCGAAAAATCCGCGAATTTGTCGAAGAGTTCCGGTTAAATAACGGAAATAATGTTTATCTTTTAGGCGAAGGAAGATTGATAAATTTGGCTGCCGCTGAAGGGCATCCTTCGCAGGTAATGGATATGAGTTTTGCTAACCAAGCATTATCCTGCGAATATATCAAGAAAAATTATGCCGGGCTTGAAAACAAAGTTTATGCAGTCCCCCAGGATATTGACAAAAATATCGCCGCATTAAAATTAAAAACAATGGGTATTAAAATAGATACTTTAACGCCTGAGCAAAAGAAGTATTTATCCAGCTGGCAGGAAGGGACTTAAAAAGAAAAAGATAATGGTGATAAAACGAATAGGATTGTTAACTTCAGGCGGCGATGCGCCAGGGATGAATGCGGCAATCCGCGCTGTGGTGCGTTATGCCTCCTATAAAAAGATAGAAGTTACCGGAGTTTTTCGCGGCTGGTGGGGTTTGATTAATGAAGAGTTAAAGCCTTTAGACCACCGTTCAGTTTCCGGGATTATTAATTTAGGCGGCACAATTCTCAAGACTGCGCGCTGTGCGGAATTTAAAACAGAAGTTGGCCAAAAGCGCGCTTTCGATACTATAAAAAAGCACGCCATTGACGCGTTAATAGTTATCGGCGGCGATGGCAGTTTCCGGGCGGCGCATGAATTCGGCGTCCAATATAAAATTCCCTGTATCGGCATACCCGCTTCCATTGATAACGATATTAATGGTATTGATACTACTATTGGCTGCGATACAGCCATAAATACCGCCCTTTCCGCGATTGATAATATTCGCGACACCGCGACTTCGATGGAACGGATTTTTGTAGTTGAGGTGATGGGGAGGAGTTCAGGTTATCTTGCTCTACAGGTGGCTTTAGCTGGCGGCTGCGAAGAAGTGCTTATTCCGGAAAGAAAATTTGACTTAGGAGATATTTGCCACGATATTGTCAATGGAAATTTAAGAGGAAAAATAAGCTGGATTATAATTGCCGCAGAAGGCGCTGCTAGTGCAGAGGATATCGCTAAAAAAATAAATGAGATGACCAGCCTTGAGACGCGCCCAGTAGTCTTAGGCCATGTGCAAAGAGGGGGCCGTCCCACAGCCGCCAGCCGGAGATTAGCCCTCAGTTTAGGACAGGCAGCAGTGGACTCTCTTTTAAACGGAGAGGCTGATAAGGCTGTAGCTTTAAACTGCGGCAATATCGTTACCGTAGATTTAGAATTAGCATCCCAGAAGAAAAAATTAGATATAGATAGTTTCTACCGGCTGATTAAGATATTAACATAAGAGGTGGGTCTATGGCGGTTATAATGATTGTCGATGATGAAGAAGAGGCTCGTCTGGGCCTTAATCGGTTATTGATTAAGGAGGGCTATACAGTAAAGTTAGCGTCATCTGGCGAAGAGGCCTTAATTTTAATTAATCAAGCCAGGCCTGATGCGATACTTTTGGATTTTAAAATGCCCGGTTTAGACGGGATTGAGGTCTGCCGCAGGATACGCAGTAATGATAAGACAAAAACCATACCGATAATTATGATTACCGGTTTTCCGGAAGAAAAAGAGATTGCCGTTCAGGCAGGAGCAGATGATTTCTTAGATAAGCCAATAGATCCTATTAAACTATCTATGCGCATAAAATGCGTATTAAAGGTGGCGAAAATTGTTGATGAGTTGGAAAGAACTAAGGCTTATTTGGAGGAGTTAAGAAAAGCCGAGGAAGAGAAGGAAGGAAAGTTATAATGGGAAGAAGGCCCTTAGATATCGAAAAAATAGCATTGGATTTAATCTTAAGCGATGATACGGTCAATAAGAAAAAACTGGCTCAAAAAATATTTAATATTGCTTATAAAAAAGGGATTTATCTTTCAAGCATTCATCAGTTTTACATCGCGCGCGGGAAGCTTGAATTTGGCGGATTTACTGTCCCGGCAATAAATTTGCGCAGTATGACGCTTGATTTGTCCCGGGCAATATTCAGGGTGGCGCAAAGGAATAACGCCGGAGCGTTTATCTTTGAGCTCGCTAAGTCTGAGATGGGTTATACCAACCAGCCGCCGGTAGAATATGCGGCAGTAGTAATAGCGGCGGCAGTAAAAGAGGGTTACTCGGGCCCGGTTTTTATCCAAGGGGACCATTTCCAGGTGAATGCCAAAAAGTTTGGCGAAAGTCCGGATAAGGAATTAGAGGATTTAAGGGTTTTAATCGAAGAGGCCGTAGGCGCAGGTTTTTATAATATCGATATTGATTCATCAACTCTGGTAGATTTATCCAAAGCAACGATAGATAAACAGCAGTATTGGAATTACGAAGTGTGTGCAAAGCTTACGCAATTTATCCGAAAGATACAGCCGCGCGGTATCACCGTATCGGTGGGAGGAGAGATAGGCGAGGTAGGGCATAAGAATTCAACTCCTGAGGATCTGAGGGCGTTTATGCAGGGGTATGCAAAAAGGCTGCGCAAGGGTCTTATTGGCATAAGCAAGATTTCTGTGCAGACCGGCACTTCCCACGGCGGCGTGGTTCTGCCTGACGGAACAGTCGCGCAGGTAAAATTAGACTTTGATACCTTAAAGACGCTTTCGGAGATTGCCCGTAGTGAATACGGCCTTGCCGGGGCAGTGCAGCACGGGGCATCTACTTTACCGGCCGAGGCCTTTCATAAATTTGCCGAAATTGATACTGCCGAGGTGCATCTGGCAACAGAGTTTCAGAATATGATTTATGAGAGCAAATATTTCCCGAAAGAATTAAAGGCAAAGATTTACGACTGGCTGAAAGTTAATGCCGCAGGCGAAAAAAAAGAAGGCGAGAGCGAAGAGCAGTTTTTCTATAAGACGCGTAAGAAAGCGCTCGGCCCGTTTAAAGGAGAAATTATGGGCCTATCGCAAGACGCCCGCGATGCTATTGCCGGAGAGATTGAGCAGAAGTTTGAATTTCTCTTTAAGCAGTTAAATTCCGTTAATAATAAAGATTTAGTGAATAAGCACATCATATTAAAGCGCGTCATCAGCCGCAAGCATCATGAGAAGGAAGCGGTTGTGCACGACGGAGAAGGAGCGGATTAGTGCGCTTCTGAATTAGAGCTGAGGATGAAGGTTTCCATGCTTCTAATTGACTGTCAAGATATAGAAGTAAGAGGAAAAGCAAGAATTTCGTATTTATTTGGCGTTATTGAAGGTTCGACGGGAAAAATTCTCTAATTAATCAAAACCCAACAAAATGAAAAATATATCTTTAAAATTTAAAAAGCAAATATGGTTTTTAACTCAACAAATAAAAGAGGAATACAGACCACAGAAGATAATCCTTTACGGATCGGCGGCAAAAAATAAGGCGACGAGAGATTCGGATATAGATATTTTTATAATTAAAAATACACACAAGCGGTTAATAAATAGGATAAATGATGTATTAAATTTGGTAGATTCGAATATCCCTATTGAGCCGATTGTTTATACGCCTATCGAAGTAAAAGCGCGCCTTAAGTTAGGGGATCCGTTTATAACGGATATTGTTAACGAAGGCATTGTATTGTATGAAAAAAGAAAATAACAAAATATTAGCCCAAGAATGGTTCAAAAAGGCCGAAGAAGATTTGGCATATTCCAAAGTCGGATTTAAAGAAACAACGTATTATGGATTAGCCTGTTTCCATTGTCAGCAGGCAGTAGAAAAATATCTAAAAGGCTACCTTTCTTTTAGCGGCAGGCCGGTGCGTAAAATTCATCTTTTGCGTATTCTAATTTCTCAGTGTATTAAGTTAAACAAAGAATTAGAAAAGTTTAAAACATCTTGTAATCTCCTAGACACTTATTACATTTCTCCGCGTTATCCGGTAATACCCATAACTTATTTAAAAGAAGAAGCGCAAAAGGCGATAGCTGCCGCAGAAGAAATAATAGATTTTATCATACAAATAACGGAAGGGTAAAATTATGCGTTCGGATAGAATTAAAAAAGGAATTGAAAGGATGCCGCATCGCGCACTTTTGTATGCAACAGGGATAGGCAAAAAAGAGTTAGACAAGCCGTTTATTTTAGTGGCTACTTCTTTTAGCGACATTATTCCCGGCCATATCGGCATGCGCGACTTAGAGAGGTTTATTGAGCGGGGGGTATGCAGCGCCGGAGGGGTGCCGTTTTTCTCAGGTATCCCCGGTATCTGCGACGGGATTGCCATGGGCCACTTGGGCATGCATTATTCGCTTCCTTCGCGCGAGATTATTGCCGATGCGCTTGAGTCAGTAGCCCAGGCGCATGCCTTTGACGGGATAGTCTGTCTGACTAACTGCGATAAAATTACTCCCGGGATGCTGATGGCTGCGGCCCGCCTGAATATTCCGGCAATAATTGTAACTGCCGGGCCGATGCTTTCTGGAAGGCTGGGCGCGCGCCGCCTTGCCTTTGTGCATGATACCTTTGAGGCATTGGCGCGGGCAAAGAAGGGTGAGATTTCGCAGAAAGAATTGAATTGTTTAGAAGAAGCAGCTTGTCCGGGCGCCGGCTCTTGCCAAGGCTTATACACAGCCAATACTATGGCCTGCGTTAGCGAAGCGTTAGGTATGACACTTGCGGGATGCGCGACAGCGCTCGCAGTTTTAGCCAAGAAAAGAAGAATTGCCGAAGATTCGGGTGAAAAAATCGTAGAATTAGTTAAGAAGAATATTTTGCCGCGCGATATTATGACTCGCCAGGCGTTTGAGAATGCGATAATGGTAGATATGGCTTTGGGCGGTTCAACCAATACGGTGCTGCATATCAAGGCCGTTGCCCATGAGGCAGGCATTGATTTACCTTTAGAGTTATTTGATGAATTAAGCAAAAAAGTGCCGCATATAACTTGCATTGAGCCGGCAGGCGAGCATATGATGGAAGATTTAGAGTATGCCGGAGGAATACCTGCGGTTTTAAAACGTCTCAAAGATAAAATTTATAATATTGATACTTTAAGCGGAAAGACTACCTATGAAATTGCCGATGAGGCAGAGATTGTTGATGAGTTGGTAATCCGCACAGAAAAGAACGCTTATCATAAAGAAGGCGGCATTGCTGTCTTATTCGGGAATTTAGCCCCCGACGGTGCAGTCGTAAAGCAGTCTGCAGTATCCGATAAGATGATGAAATTTTCCGGCCGCGCGCACACTTATAACTGCGAAGAGGAAGCGATGCGCGATATTTTAGGCGGAAAAATCAATAAAGGCGAGGTGTTGGTAATCCGCTATGAAGGGCCGAAAGGCGGCCCCGGTATGCGCGAGATGTTAGCGCCTACCTCGGCAATTGTCGGCTTGGGCCTATCCGAGGACGTTGCTTTAATTACCGACGGGAGATTCTCCGGCGGCACTAAAGGGCCTTGTATCGGCCACGTTTCTCCTGAAGCGGCAAGCGGCGGGCCGATCGCTATTGTGGAAGACGGTGATATCATTGAGATAGATATCCCCAGGCGAAAATTAGAAATTAAGTTAAGTAAGCCTGAGATAGAGAAAAGATTTAAGGAATGGAAACCCATTCCGCTAAAAATTAATACAGGGTATCTGGCAAGATATTCCAAATTAGTCAGTTCTGCGGATAAGGGGGCAATTTTGGCATGACTGGCGCACAAATCTTAATAGAGTGTTTAAAACGCGAAGGCGTGGAAGTAATGTTCGGCTATCCCGGCGGGGTGGTCCTTCCGATATTTGACCGCCTCTACGATGCCGATGTAAAGTTTATTCTTACCCGGCATGAGCAGGCGGCGGCGCACGCGGCAGATGGTTATGCCCGCGCCACCGGAAAAACAGGAGTTTGCCTTGCTACAAGCGGCCCGGGCGCCACCAACCTTGTTACCGGCATAGCTACTGCTTATATGGATTCTATCCCGATAGTGGCTTTTACCGGCCAAGTTAAGACTACATTGATAGGCAACGATGCCTTTCAGGAAGCGGATGTTACCGGCATAACCCGGCCAATTACTAAACATAACTATTTAGTAAAAGATGTTAAAGATTTAGCGCAGATTATCCGCGAGGCATTCCATATTGCCGCGACCGGACGTCCTGGGCCGGTATTAATTGATATCCCGGTGGATGTGCAACTGGCGGAGACAGAATTTATCTGGCCGCAAGCAGTGGATTTGCGTAGCTATAAGCCTACATATTTTGGCCATCCCGGGCAGATTAAGAAAGCGGCAAAGCTTATCGGAACAGCAAAAAGGCCGATTATTTATGCCGGCGGCGGGATAATTACCTCGGGCGCTTGGCGAGAATTAAGGGAATTAGCAGAAAAAATAAAAGCTCCGGTTACGATGACGCTGATGGGCCTAGGTGGATTTGACGGCAGGCATGAGCTTTCTTTGGGAATGCTCGGGATGCACGGGACGGCATATGCTAATCACGCGATTATGGAATCGGATTTGATTATTGCCGTGGGCGCGCGTTTTGATGACCGCGTGACCGGAAGGTTAGATGCCTTTGCGCCGCATGCTAAAATTATTCACATTGATATCGACCCTGTTTCAATCAGCAAGAATGTTTCAGTGGATGTGCCGATTGTCGGAGATGCGAAAAATATTTTAGGCGAGTTATTGGAGCAGATTAAAAAGCTTCCCGATACCTCAGAATGGCTTACAACCGTGGAGAACTGGAAGAAAAAATATCCCATGAAATACAAGGATGACGGAAAAATTAAGCCGCAGTATGTGGTTGAACAGATTTACGAAGTGACGCACGGGGATGCGATAATCACTACCGAAGTCGGACAAAACCAGATGTGGGCGGCGCAGTGGTATAAATATCACTCGCCCCGGACTTTTATTTCATCAGGGGGGCTCGGGACTATGGGTTTTGGTTTTCCCGCGGCAATAGGAGTTAAACTCGCCTGTCCAGAAAAGATTGTTTTCGATATTGCCGGTGACGGCTCTATTCAGATGAATATACAGGAATTAGCCACTTGTACCTGTAATAAAATTAATGTTAAGGTAGCAATTTTAAATAACGGATATTTAGGCATGGTTCGGCAATGGCAGGAGCTTTTTTACAAAAGGCGCTATTCTCAAGTATGTATAACCAGCCCGGATTTTGTAAAACTTGCCGAAAGTTACGGCGCAGCGGGGATTCTAGTTACAGACAAGAAAGATGTGCGGCATGCCGTAGAAAAGGCATTAGCAATAGATAATACGGTATTTATTGATTTTCATATTGAGCCGGAAGAGAATGTATATCCTATGGTGCCGGCAGGAGAAGCAATTAATAAGATAATCGGCGGCTTGGCTTAGGGGTTATGAAAGTAAAATCTGTAAAACAAGAATCAATTTTAAAGCAGTTTTACGTATATTTTTTAGTCGCCTCAGTCATTCCGTTTATCGTACTTATTTATCTTATTTTTCAATATACAGTTGGGCGCGGGATAGATATCGCCCATGCTAATCCAAAGATTCTATTAGCCATAGCCGGAATATTTTCTGTTTTGGGTTTTTGGGGGACGCGGAGTTTTCTGGTTAAGATAGTCTCTTTAAGCAATAAAGTAAAAAGGCAGGCGTTAGATTTAGATAAAATCGATAAAGAGACAATTTTAGAGTTAGCTAAAGGCGATGAAGAAGTGGCGCAGTTAGCCAGGGCATTTAGCGAAATAATTACCAATCTGGAGAAAAGCGTTTGCGAGCTTAAAGAAACGAAGAAAACTCTTTACCAGGTCCTTTCAAATATTGGTAAAGCTGTCGGTTCTCTCGAGAACTTCAACTTACTCATTAAGTTTATCTTAGAGACAACCGTTGAAGCATTAGGGGCAAAGCGCGGAGTGATCTTTTTGTTAGATGAAGAAAATAAATTTTTACAGCCTAAGGCGATAGTAGGTATTGATGAAAAACTTGTCCCTGAGAAGTTAAATCTGGGTGAAGGGGCAGCGGGCTGGGCAGCTAAGGAAAAAAAACCTTTACTGGTGCCGGCCATTGATAAAGAAGAAAGTAGCGCCTTATTTGCTTCTCCTTTGGCAGCTGTGCCTTTAGTCCTTCATGATAAAGTCTGGGGCGCAATCTGCATAAGCGGTAAAAAAGCAGGCAGCAGCTTTACGGAGGAGGAACTACAGATTCTTTCGAATTTGGGCTATCAGATAGCGGTTTCTTTTGAAAATTTTACTTTAAATGCGGAAGTTGAGAAAATATATTTTGAGACTATCTCTGCGTTAGCGTTAGCTGTAGAAGCCAAGGATTATTATTCCCGCGGTCATTCGGACAGAGTAGCTAAGTACGCAGTTAAGATTGCTGAAAGTTTAGGCCTCTTGCAGGAAGATTTAGATACAATCAGAGATGCAGCACGGCTTCATGATATCGGAAAAATCGGGATTACCGATGAAATACTGCAAAAGGCAGGCAAGTTAACTAACGAAGAGAGGATGATTATGAATAAGCATCCGCAGATCGGCGATGGGATAGTCAGGCCTTTACGTAACTTCCGCCATATCATAAACCCGATCAGGCATCATCACGAACTCTTAGACGGTTCTGGCTATCCCGATGGGCTAAAAGGCGATGAAATCCCTTTGATTACGAGAATTCTGACTGTATCCGATATGTTTGATGCAATGACCACAGACCGTCCATACAGAAAAGCATTGGGTATTGATGAAACAAAAAAGGAGTTCGAGTTAATGGTAGAGAAGGGTAAGCTTGATAGAAACGTCGTTAGCGCCCTTTTAAAACTGATAGCAGAAAATAAACTGTATATAGCGGGATAGCTTTAAAGCTATCCCGTTTCGCCCCTAGAAATTGCCTTGCAATTTCAGGGACTAAGTCCTCACAATTCCTTGAATTGCAGAGGGTATGACGTATCAAAATTCTCTTTGATAATTTTGATACACTCAACGGGATCAATTCGCGCAGATAACTTACTCACACTTTGTGTTCATAAGTTATGCGCTCATTGAGGAGAAAATAATTATGAGACGAATAATATTTGGGATTATTTGGTTTTTCCTAATATTTTTTACTATTTCCGGCCTTGGCGGGGCAATTGTCGGTGGTATTGCAGGCAGTAAAACACGAGATCCTCAGCAGGTCTATCTTGCGGCCCAAGGGGCAGGCTATGAATTCGGTAAAAATTTTGGCGGGCTTATTTTACTTACTTCGCTTATAACAGCCATCGCTGGCAGTGCAACCGGAATACTTCCCGGGACTAAAAAGAAAAACAGTTTATAATCCCACTCCGCCTCATAGGATGTATCAAAATTTTGTCTCATAATTTTGATACATTCTGCGGAGTTAATTCCGACATATAATTTACGTCAACTTCGTTTCCGTAAATTATGTCGTCATTAAAATGAAACACACAATTTCTGTTTTAGTAGAGAATAAATTCGGGGTGCTGGCGCGCATAGCAGGATTATTTAGCGCCCGCGGCTATAATATTGCTTCTTTGGCAGTATCCGAGACGTTAGATCCCGATATATCTTATATGACTATCGTAGTTGAAGCAGAGGATGAGAAGATACTTGAGCAGATAAAAAAACAGCTGAATAAGCTTATCGATGTAATTACCGTAACCGATTTTACCAAAAAAGAACATACGGAGCGCGAATTGATTTTGGTCAAAGTTAATTATTCCAGTAAAGATAAGGTTAAGTTAGAAAGTATATTCAATAAATATCTAGGTAAGATAATCCAGCATAAAGGCGATAGCGCAATTATTGAAGCAGTGGGCGAACAGGCGCAGATTAAACAATTGCTTCAGGAGTTAAGCCAGTTTGGGATTAAGGAATTAATCAGGACCGGAAGAGTGGCAATGGCGCATTAGTGAGGACTTAAGTTATGTTGTCCCGATAGCAAATCACTTCGAAAATTTATCCTAAATTTTCTTGCAGCTATCGGGATCAATTCCGGCATATAATTTACGTCAACGTCGTTTCCGTAAATTATGCCGTCATTGAGGAGAAAAAATGGCGATTAAAATTTACTACGACAATGATGCGGATTTAAATTTATTAAAGGGCAAAAAAATTGCAATTATCGGTTATGGTATTCAAGGCAGGGGTCAAAGCCTTTGTTTAAGGGATAGCGGCGTAGAAGTGCTTGTTTCGGAATTAGCCGATACCCCCAATCATGAACAGGCGCTAAAGGACGGATTTATTCCGGTTTCTGCGGCGAGAGCTGCCGAACAGGCAGATATAATTCAGATTTTAACCCAGGACCATGTGCAGGCAAAGGTATACAAAGAGCAGATTAAGCCAAATTTAAAGAAAGGAAAGGCGCTATGTTTCTCGCATGGATTTAATATCCATTTTAGAGAGATAAAGCCGCCGAAAAAAGTGGACGTGTTTATGGTGGCGCCCAAAGGGCCTGGAGCTTTAGTAAGAAGGATGTATGAAGAAGGCAAAGGCGTTCCTTCTTTAGTCGCGGTATTTCAGGATGCAAGCGGCAATGCTTTAAAAATTGCTTTAGCTTATGCTAAGGCCTTAGGCGCAACAAAAGCCGGAGTAATTGAAACAACATTTAAGGAGGAGACAGAGACCGACCTTTTTGGCGAGCAGGCGGTTCTCTGCGGCGGCGTAACAGAGCTTATTAAAGCAGGATTTGATACTTTGGTTAGCGCAGGGTATCAGCCGGAGATTGCATATTTTGAGGTTTTACATGAGTTAAAGCTCATCACAGATTTAATCCAAGAAACAGGAATTTCCGGGATGCGCAGGCGGGTTTCTAATACTGCCTGCTACGGGGATTTAACGCGCGGCAGACGGATAATCACCGAGAGAACCCGTAAAGAGATGCAGAAGATTTTAAAAGAAATCCAAAAAGGTAAATTTGCCCGCGAATGGATAAGAGAGAATGAAGCGGGACGGCCGAATTTTAACAAACTGTTAAAAGAAGGCGATGAGCACCCAATAGAGAAAGTTGGAAAAGAACTTAGGGATATGATGCCGTGGATGCGGAAATAAAATTAAAATGACCTATGTCGTTGCATGGGTGTCCCGATGCAAAATGTAAAAATAAAAATAATCATACTCTTTTCCGTTATAACGGTTACGATTATAAGCGTTGTCTTTTATCCGCAGTTATCAAAACCTCCCAAAATAGGAAATCTTACCGATTTACTTCTCCAAGATGCACTTATCTGTCTTTGCGTGCGCGATATAGATAGTGCTTGGAATAAGATAAAGTCCACAGAAATTTATTCTCAGCTTATAAATTCTGCGGCGTTTAAGGATAGCCTAACTATAAATGCGTTAAAGGATAAAACTAAAGAACGATGGTTTGAAAAGCAGGAATTATTGCGTATTTTAGGTAAAGAAACGCTGATGGGGGTATTTTTCAGAAGTGCTACTACTTTAGAGGATGCGGAATTTGACGTTGTCGTCTTAAGCAGAATAAGCGGATCCCAACGAGTTAGAGAATCAATCTACCGTTCCATCTCGATGGTTAAGAAGGATAAACTGACCACTGTCCTTAAATATAAAGGCTATAAAATTACTACCATAAAACAGTCAGAAGCTATGGATGGATTAACCTACCTGATTTTAGGAGATGTTTTAATCGCAAGCAATAGTTTAGATGCGGTAAAAGAGGCGATAGATTTATATAAGAGCGGTTTTAAGAACAGCATTTCTTACAATAACGGATTTAAGCGGGCAAAAGACAGATTATCAGATGACTTTAGCGCTTGGTTATATTTGGATATAAAGGGGTTTAGCCAACTGGCCAATAACTTAAAAGAATCTAACACCGTAAAATTCATGGTAACTCCTTTGGATGCTTATTTCTTGGAATTAAAGTTCAATCAAGGCATAGCAATCAAAGGATGGTCTTATCTTGGCCAAGAGAGGAAAGAGGATCCCTCATTAACGGCGGCTTTAGCGAGTTTAAATAATGCTAAGCTCACCGCCCTTGGCTTTACCCCTTTTAGCGCGGCTATGTTTTCCGGAGGAAACTTAGGGGATATAAAACTTTTCTGGGAGTATACAAAAAATCAGCTGGAAAAATCTATCGGTGGTACAGATCCAGAAGGCGTAAATAGGTTTACGCAGTTTTACACAAGAGCTAATACTTTATTAGGTTTTGATATCGAGAAAGATGTCTTGCCTTATTTAGGCAATGAATATGCCTGTAGTTTAGCGGGGTTTAAAGAGCTCAACGTCGCACTTTCTTATCAGGGGCGGCCTGAGGCGCTTAGTTTAAGCCTGCCGGAATTTTTTGGCTGTATAAAGGTTTTGGATAAGGAAAAAATAAATAATATAATGCAGGGCCTTTGGCAGAGAATGAATGACGGGCTCAATAAATATTTTGCCTCCTTACAAGCTGAGCAAGCAAAAGAGGCAGGGGAAGACGCTGCTCTTAGAGAAGAAAATGCGCCTTTGCCTGCATACTTAGAAACAAATAATTATTCTGCTGTGGATATTTATGCTTTAAAACTCAAATCCTCCCTTACCCTGCCTTTTGGATTAAACGCAGATATTTTTTCGCCGTCTTATTGCTTTTTGGGGGATTATTTGGTCGCAACTACCAATGATTCTTTACTAAAGATGTTGATTAATACTTATCAAAAGAAAAATTTAAACCTTAGCGACAGCGTTAAATTCTCTCAAGTAAGACATAATCTACAACCTGAATTCAATAATTTTTTCTATGCTAATCCGAAGGAGGTTATCGAGCCGCTTAGCAGAATGTTTGGATCTTTGCCAATTAAGGTCGGTAACGATACAAAACAAGAGGAATATAAGCGTAACCTTATAAAAACTCTGCAGTTGCTGGATATCCTCAAGGATATCAAGGGCATAGGTTCTAGCTGGCTATATAAGGATAATTTTTATGAATTCTATATTTTCGTGCCAGTAGAGGGATTATAAAAGTATGGATAAGATTATTATTTTTGATACAACGCTGCGCGACGGAGAACAGGCGCCGGGGGCAAGCCTCAATAAAGACGAAAAGGTTGAGATTGCGCGCGCTTTGGACAGGCTAGGCGTAGATGTAATTGAGGCAGGATTTCCGGTTTCATCAGCCGGCGATTTTGAGGCGGTTAAGAGCGTTGCTCAGGCCGTAAAAGGCGCATCTATCTGCGCCTTAGCCAGGGCAATAAAGAAAGACATAGACGCGGCGTGCGAAGCGCTGAAAAAAGCAAAACATCCGCGCATACATATATTCTTGGCGACTTCTAAGATTCATATGCAATATAAGCTAAAGAAAGCCGAGAGTGAAATACTGCGCCTGGCAGTTGAGAGCGTAAAGTACGGCAGTAAGTTTGTCGAGGACATAGAATTTTCACCCGAGGATGCGTCGCGGACTGAGCCGGAATTTTTATTCCGCGTAATTGAAGCTGTAATTGAAGCAGGGGCAAAAACCGTAAATATCCCGGATACGGTGGGCTATAGCGAGCCAGAGGAGTATGGTAATTTAATTGCCGCAATAAAAAATAACGTTTCTAACATTGATAAAGCTATAATTTCTGTACATTGCCATAATGATTTGGGGCTGGCAGTAGCAAATTCACTTTCTGCGGTAAAAAATGGCGCCCGGCAAATAGAGTGCACCATAAACGGCATAGGAGAGCGTGCAGGAAATGCCTCTTTGGAAGAGGTAGTGATGGGTATCAGGACCCGCCCCGATATCTTTAAGGATATCGTTTCTAATATTGATACAAGGGAGATTTGTAAAATCTCGCGCTTAGTCAGCAAACTTACCGGTTTTGTGGTAGCGCCCAATAAAGCAATAGTCGGAGGAAATGCCTTCCGCCATGAAGCTGGCATACATCAGGATGGCGTCTTAAAAAAGAGGCTTACTTATGAAATTATCAAGCCGGAGGATGTCGGCTTCTATGAAACCGGGCTTGTTTTAGGCAAGCATTCTGGCAGGCATGCGTTTAAACAGAGGCTTGAAAGTTTAGGTTTAAAATTAACAGGCAAACAGCTGGAGAAGGCGTTTAAGTATTTTAAGGGCTTGGCCGATAAGAAAAAACACATTTTTGATGAAGATTTACTCGCCATCGTTGAAGATGAAGTTATGGTTACTGCTCAAATTTGGCAATTAGATGACCTTGTAATTTCAAGCGGAATAAAAATAAAACCTAAGGCGCAAGTTTGCTTAAAAAGAAGAGATAAAATTTTTAAAGCGGAGTCAAGTGGAGACGGCCCGGTAGATGCCTGCTATAAGGCAATTGATAAAATTACCGGAATCAAAGGAAAATTATTAGATTACTCCATACAGTCCATTACCGCCGGCAAAGATGCCCAAGGCGAGGTATCGATTAAGATAAAAGTAAAAGACAGGGTGGTAAGCGCAAGGGCTGCCTCTACCGACATAATTGAGGCTTCAGCCAAGGCGTACATAAATGCTATAAATAAAATTTCATTGAAAACACGCCATAATGAGCCGAAGGTTTATTTTTAGCTTCTGGCTGGTCTTTTTTTCTGCCGCAGGTTTTGTCCTCTAAAGATAAAAGATGAAAATTTACGGCCTAATCGGGTATCCGGTAAAACACAGTCTATCCGCCGCAATGCATAATGCCGCATTTAAGGAATTAGGTATTGAGGCGGAATACCGCCTATTTGAAATACCGCCGGAAAAATTAGAGGGTTTTTTATTAGAAAATATTAAAGTAGAAGATACGCAAGGAAAAATATTTTATTCGCAGGATATCGCAGGGTTTAATATCACTATTCCGCATAAGATAAAGACAAAAGAAATATTAACAAAGAAGTTTCCTTATGCTGGCATCGCAGAAGATTTATCGCATTACGTAAAAATATCCGGAGCCGTAAACACAGTAAAAAGATTGCATAATGGCTTAGATTATTGTAATACCGATGTAAGCGGATTTTGGGAATCTTTAAGAGAGGATTTAAAGTTCGATGCGCGAAATAAAAATGTGCTTCTTGTTGGTTGCGGAGGAGCGGGCAGAGCTGTTATTGCCGCTCTGACATGGAAAATGCAAACGGTTAATAAAATATATATATTCGACAATAACCTTAAGACGATTAGATCGGCTAAGGAGCATTTCGGAAATGCCCCTGTGTTGTTAAGAGAAAAATTAGAATTTATTTCTTGTAAAGAGATACCTGAAAAAATACAGCAGTGTCAATTGTTAGTTAATGCCTCGCCTATAGGCATGAAAGAAGGTGATCCCTCGGTTGTTGATAAAAATTTACTACATAAGGATTTATATGTTTATGATGTAGTATATAATAGAATGACTCAGTTAGTTAGAGATGCGCAAGAAGCGTGCGGTGAAGAAAAAGCCTGTAGAGGCTTAGGTATGTTTTTATATCAAGGGGAACGTGCATTGGAATTTTGGATCGGTAGGCATGCGCCTTCGGAAGCAATGCGCAAAGCGCTGGAAGAGGCATTAAATAAAAAATGACACAGGTAACGCAGCAGATAATAATTTTTATCTTTGGATTATGCGCGGGAAGTTTTTTAAATGTGTGTATTTACCGCCTGCCTCGGGCAGAATCTATTATTATGCCCGGTTCCCATTGCCCATATTGTAATAATAAAATCCGCTTCTACGATAATATCCCATTGATAAGTTATATTTTATTAAAAGGGCGATGCCGGGACTGCAATGTCAAGATATCGTTTAAGTATTTTTTTGTAGAGTTATTGACCGCAGTAATATTTTTATTTTCATTTAAGTATTATGGTATAAGCTTACAGTTCTTTATCTATAACCTATTTTTTGTTCTCTTGCTTATCGCTGCTTTTGTAGATATGAAATACCGGATTATCCCCGATGAAGTTTCTCTGGGCGGCATCATCCTTGGTTTGGCATTAAGTTTTATCTTTCCTCAAATACAGAACGTCAATAGCCACTTTTCCGGTTTATTATTGTCTGTTATCGGAGCGCTTATCGGAGCCGCTATCACTTATCTTACGGGCTTATTAGGGTCTTTTCTTTTCAAGAAAGAGGCAATGGGTTTTGGCGATGTGAAACTTATGGCGGCCGTGGGCGCCTTTTTGGGCTGGGCGTTGGCTCTAATCGCTTTTTTCACAGCGCCGTTTTTTGGGTTAATATATGGAATTTTTATATTAGTGAAAAAAAAGAGCCATTTAGTTCCTTATGGGCCATTTTTATCTTTAGGGGCCGTGATCGCGCTTTTGTTTGGAAAGAAAATATTGAGCTTTTTGGTCGGGGTTTATTAAAGTTAAACATGTCCCGCCTCG
>CAKKQO010000072.1 GCA_919902105.1 Omnitrophica bacterium GWA2_41_15 | reverse complement strand
CGGCAATTGCCTTAAAATGCTCATAAATGCCTTTTTGCGTCGGGCGGTTATAATATGGAGAAACCTGTAAAGATGCATCTGCTCCGGCACGTGCCGCGTGTTTAGTTAAAATTATTGCCTCTTCAGTAGAATTGGCACCTGTCCCGGCAATGACCGGTATCCGCTTATTCACCACTTCAATAGTAATTTCTATCACCCGCTCATGCTCAGCCATAGAAAGCGTAGGTGATTCACCGGTTGTCCCGCATGGCACAATCCCCGAAGTGCCGTTTTTAATCTGGAACTCAATTAATTCTTTTAGTATTTTCTCGTCGACTATTAACTTTTTTCCGCCTTTGGCGGAAAACGGTGTTACAATTGCCGTCATTGAGCCTTTAAACATAGTAAACCCCCGTGTAAACTATTTTTACCTTTCCTTCAAGCCAGACATTTTTAAAACTATTGCCAACCCTATCAAAATAAACCTTTAGGACTTCTCCCCCATGGGTATGAACATTCATTTTCCTGACACCTGACACCTGACACCTGACACCTGAAATTAACGCCGCAGCAACGCTTCCTGTGCCGCAGGCAAGCGTCTCATCTTCAACTCCCCTCTCATAGGTCCTCACCTTTATAGAATTACTGCTTAAAACTTCTACGAAGTTTACATTTGTGCCTTGCGGCTTAAATTCTTTGTGGTGACGGATTCCCTTGCCGATCTCCTCAACATCAATCTTACTTAACCCCTCAACAAAAATAACCGTATGCGGTACACCCGTATTGATAAAATTTACTTTTAGCAAGCGGTTCCTCACTCTAATCGGAATATCTAATTTTATATTTTTGGGGTCAGTTAGTTTTATTTTAACGTTATCGCCATTTACCCGCGCTTCTATAACTCCTGCCCTTGTCTCAATTCTAATATTTTCTTTAGCGTATAGCGTATAGCGTATAGCGTATAGGGCTGCGCAGCGCGCCCCGTTTCCGCACATCTCGGCTTCTGAGCCATCGGCATTAAATATGCGCATCATGATATCAGCAATCCTGCCTGCCTGCCGGACAGGCAGGGATTTTTCTAAAACAAGCAGCCCATCCGCACCGACTCCGTATATCCTATCGCATACCTTCTTGGCTAAATTTCTTAGTTCTGAGTTCTTTCCGCCGAAGGCGGATCCGCCTGCGGCGGAAGTTCTTAGTTCTGTAATAACAAAGTCATTACCAGACGCCAGCATTTTAACGAAATCTATCTTCTTCATCTAAAGCCCCAAAAGAAACGGCGGAATTGATTCATTACGCACTAAATCCCTGCAACTTTCCCTTTTTCTTATTGCAAATACCCTGTCTTTTACCACTAAAACTTCCTCTGCCCTGCATCTAGAATTATAGTTACTCGACATACTAAAGCCGTAGGCCCCGGCACTCATTATTGCCAAGTAATCGCCTTCGCGAACTTTTGGCATTTCCCTGTCTTTAGCCAAGAAGTCGCCGCTTTCGCAGATAGGGCCGACAATATCATATCTGTTCGTGGTTCGTGGTTCGTGGTTCGTGGTTCGTAGCGGTAAAATCTCATGGTATGCACCATAGAGGCTCGGCCTAATCAGGTCATTCATCCCGGCGTCTATAATAATAAACCTCTTAAGGGGCGTCTTTTTTACAAACAAAACTTTAGTTACCAAAATACCGCTGTTGCCCGCGATAAACCTTCCCGGTTCCATAATAATCTTTAAACCAGTATTCTTAAGAAGCGGAAGTATTTTTTTGCTGAACTCTTCTGCAGTCTGAGGCGTCTCTTTATCGTAAATAATGCCTAATCCGCCGCCGATATTGAGGTATTTCAAAGCTATCCCCTTCTTCCTTAACTCAGCGATAAAATTTACCACTTTCTTTATAGCCGCGATAAAGGGCGCGCTTTCGGTAATCTGGGAGCCGATATGGATATGCACGCCGCAGATATCTAAATGGGGAAAATCATTTTGCGCCAAAAATATTATCCGCGCGGTATCAAAATCAATGCCAAATTTATTGGTAAGCTTGCCTGTTGTTATATAATGATGTGTCTTTGGCTCAACATCCGGATTAATCCGTATCGCCACGCGGCTCTTTTCGCCTAAGCGGCAAGAAATCTTGTTTATCAGCTCCAGCTCAGATATTGACTCTATATTAAAAAATAGAATTCCTCTTCTGATTGCCTCTTCTATTTCTTTCTCGGTTTTACCTACTGAAGCATAGACAATTTTTTCCGGCGGACATCCTGCGCGAAGCGCGCGGAATAGCTCTCCGCCGGAAACAATGTCTAACCCAGCTCCTTTATCCACCAGCGCCTTTAAAATAGCAATATTAGAATTTGCCTTCACCGAATAACAGATAAGCGGTTTTATCTTGGCAAAGGCCTTCTCTAATTTTATAAAGTGGCCGATGAGCGTATGGTAACTATAAACATAAAGCGGCGTGCCGAACTTCTTGGCTAAATCCTCTATTCTTACCTTTTCACAATAAAGCTGGCTATTTACGTATTTAAACTCGTGCATAAATTATTTCAGCGAAAAAGGCACATTCACAAAAGCCGCCTTTTTCTGGCGTCTGGCTTCTTTTATGTCCACGGTATATTTTAAGTTAAAATTAACAAATGCCAAATACTCGTCCATTGAGAATGGCTTAGCTTTTAAATTAGGCAGCTTGAGCGGCGGTAAATTAAGGTTATTCATCAAGGCCATCCAAAATCTTACGATAAATCTCTTCGCTGGCAAATTTTAAACAAAGCTCGCGAAATTTTTCGCTCTTTACGTCAAATTTATTAATTTTTATAAGATTAATGATATCGGGAACATCTTTGGAAAGACGCGTTTTTGGATTATATTTAAGCGCGTGAAGTTTAAGCGCTATCAGATTTTCCAGCGACGGGACCATAAACTCGCATCCCGCGATATCAGCCCTCTGACTATCCTTGACAATTTTGGCGAGGGTTTCCGCGTCAACAAACATAAAGTCTAAATCCATCATTAATAGGCCGTCTTTCGAAGCAAGGCGGCTGAATACTTCATGGTTATAATCTATTTTGTAATCTAACTTTTCCAATAAAGGCAGGATTTTTTCAAAATCATCCTTGGTAATCAAAAAATCGACATCCATTGTCTGGCGCGCGTATTTATAATGACTTACCGCAAAGCCTCCGATTAGGACAAAAGTTATGTTTTTCTTTTTGGATATATCGGAAAGCAGCTGAAAGACATGCTGATATTTCATAACTTATCTTTTTTTAAAAAATCTCAATTAACGCCGCTAAAGTAACTTTGAAATCCATTGTTTTATATCTTCTTAAACGATCTTTTCAAAAATGGTGTCTGTCCCTAATTTCTACACAGCCAGCGCGGTGAACTCAAAGCGGCTGATAGAATACACCCTCGCTATAATTTGGCGATGAATCCTTTAATTTCCCTAGAAAACTGACTGACTATTTTGTTAAAGTTTTCTGCTAACCTGTCTAATCTTTCGCTTTCCAACTCAAAACCGTAAATATTCCTGAAAAGATGCCGGAAGGCTAAATATTCATCTAATCCAGCGGCTAATTTCTTTGAAACGACAGCCGGCCTCAACCCTTTAACTTCTATTGTCATTTGATGAAGCAATTTTTTATGCCAGTGCTCTGCCGAAGAAATTCCGCCGTTAATTTCACGGGCAATAAATTCAAAAATTCTCTCGCAGGCATTATAGAAATCATGTAATATTGAACCCTTTGCCCTGCGGGAAATATTAGTATTACCTCTGCATTTGGCAATCTCAAGCGATAACTGCCTTATCATCCTTAATTCCTCTTTAATAAAACTAATTAATTCTTTCTTGGCTTTATTTCTCTGCATATAAAAGCCTCCCTTGTTTATCCACTCTGCTTTTAAAACTATCCGGCATATCTTCGTATACTTTTATGTCCAAATTAAACCTGCTTAGACCTAAACAATACCCGTAGGCTTTAAGATATTTATCACCCAGCCCCCTAACAGCAATATCTATATCTGAAGCCGCATCAAAATATCTTTTTTTTGCTAAACTGCCGTAAAGCACCACTTCCTTTGCCCCAAATCGATCTGCCAATATATATGCTATACGTCTAGCTTCTCTTAAAGCAGCCTTCTTAGCCCGCAGTTGAATTTTATCCCTTTCTCTAAAAATGTTATTTATTATACTCATATAACTTTATTTTTGCTCGCTCTTGCTCCTAAGCAATCTTCTTTCACAATAAAACTCGCTATTTACGTATTTAAACTCGTGCATGTTTTACTCAATAGAAAAATTATCGAGGTTCAACCTCAATAGGAACCATACGTGGAACGTTGAAGATTTCGGAATTCGGAAGTTAAACTAAACTTCCGAAAGCGCACGTTAATAGAATAAGGCACAGACGCTTTCCAGATTGACTGGGAAAATGTCCGTATCCTTGCTATTCCTAAAACCATTCCGGTTTATCTGATCTCAAACACACGCCAATAAATACTGCTGGGATAGTCGCTTTCACCCTCCTCGTTAGTACAGTTAATAGTTAAGTATACTCTGGCATAATTATTACAGGTATTTCGGAAACAGGCTCTATAAATAAGCTGTGGTGTTAGTGCAAATTTTGTAGACGCCCCAAATCTCCAAAAACTGCCTGTTGTGACAACGGGAATGTAAGCTTTCTGTGGATTAAATCTTTCACTATCAAGAACAATGCTAGTATCGACTTCCCAAGAACTGCAATCTCCGGGAGAAAAATTTCCACTAGCTACGGCACCTTTAATAAAATTATTTGCCTTTACATCACCGCTAACTTCTAATTTATATCCAGGCACCATCGTCCCAATTCCGACATTGCCAGTATTAGTATTGTAGATATCGTTTCCTGAGGCAACCCAATAGCCTCCTCCTGTTGATTCCCAGGCATAAGTTGCTCCATTATCCCTGCATACCATAAGATTATGGCTAACTGAGTCATAATACATTAAACCCTCTTGGGTAGAATCACAACTGGTAGTTGTTGGTGAATGAGGATACAACCTCATTTCATTATACACCCCATAGGGCGAGGGATAATAGGTGGTGATGGTGATTTCCTCGCTGGTCTGGGCAGAGGCAAGAGTAAAAACAAACAAGAATATCAGTAAAATAAAATTTATCCTTACTTGTGCGTAGCTCAGTAGTATCATCTCACACCCCTCTATCTTACACACCTACGCGGTGTGGTATAACCGTACACACCGCGTAGGTGTCTGTCCCAGACAGCCAATTGCCTTTCTACCAATCTCGGGCTGGTCCCGCCATAAGATGTTTTGAGATTAACCGAAGCCCAGGCATTAAGAATCTTCTTTACGTCAGGCGCTAATTTTTTAGAGTAATTCTTTAACTCTCTAGCGCTTAAACTGGAAATCTTCCTGCCTTTATCCAAGCAGTCTCTCACCATCCTGCCTACAATATCATGGGCATCGCGATAAGAAACTCCTTTTTTAATCAAATACTCTACTATATCTACGGAAAATAAAGATTCATCAACTAATTTTTCGGCAATAACTTCTTTTTTTACTCTTATGTTCTTAAACAATTCAACAAATATCTCTAAGATATCGCCTACCGTATCGATAGTGTCAAAAAGGGGCGGTTTATCTAATTGTAAATCCCGGTTATAAGATAACGGCAGCCCCTTCATCAGGATAAGCACATTGGATAAATTTCCCTGAATTTTGCCGGCTGAGCCCCGGATTAACTCCAAGACATCGGGATTCTTCTTATGCGGCATAATGCTTGAACCGGTGCAGAATGAAAAATCAAGATCAATAAAATTAAATTCTTTTGTCGACCAAAGGATTAGATCTTCCGACATACGCGATAAATGCACGGAGACAATGGCTAAATCCGCAAGCAATTCTATGATAAAGTCCCTGTCACTGACGCTGTCTATACTGTTTTGCGTAAGCTCAGCAAAGCCTAATTCTTTTTTAACAAAGTTTCTATCAATGGCAAGGCCTGTTCCGGAAAGGGCGCAACTACCCAAAGGCATTTGGTCCGTTCTTTCCTTACAACTTCTTAACCTCTCTTTATCTCTTTCTAAGCTTTCAATATAGGCAAGTAAATGGTGCGCTAATAGCACGCATTGCGCAACTTGCAAATGCGTATATCCCGGGATAATTATCCGCGGATTCCCTTTCGCGAATTTCAGTATAGAGGCCTCTAAAGAAGTAATCAAACCGAGTAAATTATCTATTTCGTCTTTTATATACATTTTGACATCCAAAACTATCTGGTCATTCCGGGAGCGGGCAGTATGCAACTTGTGCGCGGCACTGCCTATTTTTTTAAAAAGTACCTCTTGTATATTGGAATGAATGTCTTCGGCGCGGGCGTCAAATTTAAATTTCCCATTTTTAAAATCTTTTAAGATGACATTAAGGCCTTTTACAATCGCCCTGGCGTCTTTTTCCGGTATTATTTTTTTTCTAGCCAACATCTTGGCATGGGCAATGCTGCCTAAAATGTCATATTTGGCTAACCTCTTATCAAAAGATATACTGGAAGTAAATCTATCCGTCAGAACACTAGTCTTCTTGGGAAATCTACTACCCCATAATTTCTTAGTCATTTTTGTCTCCGATACGGCATCCCCCAGAGCCGGATAAAACCTTCAGCTAATTTCTGGTCAAACTTGTCTTTTTCGGTATAGGTCGCTAATTCCTCTTTGTATAAAGAATAGGGTGATTTTCTCCCCGCCGCAACACAGCTGCCTTTGTATAACTTAAGCCGGACTGTTCCGCTAATATTTTTTTGCGTCTCTTTGATAAAGGCGTCTATTGCCTTTTTAAGCGGAGAATACCAAAGCCCGTAATAAACTAATTCCGCGTATTTTAAACTTAAAACCTCTTTAAAATGCAGAAGTTCCCGGTCTAAACAAAGTGCCTCTAATTCCCGGTGGGCTAAATAAAGGCAGGTTGCCGCAGGCGCTTCATAAATCTCCCGTGATTTTATCCCGACAAGCCGATTTTCTACCATATCAATTCTTCCCACCCCGTTTCTGCCGGCTGTTTCGTTTAATTTTTTAATCAGGGTTTCTAAGCCATATTTTTGGGAATTTATTTTCGAAGGAATCCCTTTTTCAAAATCTATTTCGATGTAAGTCGGCTTACTCGGAGCATCTTCTGGGTTTTGCGTCATCTGATAAGCATCCTTGGGCGGCTCAATCCAGGGATTTTCCAATGCGCCGCACTCAATACTTATCCCCCAGAGATTTTTATCTATGCTATAGACTTTTTTCTTCGTAACGTTAAGCGGTATGCCTTGCTCTTTGGCATAATCAATTTCCTCTTCCCTTGACTTAAATTCCCAGACCCGTACAGGAGCGATAATTTCTAATTTCGGGTCAAGGATATGCACGGTTACCTCAAACCTTACCTGGTCATTGCCTTTTCCCGTACAGCCATGAGCAATTACACTTGCTTTTTCCCGGTGCGCGGTTTCAACCAAATACTTGGCAATTATGGGCCGGGATAGAGCCGTAGCCAAAAGATATTTCCCTTCGTAGGCGGCGTTCGCTTGTAGGCTGGGGAGGATAAAATCACTAATAAACTCCTGTTTTAAATCGCCGATGTAAACCTTTTTTGCGCCGGTGTCTAAAGCCCGCTTTTCAATTTTTTCAAAGTCTTCGCCTTGGCCGACATCGCCGATATAAGCAATAACTTCATAGCCCCTGTCTTTGAGCCATTTAACGCATACCGAGGTATCTAACCCGCCGGAATAAGCTAAAATTACTTTCTTCATTATTTATCCCCTCAATGACGACATAATTTACGGAGCGCGAAGCCGACGTAAATTATATGTCGGAATTGATCCCGAAGCCTGCGTAGTAAATTTCGAAGAAATTTACAAGCGCTTAGGCAAGGGAAACAAACACTTATCTATTAAGCAATTTAATCATTATCGCCTTCTGCACATGCAGGCGATTTTCTGCCTGGTCAAAAATAACCGAATTTTTGCTCTCGATTACCTCTTCGGTTATTTCCTCGCCCCTGTGCGCTGGAAGGCAATGCATCACTAAGCAATCCTTTTCTGCTAAGGACAGTAGAGCTTTATTTGTCTGAAAATCCTTAAATATCTCAATGCGTTTTTCCCGTTCCTCTTCCTGCCCCATACTCGTCCAGACATCGGTATAAATTACATCCGCATCCTTTACTGCGCTAGAGGCGTCAAAGAAAACATTAATCTTTGCCCCGGTCGTATCGGCAATTGAGCGCGCCGCAGAAAGTGTATCATCGCCAGGGCTATAGCCCATAGGTGAAGCAACATTTACGTTTATCCCTAATTTTGCCGAGATATGCAAGAGGCTATTACAGACGTTATTTCCGTCTCCGATATAAGCTAATCTAATGCCTTTAACTTTCTTTAGCTTCTCCTCTAAAGTAAAGATATCGGCTAATGCCTGGCAGGGATGCAGTAAGTCCGAGAGGCCATTTATCACGGGAACATCAGCATATTTAGCAAGCTCAACCACATATTTATGCTCAAAGGTTCTGGCGACAATCCCGTCCACGTAGCGTGAAAGTGTCTTGGCAACGTCGGAAACCGCCTCGCGCACGCCTAAATTTACCTCCTCGCGCCCTAAATAAATGGCGCTGCCGCCTAATTGCTTTATGCCCACCTCAAAAGAAACTCGGGTGCGTAGCGACGGCTTCTGAAAAATAAGGGCGATGGTTTTTCCAAAAAGCGCCTGAGAATATTTTTTCTTATTTTTCTTTACTTTGCTAGAGAGAGAAAAAATATCCTTAATTTCGGAAATGCTTAAATCGGTAATAGAAATTAAATCTTTTTTCATTCTATGCGCCGCCTTCCACTTCGCTTAAAGCTTTATCCAAAATCACTACTGCCTTATCAATCTGTTTTCCTGTAACATCTAATGCCGGCATAAGCCTTAACACTGTGCTATGCGTGCAGTTAATAATTAAGCCATTCTTTAAGCAGATATTTACTATTTCAGCGCCTTCCTGGTTTAACTCCACTCCCCAGATTAGCCCCAAGCCGCGTATTTCTTTGATTATTCTATGTTTAGCTTTTAGGGCTTCTAATTTTCCTTTCAGATAAAGGCCAGCCTCGCAAACATTCTTTAAAATTTTTTCTTTTTGTATTGCGCGTAGCACTGCCAAAGCCGCCTTGCATACCAAGGGGCTGCCGCCAAAGGTTGAGGCGTGCGTCCCGGCCGTCAATAAATCGGCAACATTTCTTTTCGCAACCATCGCGCCAATGGGTAATCCCCCGCCTAAGGCCTTGGCTAAAGTTAAAATATCCGGCGTAATACCATAATGCTCATAACAGAACATTTTTCCGGTACGGCCGATTCCGGTTTGCACCTCATCAATAATTAATAATAAATTTTTCTCATCGCAAAGTTTACGTAGCCCCAAAATAAAATCTTTCTCGGCAACATTTACTCCGCCTTCGCCTTGAATAAGTTCAAGCATTATGGCAACGGTTTTATCTGTTAGGGAATTTTTGACCGCGCCAAGATCATTAAAAGGCAGAATTTTAAATCCAGGGGCAAGCGGCGCAAATCCTTCTTGATGTTTTGCCTGGCCAGTTGCCGAAAGTGTCGCAAGCGTCCTGCCATGAAAAGAATTCTCAAATGTGATAATTTCATATCGCGCGCCTCGTCCAAACTTACGTGAAAGCTTTATTGCCGCCTCGTTTGCTTCGGCTCCGGAATTAGAGAAAAATACCTTTCCGTCAAAGGCCCAATAAATTATTTCTTTGGCTAATTGCGCCTGCGCAAGACTATAAAAGTTATTCGGCAGATGTATAAGTTTACTCACTTGCTCCCTTACTGCGCTCATTACTTTCGGATGGCAATGCCCTAAATTAGAAACGCCCCACCCCGGGAAAAAATCGAGATACGTTTTTGCGTCAATATCCACCATTTTACTACCCTTGCCTTTGACAAAAATGTAAGGCAGGCGCTTGTAGCTGGGCACAATATAATCTTCGTAGGCCTTAAAAATCTCTTGTTTAGTCATATTAACGAGTATCAAAGTGTCATAGAGTCAGAGTATCAGAGTTAAAAATCTTTGAGACTTTGAATCTTTGACTCTTTGACACTATTTAATAATTTCCGTCCCTATGCCTTCATCAGTAAAAATCTCTAAGAGCAAAGCATGCGGAATACGCGCATCGATAATATGGGTTTTTTTGACTCCTTTTTCTAGCGCCAAAACGCAGGCCTTTACCTTGGGAATCATCCCGGCTTCAATTACTTTATCTTTAATCAGCGCCTCTATTTCCTGTTCCGTCAAGGTAGCCATAAAAGAATCCGACTCATCAGGATTACGCATTATCCCTTTAACATTAGTCAGCAAAACTAACTTCTCTGCGCAAAGTGCGGCGGCAACATTAGAGGCAACCTCATCAGCGTTGATGTTATAGACGGCGCCGTCTTTTCCCTTGCCCATCGGACAGATTACGCAAATTGCATCGCGATTTAATTCTTTTAAAATAAGGCTGGTTTCAACGCCCGCCACATCACCGACAAAACCAAGATCAACTTCGGCTATTTTTTTCTCTACCTGTATTAAATTATTATCTTTTCCGTTTAAAGACTTAACTTTCCCGCCTAATTTTTTAAGCTCCCTAACTATTCTTTCGTTTAAGGTGACTAATTCTTCTTCTACTATCTTTAGAGTCTCTGCATCGGTTACGCGCATTCCTTCGACAAAATCAGTTTTTTTGCCGGAGGTTTTCATTTTTTCGCTGATGTTTGGCCCTCCGCCGTGTACCAAAACCGGCCTAATGCCCATATAACTTAAGAAAACAATATCTTCTAATACGCCCAGCCTGATTTTGTCATCCCCTAAAATACTTCCGCCGTATTTTATGACGGTAATTTTTTTGTGGAATGCCTTGATATAAGGCAATGCCTCAATTAAAATTTCTGCTTTTTTAATTATATTTTCCATTAACCCTCGCTTCTCTTAACTATATTCCGCATTTATTTTTATATACTCCGGGGTCAAATCCGAAGTATAAATCCGGCTGCCAGCTTTGCCCATACGCAGAATAATATCGATTTTAACATATTTCTTGCGGAAAGAGCTAAATTTTATCTTGATGTCGTCATCCTTCATCTTCAAACCTAACGAGCCGACCGCGGCGATAATCCTGCCCCAGTTAGGGCTCTCGCCATATACCGCTGTTTTAAATAAATTAGAATTAGCCACAGATAAACCTATTTCGCGAGCCATGGCATCATCCCTTGCGCCATCAACATTTATTTCGATAAATTTTGTCGCCCCTTCCGCATCCCTGACAATAGATTTTGCCATTTCTAAACATACATAGTTTAAGCCTTCACAGAATACAGAGAAACTTTTATCCCTTAAACTAATACAGGGATTTTTCGCTAAGCCGTTTGCCAGAATTAGGACCGTATCGTTAGTACTCATACAGCCATCAACAGTGATGTTGTTAAAAGACTCATCGGCCGCGGCGGCGAGGGCATATTTTAAAGCCTCTATGGTAATCAAGGCATCCGTAGTAATAAAACAAAGCATTGTGGAAACTCTGGGAGAAATCATCCCCGCGCCTTTTGCCATTGCGCCGATATTTACAGAAGAACTACCAATCTTAACTTGCACCGCTATTTCTTTAACAAATGTATCCGTGGTCAATATTGCCTCTGCCGCAGAAAGATTGCCTTTTTCGCTTAAAGACTTCACTAATTTGGGCAGGCCTTTCTCAATACGCTCTATTGGTAACGGCCTTGCGATAATGCCGGTGGAGGCAATAAGCACATTCTGTTTTTTTATAGCCAATGCTTTAGCTGTTAATTCAGCCATTTTTTCGGCATAGATTAAGCCGTATGTTCCGGTAAAACAATTAGCATTGCCGCTATTCGCAATAATCGCCTGTGCTCTGCCCCTGCCTAAATACTTTTTACTTAAACGCACCGGAGCCGCCTTAAAAGTATTAGAGGTAAATAAGCCAGAGGCAACCGCCGGAACTTGCGAATAAATAAGCGCTAAATCTTTCTTATTTTTCTTTATCCCGCAGTTTATCCCCGAAGCAACAAAGCCGCTAGGTGCACATACCCCGCCATGAATAACTTTCATAATAAACTTTCCGTCTCTTTAAAACCGTAGATTAAATTCATATTCTGCACCGCCTGCCCTGCCGCGCCTTTAACTAAATTATCTATTACGCTGACAATCACCGCCATTTTATGTTTCCCTTGATAAAAAATCCCTATATCGCAGAAATTCGTCCCAACAACATCCTTAATTTGCGGAATTTTCCCTTCATTTCTTATGCGCACAAAAGGCTCATCTTTATAGGTTGTTTTATAAAGCTCTCTTAATTTATCTTCGGATAAAACAACTTTTGCAGATATTTTTACATAAACAGTTGCTAATAGCCCCCGGAAAATCGGCAGTAGATGCGGGACAAAATTTACACTGATTTTTTTTCCGCAAACTCCCGATAACTCCTGATTTATCTCAGGCATATGCTGATGATAGTTTATTTTATATGGGCGAAAATTATCTTTTAGTTCCTCGCACAAACTGCCTTCGGCCAGCTTCCTGCCTGCTCCTGACAAACCCGATTTCGCATCGATAACTATGGAATCCGTCTTAATTAACCTGCGTTTAAGTAACGGCAAAAGGCCTAATATCGCCGCCGTGGGATAGCATCCGGGGTTAGACACTAATTTTGCCTTTTTGATTTTATCCTTATAAAGTTCAGTCAGGCCATAAACAGAGAGCGAAACATTCTTCTTATCTAAATGCTCTGTTTTATACCACTCTTTATATTCGCCAGTATCTTTTAGTCGATAATCTGCCCCCAAATCAATAACCTTTTTGCCTGCTGAGAGCATCTGCGGCACAAATTTCATCGCCTCGCCTGTGGGGAGAGAAAAAAATATCAAATCACAGCAACTAATTACTTCGCCGGGATTAAATACTTTTATCTGAGAATTTTCCTTTGTGCTGGTTGCAGTTAGTGACGCAATGCGCACAGCGGGATGACGGATTAAAATTTTATTTAACTCTTCTCCTGTATATCCCGATGCGCCGACGATGCCGACATTCAACATCCCCTTAATCCCCTTTCTTTGTTCGACGAGACAGTAGATACTATTATAATATTAAAACAGGCGAGGTCAAGCATTTTTCTCGTCGATACTAATAAATAGGGACACATCCTATTTTATTAAAAATAGGATGTGTCCCTATTTATTCGGAGAGGCTGGGATTCGAACCCAGGTGAGACTTACGCCCCAACCGCTTTTCGAGAGCGGCCCGTTATGACCACTTCGGTACCTCTCCTGAATTTTATGAGATAAAATTCATCCCGAAGCGTGCGCAGTAAATTTTAGACGCGAAGCGTCATAAATTTACAAGCGCATACGCAAGGGAAAATTATTCTTAATTATTAGTAGCTCAACTGCCCTGCCTTAGGAGCATGATAACTATTATTAAACTCAACACCGCTTTCCGGGAATGCCTTGATACGAAAGACTAAAAATATTTCTTCGCCGTGATCACGCCTGACATTATAATTAACCTCCATCTGCCAACAATGAAGGTCTTTATAAATAACATATCCCTGTTCGCGCAAACCCCCGGTTTCCCTTTCCCATCTTTCATAAACCTTAAATTTCCAGTCGTCGTTCAATCTATAGGTAAGCTGGGTGGTGAGCTGATTGCGGCTATTCCTCTGGTAGCGGTAACCTGCGCCGAAAAAGTATTTATAGTCATCGTCTTGTGTCTTGAATTTTTCCTTTTCGCCCATTAATACTAAGTCAAAATTCGCGGTCTTGAATGCCCGGTCGTCTTTGTCGTATTCAGAGTCTGCTTCAAAACGCATCCAATCATAGGGGGTAACTTCAAGGTCAAGATTAAGATTAGCGAACCTTGAGCCTTGGGGTTTCAAATGAAAATCATACCTTGTAGACAGAATAAACCTTAACAAATCTACTGTCTTACCTGAGCGCTTTGTCTGAAGTTTATTTTCTAAACTTAAGGGGGCGTAATTAGCCTTAGCAATAGAATCTACACTATCAAAATTGAAAAGTTTAGAAGAAGGAACTGTTGGAGCGTGAATATAATTATAACTTATCGTGGGCGTAATCACATGGCGTAATTTATTAATATCAAGTTTTAAAAAATTAGTATTTACGTCAAAAAGACGGTAGAACTTGGTGCTCGTATCAATGCCGGTATAAAAAACACCGCGTAAAGCGTCATCGCTATCCGAATCGCTGTCGCGGTCGTAATAAGTCTGGCGAAAGCCGACAAATGGGCTCGTTTCAATAAAGGCAAGCTTCTTAGGGTAGGAAAGCTGGTTATAAGTATCGAGCCTATTTATATGGTTAGTAGTATCGGATGGAGCGGCGGCCTTGTTATTTAAATTAACAATGCTGGTGGTGCCGCTGTAATAGAGGTTCGTTTCGCTTATTTCTGTGCTTGAGACATCCAATTTTACCTCCGGCAGCTTCTCTGTTTCGCTCATAAACCGGTTCGTCCTCTTCTGTCCCAAGACGCTGACGGTTGAAAAGGGCATCAGATGAGTAAACAAAATGTAAGAACTAGCGCTGCTAGACAAACCTATTTCATTTTCGCGCAAAAAATAATCTTTTAAGAAGTCTGCATCGCTTAAACGGTTATACTCTAATTTAAGGTTTGTATCGTCATCGATATCCCAGTTATGGCGCAGGCTAATCCTATACCTTTCTCTTTCAACGGTATTGCGGTTTTTCTCATCCACATCTTCCAACTCTAATAGCTCTTCCTTAACATTTTCTGAAAGAGAGCTTATCCAGGGCTTTTTTAGCTCTATCTTCCTCTGATTCATATAATAAGTGCGCAGAAATCCTTCTCCGAATAAACGGGTGTCATATTTAGTATCAAAGCCTGAGGCGAAGTCTCTTCTTTCACGGTAGTCTAAATGAACCCTGCCGCGTAAATCTTCATTAAAATAATACCGCCAGGCGCTTAAAACATAAAAGCCCCAATCTTTAGACATACCAGGGGTAACCGTAACCCGCGGCCGGTTATCGTTTAAAGGATGTGCGTATTTCGGCAGATAAGCAAGTGATGAATTATAAACCATAAAATTTATATCCCGTGCGGTAAGCTTCTCACCCAAAGAAAAATCCATCTCTTTTGCCTTAAGCCGATAATGCGGCCTCTCTCGGTCGCAGGTAGTAAAATAACCTTTATACATTTTCACTTCTTTATCGGATAGCTTCTCCATAAAATCAGCCTTTGCATAAAAAGGAGGCGAAATAATGTGCCCGTTAAACATTATCCCTTTTTTGCTATCTAGGTTATACTCTGCTTCATCAGCCAATATTACGCTTCCTTCGTCGTCAATACGCACGCGACCGAAAGCGTGCGCATCTTTAGTCAGGGTATTCACGGTTACTTTATCGCAGGTAAGCTTTGCTCCTTTATGGGTAATCACAACATTGCCTACTGCCTCGACCTTGTTCTCTGCGCTCATCACCTCTACTTTATCGCCGTCAACAGTTACCGGCTCGGCCTCTTCTGTTGCAGCAGAAAAGGAGTAGCAAGTAAAAAGCAGAGAGTAGAGAGTAATAAAAATAAAACTTTTAAGGTAAGATTTAGCTAACACGTTTATTTAAACCCAATCCTTCCCTCTCCAATACTAATAGACCCGCGCCGATGATGCCTGCGTCCTGGCCCAGGCGCGCCTTTACAATCTTAACAATATTTCTTGAGGGAACCATCGCCCGTTTTTTAATAACATTCTTTACGCTATTAAAAAGGATACTGCCGGCCCCAGATATGCCTCCTCCAATAACAATGGTATCGGGGTTAAAAAAATTAACCACGCCGCACAAAACCAGCCCTAAGCACTTACCTACATCTTGCCAGAGCTTTTTCGCCTCTCTATTGCCTTCTTTCGCCTTCCGGCTTAATTCTTCTAACTTAATATTTCCAAAGCTCTTATGCGCCTTCCTTAAAATACGGTTGTTTCCGATATAGCTTTCCAAACACCCTGTTGCGCCGCATCCGCATTTAGGGCCGCCAAAACTAACTGGAATATGGCCGAGCTCACCTGCCGAGCCGCTTGAACCGCGATAAAGCTGTCCCTCTACTATTATCCCCCCGCCTACGCCTGTGCCTAAGGTCAAACAAACCATATTATGAGAGAATCTGCCAGCGCCAAGTTTAAACTCAGCTAAAGTAATTAGATTTACGTCATTGTCGATTAACGCGGAAATACCGGTCTTGGCACGAATAAGCTTAGCAAGAGAAACATTTTTAAAACCCCGGATATTGGGAAAATAATGCACAACGCCGCGCTTAGCGTCAATTGGGCCGGGCAAACCTATCCCTATACCAGATATTTCACCCTTACTTATTCTATACTCATAGAGTAACTTCTTGATATTAGAACAAACCGCATTAATCAGGTTATCGCGGCCAGCGAATTTTTGGGTAGGAAAGATAACCTTTTTTTTAATTTTAAGATGGCTGTCTAAGAGGCCGATTTTGGTATTCGTGCCGCCTAAATCTATACCGATAACAAAGTTCTGCGCCATAATTTAAAAATTATACCATTGAAGAATTTTAGAGGCAAGTTTTATTATTAAAATTATAAATTTAGGTGGGATTTACAAAGAAAAGCCAAGGGATAAGGTTCATCAAGCTTATAAATACAATAACTATAATTATCCAGCCTGCCAGCGCAGAAAACATATTTAAGAAAGTTTCTTTTTTTAAGACACGCCTTACATCACAGGTAAGTCCTATCGCGGCAAGGGCTGCGCCGAAAATAACCTTATCCCAGGGTTTAATCATCGGTGAATAATTCCCTAAGGGCGTATAGCTAAAAAGCAGTGCGGCGCCGAAAAATAACCACCCGATAGTTAAGCCATATTTAATCACCGAACGCCTTGTTTCGGCTGTAACTTTCTTATTCCTCAACTGGCCTAAGAATAAAACAATAAAAGCGAAAGGTAAGATGAACGCGGTACGGATATATTTTACATTAAGAGCAAGCTTATCCAACCCCTTCTCCATAAAACTTCCTGCCCCATGTACAAGACCGTCCTGATTAAAAGTCATTCCGCAGAATATGGCGAATTTTTCACCATAGATATCGCTCGAAAAAAACCTATTTAAAAAGAATACGGTGGCCAAAAATGAGACGATGCCGACAAAAAGTATGCTGATAATTGCCTTTGTGACATCTTCTTCTTCGGCATCAACCATCGAAGAACTCACAGCTATAGCGGAAATTCCGCAGATAGCTGAGCCGACAGAAGTAAGCAGGTTTGTTTTATGTGTTATTTTTAACACCCTATTCATAGAATAAATTATGAGAAACGTCCCTATTGAATAAAAAATACATTGAAAAAGTATATCGCTTCCGATAACACAGGATAAGGCTATTTTTTTAAAGTTAACTTCTGTGCCATACATAAATAACCCTATTGGTAAAAGCATATCTTTGCATATTGCTGTCCCTATCCAAAGCGAATTTTTGCGGGGGAAACAAGAGCCGGCGATTACGCCGATTATTACTGAAAGGGCGAATGCCGGCAAAAACTTACTGAAACCAGAAAGCCAATAACTAAAAATAGAGATGCCCACAGCAAGGGAAAAACCCGGCAACGCTAAAGCGAATAATCCCCTCTCTTTATTCATGAGCCATATCCCCTTCCTGGCTTATACCAGATATAGTAAGACTATCGGTTCTTAATATTTTCTTGGCCTCTTCTATGAGCTTTGTTTCTAAGTCCGCATCGTCGGGCGTTACATCGCTAAAACTATCCACGTCTTGTCCGAGCTTAAAACTTAACATCGCCACAGACAAGTTCTTAAAAACCGACCTTGCCTTTACTACATCAACTATCGCTTTGAGTCTTCCCGACATAACTTCCCTCATCATAATCTTATAGTAAAATAATAAATCATATCTATACGAATGTCAATACCTTTTTACAGCCATAGCGCACACCTTAAACGCCGCCTCAAGGACTATCTTCTTGGAAATTTTTGAAGCGCCCTTGTGCCGATTTTCAAAAATAATAGGTATTTCCTTTATAGAAAACCCCTTTTTGTGCGCCTTAAAAATTGTCTCTACCTGAAAAACATAACCCTCTGAATTTAACGGAGTCATCATAATCTCTCCAATTACCCGCCTTTGGAAACATTTATATCCGCTGGTTAAATCCCTTATCTTTAAACCAAGCAGGAGGCGGGCATAAAAACTGCCAAACCGGCTTAAGATTTTCCTGTATATACTCCAGCCGCGAACTGTGCCGCCCTTAATATAGCGAGAACCTAAGACTATGGGGTAATTTTCTGCCTCGCGAAGTAACTGCGTTAAATATCGGGGATGATGCGAAAAATCAGCATCCATTTGAAAGATAAATTTATAATCATTACTAAGGGCATATTTAAAACCCGTTACATAGGCAGTGCCTAATCCGAGCTTGGATACCCTTCTTATTAATATTACCCGTGGGTCCATTTTAGATAGAGAGTCAATAATTTCTCCTGTGCCGTCTGGCGAGCTATCATCTATAAACAAAATATCCACCGCAGGTAAAACAGTAAATATGCCCTCGATAAGAGGAACGATGTTTTTGCTCTCATTATAGGTGGGGATAATAATCAAAACTTTATTCGGCATAAGAAACACCGCTTAAGCGATATGCCGCCCTTAGAAGCGCTGCATATAATAATAAGGCCCCGATTACCATCGGTGAATAAAGGCTCGCTATCTCATCAAGCGATTGCAAAACTTCAGGATTTAAAACACTGTTTAGAATAAAAGACGCTATGAGAAGAGTTAAAACTACGAAGTCTCTGGGATGTTTTATTAAATAATAAACTGCTGCCATATGCGCAACCAATAAATGTAAAAAGGTATGCTTCCAGGCCAAGGGAGAAAATAAAACCATACAGATTAAGAGCAAAGAAAATTCCAATAGGTGAGCGTAGCCAAACTTCCCTTCCCGGGCAATCAACTTCCTGCAGGAATAGATAATCAATACTACCATAAAAAAAGAAACCAACGCAAAAATTCCTTTTATCGCTAAAGGCGAAAGGGTAAAAAGTTTTACTGGCGAAATTTGAGAAAAGAATCTAGAGATGCAACTTAATAACGATTGGTTTTTATACCAAAGGACGAGTTCCGGCGTAGATACTGAAAGCGTATTAAACCAATCTTTAAGATAACTAATATTTTTATCCCAGCCTAACCCTAAGCCGGGTAAGAATAAATATAAACAAATCCCGCCTAAAGAAGCAAAAGCCGCCTTGTAAAACTTGCGATAAATAAAATAGGGAATAAATACCAGCGGTGTTAATTTAACCATAACTGCTGTTGCTAAACTAAATCCACTTAATATTTCCTTATTAAGACGCAGGAACCAGAGCGATAATACAAGGAAAAATAAAACCAAGAAATCGGATTGCACTCGGGAAAGTAAAACCAATATCGAGCGAAACGTTAAGAAAAACAACACAAAATAAAAATATTTAGGCAGGCTTTTTTGTTTCTCGGAACGTAAAATTATCTCTTTTATAAAATATACGGATGACAAAATCCCGATAAAGGCAAGTAAATACCATAAGGGCACTGATTTATGCATATGCATCTTGGTAAAAGGCGCCATAAAATATGCAAAGGCGGGAGAGTATTTATATACGTCTAAACCGTCGGCTAAGCTATAAATCGGCTCACCCTTAATTATACGCTGCCCTGCCCGATGGAAAACTGTAAAGTCTGTCCAGCAAGTCCCCCACGGCTGGTATATGCGGATAAAATAATAGATAGAAATAATTACGAATATTACGAGAAAAAAAATGGAAAAGATTAAAAAATTCTTATCGGCTTTACGATTAAACATGGGTTTTATCCTTTTGCTCTAAGCAAGCATACCTTTCAGCATTATAGACTAAAATAGCAAAAGAGGCGAAGGTTATTTCTCCTTCGCCTCTTTCTTATTCCTTAGTCCTTATTGCTTAGTCCTTATTACTTATTCCTATTTTAATACATCCCTCCGCCGTAACCGCCGCCGGGTGGCATAGCAGGCATTGCCGCGCCCTTATCTTTCTCGGGCTTATCAGAAATAATGCTTTCTGTGGTCAAAAGCAATGCCGCAATGCTTGAGGCATTTTCTAATGCGCAGCGAGCCACCTTTTTCGGATCGATAATGCCTGCCTCAATCATATCGACATATGTATCTTGACTGACATCATAACCGACATTGGTTTTCTCGCTCTTTATCCTCTGCACGATTACTGAGCCTTCTAAGCCGGCATTTGCTACTAACTGCCTTAAGGGTTCTTCAATGGCTCTTTTTACAATATCTACGCCGATACCCTCATCATCATCTTCAAGTTTAAGCTTATCTAACGCTGGAATCGCCCTGATGAAGCCTACGCCGCCGCCGGGAATAATCCCTTCTTCAACCGCAGCGCGCGTGGCGTGAAGAGCGTCCTCAACGCGGGCCTTCTTCTCTTTCATTTCGGTTTCGGTTGCAGCACCCACGCTAATTACGGCGACACCACCGGATAACTTTGCCAAGCGCTCCTGTAGTTTCTCTTTATCGTAATCAGAGTCAGAATCCTCTATCTGCTTACGAATCTGAGCAACCCTGCCGCTAATCGCGGTGGTCTTACCCGCGCCCTCGATAATGGTAGTATTTTCTTTATCGATTTTTACGGTCTTTGCCCGCCCTAAATCTTCAACATCCACATTTTCTAACTTTATACCTAAATCCTCAGTAATGGCTTTTCCACCGGTAAGCACCGCTATATCATCAAGCATAGCTTTACGCCTATCGCCATAACCGGGGGCTTTTACCGCACAGCAACTTAAGGTGCCGCGGATTTTATTTACTACTAACGTTGCCAATGCCTCGCCATCAACCTCTTCGGCAATAATCAAAAGGGGTTTTCCGGAACGCGCGATTTTTTCCAAAAGCGGCACAATATCTTTGAGACTTGAGATTTTCTTCTCACAAATTAAGATATAGGGCGATTCCAGGGCGCAATCCATACGTTCTGCATCAGTGACAAAATAAGGCGAGAGATACCCTTGATCGAACTGCATACCCTCTACCAATTCTAAGGTGGTAGTAGTAGATTTTGCCTCTTCTACGGTAATTACGCCGTCTTTGCCGACCTTATCCATTGCCTCGGCAATCTGGTCGCCGATTATTTTATCGCCGTTTGCGGCAATATAGGCCACCTGGGCAATCTCTTTTATGTTGTCCTTGATCGGCTTGGCTAATTTATCTAATTCTTCTATTACTTTGACTACCGCCTTCTCAATCCCTCTTTTTATGCTCATCGGGTTTGCGCCGGAAGTAACGTTCTTTAACCCCAGCTTGTAAATCGCCTCAGCCAAAACAGTCGCGGTAGTAGTACCGTCTCCGGCGATATCAGAGGTTTTCTCCGCTACCTCTTTTACCATCTGAGCGCCCATATTCTCAAAAGAATCTTCTAATTCTATTTCTTTTGCTACGGTTACCCCGTCTTTGGTAATCGTGGGTGAGCCGAATTTTTTGTCTAAGACAACATTGCGGCCCTTGGGGCCCAAGGTTACCTTTACTGCCGCGGCTAACTGCTCAACGCCTTTTAAAATCTGGCGGCGAGCCTCTTCGCCGAATAATAATTGCTTTGCCATAACTTTCTCCTTTCACTCTAAAACTATCCAATTATTGCTAAAATATCATCCTCGCGCATGATAATCAGTTCTTCGCCTTCTTTAGTCGTCACTTCTGTGCCGCTATATTTTCCATAGAGCACCTTGTCGCCTTTTTTGACTTCCAAAGCCTGGACTGAACCACTATCCAAAACCTTACCTTTTCCTGCGGCCACAACTTTACCTTCTTGGGGCTTTTCCTTAGCGGTATCCGGAAGTACAATCCCGCCTTTGGTTTTTGACTCTGCTTCTAAGGGTTTAATTACCACCCTATCTCCCAATGGTTTAATATCCATCTCCTACACCTCCTTGTCAGTTAGACAACACTCGCGCAATACAACTTGGCGCGAGGTGTTAAATATAGTTAAATACTAATTAGCACTCTCACCAACGAAGTGCTAAAATAGCATAAAGAGCGGAGTGTGTCAAGGAAAATTTGCAAACTTGCGTTTAAATTTTTCGCGATGCCACAAAGGCTTTTGCGGCGCAAGTATTTTTTTAAAGGTTTCCCCCGCGGGAGAGATAAAGAATATTTAATCCTTTGAGGGTCAAATCAGGGTCTATTTTATCTATTTTTCGGCAGTATTTGCCGATTAAACGGATATTGCCGCCGGTAGCGATGACCTTGGCATTTTTTCCGATATAAGCTTTTATCCGCTCGCTTAAATCATCAGCGAGACAGGCAAAACCATAAACAACCCCGCTAAGCATGCTATTTTTGCTGCTCCGGCCGATTAATTCGCTGGGTGCCCCTAATTTTATTTTTGGCAGGAGCGCTGTGCGCTCAAAAAGCGCCTCCAAAGAAATCCCTAGCCCCGGTAAAATCATCCCACCTAAATATTCTTTATTCTTAGAGATTACATCAAAGGTAATCGCAGTGCCGAAATCTACCGCAATCAGTGGCGTACCATAAAGGTGAACCCCTGCATAGGCATTGACCAGCCTATCCTGACCTACCTCGTGCGGCTTGCGGTAACGGTTTCTAATCGGCACCTTCATATCCTTACCTATAATATAGGCGTTCTTACCTAAAAATCTATTTAAATCTTTGGCAATTTTATTAGTAGCGGAAGGCACGACACTGCAAATAATCGCGTCGTCTATACTTGCCTTGCCCATCGCCTTTTTTAACTTGGTAAAAGAATATTCACACGTCGCGATATTAAACCTTTTTTTAAGGCGGCTGTCCGCGAATATCCCGCAAGCTATATTTGTATTCCCTATATCTATGGCTAAAAGCATATAATCAATCTCCACAACCTACTGAGCCTTCACAAAATAATGGATATATTGGAAGGCGTAGATTTGAGCCTGAT
>CAKKQO010000071.1 GCA_919902105.1 Omnitrophica bacterium GWA2_41_15 | reverse complement strand
GCGCGAACTCAAAGAAAGATTGCATATTTTGGAATATCGGCTAACACAGCAAGGGGTAGCTCGCGAAAAAATTGAAGAAAAAAAGAAGGAAATTGAAGCTAGCCTGCGCGAAGTAGCGAGCAGGGATCTCAAACTGTATTTCATCTTAGATAAAATTGCCGAGCTCGAAAAAATTAAATTAGACGAAAAGCATAATACCGCAAAAGTAATGGAGTTTTTGTTAAAAGAAGCGGAGTGGGCGGAATAGGAGGTAACTATGTATACAAATTCTCAAAGGCGCCAGCCGGAAGCCGGTCAGGTTTTGGTTCCTATGGTGGTAGAGCAGACTAACCGCGGATTTGAAAGGGCTTATGATATCTATTCACGGCTTTTAAAAGACCGGATTATTTTTATCGGAACACCTGTTGACGACAATGTGGCAAACTTAATCATTGCCCAGATGCTGTTCTTGCAGATGGAAGACGTAAATAAGGAAATTAACGTCTATGTAAATTCTCCGGGCGGCTCTGTTACCGCAGGCCTGGCTATTTATGATACAATGCAGTTTGTAAAACCCGTGGTGTGTACTTATTGCGTGGGACAGGCCGCCAGCATGGGTGCGCTTTTACTTTCAGCCGGCAGCAAAGGCAAGCGTTATGCCCTTCCTAATTCTCGGATTATGATTCATCAGCCGTGGGGAGGGGTGCAGGGGGTGGCTGCGGATATTTCTATCCAGGCAAATGAAATATTACGTTTAAGGGAAAAAATAGAGGAAATTTTAGCCAAACATACAGGGCAGACGGTGGAAAAAGTAAAGAAAGATTCTGACCGGGATTATTTTATGTCTAGCGATGAGGCAAAAAAATACGGCATAATTGATGAAGTGATTGCTACAAAGAAATGAATGAGGCAATACCCGTATTGTTATTTTTCCCTCGCCTAAACATCGGGGAAATTTCTTTGATATTTCCCCGATAGGCTTCGGGATCAATTCGCACTTATAAGTTACATCACTTCGTTCTGTAACTTATGTGCTC
>CAKKQO010000070.1 GCA_919902105.1 Omnitrophica bacterium GWA2_41_15 | reverse complement strand
CATTTAAGCGATTGGCCGCAGGTAAAAGAAAATTACATTAATGCGGAATTGGAGAAGAATTTTAGCCGGATTATTGAATTACGTAATGCCGTTTTAAAAATACTTGAAGAAAATAGAATTAGTGGTAAAATAGGTAGTTCTTTAGAGGCAAAGGTAAAGATTTATTTTGATAAAGACGAAGATTATAATTTCTTTAAAGGTTATTTAGCCGATTTAGCTTCCATATTTATTGTTTCTTTTGTTTCTATCGAAAGGCGCGATAAATTTAATATTGTGGTTGATAAAGCAGACGGTAAAAAATGCGCCAGATGCTGGAATTGGAGTTTAAGCGTAGGAGAGGATAAGGAACACAGCTTAATTTGCGCAAGATGCGTGGAGGCAATTAGATGAAAAAGAATAAAAAAAGTAAAATCACCAAAACCATTAAGGTTGCCAGGCCCAAGGCAGTAAAAAAAATGAATAAAAAAGAATTAAGGATTTTTAAAGACCTGTTGCTTATAAGGAAAGAAGAGATATTAGAAGGCATAAGCCATGTCTCGGAAGATTCCCTGAAAAAAACACAAAAAGACGCCGCAGGCGATATTTCCGCTTATACTTTCCATATGGCTGATATTGCAACAGATACATATGACCGAGAATTCTCTTTGAGTTTAGGCAGCTCTGAGCGGGAGATGCTTTATGAAGTTAATGAGGCCTTAAAAAGAATACAGGATGCTTCATACGGCGTATGCGAAGATTGCCAGAAATTAATTACAAAAACACGCTTAAAGGCTGTTCCCCATACCAAACTTTGCCTTAAGTGCCAGCAAAAAAGAGAAAAATAATTCTATTGTAATAATGGGCTTTATTGTCAGTGTTATCGTAGTCTTTCTTGACCAGCTGACCAAATCTCTTGCCTTAGAAAAATTAACTGACGGTTTATCCATCCCTATCCTAAAAAATATTTTTCATCTGACTCTGGTGAAAAATACCGGCATCGCCTTCGGTTTATTCAGAGGTTCTACAATTATTTTTGTTTTCATAAGTTTTATTGCGGTCATACTCATATTGTGGTATTGGCTTTTAAAAAAGGACGAGTTGGGCGCTGCGGTAAAATTCGCCTTATTTTTAATTTTGGGCGGCTCAATTGGTAATTTTATAGATAGGATACATTTTGGCTACGTCGTTGACTTTTTGGATTTTGGAATAAATAATTTCCGCTGGCCGGCATTTAATATAGCAGATAGCGCAATTACCATAGGGGCGGTGTTGATATGCATCCAATTCTTTTCCAATTCGGCCCAATAACAATTTACTCCTACGGATTCTTTCTTGCTTTGGCATATTTAACTGGCAGTATTTTAGCCCAAAGAGAGGCAAAAATACGAGGGTTTGGCGCGCATTTTATTTCCAACCTTTGTTTGTTAAGTTTGATTTCAGGTATTCTCGGCGCAAGGATATTTTTTCTTCTGTTTAACCTCGATTTTTTTAAAGAAAATCCGTTAGAGATAATTATGTTACAGCATGGGGGATTAGTTTGGTATGGCGGCTTAATTTCTGCGATAGTCTCAGTAGTGATATATATACGCATAAAGAAACAGCCGATTTTTGCGACTTTAGATTTAGTGGCGCCGTATATTGCGCTGGCTCAAGCAATCGGCAGAATCGGCTGTTTCCTAAACGGCTGCTGTTACGGAAAGCTTTGGCGAGACGAAAATATTCCCTATCCAACCCAAATTTTTTCTTCGCTCTCTATGCTTTTTGTTTTTTTAGTTTTAAGAGTGATGCAAAAGCAGGGGCTAAAGACAGGAAGCATTTTTTTCTCATATCTGCTCCTTTATTCCGCCAAAAGATTTTTTATAGAGTTCTTGCGCGGTGATAGCCCTGTAGTCTTTTTAAATCTCACCGTTTTTCAGCTCGCAAGCGTTGGCATATTTGTATCGGCGTCAGTAACTCTTATTTTTATAAAAAATAGATAATGCAAGAATACAATTTTACGGTTTTAGATGCCGATTCTCTCTTGCGGCTGGATGCGTATTTAGCGGGGCAGTTTTCATCTCTTGAGGCAGGTTTTTCGCGCTCGTTTATCCAGAAGCTTATCAGCGAAGGAAAGGTATTAATTTACGGAAAAACCGTAAAGTCCCACCATAAAATCAAATCAGGCGAAGAGATAAAAATAGTTATTCCGCCTTGCGCCGTTGTTACTCCCAAACCCGAAGATATTCCCTTAGAGATAGTTTTTGAAGATGAGGATGTGCTCGTAATAAATAAGCCGCGCGGCTTAGTGGCGCATCCTGCATCCGGTAATTTAAGCGCAACATTAGTTAATGCATTATTATTTCATTGTAAAGATTTATCTACGGTAAACCCGGACAGGCCCGGGATAGTCCACCGTTTAGATAAGGATACTGCCGGACTACTAGTAGCTGCAAAGAACAATAAGGCGCATTTATCTTTGGCAAAGCAGTTCGCTGAGCATTCTATAAAGCGTATCTATGTAGCTTTAGTTTTGGGTAAGGTTGAATTTGACGAAGGCGCAGTAGATTTACCTATTGGCAGGCATCCGCTAAATAGAGCAAAGATGGCGGTAGATTTTAAGGAGGGGGCGCGCGCGGCTTATACGCGCTATAAAGTGATAAAGCGCTATAAAGATTTTACCTATGTTGAATTATTGCCGCAGACCGGCCGCACCCACCAGCTCAGGGTGCATATGGCGGCTTTAGGCCATCCCATATTAGGCGATGAGGTTTATGGCAGAAAAGATAAAGCGATAAAACTCGCCTTATACGCCAAAACATTAGGATTTGAACATCCGAAAACAGGTAAATTTATGGAGTTTGAACACGCCCTACCGCAGGATATGCAGAGTATTTTGGATAAAACTGATGAATAAACAAAGATTGCTCGCCATTCTATTAATTGCATTATTGGGTTTTGCCTGCTATTTTAATGCGCTCACCTCTCC
>CAKKQO010000069.1 GCA_919902105.1 Omnitrophica bacterium GWA2_41_15 | reverse complement strand
TAACCCTACGTGCACCGCGGAGGTGCACGTAACCGTTGTCCACCCCGGAGGTTGACATTTAGTTACCTTACTTAACCCTTAACCCGCTCATTTAAAAGATGCTAGATTATTGAAAATACCCTATTGGGGTAATCAATCTTTAAAGTAAAGTTATTCAAGAAACTTCTAACCCCTAATAAAGGTATGTGTAAATTAGGCATGAAATCAATCAAGACATTTTCTGTCAGAAAACCAAATGCTTTTATGCAAATCGTATGGCCATATGCTATGGTTAATCCGTTACCGGTGCTTATTTTTTTCTGGGAACCTGACTGCAGGTCATGGCCTAACGGCGGGGCAAACGAAGCAGGCAAAGCGCACTCATCAGCTCCAGTATCTATTAAAGCGTAGACATTTATTTCTTTTTGGTTTTCCGGATTTATAATTGTGATGGGAAGGTAAGGGCGGGCTATGTCTGCCGGATGAGTTTTAATAAAAGGATAGTTCTCAACCAACATAATAAATATGCACTAAATCTTTATCCGGAACATACAAGATAAAAGGGGCTTGTGCTCCCTTTTTCCTTGCCTTAGCTAATGCCTCTTCAGGCGTGCTTCCGGAGCCAACAATGGTATTATCATCCGCGCTTATCAACGCGACATACTGGCCATCATACTTATCAGAATTAACTAATACTTTTTCCATATCTTTTCTCCATACTTAGTATACCACATAACCTATTTTCCCGCATTAAAATTTTTTACATAACACCCATAGGGGGGCATGCACCGGGAAAGCGCTTGCTCCAATAACCACAAAATCAACCTTATGCTCTTTTAATAATTTCAAAAGCCCTTCTGTGTCCACTTTTCTCCAATAAATCAATCATCTCTTTGCTTTTACGCCTTATTAAGCTAAACCTTTGCTTAACCGAAAGAGATCTAAGATACCTTAATTCAAACTCTATCTCTTTTTTTTCGTTATGGCCTTCCAATTTCAAAATCGGCGCCATTACCCACCTCGTTTCGGACTTATAAGCCGCGCTTTATAATGAATTCGATTAGGTCAACCACACGGTTGGAATAACCCCACTCATTATCGTACCAACCTTATGAAGTCCACCTTCTATTTAGCTGCTATTCCTTACTTTTAAGCAACTCCAACAAAATGAAAGTAATGGCAATTAGAAGGCAGGTGTTAGCAAATCCTAAAAG
>CAKKQO010000068.1 GCA_919902105.1 Omnitrophica bacterium GWA2_41_15 | reverse complement strand
CCACCTCTCCTAAAATTTGTAACAATAAACTTATAACAAATTTTATCCTGCTGAGCGAAGCAGGGTGAATTCTTATTTATCTTTTATCTAGCGAGATACCGATAGCTGCAAGCAGATTTCCCCCGAGGAATTTGAAAAATTCCCGGGACTAAGTCCTCGGAATTTCACACAGTGAAATTCCAGAGGGTTTGAAATCTGCGAAGCGTTTAGCTATCGGTAAAAAACAATAAAATTCATCCCGAAGCTTGCGCCGAAAATTGTTGAGCGAAACGAAAGAATTTTCAAGCGCTTAAGCCAAGGACAGCTCATTTTCTTTTCTTCTTGAAAAATTCCTTTAACAAGGCCCTGCACTTATCTTCTAAAATTCCACTTTTAACTTTTATCCGGTGATTTAATTTATTATGATGGGCTATATTTATTACCGAGCCGCAGGCGCCTGCCTTAGGATCGATTGCGCCAAAATATAAGTTTTTGATACGGGCAAGCACCAATGCCCCTGCACACATACTACAAGGCTCAATTGTAACATAGATAAAGCAGTCATTCAACCATTTACTACACAAAAAATTCGCCGCAGAAGTTATAGCGAGCATTTCGGCATGCGCGGTGGGATCTTTTAAACGCTCAACCTGATTATGCGCGCGGGAAATAATCTTATGCCCGTGGACAATTACGCAGCCCACAGGCACCTCATTTTCTTCTGAGGCGCATTTAGCTTCTTTTAATGCCTCAGACATATAAATCTCATCAATCTTACCCAATTATTAATTCTTCCCTATTTGTCTTTCTCTTAGCTCTTTTATCTAATTTTTTACGCGCCCAGCAGGAATCGAACCTGCAACAACCAGCTCCGTAGGCTGATGCTCTATCCAATTGAGCTATGGGCGCAAACTTTAAAATTATATTATACCTAAATCGTAGTTTTATTCAAGAAGATTTTTTCTATCATTATACCACTCATATTTTAAAAAGTAAGTATTCTAAAATTAGTAATTAATATTTTAATGTTCACATTTTGTGTCATATTTATAACTTATTTATTTTCAATAAGTTAAGCACGAGAGATTTGGCCTTTTTTGTAGCAAAAAGGCTCAAAAAATGTTATACTTTAGATAGAAGGAAAGAAGGCTTTATACGGGAGAGCAGGTGATGAAAAATGCTTGCCACAAAAAGAAAAGTGCTAATTATATTATGCTGTGTGTCAACCTCAATAAACCCTCTTCTTTACGCCCAGAACGATACCCCTGCCAATAAAGAAGCTGCGGCTATATCGCTTGCGGAAAATCTGCCTGATGAAAAGGATTTAAACAAAACTCCGGCCGCTAATCCAGAAGAAAAAAAATACCGTTCTTTTTTTGATTTATTTAATAAAGAGGCCTATGCCGCGAATATAGAAAAAAGAGGAGAGAAAAAAAAATTGAGAGAAAAATGGGAAGAATTAACCGGCGCAGATATCTTCTATCCATACTTTAAGGCCAAAGAAATAGAAAACTGGGTAAGCGAAAAATTTAAGGTAAAGTTTTTTAAAATGCAGGGCCGCCTGAGATTTTCCGAAGGCAATAATCAGGTTAGATACGTCTTCAGCATAAAATTCTAAAGCTTATCAATAATATCGTAAAATAATTTACCGGCAACAAAAGAAAAAAATATTAGAATAGGCCCTGCAATTTTATTGCGGGACATCAGCCAATCATTAAAAAAATCCATGTTTTTCTCTAGGGGGCTGAGAGTAATAAGTATTGGAATTATCTCGAATTTAAAATAATTCTCTATTTTAAGATAAGTATCTAAAGAAATGCTAAAAATCAAACTTATTAAAATGGTAGTTCCATAAACAAAAAATATCAGCCCTCTCAATAATGTAGGTGTATCAAGCCACATAATTTTATCTTTCTTTTACCAACCTAACATTCTAAAACGCCTGTTTTGCAGACTTGGCCGAACAGCCTGGCGCTTTCCCTGACAGTTCTTTTATAAGTGTTATAATCGATACCTATCAACCCGAACTTCGGGCCAAAACCCTTATCCCATTCAAAATTGTCCGTCAGCGACCAATAAAGGTAACCCGTCACATTAACGCCATTTTCTACGGCAAGGTGGATATTCTTTAAGTGGGAGTAGATATATTCCCAGCGCAGGTTGTCATCTAATGCACAGATGCCGTTTTCGGTGATGATTATGGGGAGGCCGTATTTTTTCAAGCTTAGAAGCATTTCATATAACCCCTCGGGGTAAATATCCCAGCCGAGAGAATTTTTCTTAAGCGGATGATGGTTATTTTTACAGACATCCATCGCTAAGTTGGCAATCCCCCATTTTTTTACTTCTACCAATTGCCGCGAGTAATAATTGACGCCGACAAAATCCATAGTTTTATGCCGCATTATTTTATCGAGAAATCCAAGATTATACCACTTATCCCTTAAATAAGCCGCGAATCGGTTCTTTAAATTCATCGTGCAGGGGACAAAGGCCATTACATTCTGGGCAATGCTTATGCAAGGATTAAAAAGCCCTAATTCTCTATAAATTTTATCTATCAGCCGGTAGGCTTTGATGTGTGCTGAAACAAAATTATCTTCAACTAACTTTGCCCTCAGGTATGACTTTACCTCTGGAGGCCATATCCCCAAAATATAGGCATGATAGATATATACATTGGGCTCGTTTATGGTAATCCAATAATGGACATACTTTGCCAGGGCACGGGTTACGACCTCGCAGTAAGACAAGAAGCGAGCCACAGACCGCCTATTCTGCCACCCCCCTGATTTAGCAAACCAAATCGGATTAGTAAAATGATGCAGGGTAACTATCGGTTCAATATTACGCGACCTTAAAGAAAGAATAACGTCAAGGTAATGTTTTAATTCGATTTGAGAAAATTTACCCTCTTCCGGCTCAATACGGCTCCACTCGATAGACAGACGGTGGGCATTATGATTTAAACTTTTAGCCAGGTCAAAATCCTGTTCATAAAGTTGGTAGTGGCGAGAGGCCAGGCCGGAATGCTCTCTTGCCGCATCCTGCTCCCATTGCCACCAATCAGAGCTAACGTTATCCCCTTCGACCTGATAAGCAGATGCCGCCGCTCCCCAGAGAAAATTTTGCGGAAATTTTATCATCCAATTTTACTTTCATAGCATAATTAGGGACACATCCTATTTTTAAATAAAATAGGATGTGTCCCTAATTATTCGGAGAGGGAGGGATTCGAACCCTCGAACCTTTTGGGTTACGGGTACTCCAGACCCGCGCGCTCGGCCTCTACGCGACCTCTCCCGAATTTTATAAAATAAACTTTGTCCCGCTGAGCGTATAAAAATTATCGTAGAGAATTTTTATACATCATACGAAGCAGGGTGAATTCTTATTTATCTTTTATCTAGCGAGATACCGAAGCGTG
>CAKKQO010000067.1:43000-46338 GCA_919902105.1 Omnitrophica bacterium GWA2_41_15 | reverse complement strand
GGGGGTGGAACGTGGCTCAGAAGAGAAACGTAGAGGCAAGGGTAGGAATATTTGTATTCATCGGTTTGGTTATTTTAGTATATTTTGTTATACATATTGGCGATATCCGTCTTTTTAGCACGAGTTATAATCTAAAGGTTTTTTTTGGCTTTGCTAACGGAATAAAGGTGAATGCACCGGTGCGGGTTGCGGGAGTGGATGCCGGAGAGGTAAAAAGGATAAATGTATTTTTTGACCCTCAGAATAAGAAAACGCGGGTGGAGATAACCTTCTGGGTAAAAAAAGATACTCAGATTCCCCGAGATTCCCAAGTAATGATTAATACGCTGGGTTTATTGGGAGAAAAGTATTTAGAGATAATTCCCGGAAGTAACTATGCGGATTTATTTAAGGATGGGGATATCTTGTTAGGAGAAGACCCGGTTTCTATGGAGGAAATCGGAAATTTAGGCCGTCGGATTGCCACAAAATTAGAAGAAAGCATCGAGTCTATAAATAAAGTTCTTAAGGATGAAGAACTCCGGCTTTCTTTAAAACAAGCGATAGGCAATTTAAATCAGATAAGCCAAGAAATGAACGTGATCCTGGATAAAATAAATAAAGGCGAAGGCACTATCGGCAGGCTTATCTATGACGATAATCTTTACGCAGACTTAGATGCCTTTGTCAATGATTTAAAAGCCCATCCTTGGAAGCTGTTATTCCGCCCTAAAGAAGAATCAAAAAGATAGAATGAAATCTAGGACCGTATTCACCTGTCAGGCCTGTGGTTATCAGGCTCCTAAATGGCAAGGCAAATGTCCTGACTGTAATAATTGGAACTCTTTTGTAGAGGAAAATTTTGTTGCGCCTTCTCTTGAAAGAGGGGATATGCGTATTTCTTTCAAAGAAGAGCCTGTTTTGCTTAATAGTGTTGAGTCAATATCCGATAAACGTATCCTTACTAAAATAGGGGAGTTAGACCGGGTTTTAGGCGGCGGGATTGTGCCAGGTTCAGTGACTTTGTTGGCAGGAGATCCCGGCATAGGCAAGTCTACATTAGCGCTCCAGGCGGCAGTTCGTTTAGCTGAATTAGGGCATAAAGTTTTATACGTAAGCGGCGAGGAGTCTGTTGGGCAGGTAAAACTGCGCTCTGACCGCCTGATAAAAAAAGAGAGTGTTAATTTCTATATACTAAACCAGACGGATTTAAATTCAATCGCTGAGGCTATAAAAAAACTTTCGCCTATATTTGTTATCATTGACTCTATTCAAGTAATAAGCAGTCCTCTCATCCAAGCCAGTTGCGGTAGTGTTTCTCAAGTGCGTGAGTGCGCAGGAGTGCTGGCTAATTTAGCTAAAGTTTTAAATATTGCTATTTTTATTATCGGGCATGTTACTAAGGAGGGAGCAATCGCCGGCCCGCGTGTATTAGAGCATATAGTAGACACAGTTTTATATTTTGAAGGCGAGAGGTATTCGGTCTATCGGATATTACGGACAGTTAAAAACAGATTCGGCTCAACTAACGAGATAGGCGTCTTTGAGATGGAATCTAGCGGCCTAAAAGAAGTAACCAGCCCTTCGCAAGTTTTTTTGACGGAGCGCCCAAAAGGCGCATCCGGCTCTATTGTGGTCTGTGCTATGGAGGGTACACGGCCGATATTGGCTGAAATTCAAGCTTTAGTATCTAGAGGTAATTTTGGGTTTGCCCAGCGTAAAGCCGAAGGTATCGACTATAACAGGCTTTCCCTCCTGACGGCAGTATTAGAAAAAAGGCTTGGCCTAAATTTAGGTACGGAAGATATTTTTATTAATGTAGCCGGCGGATTAAAGCTGGAAGACCCTGCTTGTGATTTAGGGATTATAGCAGCTATCGCCTCAAGTTTTAAGAATAAGCCGATTCCTATGGATTTAGTAGCTTTAGGAGAGGTGGGTTTGGCAGGGGAAGTGCGCAGTGTTAGTTCTGCGGGTTTAAGAATAACAGAAATAGAAAAATTAGGTTTTAAAAAATGCATTTTACCTAAAGGTAATTTGAAGGATAGCTCGTTAAGCGTAAAAAGCAATAAGATTGAATGTATTCCCGTATCCACTATAAAAGAAGCATTGGATATCGTTTTAGTTTAATAGATTAGGGATATTTTGGTATTTGTTATCTATCCCGCCTCATCTGATGCCGTAAAATTATCGCTAGAAAATTTTACGGCATTCGGCGGGATCAATTCCGGCAGATAAGTTATATTACCATTCGGGTTCTATAACTTATGCCGTCATTGAGGGGGTATTGTTATGACTATAGGTTTCATACGTGTCTTTTTTACTGTGGGAAGCATAATCATTGGTTACCAACTGGGCACTCTTATTAACATAAATGCAGGATTAATAGGTTCAGGTGTGGGGTTAGTTATTGCCGGAATAGTTATATTTTTAGAAAGAGGCATGCGGCGGGTTTCAGTCAGGGGGCTTTCCAGTGTTGTTTTTGGTTTACTTTTGGGTTTGATTGTTGCCAAACTTGTTTCTGATGCGTTAGAGATATTACAGCCCAGTATGGCTTTTTTTACCCGCATCATATCAACGTTGGTTTTCTGTTATCTGGGGATGGCTTTTGCTCTTCGCGGCAGGGAGGATTTTAACCTGATAATTCCTTATGTGCGGCTGCGCAGGTATGAACAGAACGAGGATTTGGTTATTCTAGATACAAGTACCATCATCGACGGTAGAATTACAGATATCTGTAAGACGAAGTTTATCTTTGCGCGTTTAATAATACCGCGTTTTGTGCTGAATGAATTGCAGCAGATTGCCGATTCTGCCGATTACATCAAAAGGCAGCGCGGCAGGCGCGGCCTTGAGATACTGCATACAATGCAGAAGAACTCTGTTTTAAATATCACAATACATGAGGATGATTTTCCTGAAACTCAAGAAGTAGACGCAAAGATAGTAAAGTTAGCTAAACTCTTGGATGCTAAAGTTATCACGTTAGATTTTAACTTAAATAGAGTTGCCGAAATTCAGGGAGTAACAGTTTTAAATATAAATGAGTTAACCAATGCCTTAAAGCCGGTGGTTTATCCGGGCGAGACGATGGAGGTAAAATTAATTAAAGAAGGCAAAGAGCATAATCAGGCAGTAGCTTATTTAGACGACGGTACGATGATAGTAATAGAAGACGGCAGGCGTTTATTGGGCCAGACTGTAAGAGCAGAAGTTACATCTGTTTTGCAGACGCAGGCAGGCAGGATGATTTTTGCTAAGCTTGGCGATAATAGTTCATCTGTTAAGCGCGCTAAATAAAATGCCTAATCCTACAAGGATAGGCCTTCCTATACATTTAAAGGAAGGGCCTAAGCAGTTAA
>CAKKQO010000067.1:0-42900 GCA_919902105.1 Omnitrophica bacterium GWA2_41_15 | reverse complement strand
GGCGGAATAGAGATCCCATATCTTAAAGGCCTGTTGGGGCATTCTGACGGCGATGTGCTTCTGCATGCAATCGGTGATGCATTATTGGGTGCGTTAGGAGAAACCGACATTGGCGAACATTTTCCTGATACTGACCAGCGCTACCTTGGTATTTCTAGTATAAAATTATTAGAAAAAGTTTCCGCTTTAGTTGAAGATAAGGGTTTTAGAATTAATCAGTTGGATTCAGTGGTTATTGCCGAGGAGCCGAACCTCTCGCCATTTAAAAAACAGATACGAGAGAAGATTGCTGTGGTTTTAAAAATGAGCGAAAAAGACGTAAATATAAAAGCCAAGACTAATGAGGGGCTGGATGCAATGGGGAGAAAAGAAGCAATTGCCGCTTATGCTGTAGCCATAATTATTAAGGAGGCCTAAAATGACCCTTTGCCTGAAAATATTAGTTGTTTTAGTTTTTTTATTTATCGCAAAGATTATTTTAGTTAGTATGTTTTTTTATGATGAAATAAGAGCGGCTCAGAAAAGAGACCCTGCGGCAAAGAATTTCTTGGAAGTGCTTTTGCTTTATCAGGGCCTGCATGCTTTAATCAGTCATCGCATTGCGCATTTATTTTATAAAGCCCATCTATTCTTTATTGCGCGTTTAATCAGCCAGTTCTCGCGCCACTTTACCGGCATCGAAATTCATCCTGGAGCTCAAATCGGCAGGCGTTTTTTTATAGATCACGGTATGGGGGTAATTATAGGAGAGACTGCCATTATCGGTGACGATGTCCTTTTATACCAAGGCGTAACACTCGGAGGAACGGGTATACAGAAAGGCAAACGCCATCCGACCATTGGCAATAATGTGGTAATCGGTGCAGGTGCAAAAGTATTAGGTAATATTACCGTCGGGGATAATTCTTATATCGGCGCAAATGCCGTAGTGATTAAGGATGTACCGCATAATTCAACGGTTGTAGGTGTGCCCGGACGTATTACCAAGCAGGACGGTAAAAAAATAGACTTTGACTTAGACCATATCCATATCATTGACCCGATATTGCAGAATATCGAAGAGATAGAGAAGCGCATCAGCGATATCGAGAAGAAAATAAAGAGTTAGTTTCATGCCTATCAAGATCTACAATTCTCTCACTCACAAAAAAGAAGAATTTATTCCTTTAAACCCTCCCAAAGTTAATATTTATACTTGTGGCGTTACTGTTTATGACGAATGTCATATCGGCCATGCCCGCAGCCTTTATGTTTTTGATTGTTTAAGGCGCTACTTGCAATATCGCGGGTTTAAAGTTAATTTTGTGCGCAATATCACCGACATCGAAGATAAAATTATCAACCGCGCAAAAGAATTAAAGATTGGTTGGAAAGAATTAGTCGATAAGTATATTAACCGGTATTATGAAGATTTAGAGGCGTTAGGTATTGAGAGGGCAGATTTTGAGCCGAGGGCTACGGAAAATATTCCGGAGATGATTAAATACATCGAAGGTTTAATAAATAAGGGTTATGCCTATGTTACCGAGACTGGTGTATATTTTAAGGTGCGTAAATTTAAGGATTACGGTAAATTATCCGGGCAAAGTATTGAGCAGATGTTGACCGGAGTGCGTAAAGAGCCGGATGAAAGCAAGAAAGACCCCTTGGATTTTGCCCTTTGGAAGATAGCAAAGCCCGATGAGCCTTATTGGGAGAGTGCTTTTGGAAGAGGCAGGCCGGGCTGGCATATTGAATGTTCGGTAATGTCTCAAAAATTTTTAAAAACAGAGACGCTGGATATCCATGCCGGCGGCCGCGACTTGATTTTTCCGCATCATGAAAACGAAATCGCCCAAGCTGAGGCGCTCACCGATAAACCCTTTGCTAAATACTGGCTTCACCACGGCCTCTTGACCATAAACAGCCAAAAAATGGCAAAATCTATGGGCAATTTTGTGACCGTAAAAGATTTTGTGGCTAAATATAAGAATGCCGATTTATTGAAATTATTCTTTTTATCTGCACACTATTCACACCCGATAGATTACACGGAAGAGAAAATAGAGGAAGCAAGGCAGGCGCTGGAGAGGATTTTGATATTGCGAGATAAGATAGAGCGTAAAGCTACTGATCAACAGTTAGTATCTGGTAGTAAAAAATTTAATGAAATAGAAGAAATTAAAAATAAATTTATTGAGGCAATGGATGATGATTTTAATGCGCCGCAGGGGCTGGCTTCTATATTTGAATTGGTAAATATTACGAACAAGAATATAGATGATCCCGAGTTTATATTTGAAGCTAAGGTTTTATTATATAATTTGGCGGATAGATTAGGCCTTAATCTAAGTAGGTATGTCATTGTCAAAGCCGAAGTAATCGAGCTTAGGGTTTCATCTGGAGATGTCAGCGTGCGCACTGAATCAGACATTGATTCATTGATCGAAAAAAGGAATAAGGCGCGGAAAAATAAAGATTTCGCCATTTCCGATAAAATCCGTAAAGAATTAGAAGAGAAGGGCGTGATTTTAGAAGATACTAAAGAAGGGACAATTTGGCGAAGGAAGATATGAAGATAATTGAAGCATCAGAAAAAATTTCTAGGAAACAGCTGAAAGAGGGAGCCGGAAAAACGTTTGGTAACCTTGTAAAAGCAGTGGTTGATATTGAGAAGGAGATTATGGCTATTGACGCAGAATTGCATTCCGATGAAGAAGCCCTGCTTTTAGAAAACGGTTCAAAGCAAGAGAACCTTTGGGGTATAAATATATATCCTGAATTAGAAGGCAATGATTTTATTGAATTTGACTCAATGATAAACCTGCGTCCATCACATGGAAATAAAAGCCGCGGCGTAGATAATCAAGAGATACGCAGAAAAATAACCGCGGTTGTGGCTAAATTACTAAATAATGATTTATCAGCATAAGGAACTTGCCTTAGGCAAGTGGAATAATTTATCTTTTTTCGCGCAGATGGCGAATATCGGCAGTGAAGTTGAACGTGCGATAAAGTGGAAAAACAAGGGCAATGCCGAATATAGCCGCATGGCTTTTGAACGCGCGCTTGAGCTTTTAGATTTAACTCTTGCCGATAGGAAAAACATGGGGCGGCTTAGGGAACTAGCGCGAGTAAGAGAATGTTTAGCCGACTACTTTGTTTTTAATAACGAATATAAGTCTACGGATAAATCTTGGCATAGTTATTTTTTCGCTTTTAATTTTGCCGCGCGCATGGCGAATTAACCCCGCCCTTCCTAAAGGGTGTGGGTAAAGAGAGGAAAGGAAGAGCGGGGTGAAAGGCATATTTATTACATTTGAGGGCCCGGAAGGCTCTGGCAAAAGCACGCATACAAAACTTCTCTGCGAATATTTAAGAGAAAAAGGCAAGGATATTGTTTATGCGCGCGAGCCGGGTTCGACGGCAATAGGCGAAAAAATCAGGAGCATTCTTTTAGACCCTGAGAATAAAGAGCTCTCTGAAATAGCAGAGATGTGCCTTTATATGGCGGCGCGCGCGCAATTAGTCAAAGAAGTAATTTTACCGGCCCTAAAAGAAGGTAAAATTGTTATATCCGATAGATTTTTAGATGCTACTATTGCCTATCAGGGCTATGCCGGAGGGTTAGATATAGGCTTAATAAAGATGCTTGGCAAGGCAGTTACCTTAGGAATAAAACCCGATTTGACTATTTTTTTAGATAACGATGTAGATAAAGGCTTAAACCAACATGGTAAAATCAAAGACCGTATTGAGAATAAACCGCTTTCTTATCATAAAAAAGTGCATTTTGGCTATATGCAGTTAGCTAATCTTGAACCAGAAAGAATTAGAATCATTAGCCAAGACACAGAGATAAATAAGACCCAAGGCAAGATAAGAGAATTGGCAGATAAGTTGCTTAAATAATGTTTAATCAGATTAAGGGCCATAGCATCCAGATTAAGAATTTAATAGCCGATGTAAATTTAGGTAAATTGTCTTCGGGTTATTTATTCGGCGGACCGTCAGGTATTGGCAAAAAATTGGTAGCGTTAAACTTTGCCAAGTTTATTAGTTGCGAGAATATAAGCGGGGAAAGGCAGGATTCTTGCGGGGGGTGCCCGACTTGTAAAAAAATAGATAATGGACAGCATCCGGATATATTTTTAGTTACTGCCGATTCGGCGAAAGAAATAGATACTATGGTGAGTAGTAAAAAAGAAGCAAGTTCGGCAATAAAAATAGAGCAGATTAAAGAGATAGGGAAGAGAAGTTCTTTTAGGCCTTATGAAGCAAAATATAAAATATTTATTATTGATGAGGCAGAGAAGATGACGCAGGAAGCATCCGATGCGCTTTTAAAAACTTTAGAAGAGCCCCCGAAAGATACTATTTTTATTCTTGTCAGCGCCAGCGAGAGAATGCTGGCCGCAACCATTGTGTCTCGTTGCCGCAGAATAAAGTTTAACGCCTTAAGTTTAGAGGAAATGAAAGAAATGCTGATAGCGGATTACCGTTTAGATGAAACCAAAGCGCATTTTTTAAGTTGCTTCTCTCAAGGCAGGCTCGCCAATGTATTAAAAATTAAAGATAAGGATATATTAACCGAAAAGAATTCACTGATAGATGATTTTCTTCGTAAAAAAATATTTTTTAAAGATAGGTTCGATGCGCAATATAAATTAAATTTATTTTTGGGATGGTTAAGGGATTTACTTCTCTCAAGGCTTATGAAGCGGCCTACTTTAATTAATATCGATAGAGAGGCAGAGCTTCTGAAGAATAAAAACAAGTATACAATATCCGAATTAAAAAGTTATATTAATTTTATATCTGAGGCACTGTTGTATTTAGAGAGAAATATCAACCTAAGGCTGCTTACTAATTTAGCGAGGATAAAATTATGCAAAGCGTAGTTCAGGTGCGCCTGCGGGAGGCAGGGCAGGCTTTATATTTTATTTTGGATAAAATTCATCTAAAAGTAGATGATTATGTGATTATCGAGGCAGACCGCGGCATTGATTACGGACAAGTCATTACCGAGTGCGAGGCGCTTTCTGAAGAGAAGTTGGAAGAGGGGATAAAGAAAGTTTTACGCCTAGCCAGCCTTTCAGATATAAAACAGATAGAGCAGAATAAACAAAAGGCAAAAGAGGCATTCTCTTCCTGTACAAAAAAGATCGAAGAGCATAAATTAGATATGAAGTTGGTGGATGCGGAGTATGCTTTTGACCGCACAAAGCTTATTTTCTATTTTACCGCTAAAGGAAGAGTGGATTTTCGGGAGTTAGTCAAAGATTTGGCGCATTTATTTAAGACGCGCATTGAACTCAGGCAAATTGGCGTGCGGGATGAGGCAAAAATTTTCGGAGGTTTCGGCCCCTGCGGAAGAGCCTTATGCTGTGCAAAGTTTTTAAAGGAATTCGAGCCGGTAACAATTAAGATGGCCAAGGAGCAGAACTTACCGCTTAATCCTCCGAAAATTTCCGGCTTATGCGGCCGTTTAATGTGTTGTTTGTCTTACGAATATAAAACTTATAAAGATTTATCCCTTGGCCTTCCGCAAGAAGGAGCCAAGGTAACACTTCCCGAAGGGAAAGGCAGGGTATTAAGCGTTAATCCTTTAAAAAGAACCGCATTAATAGAGTTAGAAGACGGCAGGCAGATTACCGTTAGCTATAAAGAAAAAGAAAAATGAGCAAATTTTATCTTACCACACCTCTATATTACGTTAATGCCGCGCCGCATATCGGGCATTCTTATACTAATATCGCCGCAGACGTCCTTGCCCGCTATAAGCGTAAGTCTGGCTTTGAAGTTTTGTTTTTGACTGGTACCGATGAACACGGCCAAAAAGTTGAGCGTTCAGCAATTGAGGCAGAGCTATCGCCTTTAGAGTTTGCGAATAAAACCGTGGGAAAATTTAAAGATCTCTGGCAAAAACTGTCCATTTCGAATGATGATTTTATCCGTACGACTGAACTACGCCATACTAAAGCCGTCCAGAAAGCCTTAGTTATCCTTTATAAAAAAGGCGATATATATGAGGCAAAATATGAGGGTTGGTATTGCACGCCTTGCGAGACATTTTGGCCGCAAACCCAAGGTCCTGAACAAATATGTCCGGACTGTAAAAGAAAATTAGAAGAGATCAGCGAAACAAATTTTTTCTTTAAGCTTTCCAAGTATCAGGATTGGTTGACGGATTATTTTAAAGCGCATCCGGATTTTGTTCTTCCGGGCTTTCGTTATAACGAGGCATTAAGTTTTATTACCCAGCAAAAGTTAGAAGATTTATGTATTTCCCGTCCCAAGGCGCGGATGGGCTGGGGAATAGAGGTGCCGTTTAGCAAAGAGCACGTTACTTATGTCTGGTTTGATGCCTTAATTAACTACATAAGCGCAGTAGGTTTTGAAAACGACCAGAATAAATTTAAGAAATTTTGGCCGGCAGACGTGCATTTTATCGGTAAAGACATTTTGCGCCAGCATGCAATTTACTGGCCGATAATGCTAAGAGCCCTAGATTTAGAGCCGCCTTATAAAATTGCCGCCCATGGCTGGTGGCTTATCGGTAAAAGTCAGGAAAAAATGTCTAAGTCCAAAGGCAATGTCATTGACCCCGCTGAAATGGCAGAAAAATTCGGCGTAGATGCCTACCGCTATTTTTTATTGCGCGATGTGCCATTTGGGTTAGACGGGACTTTTTCCGAAAGTTCAATTATCAAGCGCTATAATTCCGATTTAGCCAACGATTTGGGAAATTTAGTTTATCGAACGCTCACAATGGTTGAGAAATATTATTCCGGAGCCGTGCCTAAAGCTTTAAATTTAGCGCCGAATTCAATAATCAGGAATAAAATTGCGGTCTTATCCGAAGAAGTAGAGAAATTTTTGCAAAGATTTGAATTTTCCGCCTCCCTTGAGGCAATCTGGGGCCTGATAAATTTAGCGAATAAACACGTAGAAGAAACCAAACCGTGGAATTTAGCCAAAGAGAATAAAGCAGAAGAATTAAAAGATTTTATCGCGCTTTTAGTTGAGGTGATAAAGAAGGTAGCAGAAGAATTATCATGTTTTATGCCAGAGACCGCAGGAAAAATAGAAAAGCAATTTGCTAAAGATAAAATAATCAAAGGCCAGCCTTTATTTCCCAGAATAGACGTTACGAAGTGATGCTTATCGACACCCACTGCCATTTGGATTTTCCCGAATTTGACGCCGACAGGGAAGGGGTGATGGCGCGGGCAAAAGAAGCGCACGTTGAATATATCATCAATGTCGGCTCAAGCCTGGAAAACAGCCGCGCCGCAGTAAAACTTTCTCAAGAATTTACCGCAGTATTTGCCTCAGCAGGTATTCATCCGCACGATGCAAAAGATTTTTCTGAAGCGGCATTTAACGAAATTAAGGAATTAGCAAAAAATAACACTAAGGTTATTGCCATAGGCGAAGTAGGGCTAGATTTTTACCGTAATCTCTCGCCAAAAGAAATTCAGGAAGAGGCATTTAGAAAATTTATTGGTTTAGCTAAAGAGCGGAATTTATCTTTAATTTTTCACTGCCGGCAGGCACAGGCGGATTTCCTGCGTATTTTAAAAGAAGAGAGTTTTCCGCAAATGCGGGGAGTAGTGCATTGTTTTTCCGGCGATGAAATTTTTCTAACAGCCTGCCTTGATCTCGGTTTTTATGTTTCTTTTACCTGCAATATTACTTACAAAAAAGCGGACAATCTGCGCCAAATCCTTAAAGTTACGCCTTTAGACAGGTTGTTGCTTGAAACCGATGCCCCATATCTTTCCCCTGAAGGCTTCCGCGGCAAGCGCAATGAGCCGATGCAGATAAAATTACTTGCCGAAGAGACCTCTAAGATTAGACAGGTGAGCTTTAAGGATGTTTCGGAAATTACTACTAATAACGCGCGTATTCTTTTTGGGTTGAAGATTTAATAGTTAATAGCTCTGGCTATTTTTTCGCTCAGGATAATTTTTTTACGCAAAGTTCTTTCGCAGTTTCGGTGGCTGCGGAACTCGCTCGTCGGGACTTACGTCCGTGGGACGAGCTCAGACATCCTCGCCATCCAAATGTTTCCACGTTTGGATTCCCTCAACTGTTCAAGCTGCTTTGCTAAAAATCATATTCGCTCAAAAACACCAGAACCATTAACTTTTAAGGTGATGAAGATGGCAAAAAACGTAAACATAACATTAATGATTAATAGTCTTAAAAAAGAACATCCAATATTATTTTGGTCTACTATATTAGGATTAATAATTGGCGGGATTGGTTTATGGTATATGTGGTTGAGTTATAGTGAGCAGCATACCCCTAAATTGGAAATTATTGAACCAAGGTTCTTTTCTCAACTTATTAGTGACGGTAATGTAACAGGGATTATGGTAACAGTGGTAAATCAGAGTAATGCTTGGGCGAAAAATGTAATGATAGATTTCATAAATGATAATGGTTTTAGCAAGTATGCGAGAAACAAGTACTATGCGAAAGAAAATCGGGTTATACAACCTAAAGAAATTTCTCCTAACGGTAAAGATTATGATGGATATTTGCCACAAGGGGCAGCTGCTAGTCCAGTAATATACCAGAATAATGAAAAGAAGTATGAAGTTGATATTTTTATAGATTGGGAAAATGATAAGGGTGATAAATATTCGCTAGTTTCAGGATATGAATCCATAGCCGATAATTTTAACAAGCATGTACAGTTTAAGAGGGTTTATAAATACGATACTTTTAAAAATAAAAAGAAAGTAAAGGAAATGAAGAATATAAATAAAGCATATTTAGAGAATAGTATGATGGATTGAAAAATAGTTTGTATTTTTGAGCGATTTTGCAATTTTTAGCTAAGGAGCGGAGGAATTTTAATAAATACGCCGAGGACTGTTTGAGTTCATTCCTGGCGGCGAAGCCGCCGAAGAACGAGTTCCGCAGGCGCTTAAAATTCCGAGAACTTAGCGTGCCTTTAGGCAAAAATTGCTATCGACGAAAAAATATAAGCTATTTCGAAGCAAGGGTGGGTGGTGCTGTATTCTAAAGATAGTTCGAACGGCTTTCGCCGCTTGCGGCGGCGAGGAAGTCCCCCCGCGAAAATTCGGAAAGCCGGCGGAGCCGCACCGATAACAATTTCAAGTTTTTCTTTGGCGGCAATTAAAAATTAAGAAATCAATAATGCTCTGCATCACTAACAACTTGTTTAAGATAAACGCCGACACCCTCGCCGGGCAATTCACCCAGCGATTCACCACGATTTGGTTCTGGCATAGGGTGATTCTTGAGTACTACGTAAAATTGGCTTTTTTCGTTTTGCTCAAGTCCGGAATAAACTTCCTCGGCTGGAATAAATTCTTTTGCTTGGGCAAAATCTCGCATTGCTGGTCTGTAATCTTTTGCGGACGAAACAGAACCCGCAAGATACATAATAGCAACATCTGTGGGGTACAATGTCATCTCCAAAGTTATCGGCGTTTCAGAAAGATTGTATCCTGGTCGATTGGTGATAATGTTGGTCGCCTGAATCCCGCTCAAAGTTACTTGGTATTTGCTATACGAAATTTTATATCTATTATCCTGTCCACCTAATTTAAATATGATTTCTTTATTTTCACCTTGCTTCAACCAACAGGGATCTACACTAACTTTAGTTCTTGATTCCAAAATAACTGCTGGGCAAACTTCGCCGGTGCCTTTGGTGAACTTATATCTCTTTATATCAACAACCAAGGTATCACCATTCAATGACTTTCTTGTTTCTAAGTCCGAGGCAGAATCGCAACCACCACCTGCAACGGCGGATAAAATCAAGACGGGCACCCTCTCATTATTTTCGACTGATGAGGCAAGAAATACACTCACATATTCTGGCACAGTTAATTTGCCGGTCAGAGGTGGTAGTGGCGATTTGATATTGTTAGGGTTCGCAAAAATTATTGCACCGATAACACCCACAGCAAGTATTACGATTATAATAAATATTTTTTTGGTCATAAGTTTTGTTATTAAAAATTTTCTTTCCCCCAAACGGAACCGCCAATTCGTTTTTGCCCCCAAAGTTGAATACAAATTAGTCGCCGAGCGAAGCGAGGCGAACACATTTTCCTTGCAATTTCCTAAATGGTGCGGAGGGAGGGAGTTGAACCCTCATGCCTTGCGGCACAGGCTTCTGAGACCTGCGTGTCTGCCATTTCACCACCTCCGCTCAATGAGCCCACAACTTACAGAAGCGAAGCTGAGGTAAGTTGCTTGGGCGAATTGACTCCGAAGCTTGCGTAGAAAATTTCTCCGAAATTTTCAAGCGCTTAAGCAAGGAGTTAACAACAAATATCATTGTTAAAATCTTCATACTTGCGCGGCGCAAGAATAAAAGTCTGCTCATAGTATATCCTATCTTTGGCGCTCCGTCAATATCATAATCCTTGAAACAAAATGCCTTTCTTGCTATAATTACGCTATGGTAGAAACCTTTTTTACTTCTTTTAAAACTACGAGTTTTGCGGTCTTCGAGATACTTATTCTGGGGCTTTGCGGCTTTATAATTCTGAAACGAAACTTTATAACAGTAAACGGGTTAGATATAATCAGTAAGTTAGTGGTAGAGGTAACGCTTCCGCTTTTTGTCTTTACCCAGCTTCTCTTAAGATTTAAGTTTTCGCTTTATCCTAACTGGTATATTTTTCCCACTTTGAGCCTTCTTATCAATTTTTGCGGATTTATCATTGGGTTTATTTTGCTTAAAATTAGCGGAGCAAAGATACCGCAAAAAAGAGAGTTTTTGGCGCTTTCGACTTTTCAGAACTCGGGGTATCTGGTATTTCCTTTGGTGGTGGCGCTTTTGCCTAAGGACCGCGCTGATGAGTTATTGATTTATGTTTTTTTATTCCTTTTAGGGTTTAATCTTTTAATATGGTCTCTTGGGGTATTTTTGCTTTCAAATCATAAGAGGAAAGGTTTTGAATTGGGAAGCTTATTTAGCCCGGCAGTAGTGGCGATATTATTAGGGCTTTTAGTTACGGCTTTAGGGTTAGATAGGCTTATTCCGGATATGGTCATTCGGCCGCTTAAGTTAATCGGTGAATGCACCATTCCTTTGGCAATGTTGGTTGTGGGAGGAAGTTTAGCTTTAATAGATTTTTCTAAGGCCGCAATGAAGATAGGGACTTTAGTGAATATTGTTCTGGCAAAGTTGGTGCTGCTTCCGTTCTTGGCGTTATTTATCCTCTATAAATTTAAGCTGACTTCATTAGTTGGGCTTTTGATTATGCTCGAAGCCGCCGTTCCTTCGGCGACCACGCTTTCTCTGATAAGCCGCCATTATAAAGTCGAAGGCGCGGACTTTATCAATCAGGGAATCTTCTGGACGCATTTACTAAGCATCTTTACTATACCGTTATTTTTGAGCCTGTTTTTTGTAATTAGCGGGATATAATGAGTAGTGTACCTGTTATTTCTAATAGAAAAGCCTACCATGATTATCATATCTTTGAAAAGATAGATTGCGGCATTGAGCTAAAAGGCCAAGAGGTTAAGTCGTTGAGGGAGGGAAAAGTTTCTTTAGCGGACAGTTTTGCCCGTATTGATAATGGCGAGCTCTTCTTATATAATACACATATCGCTCAATACGAAAAAACCGGCGCATTTAAGGTTGAGCCTTTGCGGGTAAGGAAACTCCTGCTTCATCGAAACCAGATTGATAAATTAGCAGGCTCGGTCAGTCAAAAAGGTTGGACGCTTATTCCGCTAAGGATTTATTTTAATGAGCGGGGCATAGCCAAATTAGAGCTTGCGCTGGCTAAGGGCAAGAGGGAATACGATAAGAGAGAATCGATAAAGAAGCGGGAAGTAGATTTGGAGATAAAAAAGGCGATGAGCAGAAAATAAACATACCGACAGCAAAGCGCTGCGAAAATTTGTTCCAAATTTTCATTGCAGCTGTCGGTATCAATTCCGGCAAAGAACTTACATCAACCTGTGATTTGTCCCGTTTCGTAAAATGTATCAAAATTCTAATCCTACAATTTTGATACACTCAACGGGATCAATTCGTGCACTGAAAGCGAGATTTTGTAGATGATTGCGCCGAAAGCTAAGCGCTTAAAAATTTGTTGCAAATTTTTCTCGCAGCTTTCGGCATCAATTCCGACAAACAACTTATGTCAATTTATGATTTCCATAAGTTGTGTCGTCATTGAGGGGGTGAAAGGCATCGACTTAGATGGATGAGTAAGGGTGGCATGTCGAGGTGGCAAGGAGGCCTCGTTAAACACCTTGCAAAAACACAAATGCTGACAAAATAGAAATGCCAGCAACCTTCAATGGGTTAATGACAACTATGCAAATAGTTCCCAGCCCGTTGATGACAGTGTTACACTAATAGTGTAACCCGCCTGCCTGTTCTGCCTGTGGAACAGGGCCAGGCGTCGTAAGCAGGATAGCTTAGGTAGATTAGCCTTTGATACTTGAGCGAGATCTTAAAAGGCTGGCCTTTGGTTAATTCCGTTTACCGAAGTAAGCAAGGGTGAGATTTAAAAGGTAAACTAAACATGTAGAGGCTTTTATTCTGAAATTTAAGGACGCGAGTTCGATTCTCGCCACCTCCACCATTTGTTTCATTAATGAAACAAATGGTGGATGCCGAAACAAGGTGTTTCGGCGCCACTAACAGTCCATTAATGACAAAATATAAAAAGATACTTTCATTTTTTTTACTCGCTACTCGCTACTCGCTACTCGCTACTTTAATTTGCGGCTGCGCTACCAGCAGGCTTCCTTTGGAGGTATATCCAGAGTCGGCAATAACTATTGGCGGGATAAAATATTTTCCTTTAATCAATATTTGCGATAAAAAAGATATTGCTTGGAATTATGATGCTGTTAGCCATACGGTAATATTAAACAAAGAAGATAGCGAGATAAGGTTGCTTTTGGATAGTTCTTTAGCTTTAGCAGAGGGTAAGCCAGAAGATTTAAGGCATCCGGTAAGATTATACCGCGGCATGCTTGTAGTTCCTTATACTTTTAATAATTCTTTGGCAAAGCTGTTAAAGTTTAGAGCGCCTCTATATAAAGGGATACCTCCCTATTATAGAATTAGCAAAATCTGCATTGACGCCGGCCACGGCGGAAAAGACCCGGGTGCCGTAGGCAGGCATTACGGCTTAAAAGAGAAAAACATAGTTTTAGATATTACTATGCGGATGAGAAGGGAATTAAAGGCAAAAGGATTAGAAGTAGTCACGACGCGTGCCAGCGATATTTTTGTCCCGTTAGAGAAACGCGCCCAAATTGCTAATAGAAGCGGCGCTGATTTGTTTATCAGTATCCATGCTAATGCCTCCAGGCGCAGAAGCACATCCGGTTTTGAAGTATATTATATCGGCGATAATGCAGACGATAATGCGCGCGCTTTGGCTTTAGCTGAAAATGGCGCAGTTTTTCCTAAGGATAAGATAGACTTAGGGCCAAGAAATTTTTATCAAGCGAGCCTTTCTAAAAACATAAAGGCGATACTTTGGGATTTGATGCTTACCGAAAATCGTTTCGAATCCGTAGAATTAGCCAGACAGATCTGTAAATTTTCAGCTCAAGATGCCGGTGTAAAAGTTTTAGGGATAAAAGGCGGGCCGTTTGCGGTATTGCGGCAGACTCAGATGCCCGCGATATTGGTAGAAGTTGGTTTCATCTCTAATTCTCAAGAGGAAAAGTATTTTAAGAATGCATTTTATCGCCAGCAGGTTGCCGAGGCGCTTGTCTGTGGAATTTTATCGTATATAAAAAGTAAAGATAATGAAAAGCAAACCTGATGGCTAATGATTATCCAATAGGTATTTTTGATTCAGGCGTGGGCGGGCTTACCGTAGCCAAAGAATTAATCCGTCAGTTACCCGCGGAAGATATAGTTTATTTCGGCGATACCGCACGCGTTCCTTACGGTATAAAATCCAAAGAGACGGTAATACGCTTTTCTATCGAGAATATCTTATTTTTATTAAAGCAGAGTGTAAAGCTGATTTGTGTAGCCTGTAATACCGTCTCCAGCGTGGCTTTGCCGGTAATCAAAAACCATTTTCGCGCCCCTATTGTCGGGGTGCTGACACCGGCAGTAAGAGAAGCGGTATATGCCACGCAGAATAAGCGTATAGGCGTTATCGGTACGCCCAGCACTATAAAAAGCCATAGTTATGAGAATCTAATAAAAGAGTTTGATCCTGAAATTAAGGTCTTTAGCGCGGCTACTCCTTTATTTGTGCCTTTAGTGGAAGAGGGTTGGATAAATACGCCAGTAACCAAAGATGTGGCAAGGAAATACCTGGAGCCTTTAATTAAAAAGAATGTGGATACGCTTATTTTAGGCTGCACGCATTACCCTTTGTTAAAATCAGTGCTCCAAGAAGTTTTGGGCAGGAAAGTTACTTTGATAGATTCGGCTAAACAGGTTGGCATGGAAGTTAAGAAGATGCTTGTTTCTGAAAACCTGCTTAGCAGTACAAAGAAAGGAAAGGCAAGATTTTACGTAAGCGATAACCCCGAATGGTTTACTAATTTAGCCGAGAGATTCTTGGGGTATCCGGTTAAAGATGTATCAAAGGCAGAGCTTAGCTAACGAGGCACTTATGTACAGCATAAAAATAGAAGCCAGTTTTAGCGCGGCGCATAATTTAAAAGGATACAAAGGCAAGTGTGAAGAGTTGCACGGCCATAACTGGAAAGTTGAGGTTACGGCAGAGAGCGAAGTTTTAGATAAAATAGGGATGGTTTTAGATTTTAAATATTTAAAGATGAAACTAAATAAAATATTAGAGGTTTTGGATCATAAGTATCTCAATGAGATTCCATATTTTTCCGCCGCAGGCGCCCGCGGCTCGTCCGGGCAGGGATCCGCCTCCGGCGGGAAAAAAGTTAATCCTACTTCGGAAAATATCGCCAAGTATATTTATATCAGAATTAAATCTCATGTTCCGCTTGTTAAATCGGTAACGGTATGGGAGTCGGAGAATTCTTTGGCTACCTATTATGATTAGTGAAAAGGGCGGTTGTTTTACTCTCGGGCGGGTTAGATTCAACGACAACTTTATTTTGGGCAAAAAATAAAGGCTATAAAACCTATTGTTTGATTTTTGACTATGGCCAGCGGCATAGGCGAGAGATTACGTCAGCCAAAGAAATAGCCCGGTATGCAGGTTGTAAATATCAAGTTATCAAAATAAGCCTGCCATGGAAAGGCTCTTCGCTTTTGGATAAGAAAATATCAATTCCTCAATCGGCAAATGCCGCCTTCGGACGGCACCCCGCCAAAGGCGGTGGCTGGCAAACTGGCGGGGCACCCGCGAAAGCGGGTCGGGCAAACGTTATTCCTTCAACCTATGTTCCGGCGCGTAATACTATTTTTTTAAGTTTCGCTCTTTCCTATGCTGAGGCAATCGGAGCAGACAGCATATTTATCGGCGCAAACGCGGTAGATTTTTCGGGATATCCGGATTGTCGCCCGGGATATTTCAAAATTTTTAACCAATTGGCATTAGTTGCCACAAAGAAAGGAGTGATAGGAAAGAAAATAAAAATTTTTACACCTCTGATTTATAAAACCAAGACGGCTATTGTCAGGGCTGCGTTAAACTTAGGGGTGCCGCTTGAGCTCACCTGGTCCTGTTATGCGGGGGGCAAAAAACCATGCGGCGCCTGTGACAGTTGTGTTTTAAGAAAAAAGGGCTTTTTGGCTCTTCAGATGGAGGACCCGGCCTATGCTTAAACCATCATTATCAGGAAAAGTCTCAGAGGTATTCTCGAGTATTCAAGGAGAAGGCCTTTATACCGGAGCGCGGCAGTTATTTGTGAGGTTCTACGGCTGTAATTTGGATTGTGTTTTCTGCGATACACCTCAGTCTAGTTATGAGAAATATACCCCTGGCGAATTATTTGATGTAATTTCGAGATTTGAAAAAAATTATCACTCAATCAGCCTTACAGGCGGAGAACCGCTCTTGCAGAAGGATTTTTTAAAGGAGGTGCTTAAATTAATAAAAGAAGACGCAACTAAGACCTACCTTGAGACGAATGGGATACTGCATAAGGAGCTCGAGGAAGTGATTGATTATATTGATATTATTGCCATGGATTTTAAGCTGCCCACTTCCGGCAAGCATGAAGAATACTGGAAGGAGCATAAAAGATTTTTAGAGTTAGCTATAAAAAAAGAGGTCTTTATTAAATGTATTGTCTGCCTATCGACTCACGACGATGATATCCAAAGGGTAATGCAGTTGATAAAGGAGTCAGGAAGAGATATCCCGCTGATCATTCAGCCTAACACTTTTGAATTAAGCAAGCGCCTTATAGATAAAGCTAAGTCTTATCAGGATACTTTATTTCACGCTGTTTCAGATGTAAGGATTATCCCGCAGGTGCATAAGTATTTAGCAGTGCATTGAAACGCTGATAGGCACGGATAAAAAACACCTGCCTGCCGGCAGGCAGGGATTAACGCTGATAAAGAATATCTGCGCATATCAGTGTTATGGGAAAACCGTATCCATCCGTGTAGAAAAGACATGAAAAAACGATCTTCCTATGAAAGTTTACAGAAGAATATCCGTAACCTTAAAACTCCCAAGATAGAGGTATTTAAAAACCGCTATGCGGATAAAGACTACATCGTGTCTTTAGAAATTCCTGAGTTTACTTGTCTCTGCCCTAAAACTGGCCTTCCGGATTTCGCCGCCATAAAGATTGAATATTCTCCGGATAAGTATTGCCTGGAACTCAAGTCATTTAAGATGTATACCATTTTTTTCCGCAATTTGGGCATTTTTCATGAAAATGTGATTAATAGATTCACCGAAGATTTCGTTAAAACAGTCTCTCCAAAATGGGTAAAAGTGAGCGGCACCTTCAACCCCAGAGGGGGAATCACTACCACTGTAAGCCGCGAATATCATAAACCCCGTTAGAGATAAGCCCCGACAATGTCGGGGCTGTCTATTGGGGAGAGATGTTTTAATAAATAATTGGTTCCATAAATGAATAGTTGGTTTTTAGATAGTATGTAAGGTATCTCTAACGGGGTAAATAGTGATATGAGGATAATCGACGCTAAATTAATAAAGCATACCGTTAGAGACTTATCTGTTAAAGCAAACACCATCTTAAGAAAAGACGTTTTGGCGGCCTTAAAGAAAGCATACCTGTCAGAGGCTAAAAAGCGCCCTAAAGAGCTCTTAAAAGAGCTGCTTAAAAATGCAAAGATTGCGAATGAAAGACAACTGGCGATTTGCCAGGATACTGGCATGCCGATTGTATTCGTAGAATTAGGGCAGGATGTATATATAAAGGGAGATTTCAATCGAGCCGTCAATAAAGGCATTGTCTTAGGTTATAAAAAGGGGTATTTGAGGGCATCGATAGTCAGCGACCCAGTTAATAGGGATAAGCCCGGATATTCACCGGCAGTGATTCATGTAGATATCGTTAAAGGCGGCAGGCTAAAGATAACTGTTTTTCCTAAGGGGTTTGGCTGTGAAAATAAATCTCAAGTTAAAATGTTTAAACCGACAGCCGGCATTAGAGACATAAAAAATTTTATTCTTGAAACTGTTAAGTCTGCCGGGCCTGATGCCTGTCCGCCGTACGTCGTGGGTGTGGGGATAGGCGGGACAGCTGATTATGCTTGTTTATTAGCCAAGAAAGCATTATTAAGAAAAATCCGAAATCCGAAATCCGAAATCCGAAATAAATCCCAAATACCAAAATTCCAAATTCGTAAATTAGAAAAAGACATATTAACGGAGATAAACAATTTAAATATCGGACCAATGGGTTTAGGCGGCAAGAGCACGGCACTGGCAGTAAATGCCCAGATTTATCCGACGCATATCGCGGGATTGCCTGTCTGCGTAAATATTTCCTGCCATGCTCTTCGCAGCGCTACAAAGACGTTATGAAGAAAATCGAATTACCTCCTTTAACCGATAAAATAATAAAAAGTTTAAGAGCAGGCCAGCAAGTGCTAATAAGCGGAATTATTTATACTGCCCGCGACCAGGCGCATAAGAGATTGGCCAGCCTTCTTAAAAAAGGCAAAAAATTGCCTTTTGATTTAAAAGGCCAAATAGTTTATTATTGCGGCCCTACCCCGGCAAAAAAAGGTGAGGTCATCGGCTCCTGCGGGCCGACGACGAGTTCCCGGATGGATGAGTTTACGCCGCTCTTACTTAAGGCAGGCTTGAAAGGCATGATTGGTAAAGGCAGGCGCTCGCAAGCCGTAAGAGAGGCGATAAAAAAATATAGGGCAGTATATTTCCTAACTTATGCCGGATGCGGTGCGCTGCTTTCTACATTTGTCAAAAGATGCGAACCCATTGCCTATCCGGATTTGGGTACCGAGGCAATTTATAAATTAGAGGTGGAAAATTTTCCCTTGATTGTTGGGATTGATGCTTATGGAAAAGATATCTATTAAATTAAGAGCTAAGTTATGTCATTGGTTAAGGTAACTTTGTCCCGATAGCAAATCACGGTGAAAATTTATACTAAATTTTCTTGTAGCTATCGGGATCAATTCGCCCAAACAACTTACATCAGCTTCGTTTCTGTAAGTTGTGGGTTCATTGAGAGGAAGAAATAATGGCAAGATTAGATGGCAGGACGTTTAAAGATTTAAGAAAAATTAATATCGTGCCTGATTTTAATAAATATGCCGAGGGGTCGTGTTTAATTGAATTAGGCAGCACCAAGGTGATTTGCACCGCATCAGTAGAAAATTCAGTGCCGCCGTTTTTGCGCAACACCGGGACCGGCTGGGTGACGGCTGAATATGGCATGATTCCGCGTTCCTGTAAGATGCGTATCCCGCGCCTGGATAAGTCAGGTGGCAGGTCAACCGAAATTCAGCGGCTAATCGGAAGAAGCTTAAGGACAGTGGTGGAGATGAGGGTGTTGGGTGAACGCACCATTTGGATTGATGCCGATGTCATTCAGGCCGACGGCGGAACGCGCACCGCATCCATAACGGGAAGTTTTATTGCCTTAGTAAAGGCGCTTGATAAGGTAAAAAAAGACGGAGTAATCAGTAAAATTCCGGTTTCTGACTATGTGGCGGCGACCAGCGTAGGAGTTATTGATGGAATACCCGTTTTAGACCTGACTTACGATGAAGATTCTGCGGCAGAAGTGGATATGAATATCGTAATGACGGGAAATGCCGAATTTATTGAAGTTCAGGGGACTGCCGAACGCAAGCCCTTTAGCCAAGATAGGATGAATGAATTGCTCGCGTTAGCAAAAAGCGGAATTAGTAAATTAGTAGATATCCAGCGAAGTTTATTGAGAGACATTCTTATATTTTAATGAGAGATACAAAAGTAATAGGAACTTCTTCGCACACGAAATCTTTTGCCGTTGACAGCGGTTTACGGCTCGCTCATTTGCCGAAATTCCCTCCCCCGGAGGAAATATCGCCGGGCTCGGTCAGTTTCGGCATTCGCTTCACCGTAACCCCTTGTCAACATTTGCCAAAAGATTTCTAATTGTGTGCTTAAGGAATTCCTATTACTTTTGCTAAAGTCAATAGCGCATGAGAGAATTAGTCATTGCCACAAAAAACAGGAAGAAACTGCGCGAAATAAGGCAGCTGCTTGATGGGTATAAGGTCAAATTATACTGCTTAGATGATTTTCCCGGCGCGCCCAATATCAAGGAAAATGGCAAAACTTTCCAGGAAAATGCCGTAAAAAAAGCAATGCGTATTGCGCAGTTCACAAAGATGCTTAGCTTAGGAGAGGATTCGGGATTAGAAGTTATGGCGCTGGAAGGCGCGCCCGGAATATATTCGTCGCGTTTCGGCGGCTGGCCAAAGGATGATGAAAAAAATAATCGTAAGTTATTAAGGCTCTTAAAAGGGCTTCCGCTTTCAGAACGAAAAGCGGTTTATAAATCGGCGGTTGCCGTAGCAGGTAAAGAGGGCCTAATTAAAGTGGTAGAGGGTAAATGTTCAGGGCTCATTGCTTATACGCCTTGCGGAAAATACGGCTTTGGCTATGACCCTTTATTTATTATTCCTAAATATAAAAAAACCTTCGCTGAGTTAGGCGAAAAAATAAAACATACGATGAGCCATCGGGGGCAGGCATTTAGAAAGATAAAGAAAACATTGATTAAATTACTTCAATGAAACATTTTATTAAGGATATTTTTAGTAACGATAAACGCATTACCGAAGGCCATATTGTCCAAAATGTAGTATCTTTGGCGGCCCCTTTAATGATCGGCGCATTGCTGCAGGGCAGCCAGAGCTTGGTAGATATGTTTTGGGTAGGGAGTTTAGGCCCGGCTGCAATTGCGGCAGTAGCAATGAGCGGAATTTTGATGATGCTTATTTTTACTATTGTTGCCGGCATAGGCATGGGCACGGTTTCTTTAGTTTCTAAAAATATCGGAGCAGAGAATGCCGCCGGTGCCCAGCTTTGTGCCTATCAAACATTAATTCTTGGTTTTTTTCTTTCTATTATTGGTGGGCTTTTAGGATTGTTTCATGCGGAAAAGCTTTTAGCGCTTTTAGGGGCAAATAAAGAGGTAATTGCCGCGGGTACTGATTATTTAAGGATATTGCTTTTAGGAAGTTTTACGATGATTTTGCTTTTATTAAGCAGTTCAATTTTGCAGGGTGCCGGTGATGTAATCAACCCGATGATTTTTATGGTCATTGCAAACCTCTTAAATATTGTGCTGGACCCAATTTTTATTTTCGGTATAGGGGTTAAGCCGATGCATACTGCCGGCGCGGCTGTGGCCACAGTGATTGCGCAGGGAGTCTCGCTTTTCTTGAGCCTGCGTCTTTTTTCGCATAAGCGCTCAAAAATCCGCATTAGTTTCAATAAAATTAGAATCCGTTTTGAGATTATGCTGGATATCTTAAAAGTAGGCGTGCCGGCGATGCTGCAGATGCTCTTTCGCTCGGTGATGAATATGTTTATTGTTAGTATTGTGGCAGGTTTTGGTACAGCCGCACTTGCGGCATTCGGGGTGGTGATGCGCATACATATTAATGCGCTTTTACCTGCTTTTGCTCTTGGCGGTTCTGCCGCCACGCTAGTCGGGCAGAATTTAGGCGCAGGCAACATTGAGCGGGCGCGGGAAAGCGCCTGGGTTGCCACTATGATTAATTTGATTCTTATGTTTATTGCCGGATTAATTTTTTATTATTTTTCCGCACCGATTATGCGCCTATTTACTAAAGATGCGGAAGTAATTGCTATTGGTTCAGAATTTATGCGCATTTCGGCGTTTTTCTATATTTTTATTGCCTTTGGCGTGGTTTTAAACCGGGCCTTGGGCGGCGCGGGTGATACAGTGGTGCCGATGCTAATAACTTTTATTAGTCTTTGGGGTTACCTCGTTCCGGTGGCCTATTTTGCAGCAAAGTATACCCGTTTTGGCCTGGCAGGCGTATGGTGGGCGGTAGCGACTTCTTATGCCCTAAATGGTTTACTTACGCTTATCTGGTTTGAAATGGGGAGATGGAAAAAGGCAAAAGTTAATTTGTATGCTTGATGTATTACATGAATGGCAGGATTGATTTATTCCCTTAACTGCTTTTCTGCATCTATAACGTCTCGGTTAATCGCCTGCATTGTCCTTTGTATTCTTTCTTTTAGGACTGGCGAGGCGGCAGGCGATGATTTTATCTCGCGTAGGATCTGCAGAGCCATCCTGAAATAACGGACAAGTTCTCCTTCATCCACGTCAGAAAGCCCAAGTATCTTGTTGAAGCTATCGCCTTTTATCCAGGCCTCGATGCTTTGCGAAAGATGAAAGTAAGGTTTTTTACTCTGCGGCCTGATTTTGTATCTTGTTTCTTTATAGCGGATTTGTTCAATAAGTTTGTCGCATTTTCTTTTTATATTATGCGCTTTTTTAGAGAGGGAAAGTATTTCTTGGTTTTTTCTGGGTTCAAAGATAACCGCGCAGGCTAATACCCCTAAGCCTTCCTCATCAAGCTCTTCTAAAAATCCTTCGTCATATAATTCGGAAAGTATTATTTCATATCCATATACCGCCTTGGCAAAATGCCCTTTATCCGATAAAACATTGCCTTCGCCTGAAATGATATAGCCCAATTCTTTTAAAAAATTTATTTTTGCTTTCATTAAATCTTGGGCTTCTTTTTGGCTGTATTTATTCGCCTGGTATGAGTGGAAAGAAAGGCCGTATACTTCGAAGATATTTTCGCGGTATTTATCGTAAAGGTTTAATATGGTGGCATAGGAATTATTCAGTTGGCTCCTGATGCTTTCAGGTTTTCCGTAAATGATACGTTTTATCTCCTCTATAGTTATATTGTAAGGATTTATACGCAGATAGACAAAACCTTCGCTATCCATGCCGCGCCTGCCGGCACGGCCGGCCATCTGAAAAAAATCACGGGTTTTAAGGGCTTTTATGTTATCGCCGTAGAATTTTCTTATATCGTCGAAGGCTACAGAACGGGCAGGCATATTAATCCCTAAAGCGAACGTTTCAGTGGTAAAGATTACTTTTAGGAGCTTAGAGGTAAATAATTGTTCGATGACTTCTTTTAAGGTGGGCAGCATTCCTGCATGATGGTAGGCGATGCCGCGTTGTATGAGAGGATAGAGCTCGCCGGCGCTTGCTTCGTTAGCCAGTTCAAACCTGCGGCATAAATTATCAAATAGGGTAGTTATTTCGTTTCTCTCCGCAGCGGTTAAAAAATTATAAGTTATTAATTCCTGCGCTAAGGCTTCAGCCCTTCTTCTATTGAAGACAAAGTAAATCAGGGGGAAACTTTTTTTCTGGCTGATATGGTTTATTAATGTATTTAGCCGATTAGGCTTTAATTCCAATCTATACCTATAGGATCTGCCTCTCTGGCGGTAATTCAACGCTGGGTATTTAGGGAATTTTAACTTTTGCAGGCTATCGGCAATCTCATTTTGACATTGGAAGAAAAAATGCAGCGGCACCGGCCGTTTATTCTCCGTGACGACTTTTATCGGGCTCTTGCGGATACTTGCAAGCCAGGCGGTAAATTCATCGATATTGGGTATGGTTGCGGACAGGCAGAGTATTTTTATATGGGTAGGTAAAAAGATAAGCGATTCTTCCCAGACTGTGCCGCGTTCGAAATTATCGATATAATGCACCTCATCAAAGATAATCCAAGAATACTTTTTTAGGGCATCAGGCTCTTCTATGGTTTTATTGCGGAATATTTCCGTAGTCATTATCAGTATCGGCGCGTAAGCATTTATAGAGACATCCCCGGTTAATATACCGATATTTTGACCGAATTGCCCCTGAAAATCGCGGAATTTCTGGTTGGAAAGGGCCTTTATCGGCGCGGTATATACGACGCCTTGATGTATGTTGAGTGAATTCTGGATGATGTATTCGGCAATCGCGGTTTTGCCGGCGCCGGTAGGCGCGGAGACGACTACAGAATGCCCCGCATTGATATAATCTATTGCCTCTTGTTGGAAGCGGTCGTAAAGCATAGACCTATTATAACCGAAGATGTCGATTTATCCAATAAAAAAAGCTTGCATAATCCAAGGGATAAGCTATAATCGCTTTAGATACCCATTTAACATTTAGCGTCATATGGAGCGAAAACTTAAACCGATATCTGTCCAGCAGTATCTTCAGGCAAAGGGAGTCCGTTTGTTTTCTCCATCGGACTTTCGGAGAGTCTTTGGCGTCTCTTTGCGCGCGACGCAGGAGTTTATCAAGGATCACTGCGATGACATCTTTCTTAAAATAAGAAATGGGCTTTATACGTTACGAATTGACCAGCCAAGAGATGAAACTATTGCTAACAGGCTTTATGAGCCCAGTTACATCTCTTTTGAATACGCGCTCTCCCATTATGGCATCATTCCCGAATCCGTTTATACGATAACATCAGCGACAACCCGGCTTACCCGGGAGTTTGTTGTCAGCAATAAGTCGTTTACTTACTCTCATATCAAAAAACAGGTTTATCGCGGCTATAAAACAGAGAAGATAGGAGGTATGACTGTTCTTATAGCCGAGCCGGAAAAGGCCCTCGTAGATTACCTTTATTTTGTCAGCCTTAAGCGAAAAACTCTTAATGAGCGTCTCAATGTCCGCGGCGTAAAGAAAAAAACCGTATTGGAATACGCAAAGCTTTTTGGCAGAAAGAGCCTGATAAAGTTAGTTAAGGAAATTTTATGATTGAAAAAAGACAGGTTCAAAAGTTAGCCGGATACTGGCAGACGACAATAGATAATGTTGTGCGGGAGTATTTTCAACAGCTGTTTCTTTTACGGCTTTATCAGGAAAAGAGTTCCGATAGCCTGTTTTTAAAGGGAGGCACTGCGTTGCGGATTATTTGGCAGAGTCCGCGGTTCTCTGGGGATTTGGATTTTACCGGAGTAAACATCACGGTCAAAGGTATCGAAACTTTAATGGAAAGAGCCCTTGCCAAGATAGAAATGGAAGGTATCCAAACCGAGATTATTGAGTCAAAAAGTACATCCGGAGGATACCTTGCCATATTTCAGTTTAATACTAATGAGTATAAAAGCCAGATTCAGGTAGAAGTTTCTCTGCGTACCGGCAAAAAGGGTTTAGGGGCGGCCGCGCTTATCCAATCCGACCTTGTCGTGCCCTATACGCTTATTCATCTCAAGGAAGAGATTCTTGTTGCCGAGAAAATCCAAGCCTGTCTTAGCCGCCAAAAGGCGCGGGATTTCTACGACCTTTATTTTATCCTTCGCGGCCGTATGGCCTTTAAAGAGGCGTTTATACGGGATAAGCAATTAAAGGCAAAGATTTTAAAGGTTATCAAATCAGGAAAAATTGATTTTAGGCAGGAGCTTAAAGCCTATCTTCCTGTCAGCCAGCATATGATCATAAAAAATTTCCCAAAGACGCTTGCGGCAGAGATTGAACGCAATCTTGCCGGATAAATCAAGTTTGGTTTTGTTAAAAAGCCGATAATCCAGATGGTAGTTAAATTGGCGAAGCCATTAGAACCATTACAGGTAGTAGATTTTATTAGCTGGGCTATTTTTAGGAAGTATGAGTATCGAGACGAGTCATACTATGAGATGATAAGGAAGAAAATTAGCGAGGAAAATCCTTTATTTTCCTAAAATGGTAAAGCCTCATCCGCTATTTACGAGGCGCCATTCCGGTACCCCACGAATGAGGACTTACTCACCAATTAGAATATATACCATAGAAACACGCTTGTGGGTAATTTTAGTTTTGTCAATAACCCGCTTCGCCACTCCCGCGGAGACCTTCGGCCACCGCGGGAGTGTCTTAAAGCGAATTTACACACAATTGAGTATACTACCAGGGGTATTAAAAGGGTTGACAAGGTATGCGCTATTCTGTATGATAATTTTAAGGAATTCTGAGATTCATTCGCAGGTTTTTTTACTATAGTTTTACCCCGCCTCACCCCTAGAAATTGCTTACCTTCGGTAAACAATTTCAGGGACTAAGTCCTCGCAATTCTTCGAATTGCAGAGGGTAAGAAATATCAAAATTCTATACTATAATTTTGATACATTCGGCGGGATCAATTCCGACATATAACTTATGAGCGCTTCGCTCCATAAGTTATGTCGTCATTGAGGAGATAATTATGGCGGAATGGTTAGGTATTAACAAAAGGGCAAGGCGTTGTTACGGCTTTGATGAAATTGCGCTTGTCCCGGGAATGACGACCATCAATCCTGATGAGGTGGATACGCATTTTGAGCTCGCGGGCAGAAAATACCGTATTCCTATCATTGCCGCGGCAATGGACGGCGTTGTGGATGTGCGCTTCGCCATTGAGATGGGTAAGTTAGGAGGGTTAGCGGTTTTAAACCTTGATGGAATACAGACGCGTTATGAAAACCCCGCTAAGATATTAGACGAAATTGCTAAAGCAGACCCCAAAAAAGCCACAGAATTAGTGCAAAGCGTTTACCTTGCGCCGGTTAAGGAAAAACTTATCGCCAAAAGAATTAAAGAAATTAAGGCAAAAAAGTCTCCGGCAGCCGCCAGCTGTATCCCTGCGCACGCAGAAAAATTCGGCAAAATTGCCCAAACTGCAGGCGTAGATATATTTATAGTCCAGTCAACCGTGACTACAGTCAGGCATATTTCCCGCGCATATAAGTCGTTAGACTTAGCGAAGTTTTGTAAAACAATGAAGGTTCCGGTGATTGTGGGAAACTGCGTTAGTTATGAAGTTACCCTGGAGTTATTAGATACAGGATGCGCGGGTTTACTTGTGGGTATAGGCCCGGGGGCCGCTTGCACCACCCGCGGGGTTTTAGGCATAGGGGTGCCGCAGGTAACCGCGACGATTGATGCGGCATCTGCGCGCGATTTTTATTATAAGCGCAGCGGAAGGTATGTCCCGATTATTACCGACGGAGGAATGCGCATCGGCGGCGAGATATGCAAGGCATTTGCCTGCGGCGCGGATGCGGTAATGGTCGGCTCTGCCTTTGCTAAAGCAGAAGAGGCGCCCGGCCGCGGTTATCATTGGGGTATGGCTACCTCGCACGTAAATCTTCCGCGCGGCACGCGTATCTATGTGGGAACCAGCGGGAAATTAGAAGAAATACTTTTTGGCCCGGCAAAAACCGATGATGGTTCGCAAAACTTAATGGGCGCCTTAACTACCTCTATGGGCTGTCTCGGCGCAAAGGACATTAAGGAGATGCACGATGTGGAAATTATCATAGCCCCTTCTATACAGACAGAGGGAAAAATTTTCCAGGCAGCGCAGAGGGTGGGGATGGGTAAATAATGCCTAAGAATATTATATTAATCCTAGATTTTGGTTCGCAGTATACGCAATTGATTGCGCGGCGGGTGCGCGAGAATAATGTCTTTAGTTTAATCGTGCCTTACAATATCAAGGCCAATGAAGTTAAAAAACTTTCTCCGCGGGGCCTGATTTTGTCTGGCGGCCCTGCCAGCGTCTATAGAAAAGTTTCCCCTATCCCTGATAAGAGTATCTATAAGTTAGGTATCCCTATTTTAGGGATATGCTACGGCATGCAAGTTACGGCGCAAGTTTTAGGCGGCAAGGTTAGGTTCAGCAAACAACGTGAATATGGCCGGGCAGAATTTTTCATAGATGACCATAAGGACCTTTTTAGCGGGACATCGGCTAATTTTACCTGTTGGATGAGCCATGGCGATTATCTGACCAGTCTTCCTAAGGGCTTTAATTGTATCGGGCATACTTTAAATACGCCGCTTGCGGCAATTGCCGACCGCAGGCGCCGTATATTCGGGCTGCAGTTTCACCCGGAAGTAGCGCATACCCAAAAGGGCGATAAGATTTTAGCCAACTTTTTATTTAAGGTCTGTAAGACTAGCCCTGACTGGGTGATGGAGTCATTCATAAAAGAAACAATAGATAAAGTAAGAAAGGCCGTGGGAAAAAAGAAGGTAATCTGCGGCTTATCCGGCGGAGTGGATTCTTCGGTTGCTGCCTTGCTTATCCATAAAGCCATCGGCAAGCAACTGCGCTGCATATTTATCAATAACGGGCTATTGCGCAAGGACGAGCCGGAACAGGTAAGGAAGACATTCAAAGATTATTTTAAGATAGATTTGGATTATGTTGAGGCAGGGAACCGCTTTTTAAAAAAGCTTAAAGGTATCAGCGATCCCGAAGAGAAAAGAAAGCTCATCGGCAATGAATTTGTTAAGGTTTTTGAAGAGGAGGCCGCTAAATTTAAAGGTGCGGAGTTTTTGGCGCAAGGCACACTTTATCCGGATGTAATTGAATCCGTTCCGGCTTTCGGCGGCCCGACTGCAAAGATTAAGACGCACCACAATGTCGGAGGCCTGCCCTTGCATATGAGATTAAAACTGATTGAACCGCTGAGGGATTTATTTAAGGATGAAGTGCGCTTGATTGGAAAACAACTTGGTTTACCGCCGAACATAATCAGCCGTCAGCCTTTTCCTGGGCCGGGCCTGGCTATACGTATCATCGGGGAAGTTAACGAAGAACGTTTGAAGATTTTAAGACAGGCCGATGAGCGCCTGCTTGAAGAGATAAAAAAGTCCAGTATCTATCCGGAAATATGGCAGTCATTTGCAGTGCTTTTGCCGGTTAAAAGTGTTGGGGTGATGGGGGATGAAAGAACCTATGAAAATGTAATCGCCATAAGGTGTGTCGCAAGCGTTGACGGTATGACTGCCGACTGGGTAAAAGTTCCTTACGAAGTATTGGAGAAAATTTCCAACAAAATCATTAATGAAGTTAAAGGGATAAACCGTGTTACTTACGATATAAGTTCTAAGCCTCCCGCGACTATTGAGTGGGAATAATAATGTTACACACTTCCGATTTTGTCCACCTGCATCTGCATACCCAATATAGCCTTTTAGACGGCGCCTGTCAATTAAAGCCGCTCGCTCAGTTGGCCGCAGCATATAAAATGCCCGCCTTAAGTATCACTGACCATGGCAACCTCTTCGGTGCAATTGAATTTTACCTGGAAATGCAGCAGGCAGGGGTTAAGCCGATTATCGGCTGCGAGGTCTATGTTGCGCCTAAGTCTCGTTTTGAAAAAGATGCATCCGGCATTAAGGATGCCTCTCATCATCTTATCCTTTTGGTAAAAGATGAAGAGGGCTATAAGAATTTAACTAAATTAGTCTCCAGCGCATTCTTGGAGGGTTTTTATTACCGCCCCCGTATTGATAAAGAAATATTAGCCAAACATTCTAAGGGTTTAATCTGCCTTACTGCCTGCCTGAAAGGCGAAATCCCCTGTTTGATTCAAGAGAACCGCTTAAATGACGCGCGTAAAGTAATCGCTGACTTATCCAGTATGTTTGGGAAAGATAATTTTTATCTGGAGCTTCAGGAAAATTTAATCCCTGAGCAGGCAACAGTAAATCAAGAACTGGTTAAATTTGCCAGAGAGCTTAATCTTGGCCTCGTCGCAACTAATGATGTCCACTATCTTAAGAAAGAACATTCGCGCGCGCATGAAATATTGCTTTGTATCCAGACTCAGGATACGTTAGCAAATCCAGAAAGAATGAAGTTTCAAACTAATGAGTTTTATTTTAAGAGCCCCGAGGAAATGAAAAAAAATTTTGCCCAAACGCCTGAGGCAATTACCAATACCTTAAAAATTGCCGAGGCCTGCAATTTAGAATTGGATTTCCGCCAGACTCATCTGCCGCATTTTGAGCCGCCGTCCGGTATAGCCAAAGAAGAATTTTTGAAAGACTTATGTTTAGAGGGGCTTAAGCAGAGGTATAAAGAAGCGACGCCCGAGATTAAAGCCCGCCTTGCGCATGAATTAGAAGTAATTACCAATACCGGTTTTATCAGCTATTTTCTGATTGTCTGGGATTTTATCCGTTATGCTAAGGAGAAGGGGATTCCTGTGGGCCCCGGCCGGGGTTCTGCCGCAGGAAGTTTAGTCAGCTACCTCTTAGATATTACTGACTTAGATCCTTTGAAATATAAATTACTCTTTGAGCGTTTTCTTAATCCGCAGAGGGCAGGCCTTCCGGATATTGATATAGACTTTTGCTTTGAGCGGCGCCCCGAAGTTATTGATTATGTAACGCAGAAATACGGTAAGAATAACGTCGCTCAGATTATCACCTTCGGAACAATGCAGGCAAGAGCCGCAGTCCGCGACGTAGGAAGAGTAATGGGAGTGCCTTATGCAGAAGTTGACCGTATCGCAAAACTTATTCCCGCCGAACTAAACATTCTCTTAAAAGATGCGCTAACTGCAGAGCCGGAACTATCTAAAATGTATAATGATAATCCGCAGATAAAGGAATTGATAGATATCGCACAGGTATTAGAAGGGACAACGCGCCATGCCTCAATACATGCCGCAGGCGTGGTCATCGCCGATAAGCCGCTTTCAGATTATGTGCCGTTATATAAGACAGGCGATGAACAGATTACTACCGGTTTTGCTATGGGGTCGCTGGAGAAAATGGGCCTTTTGAAGATGGATTTTCTCGGGCTGCGTACCCTTACCGTAATAGCTAAGGCCGTAAAAGCTATAGAAAAAACCAAGCGAATAGTGGTAGATATAAATAATATACCGCTTGATGATGCGAAGACCTTTGAGTTGTTGTGTGCGGCTAAGACCATTGGTATATTCCAGCTTGAAAGTTCTGGCATGCGCGATTTGCTGAAGAAACTTAATCCCAGCCGTTTTGAGGATTTAATTGCCCTCTTAGCACTGTATCGTCCCGGCCCTATTGGTTCCGGGATGCTTGATGATTTTATCCATCGTAAAGCCGGCGCTACTGCCATAAAATACGACCATGAGAAACTTGAGCCGATTTTAGCCGATACCTACGGTATAATGGTTTATCAAGAGCAGGTAATGCAGATTGCATCTGTGCTTGCCGGCTTTACTATGGCGCAGGCAGACTTATTGCGCCGCGCCATTGCTAAAAAAATTCCCGAAGTAATGGAGCAACAGCGGCGTAACTTTAGCGAAGGCTGCCTCAAAAATAATATTGATAAGAGAGTAGCAGAAAAGGTATTCGACTTGATTGATTATTTCTCAGGTTACGGCTTTAACCGTTCTCACTCAGCCGCCTATGCGCTTATTTCCTACCGGACAGCTTACTTAAAAGCGAATTACCCGATGGAATTTATGAGCGCATTGTTAACCAGCGAAAAAGATAATACTGATAAAATTGTTGAATACGTAAACGAAGCGCAAGAAATGGGTATTGAAGTGCTTCGTCCGGACATAAATGAAAGTTCTTCCGATTTTACGATAATAAATGACAAGGCGATAAGGTTTGGCCTTGCCGCGGTGAAGAATATCGGATTAGGCGCGATTGAATCAATTTTAGAGGCGCGGCGGGATAAGGGTAAATTTAAGGGCATTTATGACTTCTGCGAAACGGTGGATTTACGTTTAGTAAATAAGAAAGTTGTAGAGAGTTTGATTAAATGCGGAGCGTTAGATTCATTTGGGTTATACCGCGCGCAGATGGCAATGATGCTGGATAAGGTATTAGAAATAAGCTCTAAATTACAGCGGGAAAGAAATAGCGCTCAATTATCCTTCTTTGATACGTCAAGTTCCTCTAATAATAACGGGTTTTCTTACGTTACTAAAGAAGTTCCCCAGATAAAAGAATGGCCGGAAACCCAGATACTTACCTTTGAAAAAGAAATGCTCGGTTTTTATGTAACAGGCCATCCTTTAACCAAATACCAGCATCAATTAAAGCAGTTTAGCACTTGTCCGATATCCGCCTTATCTCGCAGAAAAGACGATGAGCCGGTTAGTATTGCGGGAATGATCGTGAAAATTAAACATACTACTACCCGGGCAAAGAGCGAGAAGATGGCTATATTAAAAATAGAGGATTTAGAGGCAGTTGTAGAGGCAATAGTTTTTCCTTCTGCCTTTCGAGAGGTTTCTAACTATATCCGGCCAAACAATATAGTGATTGTGAAAGGCCGGCTTAACCTAAAGGAAGATACCCCTAAGATTATGGTAAATAGTATACTTCTCTTAGAAGATGCCTACAGATTGATTAATATAATACACCTGAATCTTTCCGGCGTACGCGAGAATGTAATAGAAACACTAAAGGATAAATTTAGCCTAAATACCGGCAATGTCCCCATTTATCTGCATTTTGATACGTCTTCCAAACAGAGAATACAGGTGCTTGTAGGAGAGGAACTTTTTGTGCGCCCGGGACAGGAATTGATTAAGGATATTGAGGATATTTTAGGCCCGGAACGTCTTTCCTTTGTTTTGCAGTAACTCCTTAAAGCAATAGGAAATTATATCGGTTAATGCCCTATTACACCTACGCGGTGTGAAAGCTTTTCACCGCGTAGGTGTATAACGGGTCAAGCCTCTGCCCTGCGGGCAGATTTTTCTTGACTTGTCATAATTAATTGATATAATTGGAGTTAATAAAAATAAAAAAATTTTACCTTGGAGGTGAAAAGATGACCAAGAAGGATATTGCGCTAAAGATTTCTGACGACAGCCGGATAAAGCAGACGGCAGTTAAAGTAGTGGTGCAGAAGACGTTTGATTGCATAGTCGGTGCTTTAGCCAGAGGCGAAAAAGTTGAGTTACGTAATTTTGGTGTATTTAAAGTAAAAGAAAGACGCCCCCGTACAGGCAGGAATCCCCGTACAGGAGAAGTTGTTCCTGTGCCTTCAAGGAAAGTAGTTGTTTTTAAGCCCGGCCTGGAGATGAAAAAGCAGATAAAATAAGAACGGCTTAGCCCGGCCCTGAGTTTTTAAAACTCATTCACAAGCCAGAGGGCAGTGGTTTGGCTCTCGATATAGCCAAAGCCACAAGCCAGAAGGCAGTGGTTTGGCTCTCGATATAGCCAAAGCCACAAGCCACCCGTTTAGAAAAATGCCATTACTTTTTCAATCTGTGCGCGGCACGAAAGATATATTGCCTAATGATGCAGAAATTTTACATGATATAGAGTCGCAGGCAAGGATTCTTTTTTCTGCTTACGGATACGGTGAGATTATTACCCCTATATTAGAAGAACGGGATTTATTTATCCGTTCTTTGGGTAAAGATAGCGAAGTTATCAATAAGCAGATGTTTATTATTGAGCGGGGCCAAGATCTGCTTGCGCTTCGTCCCGAGGCTACTGCTGGCGTTATCCGTGCGTATTTAGAAAATAATTTTAATCACATCGATGCATTATCTAAATTCTATTATTTTGGCCCGATGTTTCGCGCTGAGCGGCCGCAGAAAGGCAGGTTACGGCAATTTAATCATCTGGGGGTTGAGGCAATCGGTTCTCTCAATCCATTATTAGATGCAGAAGTTATTTCTTTGGCAGATACAATTTTAAGAAAAATAGGCATCAGCGGTTTTAAAATAAAGATTAATACATTAGGATGCGCTAATGATAAAAAGAAATTTGGCGAAAAACTGCGTATTCTTTTAAAAAGCAAGCTTTCTCTCTTTTGTTCAGATTGTCAGGAGAGATTTAACCGTAATGTCTTTAGGCTCATCGATTGTAAAAATGCCTCCTGCAGGAATATCATCGCAGGCCTTAAGCTTAAACGTCAAGATTATCTCTGCAAAGATTGTTTTGAGCATTTTGCGGCAGTATTAGAAAATTTAAAAAATATAGGGATAGAATACGAAGAAAGCCCGCAGATAGTGCGCGGGCTCGATTATTACACGAGAACAGTTTTTGAAATTACGCATTCTTCTTTAGGTGCGCAAGACGCCTTGGGCGCTGGCGGAAGATACGATAATTTAGTTGCTGAGTTAGGGGGTGCGCCAAGTGGTGCAATTGGTTTTGCTTTTGGCGTAGAGCGGTTATTGTTAGTGTCAAAGTGTCAAAGTGTCAAAGTGTCAAAGAAAGACCTGGTATTTTTGATTACCTTAGGCAAAGAGGCAGAGAAAGAGGGGGTTAAGTTGTTGCATAATCTGCGCCAAGCCGGGATAAAATCCGATACTGATTATGAGAATAGGTCTCTCAAAGGGGCAATGCGCCGGGCAAATGATTTAGGGGCAAAGCATGTTTTGATTTTAGGGGAAAATGAGTTAAAGAAAAATATGGTGATGTTAAAGGATATGAAGTCCGGTGAGCAGAGAGAAGTTAAGATTGAAAATATAGTTTATGAGTGTCAAAGAGTCATAGTGTCATAGAGAAATACTTTGACTCTCTGATACTTTGATACTTTGACGCTTGGGGTTAAAATGCTGCGAACACACACCTGCGGAGAGTTAACGGTAAATGATATCGGTAAAGAGGCTACGCTTTGCGGCTGGGTGCATACGCGGCGCGACCACGGAAAACTTATTTTTATTGATATACGTGATAAGTATGGCCTAACGCAGGTCGTGTTTCTTCCCAAAGATACGCCCGAGGCCTATAAAATAGCCCAGGATTTACGGTCGGAATTTGTAATTAAGGTTTCAGGCATTGTCGGCAGGCGGCCTAAAGGCACAGAAAACCCTAAAATTCCCACCGGAGAGGTGGAAATAGCGGCAAAAAGCTTAGAGATATTAAGTGCTTCCCAGACGCCGCCTTTTGAGATAAATGATGAGTTGGACCCGACGGAGGAAATGCGCCTTACCTATCGTTATCTGGATTTAAGGCGGGCAAAAGTAGCACGGAAATTATTTATGCGCAATAAAGCCTATAAAATTATCCGGGATTTTATGGACAAAGAAGGCTTTATTGATGTGGAAACGCCTATCTTAACAAAATCTACGCCTGAAGGTGCGCGTGATTATCTTGTTCCTGCAAGGCTCTCTCCGGGAAATTTTTATGCGCTTCCGCAGTCTCCGCAGTTATTCAAGCAGCTCCTTATGGTTTCCGGTTTTGATAAATATTACCAGATAGCTAAATGTTTCCGCGATGAGGATTTAAGGGCGGATAGGCAGCCGGAATTTACCCAGTTGGACTTGGAAATGTCGTTTATAAACGAGGAGGATGTCTATTCGCTTATTGAACGTTTATTATTTACTGTATTTAAGGCGTTAAAAAATAGCGAACTCAAAATTCCTTTTCCCCGGATGAGCCATAATGAGGCGATGGAAAAATATAATACGGATAAGCCGGATATAAGACGCTCGCCTGAGGAATTTGTCTTTTTGTGGGTGGTGGGTTTTCCCTTATTTAAATATAACGAAGAAGAAAGAAAATGGGAAAGCGAACATCATCCGTTTACCGCGCCTAAACAGGAAGATGTTTCTTTTTTAGAGACAAGCCCGGATAAGGTGCGGGCAAGTTCTTATGATTTGGTTTTAAACGGCGTAGAATTAGGAAGCGGCTCCCTCAGGATTCATAGCCGGGATATCCAGGAAAAGATTTTTAATATCATCGGTTTATCTGAAAAAGAGATTCGTGAGCGTTTTGGTTTTCTTTTAGAAGCTTTTAAATTTGGAGTGCCGCCGCACGGAGGCTTTGCCATCGGATTAGATAGGTTTTTGGCGATTTTATCCGGATCAGAAAGCATTAGGGAGGTAATTGCTTTTCCTAAAACGCAGAAGGCGGCCTGCCTTATGACGCAAGCGCCTTCTGGGGTGGATAAAAAGCAGTTGGACGAGTTAGGGATAAAACTAAAATAACGTATTCCGCCAAAGGCGGATCCGCCTACGGCGGAAGCGAAGAATCAGAAAGGGAGGTTGAAAATGGGGAGAGAAAAGGCAGTAAAGGTGGGAGCTTTGTTATCTTTTACAGCGTTAGTTTTTGCGGGTTGCACGATGAGGCACTATACGGTAATTAAAGACAGGGTAGATCAGGATTTAACTCAAGGTAATCGCGGTTATATTCAGGGAAGCGTTCCGCCGCAGCAGGCTGAAGGCCGCCCTAAGACGCGTAAGACTCACACCTTGGAAGTTGAGTTAGCCAATCCTTTTAAGATTAAGCAAATGCCTCAGGTAGATGAAACCAAGAAGAAAGGCACAGCCGCTGAAGATGAAATACAACCATTAGTTTCCTCAGGGGAAGTGACAGGGGCAATGCCGGAATCTTATGCGGCAGGCGAGGAATATCTGGTACAGGAAGGCGATACCCTGCAGAAGATTTCTGCTAAGTTTTATGGCACTACCAAAAAATGGCAGAAAATTTATGAGGCAAACAGGGATACCTTAAAAACTCCTGACCGGGTGTATCCGGGACAAAAATTAAGAATACCGCAGGAATAGTCTTTGCTTAAGATGACAAAACTAGTTCCCATTGAAGATAATAACGAGGCACGTCTTTTATTCGGCGAGCTGGATGAGAATCTTAAGCTCATAGAATCTAAGTTTAAGGTCAAAACTCATCTTCAACAGGAAGGTTTAGAGCTCAGCGGACAGCCGCAGGATGTGGAAAAAGCTGCCCAATTATTACAACACTGGCTTATGCTTATTCGGGAAGGTATGCGGCTGTCTAAAAAAGATGTGCTTTACGATATCCGTTCTATAAAAAGCCGCTCCGGGATTGAGCCGGCAGATATACATGAAGAACGCATAGAGATCGAGGTTAAGGGTAAACAAATTGGCCCGCGCACAAAGGGGCAATTTGAGTATGTTAAGGCAATAAAACGCTTTGATATTGTGTTCGGTTTAGGCCCTGCTGGCACAGGAAAAACCTATCTTGCGATGGCAATGGCAGTTGAGGCGTTAAAAAAAGGATACGCCCGCAGGATAATACTTACGCGTCCGGCAATTGAGGCAGGCGAGTCTTTAGGGTATTTGCCGGGCGATATGTATGAAAAGATAAATCCGTATCTGCGCCCTCTTTATGATGCATTATATGACATGATGGAAGCGCCGCATATAGAAAAATATAAGGAATTAAATATAATAGAGGTTGCACCTCTGGCTTATATGCGCGGAAGGACCTTAAATGATGCTTTTATTATTTTAGATGAAGCCCAGAATTGCACGCCTGAGCAATTAAAGATGTTTCTTACGCGCTTAGGGTTTGATTCTAAGACTGTTATCACAGGCGACCTTACCCAGAGTGACCTGCCGGAGGGAAAACCTGCGGGTTTATTACAGGCGCAGGAACTACTTTCTGGCATCGAAGGGATTAAGTTTATATATTTATCCGGAGCCGATGTGGTTAGGCATGAATTAGTGCAACAGATAATCAAGGCCTATGAAAAAGTGCCTTATAAATAGTCTATTATTTTTTCTTTCTTCCGTAGGTTTATTTCTTATTTCCTATATCAGCGAAATATCCTATCTGGTTCCTATTATTCTTCTTACGCTTTTTATTTACCTAAAATACTATTATCAAAGATTATTTAAACACCCACGGTATAACTATCTTGCCTTAGGCCTGCTTTTGACAATGGCCATTGTAGCCGCTAAAGCGCTGGTTACTTATTCTGAGCTTTCGATATACTATATTCCTCTGGCTGTTGTTTCGATGCTATGCACAATTCTTTTTAACGATATAGGCCTTAGTTTTGTTTTGACGTTAGCGGCGAGTTTATCTCTAGGTATAATTACTGGCGGCAACTTAGATTTAACCTGCGTGCTTTTTATCGGCGGAATTTTTTCCAGCATCTTAGTTTTAAATTTGCGGCGCCGCTCGCAGATTATAAAGGCAGGGATTTTCGCCGGTGTTATCCAAGCATTTAGCACTATTTTTATAAATTCCCCTTATTTTAAGGAATCAATTGAGCTTATTTTGCCTAATCTTTTAAATTGTGCGCTCTCAAGTGTATTTGTATCGGGAGCGCTGCCGGTATTTGAATACCTGTTCGACGTAGCAAGCAATATTAAATTGTTAGAGCTATCGGATTTTAATCACCCGCTGCTTAAGAGAATGGTGCTTGAGGCTGCCGGCACCTATCATCATAGCCTGGTCGTGGGGAATTTATCTGAGGCGGCGGCTGAGGCAATTGGGGCAAATTCATTACTTGCGCGCATAGGCGCATATTATCATGATATCGGAAAAATTGATAAGGCCGAATACTTTATTGAAAATCAGCCTACAGAAAATTTAACCACGGCGCATGAGCAGCTTAAGCCTTCTATAAGCAAGATGGTAATTATGAACCATGTTAAGGAGGGCCTTGAGTTGGGCGAAAAATATAAATTAAACCATGCTATTCTGGATTTTATTGTCCAGCATCATGGCACAAGTTTAGTTTTTTATTTCTACTGCCGCGCATTAGAAAATGAAAAAGTAGAAGATGAAGTAGAAGAAGAGGGTTTCCGCTATAGCGGCCCGAAGCCGCAGACTAAAGAGACAGCTATTGTGCTATTGGCGGATTCTGCAGAGGGGGCGACCCGGGCGCTTGGCGAGCGCAGCCCTAAGAAAATATACGAACTGGTGCGCAAGGTCATCAATAACAAATTTATAGATGGGCAGCTTGACGAATGTGAATTAACCTTATCGGATTTGGAAAATATCGCCTCCGTATTTACTAAAATTTTATCCGCGGTATATCATGTGCGCATTATGTACCCTCAAGAAGAACGGTGAGCGTCACAATAACGGATCAACAGCATAAACTGCCGGTAAACCAAGGCCTAATCAATAAGATTATAAACCTGGTGCTATTTAAAGAAAATGTACCCAACAAAAAAGAAATTTCCCTGACTCTCGCTACCGCCGCAAAAATCCGCTACATAAATAAGCGTTTTTTAAAGAAAGATTCCCCCACAGACGTTTTGGCTTTTAGCTTTGTCGAAGGAAAATTTTCCAAAGTCAATCCTATATTATTAGGCGATATTGTTGTATCGGCTGACGCGGCAATAGAAAATGCAAAAATCTATAAAACAACTCCGCAAAATGAGCTTTATTTATACATTATACACGGCCTCCTGCATTTATTAGGTTATGATGATAGTACGGCTAGAGAGCGTGCAGTAATGAGAAAGAAAGAGCAGTATTATTTAAAAATATGCCAATCCACAAAACCGAAGCCATAGTTATAAAAACATTTGATTTTCGCGAGACCAGCATTATCGCCGAATTTTTTACCCGTGATTTTGGCCGGCTAAAAGGGATATTAAAAGGGATACGGGCCGACCGTAAGAAATTCGGCTCAACCCTTGAGCCGTTTTCTTATAATGAGATTGTTTTTTATGAAAGCAGAAATAGCGAAATACATCTTGTATCGCAATGTGACTTACGGGATAATTTTTTAAATGTCAGGGCCGACCTAAAAAAAATACATTTAGCAAGTTTCTTAGTAGAGTTGGTGTCAGCGCTTTTAGCGCTTGAGGATAAGAACGAAGAAGTATTTAATATTATGCTTTCATCTTTAAATGATTTATCTGATAGCTTTGATCCCGAAAAAATCATTAATATCGCCCAGATAAAATTACTACGGCTTTCCGGGTTTAAGCCGCATTTTGATTCCTGCGTCTTATGCGATAATGAAATTGGCGGCGAGGCGAAATTCAGCTCTAAATTCGGAGGACTGCTTTGTCCTAACTGCGCGTATCGGGATAGCAATATACATCCGGTGCTAAAAGGAACAATTGCCTCAATAAAACATATAGAGGAGTCAGAATGGCCGGATACCCTGAGGTTAAATCTAAGTTCACCGATAAAAAGCGAACTGCGGAATATGTTGGATAGATTTTTGACCTTTCATTTAGAGAAGCGGCTAAAAACAGTGAGGTTCCTATGAAAATTGTTATTGTTGGCCCGGGTGCGATGGGGTGTTTGATTGCGGCATTTTTGTCTAAAACCAAGAATGAAATTTGCCTTCTGGATAAAAATAAGGCGCGCGCGGATTATATTAACAAAAATGGCATAAAGGTTGAAGGTATTTCAGGGAATTGGAAGGCGGCTGTTTCGGCTGTATCCGATACTAGCGAAGTCAAGTCCGCGGATGCGGTAATTATCTGCACAAAATCATACGATACTAAAGAAGCGGCAAAATCTATCGCTGGAGTGATTAAAGAAAATACCTTGGTTTTAACCTTGCAAAACGGCGTAGGTAATGTGGAGATTATTGTCGAAGAAGTGGGTGAAGAAAGAGTAATCGGCGGAGTAAGTAATTTGGGCGCAACACTGCTCGGCGATGGCCATGTGCGCCATGCTGGAAAAGGCGAGACTGTGATCGGGATGAGCCACGGCAAAACCCCAGTGCTGATGCGCGATATCCGCGAGGCATTTAATAAGGCCGGCCTTGAGATGCGGATTTCCAAAGATATCGATAGCCTTATCTGGTCAAAACTGATCATTAATGTCGGGATAAATGCGCTTACCGCCATCACCTGCTTAAACAACGGCCGCTTAATTGAATTTGAGGGGACGCGCGAGATTCTAAAAGACGCGGTAACCGAGGCAGTCAAGGTTGTTAAGAGAAAAAGGATAAAGCTGATTTACGATGACCCCTTATCTAAGGTTGAGTCAGTGTGTGAAGCAACCGCTACCAATGTTTCCTCAATGCTGCAAGACGTCTTGCGCCAAAAACGCACCGAGATAGATTTTATTAACGGGGTAATTGTGCGGCAGGGAAAATCTATAGGCATTGCCACTCCGGTAAACGAAATATTGGTAAATTTAGTCAAGACTATTGAGCAGAGTTATAAGGTGAGGGTGGGGTAGGTAGTTGGTTAATGAAGATTAGTATTTTTTAGCTCAGGATGATTTTTTATACGCAAAAGTTCTTTCATAATTTTGGCGGCTGCGAAACTCGCTCGTCGGGGCTTACGCCATCGGGACGAGCTCAAACATTCTCGCCGCCCAAATGTTTCCACGTTTGGGTTCCCAAAATTATTGAAAGCTCTCTTGCTAAAAATCATATTCGCTAAAAATATAATCTTCATTAACTGTTTATGCTGTACGTGTGCTTCACAAAAACTTTCATTATCAGGTTTATGAGGTTGATTCGCTTCGCCAACACAGCGATTTTTACTTATGTAAAGGGAGAATAAAATGAAGAAAATATATCTGATTATTTTCGTAATAACTTTGGTGTTAACTCCGATTAGTTTATTTGCTCAGCAGGAAGCGGCTAGTGATCCTCAAGAGGGGAATGCTGCAGTCTATTATACTAAGGCGATGGAGTTATTGAAGTTTCCCGATCCTGCTCAAAGACCAGAGATTTTTAAAAGAATTGCTGAAATTATGGAAAAGGGTTGGCAAGAGGAAGATAAGGATGTAGAAGAAATTTTACAGCAAAGTGAACCTAGTTTAAAGGAATTCAGCAATGGGATATTGCTTAAGCAATGTGATTTTACTTTTGGGAAGAAATACGAATATTTAATAGATGAACCGATCCCCTCTCTTCTAAAAATCAGGGAATTAACAGAGCTGGTTATACTTAAGGGCCGCTGGTATGAAAAAAATGGCGAATTCAATAAGGCAACAGACGAATACTTATCATTGCTTAGATTTAGTTGGCATATTTCAGAAGGCAAAGGTCTTCTATTTAAAATGATGGGAGTAGCCGCAGAAAGAGATGCCTGCATACCCTTAAAACAATATTTAAATTCTAATATTGCACAAAAACAGAATTGCTTAAAGATTTCCAATCACCTTTCGGATCATAATAAAAAACATTTTTTAATAGAAGAGCTTTATATGAATGAAAAAGAGATATTTTTATCTAAAATACGAAAAGGTATAGATATAGACGAGGTTAATAATTTTTCAAATAGTCTTTTAAAAAGCAAATATCATAGAGAATTTCTAAAACAAGGAGAAGAACTTGCAGGTAATACTTTGAGTTGTTAATAAAATCCGCAAGGATAAATGATGATAAAGAATGGGGATTATTCAACAAGGAAATCGAGTTACTTAATCAGGAAGTTGTAGTGAGAAATTCAAATGAGATATTGACTTGGCCTGTGAAGTCGATAGAACCAAATGATTTTGCTTATTATCTTAGTAATATCGAGCAAGCATCGGAGATATTTAAAATAACACCTCAAAAAGATACAACCGAATTAATTGCTTCTAAGGTGGTTAAGATGCTTTTGCTTTTAGAGTTAACAAATTTACGCACGGCCGCCGTCAATTATTATAATGCTATAGAAATAATAAGAGAACTAAAGCTTTTAGCAGGAAGTGAAGCGAAGAGTTTTGAGGAGTAATTTGTCCCTATCAATCTATCGGTCTAATTCTCGTCTTTCCGAATATTATTTGGGCGTGGTCGGTTTCCCAAAATGAAGTTAGAATAGTCTGGCGGGCGCGGTTGCGAGGGCATTGACAATGTTCTCAAATATGATACAATTGTTCTCAAAAGGAGAATAAGGTGTTGTTAGAGGCATTGATATCTTCAAAAACAAAGCGGGATATCTTAAAGAGGTTTTTGTCAAACCCCGAAGAGAAATATTATGTCCGTCAGATTGCCACGCTACTTGATTCCTCCGTAGGCACAATTCACAGGGAATTAACTAAGTTTGAAAAAAGTAGAATATTAAATTCCGAAAAGGTAGGTAATTTAAAATTTTTCTTTATGAATAAGCATAATCCTTTATTTAAGGAGTTAAAGCAGATAATTTTTAAGACCGAGGGGCTAAAAGGCAGGATGGAAAGCGAACTTAAAAAGATAAAAGGTATCAAAAACGCTTTTATCTATGGTTCTTTTGCCAAAGGCGAAGAGGGAGAAAATAGCGATATGGATTTATTTTTAGTTGGGGATATAGATGAAGATGACTTGGTGGTAAAAATAAGCGGGCTCGAAAGGGAATTTGACCGCGAGATAAATTATACTATCCATACGCCAAAAGAGCTTATGAAGGAGAAAAAGAATAATTCGTTTATTAAGGATGTGTTAAACGGGCCTAAAATATTCCTTGTAGGTGATACGGGTGACTTATAGCAGATTTATTGAAGAATATCTATCTAAGGGGCTGATAAAAAGGCAGCGTGTTGGCTTGGATCAGATAAACAAGCTGATACAACAGTCAAGGCAGGAATTGAATGATGGCATAAAGATTTTAGGTATTAGTCCAAAGGTTTCCTACACTTGCGTTTATAATGCCATGCTTTATGCCGCAAGGGCGATGATGTTATTAAATGGCTTTCGGCCGATAGGGTTCAATCAGCATAAGACAGTGATTGAATTTGCCGGGGCCTATATTGGCGATAATTATAAAGTTCTGTTTCAAAAGTTTGATACCATGCGCAAAAAGAGAAACCTTCTAATGTATGAACCGTGGAAATTGGATATTTCAGGGACTGATACTAAAAATGCGATAAAATCGGCTGAAGACTTTCTATCGCTTATCATGAGAAAGATTAAAGAAGAAAATCCTCAAGAAGAATTTAAGTTCTAATGGCTAAAAGACAAAGATAGCCCAGCCTAATTTTTAGCGGAGAATTCAGGAGTGAATAAATATCCACTATTCGTAAAACGGGATAGTGACGGGTTTTTTGGGTTGTTTATTGATTAGTTATGTTAAACAAACAAATTGCGGAGATATTCAGGAAGACGGCAGAGATTCTTGAGATTAAAGGAGATAATCCTTTTAAGATCCGGGCGTATCTGCGCGC
>CAKKQO010000066.1 GCA_919902105.1 Omnitrophica bacterium GWA2_41_15 | reverse complement strand
AATCCGGCAAACTTAGGCGGCATTTTGGCTTGTAGAAAATTATTGCCCGCTATAAAGCAGGTAGCGGTGTTTGATACAGCATTTCATCAGACAATCCCGGATTATGCTTATATCTACGGCCTGCCTTATGAGTATTATCAGAAATTCGGCTTACGAAAATATGGTTTTCATGGAACGAGCCACGAATATGTAGCGCATGAGGCGGCGCGGATTTTAAAGAAACCGCTTGCGCGTTTAAAGATTATCACCTGCCATCTGGGTAACGGCGCAAGCATTACTGCTGTAGATAAAGGCGCGTCTATCGATACGAGTATGGGCTTTACGCCGTTAGAAGGTTTAGTGATGGGGACGCGCTGCGGAGATATTGATCCGGCATTAGTTACGTTTATTATGCGTAAAAAAAGATTTAATCTTTCACAGATTGATGGTATATTAAATAAGGAGAGCGGGATTCTCGGTATTTCTGGCATAAGTAATGATATGCGTAAGCTTATGCTTTCAGCAGAAAGAGGAGTTAAGAGGGCAAAATTAGCCATAGATATTTTTATCTACCGGATTAAAAAATATATCGGTGCGTATACGTTAATTATGTCGGGGTGCGATATTTTAGTTTTTACAGGCGGCATCGGTGAAAATCAACCTGGGGTGAGAGAAAAAATTTGTCAGGGTGTATTTTCTGTCCTAAAGAAAAAACCCAGGGTTTTAGTTATACCTACTGATGAAGAGTTGATGATTGCGCGCCAAACCTACAAGTTATTAAAAGGTTGAGTTAATATGCTAAGGACACTTTTAAAATCAAAAATACACCGCGGCCGCGTCACAGAGGCAAATCTTTATTACGAGGGCAGTATTACTATTGATGCAAAGTTGATGCAGGCGGTAGACATTATCGAGGGTGAAAAAGTAGAGGTATTTAACTTAAATAACGGCCAGCGGCTTGAAACTTATGCGATCTACGGCAAGCCCGGCTCAGGTATAATCTGTCTAAATGGCCCGGCGGCAAGAGGCGCCTGTGCCGGCGATGAGGTGATCATCGTTTCATATGTTTTAGCCAATGACCAAGAGGCGAAAAAGATAAAGCCAAAAATAATTAAAGTTAATGAACGAAACCGCATCATTAAAAATTAGGATTTTTGGCGACCCTATTTTAAGGAAAAGGGCAGCAAAAGTAGAGAAAGTAACCGATTACCAGCGTGAGCTATTGGATGAGATGGCAAAGTTAATGTATGCAGGCTCAGGCATAGGTTTGGCTGCGCCGCAGGCGGGTATAAATGCGGCGATGATTGTGGTTGATATCGCCAGCCGCCTTTACAAATTAATAAATCCTAAGATAGTAAAAAGGCAAGGCCGTCAAGTGATAGAGGAAGGGTGCCTAAGTATTCCGGGCATCTGCATAAAGGTTAAACGCGCCAAGAAAGTTATTATAAAGGCTCAGAATGAAAATGGCGAACCCCTTGCTATTGAGGCAGAGGATTTGCTTGCTTGTGTTATTCAGCATGAGATAGACCATTTAAAAGGAAAACTGATTATTGATTATGCCTCATTTTTTG
>CAKKQO010000065.1:27624-38336 GCA_919902105.1 Omnitrophica bacterium GWA2_41_15 | reverse complement strand
AACAGGGTAAACCTTTTAGCTCTTTTTTCGTCTAAATGGGTAGAGAGTGATGAAATTAACCATTTAGACGCCTATCTATAGGCGACAGAGAAAGGGAGGGTGATTGAGATGAAAAAGGCAAGATTTGGAAGAGCGTTTATTTTGGCTGCGTCTTTAGTTTTAACTATTAGTGTTTGCAAGGTGTTAGCACAAGAAGTAGGCGACGAAACAAACGAAGGTATCACAGGAGCCACTGGTGAGGTTCAGGATAATCCAGCAGGTTGGCAGGAAGGCAATAAAGTTGGTTGGGGAGGTGAAAGACTTCCACCGGGTTTGGCTAAAAAAGAAAAAATAGAAAAGCTTAAGCAGCTGCGCCAAGAGAATCCGGAGAAGTTTAAGGAGCTTATGCAGGAGCGCAGGACGAATTTAAAAGAGCGGCTTGAGAATCTTAAAGAAACGAATCTCGAGCGCTATAAAGAGGTTATGTATAAGCTTGGGCAGCAGCGCAGAGAGCGGCTTGAGCAATTAAGGAAAAACAACCCGGAAAAATTTAAAGAAGTTATGCAGCAGAGGAGAGAAATATTAGAAAACAGGCTTGAGAAATTAAAAGAAACTAATCCTGAAAAGTATAAGCAAATTATGCAAAATAGACGCGCAAATATTGCCGGGCGCCTTGAGCATTTGAAGCAGTCAAATCCTGAAAAGTACAAGGAGTTTTTAGCCAATCATCCCCGCATGGCAGACCATTTGGAAGATGTCCGCGACAGGCGTGAAGATGTACGTGATAGGCGCGAGGATGTTTTAGACCGCCGGGAAGATGTGCGTGACAGGCGCGAGGATGTGCTGGATAGGAAAGAAGATATTATTGATAGAAGAGATGATAAGATAAAGGCAGAGCAGCTTAGCAATCTACAGGGGAAATTGGCAAATGCCACGGATCCCCAGGAGCAGGCAAGGCTTCAGGGTCAAATAGAGAGATTGGAAAAAAATATTGCCAGAGATAAGCGCGAAGATGTTTTAGACCGGCGCGAAGATGTCCGCGACAGGCGGGAGGATGTGCGTGACCGCAGGGAGGATATAAAAGATAGGCGGAATCATCCGGGTCAAAGGCCAGGGATCGCCAACCCCCCTGGGCCAAAGGGCGGGCCGGGTGCAGGTCGTAGAGGTATTCCTGTGAGAAAAGCCCCGAGCAGCTCAGGCGGCGGCAGGCGCAGATAAGTTATAATTGTTTTTGATGGTTTGACGGCGTTTAGGTGCCGTCAAACCATCAACTTAGACGCGAGAGTCAAATGGGTCAACATGATAGATAACGAAGACCAGATAATCCAGAGAGTAAAAAATGGCGACCAAAATGCTTTCTGCGAATTGGTGGAAAAATATAAGGACAAGGCGCTAAACATCGCCTTCTCCTTTTGCAGAAATCATGAAGATGCGAAAGATGTTTCGCAGGAGGCATTTATTAAGGCATTTAAAACCATAAAAAATTTTCGCAGTGAATCGCGATTTTATACATGGTTTTATCGTATATTGATAAATCTTTGCAAGGATTATTTGAGGCGTAAGATGAAAAATAAGGTCATAAACGCTAATATTAAAATAAATAATGAGGCGCAGGAAGAAGAAAGTATCTTTGAAATAATCGCCTCTGGCCTCCCCGGCCCTAAAGAGCAGTTATTAAATAAGGAATTAGGCGAACAGTTAACCGAGGCGCTGGATTCTTTGCCCGAGCAGCAGAAAAGAGTATTTACCTTAAAAAATATACATGGTTTAAAGATCAGTGAAATTGCCGATATTATCAAATGTGCTGAGGGCACAATTAAGGCGCATTTGTTTAAAGCAACTTTGAACCTTCAGGAAAAATTAACCGTATATGCGTGTCAGGAGGTGTAAAATGAATATCTGCAGTATAAAAAAAGAAGAAATTGTATCTTATTGCTATGGAGAATTAGATTCAGGTCGGACAGAAGAGATTGAAAAGCACCTTATTGATTGCAGTCGGTGCAGAGAAGAAACGCAAAGGTTAGAAAAAACTATTTTGTTGGTTAGACAGCAAAAGTTAAAGCCAATTCCAAAAGAGATATTAGATAATTATACGCAGGAAATAAGAGAACAGTTAGCTGCGCAGGAAGAAAAAAGCTTTGTTCCGGCACTTAAAGAAAAACTCTTTGCCTGGCTGGAAAACCTGCGCCTGGGGTTTTATCCTCAGCTTGTGCCTGTCGCAGCCGTTTTCTGCGTATTGATATTAGTTTTTGCCTTTATGCAGTACGGCAAAATAAATAACATTAATCTAATAAATCAGGATATTGCTTTGCTTGATACATTAGGAGAAGATGCGGATGATGTTTATCTGTCCAGCGATGAGGCGCAGTTGGCAGAAGAAATAGAAAACTCCGACCGCATTATACTTGCCCAATTGGACACCGAGGTAGAAGCAGAAGAAGTATTTGATGATACGGAGATTTTACAGGAGCTAGGGGAGGAAGATTTAAACGAGGAAGAGCTCTCGGATTATTTAGAAATAATTGATGATATAGAGGTAGGTTCAGCTGTAAGTTAAAAAACAAGACAAAATCAGTAAGAGATGGTAAAATAATGTTGACTTTAGGTGAGGTGCTGGTGTTTGAAGAAGTGGGGCATAGGTTGAAAGGAAGGGCGGGGTGAATATCGCCGTATTTGCTTCCGGCAGGGGAAGTAATTTTAGCGCAATTTTAAAGGCAATAAAAAAAGGAGTAATTAAGGCGGACTTATCGTTGTTAATCTGCGATAATCCTAAGGCGGCTGTTTTGACTGCGGCCGCGCGCGCGGGGATAAAATCTGCCTTGGTAAAAAGGCAGGACTTTACGCACAAAGAAGAATTTGAAAACAGGATTATTCAATGCTTGGAAGAAGAAAAAATAGATTTGATTGTTCTGGCAGGTTTTATGCGCATCCTCAGCCCTGAATTTGTACAAAAGTATAAAGGCCGAATTTTGAATATTCATCCCGCACTTCTTCCTTCATTTAAAGGAGCGCATGCCATAAAGGATGCTTATGAATACGGCGTAAAACTGACCGGGGTAACCGTGCATTTTGTAGATGAGGAAATGGACCACGGGCCGATAATTTTACAAGTTCCCCTGAGGATAAAGGAAAATGACACATTGGAATCCATAGAAAGAAAGCTCCATAAAATAGAGCATAAGATTTATCCGCAGGCAATTAAGTTATGGACAGAAGGGAAATTAAAATTGTCCCAAAGAGTAGTTATGCTCAAGGATATTCTTTCCTAAAATTACCTTCTCCCCCGAGCCGAGATTAGTGAGTTTGACTAACGAATACTCTTTGAATCTATAACTTTTTACAACCAGAGAAACTGTTTCTAAGATTGCTTTATTGATGTCGAGATTAATCGGTTTTTCGGGATTCGTTTTTTCATATTGCAGATTAAACACCCCTTCTTTAAAGAAACACCCTAGATTTTTAACTTCAATATTATTTTCTTTGAGTTCTAAGTTGATACGTTGAGCTATCTGCAGGCTTAAGAAATCCTCTAACTTTATATCGTAAGGGTTGATGTGTTTTCCTTCTAAGTCGGATAGGGCCGAGGGATTAAATATGGCGTCGTAGATGTTGCGCTTGCCAAATTCACTTCTTGAAATATGTTCAAATTGAAAACGGAGAATGTCTTCCACGTTTCCCAGATATATTAAGTCCGCGCCTGCATCTTTTATGTCTGAGGCGACGATAACATAAAATTGAGGGCGTGGTTTCATGCTCAAGAGCACGCGGCTAACACTAACAACGACTTTATTTATTTTTTTTATTATCTCTTCGTCTAATTTTGAATCTTTGTCTATAAGTTTATCTTGGGGGGTATATATCCAGGCAGTTTCGCCTGCCAGCCAAGCCTTTACATTATCAATAGCGAATTCTTCCTTGCAGATTTTCTGTATTGAGGAGACAAAATTTTCTTTTGTATAGGTAGGCTTTATTGGTTCGCAGCTAGATAAGAATAGAGATAGGCCGATGAGGAGAAGAATTATTTTATTATACATGAGTTTAAATCGAAGGACGGGTTTTATTATGCTCTTTAAATATCGCTTCGATTTGGTCGTAGTCGAGTTCTTCCTTGGCGAGCAATTCCTGGGCAAACCTATCTAGGAGAGCAGATTCTTTCGTGAGTAGTTCTTCGACTTCTTTTAGGCATTCCTGCAGGATTTCTTGCGTTTCGTTATTTAATTGTTCCTTTATTTTTTCGGATAAGTATGATACTTTCTCTTCGGCAAAACGGCTGGTTCCGGAAGGCATCGTCTCAAGAAGGACGTAGCTCCCTACCAAGCCGGATTTACCCATGCCGAGTTCCCAAACCATCTGATGTGCATTCCGCATCGCCGTTCTAAAATCACTAAATACTCCAGTAGTGGTAGTTCCGAGTTTAAGCTTTTCTGCGGCATAGGAGCCAAGGCATGATTTTATTTTACCTAATAGTTTTTCTTTTGTGTGGATATGAAGTTCTTCGCGCGGATGAGGCACCATCATACCGAGAAAACCTTCACCTGTCCTGGAAATAATAGAAATTTTAAATACGTCATCAAAAGGCTGTAGGAAATAAGTAGCTACAGCATGGCCTGCCTCATGATAAGCAATCTTTTTCCTTTCTCCTTCGTTAAATACAATTTTATGTTTTATGCCCATCTCAATTCGGTCTATTGCTTCCATTATTTCTTTCATGCCTATTTGCTCTTTTTTATTACGTACAGCGATGAGCGCTGATTCTTGGATTAAATTTGCGATATCCGCAGGGCTTTTCTCTACAGCTAGGCGTGCTAAGCGAGAAGTGTCTAGAGAGGAGTCGTATTTAACCTCTTTTAGATAATATTTGAATAATTCTTCTCTTTCTTCTAAATTCGGAAGATCTACATAAATCTTACGATCGAATCTTCCGGGCCTAAGTAAGGCGGAGTCAAGGAAGGATTCAGGCGCATTAGTTGCTCCGATAGTAACGATATTTTCCGCCTTTTCTTTTAATCCGTCCATTTCAACTAATAGTTGATTGAGCGTTGAGTTAGTTTCCTGCGCGCCTCCGGAGTTCGCGGCAGAACGCTGCCTTCCTACGGCATCCAGTTCATCAATAAATATAATGCATCCACCCTCGCTTTCGGCGATGTTTCGCGCGCGTTTAAAAAGCTTCCTTACGCGGCTGGCCCCTACGCCTACGTACATCTCAACAAACTCCGATCCGGACATGGATATAAACGGTATATCGGCTTCAGTTGCTATCGCTTTTGCCATATAGGTTTTGCCGCATCCCGGAGGGCCGATCATAAGGATTCCCCGCAAGATCTTCCCCCCTATCCGCTGAAGCTGTGCTCTGTCAGTAATGAGCCTAACGACTTCCATCGCTTCCTGTTTTGCTGCTTCCATGCCGATGACATCTTTCCAGCCGATGCTGATTTCTTTTCCTTTTATAGCTTTTTTATGCAGCCGGGTAAAATTGGCAGCACCCCCATTCATTATCCAAATCCACATAATTCCGGCCAAAGGCATAGTAACGATTTGGATCAGCATGAACATAAGAAAAGTTATGCCTGTTTGGGCAAGCATAGATGTTTTCATATAGGATTCGGAGGCACGCCAGGCAAGGACGGCATTGCGCAGGAATATCGTTAGAGCGATAATTACAATAACCGAGAAGATGCTTACGCAGATAGCTACCCAGTGAGATTTTATAAATAATTTAGTTTTTCGCCAATTCATAATTGTTCCTTTCTAATCAATTAGTATAATATCTTTTTAGATATCTGTCAAATATTAATGTTACTGCGAATTGCCTCGCATTAAATGTTAGCGAAGCGATAGCGAAATTGAATCGTTGACTCATAAATCATGTTGCCAGAAAAGAAGCTGGGTTTTTCATAGCGAGTGCCGATTTTAGCCGAAGCAGGCTTGAGTATTTTGGGAACCCCGAGAACGTCGGGGCGGCGAGGATGTTCGAGTTCATTCTTGGCCCCATAGGGGCCGAAGAACGAGTTCGTGCCTCCGCCGAAATACGAGAGAACTTCGGCGTAAAGAAATCGGCTCCGAGCGAGAAAAATTCCAGATTCTTTTATTAACCCCTTGGGTAACATTCTTTAATAAGTCAATAGTTAAGGTCGCACTTGTCAATGGCCACAAAAATCAGTTGACACAGGGGTTAAGGTTTGATAAACTTGAGAAATCGAATTTACCTGCCATAATTAGTTATTTTTTGCAAATTCAAATTAGGGAGGAAATTAGCAGAGTTTGCAATTTTTAGGAGAGTATTGACCTTTGCATAGCTAATAGGAGCTTTTGGTCGTGATGATTTTGGAGCGAGACAAGGAGAGAGGACGCCAACGTAGTCTTGCACTACGTCAAGGACGAACGACGCAGTCGCAGCCCAAAAGCATCCGACCCAGAAGGGGAAGCAGTCTTTTGCCCGTCTCCTTCGTTGCTCCTCCTCAGCGTAGTACTGCGACTACGCTGTCGTCGTCGCGCCTTGCATACGGTCAAAATCCTTGCTTCCAAAAGTTCTATTAGCTATGTAAAGGTCAATAATATGCTTAGATTTAAAATAGTTACGGAGATTATACGCAAGCTTACAAATTATATATTAGGGCTGTTTTCTAATGATATGGGCATAGACTTAGGGACGGCAACGACTTTGGTTTATGTCAAAGGCGAAGGCATTGTTTTATGCGAGCCATCGGTAGTAGCTATACAAAAGGGGACTTCTAAGGTTTTAGCCGTAGGCGAAGAGGCAAAAAGGATGTTAGGACGCACCCCCGGTAATATTGTGGCCATACGGCCGATGAAAGACGGCGTTATTGCTGATTTTGAGATTACTGAGGCAATGCTCCGGCATTTTATCAAAAAGGTGCACCATCGTAAGGTTTTAGTGCGTCCGCGCATGGTTATTGCCATACCTTCAGGGATAACCGAAGTAGAAAAGCGCGCGGTAAGAGATTCTGCGGAGAGGGCAGGCGCCAGAGAGATATTCTTAGTCGAAGAGCCGATGGCTGCGGCAATCGGGGTGGGCCTGCCGATACAGGAGCCGACCGGTAATATGATTGTCGATATCGGAGGCGGAACAACTGAAATTGCGGTAATTTCTTTGGCGGGCATAGTATTTTCTAAGTCTATTAGAATCGGCGGAGATGAAATGGACTTGGCTATTGTGGAGCATACCAAGAAAGCTTATAACCTGATGGTTGGAGAGCGCACTGCCGAAGACATCAAATGGAAAATAGGCTCTGCTTTTCCCTTGGATGAGGAACTTACTTTAGAAATAAAGGGGAGAGATTTAATCGCAGGTTTACCTAAGGCCGTTACGGTTACCTCAGAAGAGATCAGAGATGCTTTACAGGAGCCGATACGCGCTATCATCGAGGCGATAAAGATTGCCTTGGAACGGACCGCTCCGGAATTATCCGCCGATTTAATTGACCACGGTATAGTTATGGCTGGCGGAGGTTCTCTGTTGCGCGGGTTAGATAAATTGATTTCTGAAGAAACAGGCCTGCCTGTGCATGTGGCTGATGAACCGATGACTGCTGTTGCCTTAGGTACAGGTAAAGTTTTAAATGAAATAAAATACTTAAAGCGGGTAACGGTTACTCCTAAGCAAGAGATATAAAAAAAGTGGATTTAAGTGGCATTATTTCGTTATTTACGCAGAAAAAAAATATCTCTTTTAGTAATATCAATCGTAATCTTAGTTTTTGTATTTACCTCTCCTTACTTATCATACCTTAAGTTATCATTAGCAAATCCGTTTAAGTTTCCGCTTTATTTAGCTAATCTTTTAGGCGCAGAAATAAAGGCATTAGTTTCCTACCGGGCTAACCTGATAGAAAATATAAGGCTAAAACAAGAAAACGATGCTCTTCGGCAGAAGCTGGTTAGCTTCAAAGAAATTCATGAAGAGAATGCTCGGTTAAGCGCACTTCTTTCTTTCAAGAAAAACTCTCCTTTTTTATTAATCGCGGCACGAGTAATTGCAAAAGACTTAGCTAATTGGACAAACAGTGTCCTCATTGATAAGGGTTTAGGCGACGGCGTAAGGCAGGGACAGTTAGCAGTCACTAATTTAGGCTTGGTAGGCAGGATTCTCGAGGTTTCTAAGAGTGTAAGCCGCGTAATGCTTTTGACCGATCCTAATTGTAATATCGCGGGTATTGTCCAGCGCTCTCGTGAAACCGGCATAGTCTCAGGAAGCCTCTTAGGCAAAGCTACGATGCGGTATTTAGCCCTTGATTCCGACATAGCAAAAGGCGATATTGTGCTTACTTTAGGTTTAAGCGAAAATTATCCTAAGGGTATAATTATCGGAGAGGTTGTTAGCATTATCCGAGAAGAAAATGGCATAAGTGTTTCGGCAATTATAAAACCCAAAGTTAGTTTATCTAATCTGGAAGAAGTATTAGTGATAAAGTGATAATTATAATTTTAAGCCTTTATATTATTTTACAACTGGTTTTGCCTACGAATTTATTTCTATTTAATATCCGCCCGGATTTATTATTGGTGCTCACGGTATTTATGGGCCTATTTAATTTAAGAGGCGGCCTTCTCTTTAGCACTATTCTGGGCCTAATCAAAGATATCTTTTCCCTCGGCCCATTTGGTTTAAATATCTTCTCTTTTGGTTTATGGGTTATTATAGCTCGTGCCTTAAGCAGGCAAATTTACAGAGATAATAAATTTATATATTTATTGCTGGTAGCAGCCGCAACATGGGGTAATTATTTAATTTATCTCTTAGTGAATAACTTTCTTAGTAAAAATATCCTAACGTTCAGCGGCTATTTTTTTGTTACCATCTTGCTTGAGACAATATATAATTCTTTATTCGCGTATCTATTTTTTGAGAGCTTAAGACCCATCCTTTTAAGGTATCAGGATGGTCTATTCTTGTAGGGTTAAAAAATGCGCCTTGAATTATTCTTTAAGCTAACCTCTGGGATTTTTTTAGTTGTCCTCTGCGGCCTATTTTATATCGAGATTGCCAGAGGTAGTTTTTATTATGAGCTAAGCCAGAAAAATCGTATCAGGCTTATTCCGCAGGATGGCTTGCGGGGCAACATCCTCGACCGTAAAGGCAAAATCTTAGCAGATAGCCGCCTTTCTTTTGCTGTAAGTGTTATCCCCCAGGAAGTAAACGACAGAGACAGGACTTTTACTCTTTTAGCTAAGGTACTTGGGATAGAGAAAGCTCGTTTAATGAAAACCTATAGAAGCGGCTCTGCCGCTCCGTTTGCCCCTGTTTTGCTTAAAGATAATATTACTAAGAATGAAGCGCTTATTTTGGAAGAGAATAAATATAAGTTAGACGGCGTTATCGTTGAGTTTCGCGCTAAGCGTCAGTATCCATTTAAGCAGGAATTATCGCATTTATTAGGATATTTGAGGGAAGTGGATAAATCACGGATTACCCGGCTTAAAGAGTATGGCTATAACTTAAAGGATATTATGGGCTATGACGGAGTCGAAGAAGCATATGATAGGTATTTACGCTCTGAAAAAGGAGGCATGCAGATAGAGGTGAATAATAGGGGCCAGATGGTTAGATTATTGGGTTTGCGTCTTCCGCATAAAGGGACAGATATAACTTTAACCATTGACCTAGATATGCAGCGCATTGCTTATTCTGCGCTGTTTGATAAAAAAGGCTGCATAATTATAATGGATCCTTATAACGGTGCAATTTTAGCAATGGTAAATAATCCCGGCTATGACCCTAATGTTTTCGTCGCCAATGATAAAGATGAAATAAATCTCTTGCGTAATAACCGCAGCGCACCGTTTTTTAATCGGGCTATCAGTGCAAGTTATCCGCCAGCGTCAACATTTAAACTAATTACCGCCATCGCAGGTTTAGAAGCAAGCAAGCTCTCCCCATCTACTACTTTTTTCTGCGATGGTAAAATAATGGTGGGAAACAGAGAATTTAAGTGTTGGGATAAGCACGGCATGGTTAACCTTAATAGTGCTATTATACATTCTTGTGATGTGTTTTTTTATCAGTTAGGGCTAATGCTGGGACCGCGGGCACTTTCAGAGTATGCTGTTAAATTCGGATTGGGTAGAGTATGCAATATAGATATTGAAAGAGAAGCGGCGGGATTTGTCCCGACAGTTAACTGGAAACTTTGGCAGAGGAAAGAGAGCTGGTTTAAGGGGGATACAGCGAACTTTGCCATCGGCCAGGGAGCTTTATTGGTTACTCCGTTACAGATGGCGCGTTTAATCTCGGTATTTGCTAACGGCGGCTCTCTGGTTAATCCTTATTTAGTGAAATCCATAGGCAATAATTCCCTAGCAGAAAATAGGCCCTTAATAAAACTCGGGATTAAAGATAGAGATTTACAGCTCTTAAAACAGGGCTTAATCGGGGCAGTTAAAGATTTGGAGGGGACCGCGCATGTTTTAGCTCTGCCTGATTTAACCGTTGCGGGGAAAACTGGTACTGCTCAGGTTAGCCGCGGTTTACCCCATGGATGGTTTATCGGATTTGCGCCGACAGATGTGCCTAAGATTGCTTTTTGTGTTTTTCTTGAACACGGAGGCAGCAGCGCGCTTGCCTGTTCTATTGCCAGAGAAATTTTGGAAAAACTCTTAGAACAGAATTTAGTTTAATAATAAAGCTCTTATCCATGGACAGGAATGTTAGATATTTATTTATCATCACCATTTCTCTTATCATTATTGGATTATTGACTATTTACAGCACCTCT
>CAKKQO010000065.1:26382-27524 GCA_919902105.1 Omnitrophica bacterium GWA2_41_15 | reverse complement strand
TATCATCACCATTTCTCTTATCATTATTGGATTATTGACTATTTACAGCACCTCTACTCATGACGGCCTGCCTAAAGAAAAAAATGTATTCTTACGCCAGGTAGTCTGGTCCGGGCTCGGGGTAATCGCTTTCTTTGTTTTTGCAAATTTGAATTACAGAAGGTTTTACGATTTATCTTTTGTTTTATATGGCATAAGTATTACTTTGCTTCTTTTAGTGCTTATTTTCGGCAGGAGCCGGATGGGCGCGCAGAGGTGGCTTGAATTGGGGGGATTTAATTTTCAGCCTTCAGAACTGGCAAAGTTTTCGCTGATATTGTTTTTATCCCGCTATTTAAGCCATAAAGATATTTCAAGCATTAAGTCAAACATCAATGATTTAGGTTTTATCCGCAGTATAGTTGTTCCGGCTATCCTTGCGGGTATCCCGGCAGTTTTAGTATTAGAACAGCCAGATTTAGGTACGGCGCTAATGTTTATGCTTATATTTTTATCTTTAATTTTCGTTGCCGGCATAAAAAAAAGGTATATCCTGCCTTTGTTGGTATCAGGCACAGCATTGCTTCCGCTATTCTGGCATTTTCTAAAAGACTACCAGAGAGAAAGGCTTCTAGTTTTTTTAAACCCGAATATTGACCCTCTGGGTGCAGGCTATACCGTAATACAGTCTAAAATCGCCGTAGGTTCGGGGCAGTTGTTAGGCAGGGGTTGGCTTTCGGGAACGCAGAATACGCTTAATTTCCTGCCTGAGCGGCATACGGATTTTATCTTTAGTTGTTTTGCCGAGTCGAGCGGTTTCTTAGGCGCTTTTATTTTATTAGTTCTATTCTATTTACTATTAAAGGAATGTATGAATATAGCATATCTTACGAAAGATCCCTTTGGGCGCTTAATCGCAGTCGGTATTATCAGCATAATATCTCTGCAAGCATTGATAAATATTTCTATGACTATCGGATTATTGCCGGTAGTGGGAATTCCTCTTCCTTTAGTGAGTTACGGCGGCACATCTATGTTGGTAAGTTGTGCGGGGATAGGTATTATTGCTAATATCGCTAAGATGCGGATGATTTTTTAAATGAGGCCATAACTTATGGAGTTCGGAGAACGACATAAGTTATCTGGCCGAATTTATCCCGCCG
>CAKKQO010000065.1:1808-26282 GCA_919902105.1 Omnitrophica bacterium GWA2_41_15 | reverse complement strand
AATTGTTGTAAGAGAATTTCGCCAGCGGTTACGAGGCGGGAGGGGTGATTTCGTTAACTTATGGAGTTCGGAGAACGACATAAGTTATCTGGCCGAATTTATCCCGCCGAGTGCGGCGAAATTGTTGTAAGAGAATTTCGCCAGCGGTTACGAGGCGGGAGGGGTGATTTCGTTTAGATGGATGAACATATTTTAGAACAGGTTTATAAGCCCGCGCGTTATTTAGGTAATGAATGGAATGTAAGTCATAAGGCGCAAGATTATTCTAATAAAACATGCTTAAAGTTTGCTTTATGTTTTCCTGACCTTTACGAAATAGGGATGAGCCATCTTGGTTTTCGGATAATCTACGGGTTATTAAATGAAACGGAGGGGTTATCTTGCGAAAGAGTGTTTGCCCCGGCGCAAGATTTAGAGGATTTACTGCGCAAAGAAGATATTTCCTTAATTTCATTAGAATCCGGCGCGCTACTTTATAAATTTGATATTATCGGGTTTTCTCTCTCTCATGAACTTTTATATACTAATGTCTTAAATATATTAGAGTTGGCGCATATCCCTCTTTACGCCCGCGAGCGTAACGCTAACTATCCTTTAATCATTGGCGGAGGATATGCAAGCGTTAACCCTGAGCCGCTCGCTGATTTTTTTGATTGTTTTGTTATTGGGGAAGCAGAAGAGGTAATATTAGAACTAGCAGAATGCGTAAGGAGGTCAAAGTTAACAGGTGATAATAGGAAAGAGTTACTGCGTAAACTCTCGCAGATTAAGGGCGTGTATGTGCCTTCGTTATATATAGTCGAATATAATCAGGATGGCACGATAAAATCTTTCTCTCCATCCGATAATTCCCCTTGCGTTAAAATTGAGAAACGTATTGTCCGTAATTTAGATGATGCTTTTTCCCCCAGGCGTTGGCTTGTTCCTTATGCCCAGATAGTCCATGACCGCGTGATATTAGAGATTATGCGCGGTTGCCCGAATAACTGCCATTTTTGCCAAGCCAGAGCTGTTTATTATCCCTATCGTATCCGTTCTCAAGCCAAAATAGTAGAGTTGGCGCAAGAGTTGCTAAAATTTTCAGGGTATGAGGAGATTTCTTTTTTGGGTTTGTCTTGCGGAGACCATCCTTATCTGCAAGAGATTCTAAAGCAGTTGACCTCTGATTATAAGAATAAGGGCATAAGTGTATCCCTGCCTTCTTTAAAGGTAAAGGACTATATCGCCGATATCCCTTTTATGTTAAAAGCTATAAAAAAGACAGGCCTTACTTTTGCACCGGAGGCAGGCAGTAAGAGGTTACGTGATTTGCTAAATAAAAATATCGATATAGAAGAATTATTTAAGGTGATTAGCAATGCTTATAAATCAGGCTATGGGCATGTTAAGCTATATTTTATGCTTGGCGTTCCGGATGAAAGAGAGGAGGATCTTGATGCTATAGTGGATTTAGCCCTAAAGGTAGTAAACCTGCGTAAGGAAATTGACGCTAAATCAGGTAGGGTAACTTTAAGCATTGCTGCTTTTAGCCCAAAGCCGCATACGGTTTTTGAGAGGCTGCCTATGGCGCGGCAGGAAGAATTAAGAGAAAAACAAAGATATTTATTGTCTAAGCTCAGAAAAAATAACGAATTAAGAAAAGCGGTAAAAATAGATTTTCATAATTTCGAAATGAATTTCTTAGAGGCCGTTTTATCGCGTGCGGATAGAAGGCTATCTTGCGTTATCTATAATGCCTTTAAAGAGGGCGCTCGCTTTGATTCCTGGAAAGACAGATTTAATTTTAGTATATGGCGTAAGGCGTTTGATAAAGCAGGGATTATTCCTGAATTTTATGCCAACAGAGAAATATCTAAGCTTGAGACGCTGCCTTGGGGCCATATAGATTTAAGCGGCGGTTGTGAGTAATTGATTTTTTGCATAAGTCCTATTTTAGATTTGACACTGCCTAAGATATAGCATAAGATATTATAAGTGAGCACATAATCCCGAGGCTTCGGGATTATAAGTGCGAACTTACCCCTGCTGATTCGTTTTGCATTCGCAAAAGCGGATCAAAACGGCAGGGTTCATTGAAGGAGGAAATTATGAAGGCATTAAAGATATTATCTTTATCTTCATATGGTTTGCGCTATAAATTAAAAATAAGTTTTTATCTTATGTCTGTGCTTCCTATACTCATCTGTTTCTATCTTATCTCTACCTATATATTGCCTACTGTAGGGATTCAGTTAAATATAGTGGTATTAATTGCGGTAAGTGTTTTTATTGCCGCAAGCGGGTTCTTTATAGTAAAGCAAATAATCCACCCCATAATTAATATCTCTTCTCAGGCTAAGGGTATTGTAAACGGCAATATCGATTATCAGATACAGGCTGAGCGCCATGATGAAATTGGGGAGATTGAGAAAGCTTTGGATAAATTAACCGCGCGCATAAGAGATAATAGGCGGGAACTTGATACTCTTATGCAGAAAGTAAAAAATCTTGAGGTAAGGGATGCTTTAACCGGACTTTATAATGAGTCTTTTATTAAGACGCGCCTGGATGAGGAGATAAAGAGAGCGATTATGTACCAAAGGCCTTGCGCATTTATAATTTTTAGTGTTGATAGGTATAAGGAACTTTGTCAAGATTTAAGTTTACCCGAGATAGAATTAATATTTAAAAGGATTGCGATAATTTTAAAAGAAAGCATAACCGACATTGACAAAGCGGCGAGGTTGGGCGAGAGAGAATTTGCTCTGCTTCTTCCTGAGAAAAATAAAAAACAAGCACAGAATATAGCAGAGGTAATCAAGAAAAGAATAGAAGAGATTTTTAGGGCAGAACCAGACAAGCATAAAAGGATTACGATTAGTCTGGGGGTAGCTGAGAACCCTATTGATGGCGTGAATACTTCGGAATTAATCAGCAAAGCTAAAGAGTCATTATAAAATAAGTATAAGGGTTAAGGGGTAAGTGATAAGGTTTAAGACCTAACCCGTCACCCTTGATCCTTAACCCTTTTGGATTTACTAAAATGGCATTACCTTTAAGGCGTATCAGCCCCAAACAATTAGGCGAATTGCTGGTAGAAAGGGCCGTTATAAGCGCAGCCCAGTTAGATAAGGCTTTGGCAGCGCAGAAAGAGAAAGGTGGGTTGATAGGGGAAATATTAGTAAGTTTAGGCATGGTGAAGGAAGAAACCATAGCCCAGACTTTAACTTCCCAGTACGGGTTTCCTTATTTACCTTTGGCTAATTATGAAATAGCGCCCGACGTGGTCGCCATTATTCCTTATAATGTGGCAAAGCAATACTGTCTTATAGCCATAGATAAAATCGGCACTAATTTAACGGTAGCAATGGCAAATCCGCTGAATATTCAAGCGGTAGAAGACATAGAATTGATTTCTAATTGTTCGGTGCAGATTTTTATTGCAACCACCAGCGATATTAAGAAAGCCATTGATGTCTATTATAAAAATAAATGATGAATGACTAAATCCGAATGACGAATAAATTTTTAAATGTTTTAATACCAATTTGGAATTAGATAATTAATTCGGTATTCGTCATTAGGAATTCGTAATTCAGCATGCCTATGCCTTCCTTAAAAGATCGTTTAACAGATATACTTTTAACTAATAAGCTTATTAGCGAGGATAAACTAATAACTGCCCTGAAAGTTCAAAAGGAAAAAGGCGGCAGGTTAAGCGATATATTAGTAGAATTAAAATTTTTAACAGAGAAAGATATACTTTCGGTTTTAAGCGAAGGCTTGGGATTCTCCTGTATAGATTTGGGCCGGTTAGAAATAGATTCTGAGACAATAAAAATGATTCCTGCCAACCTTGCGCGGCATTACCAGATTATTCCTCTTTCTAAGAAAGAGAACCTTCTGACCGTAGCAATGGCCGATCCTTTAAATATTTTGGCAATGGATGACATCTCCGCCAGGACTGGCTGCAAAATAGTTCCGCTTATTGCCACTGCTGCTGATATGGTGGCGGCAATGGATAAGTATTACGGCCAAGCAGAAGATAGTTCTTTGGAGGCAATGCTTAAAAATATTTCTCTCGATCAGCAGATAGAATTAATAAAGAAGGAGAAAGAAGAAATATTGGATACCGGTACCCTAATACAATTAAGCCAAGAAGCGCCGGTTATCAAAATAACCAATATGATTTTAGAGGATGCAATAAGGTTGAAGGCATCCGATATACTTATCGAGCCTTTTGAAAAGATGATGTGTGTGCGTTTTAGAATCGACGGCATTTTACAAGAAAGAGAATCTCCTCCGAAATCCCTGCATGCGCCTATAGTCTCGCGTATTAAGGTTATCTCTAACCTGAATATTGCTGAACATAGGCTTCCCCAGGATGGCAGGTTTAGGGTAAGGATAGAGACAAGAGACGTTGATTTTCGTGTTTCAATACTTCCCTCGAGCTTCGGAGAAAAAGCGGCTTTAAGAATATTGGATAAATCCCAGGTTATGCTCGATATAGAAAGGTTAGGTTTTGATGATTACGCTTTAGATAATTTTAAAAAAAATGCTCTTAAGCCTCACGGCATGCTCTTAGTCTGCGGCCCGACAGGTTCAGGCAAGACCACTACATTATATTCTCTGTTGAAATTTATCGATAAGCCCGAAAGTAATATTATTACTGTTGAAGACCCCATAGAATACCAGATAGAAGGCATAAATCAGGTAAATATTAATCCTGAGATAGGCCTGACTTTTACCTCAAGTTTACGTTCAATATTAAGGCAGGATCCCGATATAATTATGATCGGCGAAATAAGGGATTTTGATACTGCTGATATTGCGGTTAAGGCAGCACTTACCGGCCATTTAGTTTTATCAACTTTACATACTACCACAGCCTCTGCTTCTATAGTTAGGTTAATTAATATGGGAGTTGAACCGTTCCTGATTACCTCTTCTTTAGTTTGTGTAGCCGCTCAAAGATTAGTCCGCTTAATCTGCAATAACTGCAAGGAATCCTATCAGTTAACTCAGGATGCATTAGACAAACTGAAAATAAAATGCCTTAAAGGTAAGCCGCCTATTTTTTACCGGGGGGAAGGCTGCTCTTATTGTTTAAACTCTGGTTATAGGGGCAGGACTTCCATCGCAGAAGTGTTTACTCTTACCGTAGAAATTAAGGATTTAGTTATGAATAGGAGTCAAGACTATAAGATAAAGCGAGCGGCGCGTTCTTTGGGAATGAAAACACTAAGAGAAGTTGGGGTAGAGAAAGCCATGCTTGGGTTGACTACTCTTGAAGAGGTATTAAAAGTTACCGCCGCAGATGAAGACTAGAAGGTTTTAAGTTTAAAATAAAATTTTAATTTGTTATTCCCGAGCAAGACGAGGGTATATGCCTACATTACAAGAAAAACTTATTGAGATTATGATAAACAATAAGCTAGTTACCCGGCACGAGATAGAGAAGGCATTAAAGATACAGAAAGAGAAGGGTTTGAGCCTAAAGCAGGTTCTTATAAATGAAGGAATTGTCAAAGAAAAAGACCTACTTTCCCTTTTTGCCAAAGAACTCTATATTCCGCCGCTCGACATCTCGCGCTATAAAATAGATAAAAACATCATAGATTTAATCCCCAAGCGCGTCGCCAGCCAATACCATCTTATCGCTATTTCTAGAATCGGAAATACTTTAACTGTAGGGATGTCTGATCCGTTGAATATATTCGCCTTGGATGATGTCAAAGCGCTTACCGGATATGAAATTCATCCGGTGATGTGCCTTGACTCAGAAATTGAGAAGTCAATAGCTAAATATTATAAGACAGATAAAGAAAGCATTTCCGAGATATTAAAAGAGGCCCCGGGAAGTGAATCTTTAATAACCGCGCAGGAAAGTAATTTAGCAATCGATTTTGGGGGGGCGCTGGCAGAAAGCCAGAAGGCGCCAATTGTTAAAATTGTAGATTTGATGATTGCCCAGGCCTTGAAGCGTAGGGTTTCTGATATACATATTGAGCCGGAGGAGACTAAGCTGCGCATACGTTACCGCATTGATGGCCAATTATACGACGCTTTTACTCTTACAAAGAACCATCAAAATGCAGTGTTAGCAAGGCTGAAGATTATCGCAGGCCTCGATATTACTGAATCGCGCCTGCCTCAAGACGGAAGATTCAAAATCAGGATGGAAAAAAAAGAGATAGATTTTCGGGTTTCGGCCCTGCCGACGATATTCGGCCAGAAATTCGTCTTACGGATTCTAAATAAATCAAGTATCAGTGTCGGATTAGAAAGTTTGGGTTTTGGTCAAGGGCCTCTGGACTTATTTAGAGAAGCGATTAAGACGCCCTATGGATTGATTTTAGTAACAGGTCCAACCGGCTCAGGAAAGTCTACTACTCTTTATTCAGTTCTATCACAGTTAAATACTCCGCAGAGGAATATTATTACTATCGAAGACCCTGTGGAATATCAAGTAGACGGTATTACGCAGATTCAAGTTAAAACAGATATAGGATTGACTTTTGCCTCAGGGCTACGTTCATTATTAAGGCAGAGCCCAGATGTGATTATGGTGGGCGAAATCCGCGATTCGGAAACCGCAGATATTGCGGTCAAAGCTTCTTTAACCGGCCAACTGATTCTTTCCACGCTGCATACTAATGACGCCGCAGGCGCAATCAGCCGCTTGATAGATATGGGAATAGAGCCATTTTTGGTGGCTTCAAGCCTGGTGATGGCCTGTGCGCAAAGATTGTTCCGCGGAATATGCCCTCATTGTAAAGAACCGACGGAATTACCAAAAAATTTTTTAGAAAAGCTCGGGATTAAGATAAATCCGTCTACAGTTTTTTATCGCGGCAGAGGATGCGACTATTGCAATAATACCGGTTATTTTGGCAGAATGGGAATATTAGAAGTGCTCTTGGTAGATGATAACATCCGTGACATGATTATAAATAAAACAATGATTGGAGAGATAAAAAATTATGCTGTTAGTAAATGCGGGATGACTACCTTAAGAGACGATGCATATTTAAAGCTCACACAGGGCCTAACTACCATTGAAGAAGTTATCCGTATAACTACAGAGGAGTAGAATAATGGCAGAGGGCAGCATATTAGTTGTAAGTAAAGACTCATCTCTCTGTTATCATGCTGGTAAAGATTTAGCGCAGCAGAATTTTAATGTGCTCGTAGAAAATAATGAGGCATTGGCCGCCAGCATCTTTAAGACAAATAGCTTTGATGTTATTATTCTTAGTATTTCAGCTCAAGATTTAGGACGTAGTCGATTATTGCTGGATATGAAAAATAGTAAATTAGACAGTATGCTCATAGTAGTTACTGATACATATTCGGTTAGAGATATAAACGATATGCATAAACTTGGAATTTTTGGTTTTCTCGCATCTAGTTTTGAGCCAAGGAATCTCTTTCTTTTGGTAAGGCAGGCGATATTAGTAAAAAAGATTAAGAATACAATAAAAATACATGAGGAAAAAATAGCAAGCTTAGAAAAACAGATTTCACTTTTAAATAAAAAAGTTGAAGAGGGCTCAAAGAGTTCCGTTTCCCTCTATAGAGAACTGCAGGAGTCATATATGAATTCAGTGAAGGCCTTAGCTCAAGCAATCGATACGCGCGACGGCTACACCCACAGCCACTCACAGAATGTTACTAAATACGCAGCCGCGATAGCCGAAGAAATGGGCTTAACTATTAATGAAATAAAAGATATCCGTGATGCCTGCGAACTGCATGACATAGGTAAAATTGGGATAAAGGACGCTATACTTACAAAAGAGGGTTCTCTTAGCCAAGAAGAATGGGTTCAGATGAAAGAACACCCTTTAAAGGGCGCGCAAATTTTAGAGAAATTAGATTTAAAAAATGTGGTAGAATTAGTAAAGCAGCATCATGAACACTATGACGGCAATGGCTATCCGGAAGGAAGAAAAAAAGACGAAATCCTTCAAGGCGCGCGGATTGTTTCTTTAGCCGATGCTTATGACGCTATGTGCTCAGCACGCGCTTATAAGGACAAATATTTTTCTAAGAATGAGGCAATTGAAGAAATAAAAAGAAATAGCGGCAAACAATTTGACCCGCGCGTAGTAGAAGCTTTTTTAAAAGCGATAAGCAGAATGAAAGAAGGATAGGATTAAAATAAGCGCCCCTTGTTTAAACAATTGAAAATTATCGTACGAGAATTTTCAATTAAACTTCGGGGTCAATTCAGCCAAATAACTTACGCAATCCGCCGAAGGCGGAGGGCGTAAGTTATGGCTTCATTGAGGACATATGCCTATTTATAAATATACTGCCAAAGATAAAACGGGTAAGACAATCATCGCTATAGCTGAGGCGCAGGATGAGCATTCTCTGATAGAGAGTCTGCATAAAAAAGAGCTGCTCGTGATTTCGCTTACAGAAGCCAAGGCTAAAAAACTTAAAGAACATGCGGTTAAATTAGATGAATTAGTAATTTTTTCCCGGCAGTTTGCAACGATGATTGAAGCCGGTATCCCCTTGGCGCAGACTTTAAGTATTTTGACTGAACAGATTGAAGATAAATTTCTAGCCCAGATTATTCTAAAAGTTAGGCAGGATATCGAAGAAGGCGCAAGTTTCTCGGAGGCGCTTAAGAAGCACCAGCGGGTGTTTTCAGATTTTTTTATCAGTATGACTAAAGCAGGCGAAGCCTCGGGTATGCTTGATGAAGTATTAGATAGACTGGCATCATATTTAGAGAAAACTAGTGCTTTAATCCGAAAAGTGCGTTCTAGCCTTATTTATCCTATTGTGGTAATTAGTATGGCACTCTTGATTACCGCTTTTTTGCTTATCGAAGTAGTGCCGACATTTAAAGGAATTTTCGCTAGCCTTGGAGGAAGCCTGCCTCTTCCAACGCTAATTTTAATTAAAATCAGCGATACGCTCCGGGCCTTCTTTCTCTATATTTTTATAGGGACTATTGCGGTTGGTTTCCTTTTTCAACGCTATATTGCCACGCCTGGCGGCAGGCGTGAGTTTGATAAGGCATTACTCAACCTTCCCCTATTCGGGCCGTTATTCACGAAGGTGGCGGTAGCGAGATTTTCCCGTACGCTTTCTACCTTGGTCAAAAGCGGAGTTCCTATATTAAATGCCTTAGAGATAGTGGGTAAGACCTCGGGAAATAAAATTATAGAAGAGGCGATAATAGAATCGTGCAGTTCTATCAAAGAAGGCGAACCTATAGCCGAACCTTTATTAAAAAGTAAGATTTTTCCGCCGATGGTGGTAAGGATGATTTCTGTGGGAGAACAGACCGGCCGGCTTGAGCATATGTTAGGTAAAATCGCTGATTTTTACGAGGACCAGGTGGATGCGGCGGTGGCTGGATTGACTAGTCTTATAGAACCGATAGTTATTGTATTTTTAGGGACGATCATCGGTGGCATTGTTATATCCTTATTCCTGCCGATATTTAAAGTCTTAGAATTGCTGGGACATTAGTAGCGCGGTAACTTTCATCTTGCGCCGCAAAAGTCTTTGCGGCATCAAGAAAAAAATTTGCGCCAGTCGGCATTTTTTTGTTTGATTAAAGTTCGAAAATAGCGTATAATATTATTTATGTTTAGGAAAAAGACGGGGTTTACCTTAATAGAAATAGTTATTGCTATGCTTGTGGTGTTTATAGCCGTAATTGGTTTACTAGCGGCTTATGCTTCTTCTTTTGAGTTAGTGGAAACAGCGCGCAATACTACCTATGCTTTAAATGAGGCGCAGGAAAAGGTAGAAGAGCTCCGTGGCCATAATTTTTTTGATATCTTTGATGATTATGCTAACACCAATTTTACGGTTGACGGTATCGCGGCAGGCAATAGCAACGGTTTGGTGGAAGTAGGTAATACTAACCCTGGCCTTCTGCTAGTTACGGTAACGGTATGCTGGCGCCAGCGCAGCGGCCGTATTATCGGAGGAGACTCAGGTTTAAATCCTCTATCTTCTTCGCCGGTAAGGTTAGTTACTTATATTGCTAATAGATGAAAATAATAAATAGAGCGGCGTTTTCTCTTTTAGAGTTATTGGTGGGGGTGGCCATTTTTTTTATTATTATCGGCGCAGTTTTTAGCTTACTTATTTCAGGTAAAAGGGCTTTTGAAGTGGGCAATGTTCAGGTAGAAGTGGAGCAGGAGGCGCGCCGTGCCTTGGATTATATGAGCAAAGAATTACGTCAGTCAAGCGCAAATAAAATACAGGCGCCGGCTGATGGTGCATCCTCTTCTACGATTATTTTTGAGATCGCTTACAATGTAGACAATAGCGCGGATGGAGATGTAATTAATTCTTTTGGGGCTATTGAGTGGTCGGACGATGCCGGAGTAAGCAGGATAGGCACTATTACCTATTCATTACTCGGCGGGCAGATTCTACGTAATTTAAGTTTTACTGGTGAGCAGTCAGTATTAGCCAATAGGATAACCGCGCTTACTTTTAACCGCCCTGCGGGGAGAGCTATTGTCGAAATCAGTTTGACCGCGGAAAAATATGCTTTAACAGGTTTTACCTCATCCGGTTCACCCAAGGTAACCATAAATTTGAATACAGAGCTAAGTTTGAGGAATTAATGCATAATAATAGGAGGAATTAATGCATAATAATAGAAGAAGAGGAATAATATTAATTGTAGTTTCTTTGGTCATAGTTATTTTATTAATTCTATTGTCTGTTTTTATTTTTAAGGGCGTTCAGGAAAAAGATTTAATCCAGAGGCAGAAAGACACTTATGAAGCGTTTAATTTAGCCGAAGCAGGCTTAGACCGGGCTGTTACGGAACTAAAAAATGATTTTAATTGGGCAGGCATCACCGCTACTGCCTTAGGCCGGGGGGAATATTCTCTTACAATTACTTCTTTATCTCTAACTGAACGCGAAGCGGATTGTTTTGGCTATATTCCTTCTGCTGCCTCGCCCAGTCGCACAACGCATATCAAGGCGCTTATCCGCAAAGCCATACCGGCGAATTTTTATAAAAACGCGGTTTACTCCGCAGGGGACGTGGATTTTAACGGGAATTCTTTCTCGGTAGCCAATAATGAGGCGCCTCCAGATAATAAAGCGGTGATTTACGCGGATGAATATGACGTGCAGAATCCGGAAAATATAACCGGAACTTCTACTCAGGATGCCAATATTTCTCCTTTGGCGCGTCTTGATTTTACTCAATTGCGCGCTATGAGTGTTGCGCAAGGTAATTTATATGATGCTGCGCGCCTGCAGGATGTTCAGCAGGGCAGCGATACTTTTCCGGCTGCTTTTTGGTCAGCTCAGGGAACAGACGGCATAGATAATGACAGCGATAACTTTATTGATGAGGCTGACGAAAGGGTAAATATTGTTTATATAGAAGGCGACTTACAGTTAAACGGCAATATCGGCAGCATCGGCGGTTTTTTTGTGGTGGCAGGTGATGTGTTGACTGACCCTTCAGGCGGAGCAGACGCGACTATTAACGGCAATGGCTCAATCTCTGGCTGTATCTATACGCTGGGTGAATTTACAGTTAACGGCGGCGGCGGCAATTTAAATGTTGACGGCGGCATCTGGGCGCAAGATGAGGTAGGAATAAATGGTAATGCCTCTGTTACTTATAATGCCAGTTATATGAACGCCATATCAGGTTTAAGCATTAACCCGGATGTGCAGGTGGTGGCATGGCAAGAGGTATGAGATTACTATTGATGACAGGTAAGAAATCGGGGTTTATCCTTATTAGCACATATTTAATTATTATTGTTTTAACTATTTTAACTATAGCTTTTAGTTCGCGTTCCATTCAGGAGGCTAACTTTTCTCTGCGTTAGAGAAATTCAATGCAGGCATTTTATTTATCCGAGGCTGGCCTTGACAGCGCTTTAGGGTGGCTGAGGGGTTGGACATCTCCGCCCGTGCCCTATAACTCCGGCGCAGTTAATTTAGGCGCGGGGAGTTTTAATTTTATAGTTACCAGCGCAGGCGCTTTATCTTATAAAATTGCATGTACAGGCACAGTGGAAGGAGTTGCCAGGACATTAAGCGCTGTATTCAGCGAAGACCATTATTCCCGTTACGCCTATTTTACTAATAGCGAATTATATCAAAGTAGTAGTGTCTGGTTTGTGGATTGGGATGTTTTAAAAGGTCATTCCGCCGAAAGATGCTCTTTTGCTTCCTTTGGAGCCGCGTTCTTTGGAAGAAGAGCAGAAAGAGAACGAAGCGCTTGGCATAAGGCCCAGTGAGAAAGAGATGCAGGAATTAGAGAAAAAAACATAATCCTTAATTAATATGCAAATAAAAGAAATAATTTATAAGAATCTTTCCCGGTTAATGCCTAAGATTGACATTTCCTCTTCCGCTATAGGTTTAGACATCGGTAGTTTTAGCGTAAAGGTGGTTAGGGTAGAGGGCGGCAATACACCAATAGTCTCTGCCTTAAGTATGGAAGAGATAAAAAATGGCAATATACAATATGCAGTAAAGGCGGCATTGACTAAGGCAGGCATTGAAGAAAGAAAGGTTAATATAGGCATTTCCGGTAAGCAAACCGTGATAAGATGTGTAGTTGTTCCGGAGATGCAAGATTACGATTTTAAAAATTCCTTGAAATATGAAGCGGCAAAATATATTCCTTTTGTGGCTAGTGAAGTGATTTTAGGCTCTGTTGTGCTAAAACATAATATAGAGGTTAATAAGATGATGGTTTTGATTGCCGCGGCAAAAAAAGATTTTATTGAACAGAGATTGAAACTAATTTCGGATTTAGGCCTTGAGCCTTGCGTCTTAGACATAGATTCTTTAGCGCTTATAAATATTTTTAATTTATCTAACCTTAAGATAAAGTCAGCGGCAACTCAGCCTGAACCTACAGCCGAAATTTTAGCTTTGTTGAATATCGGCTCGCATCTAAGCAACCTCGTATTTTTAGAGAACGGTTTTTTTAGGTTCAGCCGTGATATTGTTTTCGGCGGCGATATTATTACCCAAAAGATCGGGGCAATGTTAGGCATTGATTTTGCTAAAGCCGAGGAAATTAAGTTATCTCATCATGCGCCGCAAGAAGTCCAGGGTGTTATCGAAACCAGCCTGCTGGATTTAGTAAATGAATTAAGATTATCTTTTGATTATTATGAATCTCAAACCGGAAAAACTGCAGGGCGTGTTTATTTAAGCGGCGGAGGGGCTTGTCTTTCGGGAATAGATAGATTTTTGAATAAGAGTATGAATATTCCGTTTGAAACTTGGAATTCTTTTGTCAGCTTTAAACTGGATAGTAAATTAGAGCAAAATTTTTCGCAGATAAATGCTCCATATTTTGCAGTAGCTTTAGGCCTTTCTTTAAGATGATAGAAATAAATTTATTGCCAGAAGATTTACGCAGCAAGAAAGAGATGAATTTAGGCCTAGCTAATGTTATTTATTTTGCAAAGCTCGGATTTATAATTTTGGCGGCTATACACCTATTGCTTTTCTTTACATCCTTAGCTTATAAATACTCTGCAACAAGACTTGAGAAGGCTAAGTCAAAAATATCTTCTCAGGATATAGGCGCAGGCTCGCTTAAGAAGGAATTTGCGGCAATAGAAAACAGGATAAAGATTATTAGTGATTTATCGAAAACTAACTCACATTGGGCAGAAAGGCTTGGCAAGCTAAGTTTAGCGCTACCAAACGGAGTTTGGTTTAATCATATCCGCGCGCAAAGCGGCATATTAGATATTACAGGTTCAGTGGTTTCACTTCGAGGCGGTGAAGTAGAGGCATTAAATAAATTTTTGTATAACTTAAAAAAAGACACTTTTTTTTATTCGAGGTTTAAAAATATCGATATAGTTTCTATAGGCAAAAGTAACTTATTCGGGGTAGAAGTAGCTGATTTCTCTATAAGAGGATGGTTGGCTGAGTAAGATGTTGGATTTTGTCTCACTAATAAAAGAAAAGAAATATTTTATTAAGCCTTTGGCCATAATAGCGCTTATCGTAATCTTAGATTTAGCTTTAGTCTTAAGAAGCCAGTTGGTTTTTTTAGGCAGGACTATAACTAAAGTAAACGCATTAAGGAAAGATATAAATAAGGCAAAGAAAGATGCCGCAGGCGGTAGTTTATTGCAACAGAGTAATCGGTTGAGGTCGGATATGCTCGCTCAGGAAAAAAGAATAGTCATAGAAGAAGAGTTACCCTTATTTTTAAGTCAAGTCGCACAACTTGCCAAGGATTCTAATGTTAAACTAAGGCAAATAAAGCCCGCTAAATTAACCAAGGAAGATTCTAAGGATAGCGAAGGCAGATTATATTTTAGGCTGCCTATTGATTTAGAGCTAATATGCGGATATCATCCTTTAGGCATTTTTATTGATAAGTTAGAAAGGGCAGAAAAATATATCAAGGTGTTTAATTTTGATGTTTCTTCGGTGCAAGAGGCGCCTTTTGAATATCCGGTAAAGATGACTATTGAAATATTGTTAGTGCGATGAAATTTATGATTAAGCCTGCCTGCCGGCAAGGTAGGGGTTCAAGGTTGGGGATGAGTGAGTTTTTTCTTTTGCCTGCGTTTTTTTGTGTTGTGCTCGCTATAATTTTAGCGCCGCTCGCTTCCGCGGAAGATAGTCTTATCTATAAGGCAGGAGGAAAAAGAGACCCGATGATACCTTTGGTTACGCCTCAGGGTTTAATCCGCGATATAAAATCTCAAAGCGCGCAGCATGAGGGCTTATCTTTGGAAGGTATTATTTATGATGCGCAACGTAACTCATTGGCTATCATAAATGGCGAGATACTAAAAGCAGGCGATAATATAGGCGAGGTAAAGATTTTAGATATTCAGGAAGATAGAGTTATGATTCTAAAAGATAACGAGGTGCAGGAAATCAGATTAGAAGAGGAGGGGGAATGAATATTAAATCCGAAATCACCGCCAGAATGAAGTCGGTCTGGCGAAATCCAAAATCCCTGCCTTGCCGGCAGGCAGGCAAAATAAATTTAAATCATAAATATCCAATACCAGAACTCATTCGTCATTTATTTCTTATCTGTCTTCTATCTTCTCTAATTTGTCCGGTATATGGTCAGGATAAACCGCAAGAGCCTCAAGACATAGAAGGAGCCGGGAGAACTGAGCTTAAAGTCGGCAAAGACACGGCCGAGCTAAAACCCGAAGAGGCTATTATGAGCATAGCCGAAATTAACCTTGATTTTAAAGAAGCAGATATTCGTAATGTCCTGCGTATTATTTCGTTAAAGAGCGGCGTAAATATTGTGCCGGCTCCGGAAGTAACGGGTTTGGTGACGATTAAATTAGATAATGTGCCTTGGGATGAGGCGCTGGATGCTATAGTTAAGACATACGGTTTCGGTTATGTAAAGAAAGGAAGCATTATTATTGTGGCACCCTTAGCAAAGTTGGCTGAACAGCAGAAATTGGAGGCGGAATTTTCTCAGACGCAGGAAACGGAAACACGCGTTTTTCATTTACAGTATCTTGATGCTTCAGATGTTGCCAATACCTTAGCATCGCTTAAATCAGAGCGCGGGAAAATCACAATCCTTATGTCTACAGGACAAGCTGGGTGGCAATTTGGCACAGTGGATGATCAGACTAAGCGCGAGCGTATAAAACAAGGGCAGGTTTCACGTTCTAAGATCCTTTTAGTCAGTGACGTGCGTCCGGTTTTAGATAAGATGCAGGAAATAATCAACCAGATAGATGTAATGCCCCAGCAGATACTTATTGAGACGAGAATAATGGAGGTTAATAAGGATAAACTGCGCGACCTCGGCTTTGATTGGGGCACAGGTACAGGGGGCGCTGAGTCATCTACGATGAGTTTAGTTTCTGCCAGTAAAACTCTTGGCTCTGATGGAACTCGCAAGGATGACGCCCAGATGGGAGGGCATTTATTAGGCTCTGAGATTTCTCCTTCAGTTTTCGGCCCGAAGTCGAGCACAATCGCCGGCACTGAGCCGTATAATCTGGGCCTAGAGTTTTTGTATAAAAAATTGACTGGCACGCAATTCGAGGTAATACTCCATGCCTTAGAAGAGGATGTGCATACCAATACTCTTTCTGCCCCGCGGATATTAACTTTGAATAATCAAGAGGCAGCAATATTGGTGGGCAGCAAGTATCCATTTTTGAAAGCAGAACAGTCTACTACAACCTCCGGCGGCGTGCTGTATAATTATACCTTAGACGTATACCGGGATATTGGCATACAGTTAAATGTAGTGCCGCAGATAAGCGGAAAGGAATATATAAATTTAATCGTGCATCCGGCAGTCACTTCTTTTACCGAGACTGTCAAGGCAAAAGATTCCAACGGTGCAACTTTGGCAGAATATCCGATTATTATTACGCGAGAAGCAGATACACAAGTTTTAATGCGTAACGGCGAAACCATAGTTATCGGCGGTTTATTAAAAGATGTCCAGCGGGAAGGCAGGCAAGGAGTTCCTATTCTCGGCAATATTCCCATATTAGGATGGTTATTCCAGAGGAAAACTCATGATACAGAAAAGGTTGATTTGCTTATTTTTATTACTGCAACAATCGTCAACGCCGGCGAGACATCTTCGCAAGAATTAGCAACATTAAATAAAACATTAGAGAAACCGCTAATAAGCCAAGAAAAATAGAAAGCTTTTATAATCTGATACGTGTTTGACGAATATAAGACCTGCAGAGAAAGTTTATTTAGGATAAAATTTTGCTTTACTAAAAACAAGTCAATGCGTTTTATATCGCATTTAGACTTGATGCGCGTCTTTAGCCGGGCGGCTCGCAGGGCAGAGTTGCCCCTTTTTATATCTAAAGGATTTAGCCCGCATCCTAAAATTAGTATAAAACGGGCGCTAAAATTAGGGATTGAATCCGACAATGAAGAAGCAGAGATTATCTTAACCAAAATTATGCCGCTAGATGAATTTTGTAGGCGGATGAATGAACAACTACCGGAGGGCATACGTGTTTGGTTAAATTGTTAAATGCCTGCCTGACGGCAGGCAGGGTTAATTATTTTATTAAACCATTCACCAGTTACCATTTAACCATTCCCGAGTAGAGCGAGGATAGATGTCTAAAGAAATTCTTATTAACATTGAACCGCAGGAAAGAAGAGTAGCGGTAGTTGAGGGCGGCGTGCTTTCTGATTTCTATATTGAAAGGCCCGGACAAAAGCCGTTAGTTGGCAATATCTATAAAGGCAGGATTGATTCGATCGTTTCCTCCATAGGAGCGGCTTTTGTAGATATAGGCCTTGCTAAGAAGGGGTTTCTATATCTTTCCGAGGCAGAAGATTTAGAGGCAGACTTGGAAGATATTAAGCCGAAGAATGTTACAGCGGCCAAAGAGTTCAAGGTGGGCCAGGAAATATTAGTGCAGGTAGTCAAAGAACAATTTGGCACGAAAGGCCCGCGGCTTACCGCGCATATTTCTATACCGGGAAGATACTTGGTACTTATGCCGCAGGATGCCCGGCGCGGCATATCACGCCGCATAGAAGGCGAAGCAGAAAGAAGACGGCTGCGCAGTTTACTTAATGAGCTAAAACTTCCTGATAATATCGGCGTTATTGTGCGTACAGCCAGCCTTGGTAAAAATAAGAGAGAATTCCAAAAAGATATACATTTTTTATTAAAATTATGGCGTAGTGTTAGTAAAGAGAGTTTAAGAGAGCCTGCACCGTCTTTGGTTTACGAGGAATACGACGTAGTCTTACGGATTGTGCGTGATTCTTTTAGTGAGGATATAGATAAATTGCTCATTGATTCTAAATATGAGTTTAAGAGGGTTTATCGTTTTGTTGCAAGCTTCCTGCCGCATTTAAAGAGAAAAATAGAATGGTACAGGCAGAATCAACCGCTTTTTGAAGCCAAGAGCATTGAGGAGCAGATTGATAGAATTTATGCGCCGAAAATTTACCTGAAATGCGGCGGCTATATTGTAATTGAACCAACAGAGGGTTTGGTAGTGGTTGATGTAAACAGCGGAAGTTTCAAGAAAAAGCTCAGGCAAGAAGATATGGCATTTTTAGTAAATAGTGAGGCGGCGGCCGAGATTGCCCGGCAGTTAAGATTACGGGATTTAGGCGGGATTATCGTGATTGATTTTATTGATATGCCGCATGAGAGCCAGAGGCGTCAGATTTTAGAAAAATTAAGGTCTGCTCTCTCTCTTGATCATGCCAAAACAGATATCATGGGAATGTCTAAGCTCTGTTTAGTAGAGATGACGCGTGAACGCACCCATAGAACTATTGAAAGTTTATCTTATGAGACTTGCCCAAGTTGCTCCGGGCGCGGAAAGGTTAAATCCGCGGCGACTCTGGCGATTTCTGCTTTGAAAGATTTAAAGCAGAAGTTAAAACTTACGCCGCGCCAGATTAGAGAAGCAACTGTATATCTTGCGCCTAAAGTTGCCGAGCGCCTGGTAAATGAAGATAAAGAGCATGTTGTAAACCTCGAGAAGTATTTCAGGAAGAGAATAAAGATAATAGCTTCTTCTGATGTGGGTATTGGCGAGGTTAGGATAATGCCTAAATAATAGGGACACATCCTATTTTATTTTTTATCTTTAAGACGATTTATTGTGCGAGGTGACTAGCTAAAAAAAATAATAGTTCTTTCGAAAATGCGAAAATAAAAAATAGGATGTGTCCCTATTATTAGCAACTTTAAGAAAGGAAGGTATGTAGAAAATGTACGCGATAGTAGAAGTAGGAGGAAAACAATACAAGTTTGAAAAAGGCGAAGTTGCCGACGTAGAGAAGTTAGAGCCTAAAAAAGATAAGGTTGTTTTCGACAAGGTGCTTTTAATTTCTGATAAAGAGACAACCATAGGCCATCCCTATATTGAAAGAGCAAAAGTAACCGCTTCTATCCTAAAACAAGTTAAATCCCCTAAGACCATCGCCTTTAAATATAAAAGAAGAAAAGGCTATCATCGTAAAGTTGGCCACCGCCAGAAATTAACCCGGGTAAAGATAGAAGAGATAAAGCTATAATATTGGTGATTGGTTAAATTGTTAAATGCCTGCCTGCCGTCAGGCAGGGTTAATTATTTTATTAAACTATTTACCAGTTACCATTTAACCATTTCCGAGCGAAGCGAGGGGGAATGTTCATTGATAAGATAGAGATAGCCATTAAGGCAGGCAAGGGTGGAAACGGTGTAAATAGTTTCTACCGGGACAAATTTATGCGTCCGGGAAGAAAAGGAAAAGGCAGGCCCGATGGCGGAGACGGCGGCAAAGGTGGAGACATAATAATTAAGGTCGATGCGTATATCCATACCCTGCTTGACCTATATTACCGCAAAAGTTTCTCCGCACAGCCTGGATTAAACGGAGAAGGTAACGACAGAAAAGGCAGAAACGGCCAAGACTGCATAATAAAAGTTCCTGCGGGTACAGTAGTAAAAGATAAATCAAGCGGTTTTATATTGCGGGATTTAAAAAGCGAGACGGATACTTTAATCGCAGCCAAGGGCGGAGAGGGCGGTAAAGGAAATACCCATGCTGATCTTGCCACGCAGGGGAAAGAAGGCGAATACAGAGATATAATCTTAGAGTTAAAATTAATCGCGGATGTAGGAATTATCGGTTTTCCGAATTCCGGAAAGTCGACATTATTGACTAATATCTCTAACGCAAGGCCGAAAATTGCCTCCTATCCTTTTACCACGAAAAGCCCTATTTTAGGGATTGTTAAGAGAAATGATTCTTCTTTTGTGGTTGCAGATATCCCCGGTATTATCTGTGATGCTCACAAAGGAAAAGGTTTAGGTTTTGAATTCTTGCGCCATATTGAAAGGACAAAAGTTTTAATCCACCTTATCGATATGGCAGGCGAATCAGGAAGAGACCCTGTTGTTGATTACGAAGCAATAAATAAGGAACTGAAATTATATAGTAAAAAGTTATCAGATAAACCACAGGTAGTTGCGGCGAATAAGATGGATATATCCTCTGCAGAGGATAATCTAAAGATTTTTAAGAAGAGAGTTTCCGCAGAAGTTATTCCTATCTCTGCTCAAGAAAAAGATAATTTAGAGGTGTTGCTTGATAAAATCCAGCGCAAGTTACAAGAGAGTTGTAGTTAAAATAGGCTCAAGTATCTTAAGTTACGGCAGCCAATTTGATATCGCAGCATTAAAAAGTTTAGTAGGGCAGGTTTCTACTCTTCTTGAGAAAGGCATAGAAGTAATCTTGGTTTCTTCGGGTGCCGTCAGCTCAGGCATGTCTATTTTGGGGTTAGATAGGCGGCCAAATAAAATTTCCGAGCTTCAGGCCTGCGCATCTATCGGTCAAGGCCTGCTTATGCAAAATTATACCAGTGCCTTTTTAGAAAAAGAAAAAAAATGCGCGCAATTATTGCTTACTTGGGATGATTTTAGCGATAGGGGTAGATATTTGAATGTAAAGAATACGCTTTTTTCGCTCTTGTCTTATGGGGCTGTCCCGATTATTAATGAGAATGATACGGTTTCTAGCGAAGAAATAAAATTCGGAGATAATGATAATCTTTCCGCGTTGGTAGCTATATTAGTTAAGGCGGATTTACTAATTATCCTTTCCGATGTTGAAGGCCTGCTGGACGAAAAAGGTGTGCGTATTCCCTTGGTTAGAGAGATAACTCCCCAAATAAGGAAACTTACATCCGGAACTAAGAAAGCTATATCACGAGGAGGAATGCTTACTAAATTAGATGCGGCAGAGAAGGCGGCTAATTCAGGCATCCCTTGTTTAATTGCCTCAGGGGCCGCAAAAGATGTGTTGAACCGCATCGTGGTTGATAAAGAAAATTTAGGGACCGTATTTCTTCCTTGCCAAAAGGGAATTTGCGGCAGAAAAGGCTGGATTGCTTATAGCGCTCGCTCGGCTGGAAAAATATTTGTGGATGATGGGGCAAAAGAGGCATTAATAAAAAGGCAGAAGAGCCTGCTTTCCGTAGGTATTCAGAAAATAGAAGGCAGTTTCGTAAAAGGCGACATTGTTTCTATTCTCGATAGAGAAGAGAAAGAGTTTGCCCGTGGTTCAGTTAGCTGCGGCTCTAAGGAATTAGAAATAGTTAAAGGCAAAAAACATTCTTTCGAAATAATCCATCGCAACAATCTGGCAATAATATGAGCCCCGTTAGAGATACGTTCTCTTATCTATATTTAAGAAGTAATTATGATGAAAGCGCATACAAATTTTAAAAAGTCTCCACGCCATAGACGCCACACCAAAGGCGGGGCTATCTCTAACGGGGTGAGCAATAAGGGAAATTCCCTGCTCAAGATGTTGATTAAAGCCAAAGAGGCAAGTTTTAAGCTCTCTGGATTTTCGACAGAAACTAAAAACAACGCCTTGGTTGTCTTGGCGCGCGCGCTTTTAGTGAATAAGGATTTTATCTTGGAGGAGAATCTTAAGGATATAAAAAATGCCGGAAAAAGAGGGATTGCTTTAAACTTGCTTGACCGTTTAAAACTGAATGAAAAACGCCTGAATGAAATGGCGGATTCGCTAAATGAAGTGAGTAAACTCGAAGACCCTGTTGGAAAAATTATCTCGCAAGTACGTCGTCCTAACGGGCTCTTGATTAAAAGAGTGCGCGTGCCAATAGGCGTAATCTTAATTATTTATGAGGCGCGTCCTAATGTTACCAGCGATTGCATTGGACTGACGCTAAAATCTGGCAATGTTTCTATTCTTCGGGGCGGAAGTGAAGCGATTAATTCTAACCGAGCAATATTTAAGGTTTTAAGGGATGCGGCAAAAAAGGCAGGCCTTCCGGAGCATACTTTTAATTTGGTCCCAGTTACTGATAGAAGCGCGGTGAGTTTTTTATTAAAGCAGGCAGAGTATATTGATTTAGCGATTCCTCGCGGAGGAGAAAGTTTAATTAGGGAGGTAGCGAAGCAGGCGCGCATTCCCGTGATAAAACATTATAAAGGAATATGCGCAGTATATGTGGATGATGAAGCAGATTTAAATATGGCGGAAAGTATTGTTTTTAATGCCAAGGTCCAGCGTCCCGGAGTATGCAACGCGATGGAAACGCTGCTTGTGCATCAGGATGCAGCCATAAGGTTTTTACCGGGGATGGCTAAAAAATTTAAAGAGGCCAATGTTGAGATAAGGGGTTGCCCTTTGACTTATAAAATCCTAAAAGGCGCAATTAAAAAAGCCGTAGCTGGCGATTGGACGACCGAATTTTTAGATTTGATTGCGGCAGTGCGCGTGGTTAAGAATATAGATGAAGCGATTGAACATATAAATACTTATGGTTCGCATCATTCGGACACTATTGTAACGGATGATTTGGAGGCAGCAGGTAAGTTTTTAAGAGAAGTGGATTCCGCGGCGGTATTTCATAATGCCTCAACACGCTTTACTGATGGACAGCAATTCGGGTTGGGCGCGGAAATCGGTATCTCTACCGACAAAATCCATGCCCGAGGCCCGATGGGCTTAGAAGAGCTCTGTAGCTATAAGTATCAGGTTTACGGGAACGGACAGATTAGGCAATGAAAATAGGCATCCTAGGCGGGACTTTTAATCCAATTCACTTCGGCCATCTGATTTTAGGCGAGCAGGTGCTTGGGCAGTTGGGATTAGATAAGGTAATTTTTGTTCCTGCCTTTGTGCCTCCACATAAAAGTGGCAGGGGGATTATTCCGGCGCGGCATAGGTTGAAGATGATTGAACTGGCAGTTAACAGGAATCCCCATTTTGCTGTATCAGATATTGAGATAAAAAGACAAGGGAAATCCTACACTGTGGATACCTTAAGGCAGATTAAAACACTGTATCCGCAGGCAAAATTATTCTTTATCTGCGGTTCAGACCTGGTTAATGAAATCCCGAGATGGAAAAATGTAGGTGAGATCTATAAGTTGGCTAAATTTATCTTGGCAAAGCGGCCCGGATTCGGCAAGCGCCTCAGCGGCAAAAACTTCCTTAAAATAGATGTAGCCCAAGTGGATATTTCTTCCTCTTTAATCCGGGATTTAGTCAGAAAAAATATGTCTATCCGCTATTTAACGCCGGACAAAGTTATTAAGTATATCAAGAAGCATCGTTTATACGGATGATAGATTATCTTTTAAATAGTCAAGGAGGCCGACTATGTCAAAATCAATCTTACTCTTAAGTTTATTGTTGATTTTCGTCCCTTTTTGTTATGCCCAAACCACCACTGAAGAAATCACCATCACCACCTATTATCCCTCGCCCTATGGAGTGTATAATACGCTAAGGCTTTTTCCCGCTACACAGCCTGCGAGTTGCCAGGAAGGAGAAGTTTATTATGATGACGGCTTAGGGGTTAATCCCGCAGGCCTTTACTACTGCGGCAATGCGGGAAACTGGCAGGTGTTAGGGGGCCTTTGGGCACAAAATGGAAATGATATTTATAATACTAATTCCGGCAACGTTGGCATCGGGACGATGAGTCCACAAGCTAGATTGGATGTGATGGGTGATGTTAGAGCCAGCAATACAGCGAAAGCATGGGCTACGGTTAATAGCACCGGGACATTATTAAAGGGGCATAATATTGCTTTAACGGGCATGTGTGGTGCTAATTGTTATTTTTATAATTTTACTAATGCAATGTCTGATGCAAATTATGTTACAGTGGCAACTTCACGCTCTATTACATGTGCTGGGTCTCTTGTAAAAATTGGACAACAATTGCCCGGACAAGTTCAGATACATGGTGTTTGTGGTCAAGTCGCTGACATTCCCGATTTTATTTATATGGTTGTTTTTGATAATTGAATAATTTTAGGAAATAATTAGCAAAACCTGACTACGAGGTAAAGATATATGTATAAAGACATAAGGCAGCAAATCAAATTCGGCACTGACGGATGGCGTGCGGTCATAGGCGATACTTTTACTTTTGAAAATGTCAGGATTGTCACCCAGGCGGTCTGCGATTATATCCATAAGGAATTAGCAGATACTAATAAGAAAGTAGTAGTCGTAATTAAAAAGAAAAAATGGTCAGAGTCATTCTCTCTTTATGGCTTTTAAATGAGATGATGAAAATCATAACCGATAAAATATCCTTAAATGAAATCAAGCAGATGGCTGATGAGATGTTTGGCAATATGGTCAAAGTAGTAGTGGACGTAGAGAGAGAAATAATGGCTATAGACGGGGAACTGCACGCCGATGAAGAGGCTTTACTTTTGGAAAATGGCTCCAAACAACAGAACCTCTGGGGGATTAATATTTATCCAGAGTTAACGGGAGATGATTTTATTGAATTCGATTCAGTGATAAACTTGCGGCCGTCGCAGGGAAATAAAAGCCGTGGCGTTGACGATAGAAAGGTAAGAGAAAAAATTATAAATATTCTGAATAAGCTTATACAAAAATGACTCTTCAGCATAAACAGTTAACAGGAGGAAATTGGGCAAAGTTATCTTTTTTTGAGCAGATGGCGAATATCGGCAGTGAGGTAGAAAGGGCGACTAAATGGAAGCAAAA
>CAKKQO010000065.1:0-1708 GCA_919902105.1 Omnitrophica bacterium GWA2_41_15 | reverse complement strand
AGCAGATGGCGAATATCGGCAGTGAGGTAGAAAGGGCGACTAAATGGAAGCAAAAAGGCAATAGTGATTACAGCCGCTTGAGCTTTGAGCGGGCATTAGAGCTCTTAGACTTGAGCATTGAGGATGCAAAGAAAAGCCGGCTCAAGGAGTTAACCCGTCTGCGCGAGGTTTTAGTGGATTATTTTACTCATAAGAATATTTATCAGTCCAGCGATAAAAACTGGCATAATTATTTTTACGGCTTTAATTACGCGGCAAGACTTAGACACTAATTGGTGGATTATATGCATAAAGACATAAAACAACAGATAAAATTCGGCACGGATGGCTGGCGGGGTGTAATCGGCGATAATTTTACCTTTGAGAATGTCAGAATTGTCACCCAGGCGGTCTGCGATTATATCCATAAGGAATTAGCAGATACTAATAAGAAAGTAGTAGTCGGATATGATACGAGGTTTCTCTCGGACAAATTCGCCCAAACTACAGCAGAGGTTTTAGCGGGTAACGGGATAGAAGTTACTCTTTCAGATAAATATATTCCTACGCCGGTAGTAAGTTTTGTTACTAAAACTGACGGCTATTGTTTAGGGATTATGATAACCGCCAGCCATAATCCCGCCGAATTTAACGGCTTTAAGATTAAAAATGCCCAAGGCGGCTCTGCTGATGCAGCAATTACCGCGAAAGTAGAGGAATTATTGGGGCAAAGCCCGGTGCGCAGTTTGCCCCTAAGCGAAGCAAAGAGCAAAGGATTAGTAAAAATTACCCGCCTGGAAGATAAATATATTAAATTTCTTAAATCCTACCTGAATATGAAACTACTTAAAGCTTCTAAGGTTAAAATCCTGCAGGACGTGATGTACGGAAGCGGAAACGGCTTATTAGAGAAAGTTCTTTCGGCAACGTCAATTAAAACCGAAATTATGCATAATGAAATTAACCCTTCGTTCGGGGGAGTGAGGCCTGAGCCGGTAGTAGAAAATTTAGGTGAGATGATAAGTAGAATGAAAAAGGAAAAGTTTGACTTGGGTTTGGTTTTAGACGGAGATGCCGACAGGATTGCTGCAGTCGAACCCAAAGGCTTGTTTATCCATCCTCAGCAGATTTTAGCGCTCCTGTTCTTACATCTAAAAGAAGACCGTAAGTGGTCGGGAGGCGTGGTCAAAACTATTGCCGGAACAGTGATGATTGATAAAATTGCTAAAAAATTAGGGGTGAAGTTATATGAAACACCCGTCGGCTTTAAGTATATATCTCGCCTTATGGAGAAAGAAAATATTTTAGTCGGCGGCGAGGAAGCCGGCGGTATGGGGGTAAAAAATTATATCCCGGAAAGAGACGGCACCTTGGCCGGCTTATTACTCGTTGAGATGATGGCTTACCGCAAGAAAAACATCAGCCAAATCATGCGCGGGTTAGAAAAAGAATTCGGCAAATATTATTATACGCGAGACGAACTGAAATTGGGCGAGGTGAAATTTGAGCAGGAAAAAATCCTTAATAAATTGCCCGCTAAAATTTTAAATAAAAAAGTGGCAGACATTAAAAGTTATGACGGAATAAAGATAATTTTTGAAGATGAGGATTGGTTGATGCTTAGGGGTTCCGGTACAGAGCCGATTGTACGCGTCTATGCGGAAGCAAAAAAACAGTCTGTTGCCCAAAAATTAGTCAAAGAAGGCAAGAAGATAATTTTAGAATCTTA
>CAKKQO010000064.1:1783-11023 GCA_919902105.1 Omnitrophica bacterium GWA2_41_15 | reverse complement strand
AATCTCCTTATATATATAGGGGCAATTTTAGGTTTATCTTTTTTCCTAAAGAAGAAGAAAGAGTATTATTTCTTTTTGGCGTCTGCCTTGGGTATGCTGCCGTTGGCCATTGCTTACAGGTTCCGTTATTTAAGTTTCCAGGGTTTGCTTGGCATAATTTTTTTATGCAGTGTTTTTATAAATGAGTTGTATTTAAGCATAAGCGGGCGCATAGAAAGAGTTATTTTTATAATCGGCACATCTTTTATATTTTTATTTGTTTCACCGGTAATAGAGATAGATAACGCTAATATTAACATGAATATATGGGGGTCTAATTTATCGAAACAGCTCTTAAGCCTCAAAAATTTGTTTCAACAGGGAAAGTATTATAAAGATAAGTTAGACGTTCGAAACAGTAAGATTTATGATGAAGCCTCACTAAGCGATATTCTAAAAATCATTAAGGAGCATTCCGATAAAGATGATATTATCTATTCTAACTTTAGGTATGCGGCAGGGGCTTTAGGGGTATTTTCAGAACGGGCAACATCAACGGTAATGCTGGGAGAGGTAAAATCAGAGGTTAATTTTGACCCCATATCTTATGCTAAAGTTATAGTTTTATTTAGAGAAGAAGATGGAACTCTTAACTTAAGAAATACGCATCTAGCCGAAAAATATAAATTAACCCATATTCGCGATACGGAATTAGCTTCAGTTTATCTTAATTCTAAGCCTAAAGGCAGGCGAGTTATCGTAAAAGCTCTTATTCCCGCCTTTTTATTATTTGTTATGTTTTCTGCCTATCTTATTTTACTGGTAAGTTTCATCCGCAAAAGATAAACTTTGTGACGGTGTTTTTGTTGACATATCCCTCTATCTGCTATATAATTATAATCTATGGAAATTGAAGAAATTTATCAACAAAGGCTAAGTAAATTAGCAGAGTTATCGGCTATTGGCATTGAGCCTTACGGCCGTAACAACTTTAAATTCAGCTATATAAAGAAGATTAAAGCTGATTTTAAAGTTGGCGAAACCGTATCTATTTGCGGCAGGATTATTGCCGCTAGACTTCATGGTAAAGCGAGTTTCCTGGATATCCGTGATGGCTCGGGTGAAAAAATCCAGGTTTATTTAAAAGAAGATGCTTTGGCGGAGGAGGATAGGACGGTATTAAAGAACTTAGATATCGGAGATTTTGTCGGCATAAAAGGAGAGGCTTTTATTACGCGCACCCAAGAGCCAACGGTTAAAGCGGAAAAGATTACTTTACTTTCTAAATCCTTAAGGCCGTTGCCAGAGAAGTGGCATGGTTTAAAGGATGTTGAGACGCGCTACCGTCAGAGATACTTAGATTTAATCGCCAATTCCGAAGTAAAAGAAATATTTTTAGCGCGCAGCCGTATCATTGGCGCCATACGTAGTTTTCTTGACGAAAGAGGATTTTTAGAGGTTGAGACCCCGATGTTACAATTTATTCCCGGGGGGGCGGCAGGTAAACCGTTTAAGACTTATCACGAAGAGTTTAATAGCGAGATGTATCTGCGTATTGCCCCGGAATTATACCTAAAGAAGCTGCTTGTGGGAGGATTTGAGAAAGTTTATGAAATAAATAAGAGTTTTCGTAACGAAGGCATATCCAGCCGGCATAACCCTGAGTTCACTATGTTAGAAGTATATTCTGCCTATTGTGACTATCGCGATATGATGAAGTTAGTTACGGAGATAGTATTACACATAGCCAAAGAACTTAAATTGGGTGAAAAAATAACTTATCAGGAAAAAACGGTAGATTTAGCTCCCCCTTGGAGGGAAAAATCATTTGCGCAGGCGGTGAAAGATAAATTCGGCATAAATCCCGATGATTCAACTGAGATAATGATTACGAAATTAGCAAAACACGCAAGCAAGGTCGAGAATGGATTGAGCCGTTCTCAGGTAGTGCGTATAGTAGAAGAATTACTTCAAGATGAGGGGGTTAGTTCGCCGGTATTTTTGACGGATTATTTTAGCGCGCTATGCCCATTGGCAAAGAATAAGAAAGATAACCCGCATGTCTCAGAGAGATTTGAGTTATTTATCGGCGGGATGGAAGTTGCTAACGCCTATTCGGAGTTAAACGACCCGATAGAGCAGAAGAGGCGCTTTGAAGAAGAGCTCGGAGATAAAGCGCAGGAAGGTAAAATAGATACGGATTTTATAAATGCCTTAGAATACGGAATGCCTCCTGCAGGCGGGTTGGGGATTGGCATTGATAGGCTGGTGATGCTTTTTACCAATCAGCCGTCAATTAGAGATGTGATATTATTCCCGCATTTGAGGCCGGAAAATACCGATGCATAAAAGTGAATTATGGATAAGCTGGCGTTATTTTTTAGGCTACAATAGAGAACGGTTTGTCTCTGCCATAAGTGTTATTTCTATTTTAGGGGTGAGCGTGGGTGTGGCGGCATTAATTATAGTTTTGGCGGTGATGAGCGGTTTTGATAATGACCTGCGCGAGCGAATTGCCGGAAGTAACGCCCATATTACCGTAAGTTCTAATTTCGGGATTATGTTTTATAAAGAATTACAAGATAAAATTGCCGCTGTCCCGGGGGTTGCCGCAACTAGTCCGCAGATTAATACGCAGGTGTTTCTTAAAACAGATAACTCTATAATGAGTCTTTATTTAAGAGGAATCAATCCTGGCGAAGAGGCCAAGGTTACTAACGTAGAAAAGTATATGCTCTCAGGCGACCTTAATGATTTAACGAGACAGACTAGTGGAATAATTATCGGTAAGGAGCTGGCAGATAGTTTAGGTTTATCCACAGGCGATGAGCTGGAAGTTATTTCTCCTGCGCTTACTGAAAACATAAAATTTAAAATAGCGGGCATCTTTAAATCCGGGATGTATAATTATGATTTAACCCTGGGGTTTATTAATTTTGGCAAGGCTCAGGAGTTAACCGGTGTTTCTAATGCCGCAGGCGCAATTGGGGTAAGGATAGATGATTTGTTTTCTGCACCTATAGTTAAAAAAGAAATCTTAAGTTTCTTAGATACATCTTATAGCGTCCGAACTTGGGCAGAGTTGAATAAAACCTTTTTTGATGCCTTAAAATTAGAAAAAATTACTATGTTTATAATCTTAAGTTTGATTATTTTGGTGGCCAGTTTCGGTATCGCCAGCACCTTGATTGTGCGTGTTAGTGAAAAAGTAAAAGATATCGGAATACTGAAGTCTATAGGCATAACCAAGCGTGGTATTAGAAATATTTTTACTTTGCAAGGTCTATTTATCGGCGTCTCGGGCACGGCCTTAGGAGTTTTTTTAGGGGTAACGTTGTGTTTATTGCTTAAGAAATATCAGTTTGTAAAACTTCCGCAAGACGTTTATTACTTAGACCGGCTGCCTGTATATTTATCTTTGCATGACATGCTATATGTTTCAGTTTGTGCTTTGGCGATTACGCTTCTTGCTACTGTATATCCGGCGTATAAAGCCGCAAATTTAAATACCATAGAAGCATTAAGGTATGAATAGTAAATGAATGTCATCGAAGCAAGAAATTTAAGTAAAGTTTATAACCATAATTTTAAAGAGTTAACTGTTCTAAAATGTATAGAGTTAAAAATAAAAAAAAATGAAATCCTCGGCATTGTCGGGCCGTCGGGGGCGGGAAAGTCGACGCTTTTACATCTTTTAGGAGGCCTAGACGAGCCAACTTCTGGAAGTGTTTTTATCGATGGCGTAGATATTTATAAATTATCGGATGATGAGTTATCTGTTTTGCGGAATAAAAAAATTGGTTTTGTCTTTCAATTTTATCATTTATTTGCTGAATTTAGCGCTTTTGAGAATGTGCTATTGCCCGCAGTAGTGCGCGGCAGGGGCAATAAAAAAATATTAGAAAAACGGGCGAAAGAATTATTAGGGCTTTTGGGCTTATCAGAGCGCCTGACACATAGACCAGCGGAGCTTTCAGGGGGAGAACAGCAGAGGGTAGCGATTGCGCGCTCCCTTATAAATGAGCCGGATATTTTATTCTGCGATGAACCGACAGGCAACCTTGATTCGGAAACAGGCGCGCAGATTTTGGATACCCTTTTTCGTTTAAATAAAGAAAGGGGTACGACGCAGGTGATAGTAACACATAATGAAGAGATAGCCAAGGCCTGCAATAGGATAATACATATTAAAGACGGAGAAATTGCTTAGGAGGGGGACTGTGGGATGAAAATTTATCTTAATGGAAAATTAGTGGATAAAAACGAAGCAAAGATTTCGGTGTTTGACCACGGCCTTTTATACGGCGATGGTGTTTTTGAGGGTATTAGGAGTTATAATTGTTTGGTCTTTAGATTAAAAGACCATATTGACAGATTATATCGTTCGGCGCAGGCAATACTTTTAGATATTCCTTTATCCAAAGAAAAAATAGCCGCGGCAATTATTAAGACTTTAAAGGCAAATAAATTAAAAGACTCCTATATCAGGGTTGTAGTTACGCGCGGCGAAGGCGATTTAGGCCTCGACCCTAGAAAATGCCGTCAGCCGAGTTTGTTTATTATTACCGATAATATCGCGTTTTATCCTGCGGAGTTGTATAAAAGAGGCTTAGATATTGTGACGGTTCCGACGCGCAGGAATATCAACGAGGCGCTTTCGCCGCAGATAAAGTCCTTAAACTACTTAAACAATATCATGGCTAAGATTGAGGCGATAAATTTTAAGGTGGAAGAAGCGTTAATGCTTACCAATGAGGGCTATGTCTGCGAATGTACCGGAGACAATATCTTTATGGTTAGAAACGGCAGGCTTTTTACGCCCCCTGCCTCAATGGGGTTTTTAGCCGGGATTACCCGAGAGGTAGTTTTAGAGATTGCCAGAAAAAGAAATATCCCTGTTTTTGAAGAGGTATTGACCCGTTACGATTTATTTAATGCCAACGAGGTTTTTTTAACCGGCACCGCCGCAGAAATTATCCCGGTAGTAAAAATTGACGGAAGAACTATCGGCCTCGGCAAATCCGGCAGTCTTACCTTAAGTTTGATAGAAGATTTCCGCAGGGCTACAAAGATAGACGGGTATAGGTATAGTTTGTAAGGAGTGAGGAAGATATGTTATGCGATATATGCGGTAAGGTTGTAGCCACTGTGCATTTAACTGAAATTATCGATGACCAGATGGCAGAGCTGCACCTGTGTGAAAATTGTGCCCGGGCAAAAAGCATGGAGATGGAACAGCAATTCGGTTTAGCTGATCTGTTAGCGGGGCTATCAAATATGGGTGGGCAAGTAGAAACAGAAGGAATGGCAGGATTAAAATGCCCTGCCTGCGGCCTGACTTATGAAAATTTCAAAAAAATAGGCCGCCTTGGTTGCAGTGAATGTTATTGGAGCTTTAAGTCTTATCTTAATCCTCTATTGAAAAAAATACATGGCTCAAACCAGCATATTGGTAAGTCGCCGATAAACAAACCGCAAGAATCTATTCGCCTGCAAGCTATAAAAACAAAGATTTCGCCGCTTCAGGAATTAAGGAATCAATTGCGTCTTGCTATACAGAAAGAAGAATTCGAAAAAGCCGCAGAGTTGCGCGATAAGATAAAGGAATTGGAGAAGAAAGGTGAAACTTAATTAAGAAACATAATTCATCCCGCCTCATAATATGAGTGGAAATTTTCTACGATAATTTCCACTCATTCGGTGGGATCAATTCGTCCCGAAGTCTCGGGACTCATTGAGATGCAGTTAAATGATTTGCTTAAACAGACGAGTGAATGGCTTAAGAGCAGCGGCCCAAATTCAGAGATTGTTATTTCCAGCCGTATCCGCCTCGCCCGTAATTTAGATAAAGTACCTTTTCCGCACTGGGCAAATAAGAAACAGGGGGAGTGGACAACCGAGATGATTTATAAGGCCGTTAGTGAGGATGAGTACTTAAAAAAGAGTATTTACTTAAAACTTTCCGACTTAGACGCTATAGATAAACAGTTTCTTGTTGAGCGGCATTTAATGAGCCATGAGCATGCGCTAAAACCTGATAATAAAGCAATAGTTATCAGCGAAGAAGAGATAGTTTCTATTATGATTAACGAAGAGGACCATCTGCGTATGCAGGTGATGAAGTCAGGATTCGATTTATCCGAGGCATGGAATATTATTAACAATATTGATACCTCTTTATCCGCGAAACTACCCTTTGCTTTTTCTAAAGAGTTAGGGTATCTCACGGCCTGCCCGACAAATGCAGGTACAGGCATGCGCGGCTCCGTTATGTTGCACCTGCCTGCCCTCGTAATGACTAAACAGATAAATAAAGTTTTAGCGGCCATTGCAAAATTATCTTTTACGACCCGCGGGCTTTACGGAGAAGGTACGCAGGCAGCGGGTAATTTTTTTCAGATTTCTAACCAAGTATCTTTAGGCCAGAATGAAGAAGAAATCATAGAGAATATCAAAGGGATAATCCGCCAAATAATTGAACAGGAGAATATGGCAAGGAACGCCCTAACCCAGAATAACCGCCAGATATTAGAGGACCGTATTTATCGCGCCTCTGGTATCTTAAAAAGCGCTTATATTATTAATAGCGCAGAAACTATTGAGATGCTTTCAATGTTAAGGTTAGGCCAAGACCTCGGTATTATAAAGAGTATCGACCGCAGGTTGATAAATGAGTTATTTATATTGACGCAACCGGCGCACCTGCAGAAAATTGAAGGCAAGAGATTAAATGCCCAAGAAAGAGATGTTAAGCGGGCGGCGTTGATTAGAAGCAGGATTGGGAATATTGGTTAAAATTTTGGAGGGAGATATAGATGGCAATGTTTAATCGTTTTACTGAAAGGGCAAGGAAAGTAATAATTTTAGCAAAAGAGGAAGCCAGGCGTTTTAATCACGACTATATTGGGACCGAGCATATTTTATTGGGCCTTATCCGTGAAGGCGAAGGTGTAGCGGCGGCAGTATTGCAGAAGATGGGTTTAAGTTTGGAGACAATCAGAATCGAAGTGGAAAAATTAGTAAAATCCGGCCCTACCACCCAGATATTAGGCGATATTCCTTTCACTCCCCGAGCAAAAAAGACTTTAGAACTTGCTGCTGAGGAGGCAAGGGTATTAGGGCATAATTATATCGGAACCGAACATATTCTCTTAGGAATGATACGCGACGGCGAAGGTGTGGCCTTTCAGGTTTTAGTTAATTTAGGTTTGGATTTAGAACGGGTACGTCAGGAAATAATGGAGATATTAGGTTCAGCTACTCCCGGATTTGGCATGGGAGCAGCTGGTGGAGTAGCTGGTGTGGAAGCAAAGACCAGAACTCCAGCCTTAGATGCCTTTGGCCGCGATTTGACTCTCTTAGCCCGGGAAGGTAAATTAGACCCGGTCGTCAACCGTAAGAATGAAACCAGCCGTGTAATCCAGATTTTAAGCCGGCGCACGAAAAATAACCCTGTGCTTTTAGGCGAGGCAGGCGTAGGTAAAACTGCGATTGTTGAAGGGTTGGCGCAGGCAGTGGTCAGCGGTAATGTTCCCGAAATACTGCATCATAAAAGAATTATTGTTTTAGACCTGGCTTTGATGGTTGCCGGCACTAAATACCGCGGGCAATTCGAAGAAAGAATTAAGGCAGTGATGGATGAAATCAAGCGTTCTAAAGAAGTAATTATTTTTATAGATGAACTGCACACTTTAGTCGGGGCGGGCGCTGCCGAGGGCGCAATCGATGCCTCAAATATTTTAAAGCCGGCCTTATCCCGCGGCGAGATACAGTGTATTGGCGCAACTACTATGGATGAATACAGAAAATATATTGAAAAAGATGCGGCTTTGGAGAGGCGTTTCCAAACCATATTTGTTGAGCCGCCGACAGTAGGCGAGACTGTTGAAATTTTAAGGGGCCTGCGTGATAGATATGAGGCGCATCATCGGGTTGAATTTATGGATGAGGCTTTAGAAGCCGCGGCAAAACTTTCTGATAGGTACATTACCGGAAGATTCTTGCCGGATAAGGCCATCGATTTAATCGATGAGGCAGGCTCACACGCGCGGCTCAAGGTTTTAACTGCACCTCGCGAGATAAAAGAATTAGAGCAAAAGTTAGAACAATTTAAAAAAGAAAAAGAAAGTTTGGTTCGCGCTCAAGATTTTGAAAAAGCCGCGTCTTTAAGAGACGAAGAAAAACAGGTAAGAACCGAGCTGGATAGTTTTAATAAAAAATGGGTTCAGGAGAGGGACCAGATGCGGCCGCAGGTGAATGCGGAAAATATTGCCGCAATTGTTTCACAATGGACAGGCATTCCCATTATACGCCTGGAAGAAAAAGAAACTGAGCGGCTGATGCATATTGAGGGAGAAATTAAGGAACGGGTTGTAGGGCAGGATGAAGTAATCCAATCTATCGCCCGCGCTATTCGGCGCTCCAGAGCCGGCATTAAGGATCCGCGCAGGCCTATTGGTTCGTTTATCTTTTTAGGTCCGACCGGCGTCGGTAAGAGTCTTCTTGCCCGCACCATTGCTGAGTTTATGTTCGGCGATGAGAATGCGTTAATTCAGATTGATATGTCGGAATATATGGAGAAGTTTAATGTATCCCGCCTTATCGGCGCTCCTCCCGGATATGTCGGCTACGAAGAAGGCGGGCAATTAACCGAAAAAGTCAGGCGTAGGCCATATGCGGTAATTTTGCTGGATGAGATTGAAAAGGCGCATCCGGATGTTTTTAACCTGTTATTACAGGTTTTCGAAGACGGCCGCCTCACCGACAGCTTCGGCAGAAAGGTTGATTTTAGGAATAGCATTATTATTATGACTTCTAATGTCGGCACTGAAATTATAAGGAAACAAGGTTCTTTAGGTTTTAAGGCACAGAGTGAAGAAGTTACTTATCAAGAGATGAAAGATAAGCTTTTAGACGAAGTCAAGCGTATATTTAAACCTGAGTTTTTAAATAGGATTGATGATATAATAGTTTTTAGGGCATTGGCTCGCGAAGATTTAAACCGGATAATCGAAATAGAGTTAAAAGAAGTGGCAAAGCGTCTTAGCGAACATAAAATTAGTTTAGATGTCAGCCCTGAAGCAAAAGAACTATTGATGGAGAAGGGGTTTGATGTGCAGTATGGCGCGCGTCCCTTAAAGAGGACGATACAGCGGTTTTTAGAGGATTCCTTGGCAGAAGAAATCATTTCCGCAAGAATCAAGGAAGGCGCTAAAGTCAAAGTCTTGCGCAAAAGAGATGAGCTTGTGTTTGAGCAGGGAT
>CAKKQO010000064.1:0-1683 GCA_919902105.1 Omnitrophica bacterium GWA2_41_15 | reverse complement strand
ATGAGATATTTATTTGAAGTTTTCGGAAGAAAAGTTGTAGTAGTGTTTGATTATATCGGAGGTGTATTTAAGCTTCTCTTCCAGACCCTGTTTTATTTATTCCGGCCTCCTTTTAAGAGCGAACGCGTCTTTGTACAGATGAGAAAAATAGGCGTGGACAGCCTGCTCATCGTTTCTATCGTAGCGGTTTTTACCGGAATAATACTTGCGCTGCAGACTGCTTATCAGATGGAGAAGCTTTCCAGTGAGATCTATATCGCCAATATTGTTGCCCTTTCTTTGGTCAGGGAGCTCGGGCCGGTGCTGACCGCTTTAATTGTTGCAGGCCGCTCCGGCGCAGGGATTACTGCCGAGATAGGTACAATGACTGTAACTGAACAGATAGATGCCCTTTACACCTTAGCTAATAATCCGGTAAAATATTTAGTGGCGCCGAGATTCTTGAGTTTGATTTTAGTTTTACCGGTGCTGACTCTCTATTCAGATTTGGTGGGTATATTCGGCGGATACTTTATAGGCGTATATAGATTAAGCATAAGCTCTAACATGTATTTAACCCTTACTTTTGATGCCCTTGCTTTTAAAGACCTATTCACCGGGTTGCTTAAAGCAATGTTTTTCGGAATGATTATTGCTATTGTCGGTTGTTTCGAGGGCCTTAAAGCTCAAGGCGGCGCAGAGGGCGTGGGTAAGGCAACTACTACTTCTGTGGTTGTATCTTTTGTAGCGATTATCGCTGCTGACTGCTTCTTTACCTTTTTATTTTATGTTTTAGGACAGTAAGCCCCGTTAGAGATAGCATCTATTGGCAAAGCGAGCGGGGCAGGGTAACTATGGAAGCAAAAACCTTATCATCAACTTTACGACTAATAGACGGTCACCTACGGTGACCTATCTCTAACGGGGTAAAATGATTGAGATAATTGGAGTTTCTAAAACTTTTAATTACCATAAGGTGCTGGATAATCTAAGTCTTACCATAGAGCGCGGCAAGACAAAGGTAATTATCGGAAGGAGCGGCTGCGGCAAGTCAGTTTTGCTTAAGCATATTGTCGGTATTGTTATGCCGGATTCAGGTATTGTTAAAGTAGACGGTGTTACGATTAATAAATTAAAAGAAAAAGAGTTGAATAAAGTGCGTATGAAGATAGGTATGCTTTTTCAAGGCGGGGCGCTTTTTGATTCTTTGACAGTTGCAGAGAACGTGGGTTTTGTATTGGAAGAATATACAGAATTAGACGAAGCGAGTATCGCTGAACGGGTTAAAGAGGCATTAAGTTTAGTGGGGCTACACGCTATAGAAGATCTTATGCCTTCGGAATTATCCGGCGGGATGAAGAAGCGCGTGGCACTCGCCCGCGCCATTTGTATGCACCCTGAGCTTATACTTTATGATGAGCCGACCACCGGAGTTGACCCGATTACCGCAGATGCCATAAACGAGCTCATCCGTGAACTACAGTCTAAGCTAAAAATAACCTCCGTAGTGGTTACGCACGATATGACCAGCGCCTATAAAATCGCAGACCATATCGCAATGCTTTATCAGGGTAAAATAATCGCTGAAGGAAGCCCTGAGGAGATTAAGAATACACAGAATCCGGTGGTAAAACAGTTTGTTACCGGTGCGGCAAGCGGGCCGATAACCGAGACAGAACATTTGGTGTTCGGGCACCTTAAGTA
>CAKKQO010000063.1 GCA_919902105.1 Omnitrophica bacterium GWA2_41_15 | reverse complement strand
AGGAGCCTGTCCGAGTAATCGCTGGCAATGAGTGACACGCCGTATGTTCACGGCAGGGCCAGCGGTAATTCGGGCAGCCGTCGGCGTGTGTGGCCGATGCGTGGCTCACGGGTGGGAGTGTGATCGGCTGCGGAGGACTCATCCTCTCGCACCAGCCAGTTTCAGCACATTGTGGGCACTGCAGACCAGACTCCACTCACCCGAGACCTGCGACAGCCCCCGCAGCAAGAACTGTCTAAAACCACGCGCCTGTTTGATCTGACCAAACACAGGTTCGACCACCTGCTTCCGGAGCCGATAGCGACTGCGATGCCCGGCGCGTTTCAGGCGGACCTTCATCGCGTGAACTCGCGTCCCCGGGACAGTCTTGCGTGCGCCGGTGGCCGAGGCCGTTCCGTGCCGTTGCCGACCCGTGGCGACATAGCCGCGAATGTGGCGGCGATGCAAGGCCGTGAGATTTTGCTCTGAGCAATATCCCGCATCCGCCGACAGTTCCCGTGCCTGTCGGCCGGTGTTCGCTTTGATGTGCGCCAGCATCGGCTTGAGTTGGGACGCGTCACTCGCCTGGTTCGTCAGCCCCTGCGCCACGATGATCTGGTGATCGGCATCGACGGCTGCTTGGGCGTTATACCCTTGGATGAATCCGTCCCGCGCCTTCATAATCCGGCTGTCTGGATCGGTGAAATTGCGCTGCGCACGGTCGGGGGGCGTACCGGGCGGATTCTTTGCCGGGCGGCCTCGTCGCGGACGATCCGAGGGGGTCGGCTCCGTCCGTGCCCGCATCGCGGCCTCAGCCTCCAAGGCCGTTTTCGCGGTGCGGATCTTCTCCAAACGGTGCTGCTTGTGCGTCACCCATTCCGGCAACTCGTCTCCGCGCCGGTCGGCTCCATAGGCCGCGTCCTCGCGCGCGTCGCTGGCGGTGGCCTCCGCCAGCCAACGTGCAACCTCGGCGGCCAGCTCCGGCTCAGCGGTCTTCATCCGGCCGTAGCTCATCGCCTTATGTTTCGAGGCACTCGCGCGGATCTTCGTCCCATCTAATGCCACGTGGCCCAATGTCACCAACCCCGCCTTCTGACACAACTGGAGTACCTGTGTGAACAGTCCGCTCAGCGCCGGGAGATGCCGCTTCCGAAAATCGCTAATCGTCCGAAAGTCTGGCTGCTGTCGTGCCGTCACGGCCATGACATCCACCCGTTCCTCACAGGCCTTGGCGATCCGCCGTGACGCATAGAGTCCCTGGCAATACGCATACAGCAGCAAGGCGACCATCATGGTGGGATGATAGGGCGGATACCCACGGTCCTCCGTGTAGACCTTCAGAATCGCGGACACATCCAGCGACTCGCGGACCAGATCCCGCACAAAGTGCGCCAGATGCCCTGCGGGCACGAGCTCTTGAATCGACGGAGGAAGCAGGACTAACTGATCGATGTCCCAGGATTTGAATGTTTTAGCCATACCGTCTAGAAACCACAGTGCCCGCTGGGTGTCCAGTCCAAAATTGAGGATTACTCGGACAGGCTCC
>CAKKQO010000062.1 GCA_919902105.1 Omnitrophica bacterium GWA2_41_15 | reverse complement strand
ATGATAGAGAGAATACCATGCGGATAGCATTAGGATTCGAGGTACTGGTTGATAAACCTTCTACCAAGCTCCCCGTCGATGCCGCGGCAATTAACTTTTTAGCGCAGAGTTTAGGCATAGACGCTAACGGCATAAAAGTGGTGAATATTACGCTTCTGCATAGTGACCCGCCAGGTATGCCAGACGGAATGTCAACAACTTTAATAACCTTAGAGACATCGGATGGCAAGACTTATTTTGTTGAAAGATTGGACGGAGGAATTGCTGGCTTCATAGGACATCATGAATTGCTCGAAGTTAACAATGTCGCCCAGATCATCAGCGGATTAGATGTAGAGCGGGCAGTAAATATATTAAGCGAGGCCAGTCCTGAGCTGGCTGCCAAGATCCTCTTGGCGCAAGAACCGATTTACTACATCGCGGGTAAGCAAACAACTACGATTTATCCTGGGCCACAGCCGATACCAACATTGCCCATCATCTCCGCCTCGCAGTCAGCCCAGATACTTAGCGCGATGGCTCCTGAGCAGGCAGCGGCAATAGTCACCTGCTTCTTTAGGCAAGGGGAGAAACTTGAAATACCGGGTGATATCGTAAGCATACCTGAAAAACCCGTATTACAGCGGCCTAATCCTGTCAGCCCTATAGTCAAAAATATCATTCTAACATTAGACCGCATAGACCATAAGGCAATGCGGCTTATCTTAAGACACTTAGACAGGGAAACACGCAGGCTGGTAATGAGTATTTTGCGCCAGCGGCTGCCCATTATCAAAATCGATGGTCCGCTACCATTACACACCGCGGGGGTGTGAAACGGAGTTAACCGAACAAAAGTTAGTTTTGGGGATTGAAATTGGCACGATTACAGTGTATAATTAAACTACCTGAAGTTTATGGGTATATTTTTTGCTCTTTTTTAAAAAAGTTTTCAAAACATTCTTAACGATAAGCCAAACCCTCCCGAATGTTGTTTCTTCATAAAGAGACGCTTCGGGATCCCGAAGAGAAACTAAAAAAGTTGCTTCATTCGGGAAGAGCAATCTGGGGACGGAAAGCCACGGATCGATTGAGAATTGGTGAATAGTTAACTGGTGCGTATTTAATTAACCAATTGACTAATTAACCATTTAACCAGAATTCGATAGCCGGGTTGCCGAAATAAGATTGGGCCACTCGGCTTTTTGTTTGGACACGGATAAAAACCATGAGAAAATTAGTAGAGAAATTAGAGAAATTAGGGACACATCCTATTTTTTGGGTTGATCGATTGCTAAAAAAAATAGGATGTGTCCCTAATTTACTCACAGCGATAATTATGAGCTTAACCATCTTTATTTCCCTTTCATTGGCTGAAGATTA
>CAKKQO010000061.1 GCA_919902105.1 Omnitrophica bacterium GWA2_41_15 | reverse complement strand
GAGCAAGAATACAACCATCATTTGGAATGCTCCCCCCGTTTAGAAAATATGGAACGGTTGAACTGAGTACTCCAGGACCGGCACCTGATGGTCACTTTGGTCATCAGCATTATAATTGCAGGGCAAATCATCCAGGGAAGGAACTCCTGACAGTGCCCTCACATCCGGAATCGCACGACTTCAGAAATCCGTTGAGCCTAGAAATTGGCCCAATACTCGTCGAGAATCGACGCGCCTTCCTTCGCTTCCTCACCCATCGGTCGGAGACTACGGATATGGCGGAGGAAGTCCTGCATGAGTTCTACCTTCGAGCCCTCAGCAAATCGTCAGATATCAAAAAGCGAGATAGTGTTCAACAATGGCTTTATCGGGTGCTGAGGAGCACTTTGGCTGATTATTATCGTGCCAAAATGGCCAGCCAGCACGGTAAGGCCGAATATGCCCGCCTTCAACCTACGTTTGTAAATGAATTCACTCTAGATCCTGAAGCAGTGTGCGAATGTTTCTATCGACTTATCCCGACACTCAGACCCGAGTATGCCGTGGTTTTGAAGCGGATCGATCTTCGTGGCGAATCACGGGCAATAGTGGCAGAGGACTTGGGCATTACCCTCACCCTGCTCAGAGTGCGCCTGCATCGGGCGCGACAAGCTCTCAAGCACGCACTCCTCGCGTCATGCAAGGACTGCTGTCCCGAGCACGGTTTTCTGAACTGTGAATGTGCACACGAGGCAAGAATGCCTCATTGAACAGTGAATATTTCCTTGCTTAGAGAAACTGTAACGCCACGAGCCCAATGTCGTCTTATATATGAATACGTTTAAAGAAAGGAGGAGGAAGACAAGGAATCATCATCGCATCGAGCGGGCCTTCCGCAGCGTCACACTCTCAGATGATGCTGACGGGGCCACGGCATCTTCGGTAACCCCAAGGCTCACGGGCGGGGGGCAAGAAGAAGATGGGGCAAGACATAGATGGGGAGTGAAGTTCACTCACCAGAGCAGGCGAAACGGTTCGCCACAAACAAGGAGGGCCTATGCTACTGAAGGTTAGATTAGCTTGCGCATTCATGGTTCTCGGTCTCCTGGTTGCAATGCCAAGCTTCGCCGCGGAGTCTCTCGAGACTATGATTAGCAAAGGAGATCATCAGGGACTGCAGGGTTTCTATTCGCAACAGGCTCAGGAATTCAAAGCAAAAGCGAATTATTGGGATACCGTAGCCGAGTTCTATGAAAGACATCCAGGCGAGCCCACCGGGGATCGCACCAGGGCGCAACACATAGCTCACTGCCAAGCCATTTCGGAAACCTTTAGGAAGGCTGCGCACGAGGCTCAGAATCTGGCCACAGAACACTATGATTTGACACGGAAGGGGCCATAACGGCCTGACGTAGTCGAGGATTTGGCTGGAGAACACGGCGCAACGGAAACTCGACGGAGGAAAGATTTTACGGAGACAAGTGCTTATCCGGTTGAGTCCGAGTCGCCTCCAGACGTAGTGCCTGGGGGCGGCTCGCAGGACTTCCGAGAACGTGGGTTCAGTCCAACGAGGGCAGTCAGGTTGAATAGTCGATCGGTTCCGATTGTATCCGCGGTCGGAGTGCTGACGGTGCTGTACGGTTGTGCGGAGACTTCTACGCGCATGATTCAGGCGAACGATCAGTACTGCATCCAGCAGGCACAAGAACTCAGAGAGAAGGGGAAGCACTGGGAGCATACGGCGGAGTACTACGTAAAGCATTCTGAACCGCATAGCGAGACTGAGCCCAAACAGTATGCCGCGCATTCTCCGTCGTTCGCTCAAAACAACCTGAGCAGCGGGTGAAGCTGATACTTTGGCACAAGAACACCGAGCGATGCGGCCGCACGGCATGGTCCAGTAACAGGATCGTACAGCCGTTTCATGAACGACGACTGAAGGAGGAGGACACCATGCGGTGGCTGGCAGGATGGTTGGGACTCGCGCTGGGAGTAGTGCTCTCGGCCTGTGCCCATACGATGCCGGCGGATGCGCCGGTGGTGGATCGGGTCCTGGGAGATCAAGCCTTGCGGGAGCAACTGGTGGCACGAGGCACGCAGGATGAGCACTTTGTGCACGAGATGCTCCATCAACTCGGACAAGGATCTGACGGGGATCGAACGCTCGCTCGACTCCTTGCCGAACATCTCCACCATCACTCGACGCTTGAGCGGGTCGTATTCCAGGAACTGGCCGGGCACCGAGCGTTTCAGGATTGGATACTTGAGAGATTGCGTGGGCAGCATGAACCACATTGAGTCAGGAACTTCTCTTGGCGAAGAGTACGTGCGCGCGTCATCGCCCGAGCACTGGTCTGGCGATCTAGTCCGGCAGCTCACGATGCTTTTTGTCGTGGCGGTCCTGGTCAATTATCCCTGGGAACGCCTGCAGTCGCAGCTCTACGGTCATTCCGGCGAAGCCAGTATTCCCTGGTGGCTCTGTCTGGTTGCGAGTCTGGCGGACGGCCTGTTCGTGTTAATGATCTTCGGCGTCGGCTGGATGGCCCTGGGTCGCC
>CAKKQO010000060.1 GCA_919902105.1 Omnitrophica bacterium GWA2_41_15 | reverse complement strand
TTACCCTCGCATCTCCTTAGTCATAATTATCGCCTCAGCTACATGGCGCATGGACTTGCGTTTATCCATGCTGTATTTTTGAATCAAACGGTAGGCCTCGTCTTCGCAAATTTTTTTCTCTTGCATCAATATCCCCTTTGCCCGCTCGATGATTTTTCGTGACTCAAGCTCTTCCTGAATAATTTTGGTTTTTACCATCAACTCGGTATTCTCAATGACTAAAGCGGCTTGGGATGCCACCGCGGTAAGCACATTGACTTCATTTTTGCTAAATTTATGGGGAGCCGTCGTATAGACATTAATTACGCCGATGGCCTTATTTTTCACCGACAAAGGCACGCACAATAAAGAGGCCAGCCCCTCTTTCTTGGCGATATCCTTATATTTATATTCTCTTTCTTGTGTAACATTATAGACGCTGATAGGCATATTTTTCGCGACAACCTTTCCGGCAATGCCTTCGCCGACTTTAAGCGGATGTTTCTTATTGTAATCTTCGGAAATAGATTGGGTGGCGCGGATAACTAAATACTCTTTTTTTTCATCCAAAAGCATAATCGAGCAGATTTTAGAGTTCATCACCTGCGCGACCACGGCGACAATCAGGCGCAGAATATCCTCTAAGTAAAGGTCCGAGGTAATCGCCTGGCTGATTTTAGAAAGCGCCTCAATATGGCCTGCCATAGGACTAACTTTTTTACTCATGAGCTTAATATACTACTTAACTCATCCCGCGTCAATGGCGCCAAGCATGCCGCATAAGTTCTTTACAATTTTGCACGGATTTTCTTTTATTATTTCGGCCTTACTGCTTGAGCCGCCTAAGATAATAAAAGCCTTTATGCCGGCACGCCTGCCGGTCTCGGCATCTATCGCCATATCTCCGGCATAAAGAGTTTGGCTTTTTTCTACCTTTAATTTTCTTACGATGCTATTGAGTATCTGCGGATGCGGTTTTCTGAATTTTAATTTATCGGCGCATAAAATATAATCAAAATATTTTCTAATTTTAAGCTTTCTTAAAAGAAGGAGCGAAAACTGCGTCGGACGATTAGAGGCAACTGCAAGCATGATTTTTCTTTTTCTTAATTTTAAAAGAATTTTTCTTGCGCAAGGAATAAGCCGCGCCCCTCTCAAGAGAGATAACTTATGATGGCCGCGGTATATTCTTAAAGCCAAGGGTATTATTTTCGGCGGCACATACGGCTTAAGCAATGCTTCATCGCCCCAGCCAACTGCTTTTTTTATTGCTAAAAACGATTGCTGCGGCAAAGAAAGCTGTTGCATCGTGTAATTAAAACTCTCTGCTATTGCCTTATAAGCATCGATAAGTGTTCCGTCTAAGTCAAAAATAACTAATTTAATCATATTACACCAAAAAGGCATCCTTAAGAGGTACGCAAAACTAATGGAATTTCTTAAAGTACACAATCAGAAATTTTTTGGCAAACGTCTATGAGGAATTACGGCGAAGGTGTAGCGACAATCTTCTATGGAGCGTAACACCTAAAGACGTAAACCGAAATAGACGGCAAAAAATTTCGTGTGCGAAGAAGTTCCATTAGTTTTGCGTTTCTCAATAAATTAGGATGCCCTCTTATTTATCTTTTCTTAATTGCAGATTAAGTTATGGAGCAGGGGTTGATTCTGGCGTTTCTGAGATATTTTTCTCTACGCTTATTAATCGGGCGGCATTTTTCCCTTCGTTAGTTATCGCATAATCTACGCTGGCGCTGTCCTGCGGTCGAATTTCGCCTAGATTCTGCGCATTCTCGAAAACAGTTTTCTCGTCAATATAAAAAGCTATTTCTTTTTCTGTATCAGTTTCATAATCTAGGTATTTTACGCTTAATTGCCCCTTTTCTGCATCCACTGAGACGACATCTCCCCATACCCATTCTAAATCTTCTTCTACTTTTACAGGCTCAGTTTTAGGTTCCGCTTCCTTTCCAGGTGATGCTATATCTTCTCTTGCCTCTAGGATATCTAAAGATACCGGCGGTACCTCTAAAACAGTCTGCGTTTCTTCTGTTTGCGGATTCCCTTCGGTGTTTTCCTGAGAAAAACTAGAACCTGCGAAAAACAATATTAATCCAGCCACGATCGTTAAATTAAACACTCTTTTACTCATAATCCCTCCATAAATAATAAATGGGATGTGTCCCTAATTATGGCTGTAAAACTCCTCCTGAAACAACCAATTTTATCGCATCCTCAACGCTCATATCCAAATAAATTACTTCTTCTTTCTTAAAAAAGAAGAAAAACCCGCTGTAAGGATTAGGCACACTTGGAATAAGCACGGTTACAATGTTAGAGCCGGTATTTTTCTCTATTTCAGAAAGGCCCTCATTAGTAATAAACCCCAACGAATATACGCCCTTGCGCGGATATTCCACCAAAACAACTTTTTTCAGCGCAGATTTTTCTTTGTCTAAAACAATATTTATGAACTGCTTTATATGAGGATAAATTTTAGAGACCAGCGGCATTTTCAGGAACCATCGTTCTAAAAGACGCACTAACCTTTTACCCAAGAAATTAGCCGCTATAAACCCGCTAAAGAAAATAACTAATATAAAAATTAAAAGCCCCAAACCGGGAATGCTATAGCCGAACTCTTTCTTTAAATAATAATTTATGTATCTGCCTAACAGCCCGTCGGCAAAGCGGAACACGCCAGCCAAAATATAAATGGTAATAATTACCGGGAGAATCAGGGCTATTCCGCTAAAAAAATATCGGCGTATTTTATACATGGTATATTGGGAAAATAATCAATATAAGCGCAGTAATAATTATACTGATTATACCTACTGTCAACCCTATCCAAAACCAGCGAAAAAATGTTAATTTAATATTTCTTTCTTTTTCTAAAATACCGAGGGCAACGATATTGGCGGTTGAGCCCACCAAAGTGATATTCCCTCCTAAACACCCCCCAAAAAGAAGCGCCCACCATAATGGCTGAAGATTAAATCCTATGTTTTTAAAACTCTGTATTACGGGAATAAAGGCGGTGACTAAAACGACGTTATCTAAGATACTTGAGCCAATAGCAGACACAGAGATAATTAAAACTAAAAGGTTTACCGGATTATTGCCGGAAACCTTGGCTAAATATCCGGCGGCGGTATCAGTGGCTCCGGTATAATGCAAAGCCCCCGCCTGCGCAAAAAGCAGCATAAAAAACAACAGCGTCCACCATTCTACATCTTTTTCGATAAACTCCCGCGCCCTCTGCCATTTCCAAAGCATCACAACTCCCGCAGAGATTAAAGGTATGGTCAGAAGAATAGTATTGCTCTCCAAATGCAGGAGAATTTCCAAGCGATGGTGCAAGGCGATAAAAAATAAAGTGACGCCGAATATAAAAAGGGCAATGCGCAACTGCCTTTCAATGGGCACCGATATTAATTTTATCAGTATTTCATTGGCGCCCAATTCTTTTATCTTTTCATCAAGTTGAGCCAAATTCTTTCTATACCAAAATTTAAAAATAAAGATAACCGCTATCAGGCAGACTACAGAAATAGGAAAGGCCTTAATAATAAAATCCTCGAAAGTCAATCCCGCTTTTGTGGCAATAAGGATACCAATGGGGTTGCCCAATACAGTTGCAGCACTTCCGATATTGGTGGCAAATACGGAAATGATGATAAAGGGGACTGGGTCAACTTCAAAATAATCGCAGATTTCAAGGATTGCCGCTACCATAAATATAATAGAAACTACCTCACTGGTCATCGCAGAAAGGACAGCAGAAATAAAACAGATAACTACCAAAAATTTGTTTGCGGTAAGATTACGGATGCGCAGGATTAAACTTACAATCCAGGCGAATAAACCCGTTTCTTTAAGCAGTGCCACCAAAACCATCATCCCCACCAAAAATAAAATCACATCCAGCGAGGCAAATTTAATCAGGGATTCTAAATTAATCGTGTTGGTTAGCAACAATGCGCTTGAACCCAAAAAAACAAATGCCAATCGGAACTCCCAGAATAACAACGTTCCCAGCACCGAAACAAGGAAAATGCTAATTGCCAGGGCCTGATGGGAGTTAAACCCTCCTGCTTTACTTAAAAAACCCGTACAGACAGAAATTCCGATTAGAAGAAAAAATTTCTTAATCATACCTCAGCGATTCTCCTTAAGCCAGCCAATACGTCATAGCGGGAAATTATCCCTGTCACCTTTTTGTTCGCATCTAACACCGGCATCCTGCGCACATTTTTAGTCAGCATTAAACGCGCCGCCTCTGATAAAGAAGTATCTTCCTTTACGGTTTCCACTGCTTTATTCATTGCCTCTGTTACCTTTAAATTATGCAGATTTAAAAATTTATTCTTGATGTTCTTAGGATCATCCCCATAAACAAAAGCCCCCACCTGAGTTAGATAGCCGGGAAGAATTATCCTTAAGACATCCTTTTCTGTAAACATTCCCAAGAGGTTTTTATCCTTATCAATCACCGGAAGGCCGCTTATTTCTAATCTTGATATTATATCCAAGGCATCTTTTACTGTTTCTTCTCCGGATAAACTCTTGACATCTTTGGTCATTATCTCTTTGACTTTCACGCTCACCTCCCGGACTGCCGAGATAGATACCCTCCAGTTAAGCCGTCAATATAGGCAGTCAGCTCGTCTAATCTGAGTTCTTTTTCTAATATTGCCTTGGGCTCCTGGGGCGGAGAGAGAAACAGCTCGGCCTGTAGTTTTCTTCGCTCAAAATAAAGCCGGGTTACCTCGCTAATTATATCGTCTCTTAATTCCACCATCAGGCGCACTTGGGAATCAATTAATCTCTGCTGGTCGCTCCAAACTAAATCCCCCAAATCCCAGGAAAACCCCAAGCTCCAATCCTGCGGGCCGACATACACAAATTGCTGGCTAGTAGAGCCATAAATAGTCTTGTCGTAATCTAAATCAAAATCCGGCATTAAAGCTTTAAGCCGCGCGCCCCGCCTCAAATTTTCTATTCTCTTTGGGTCAATAACCTCGGCGTATTTTATCGCTGCTGCCTGGACCTGGTTTATTGTCGGCTCATCCTTAAAGTAAAACCGCCAGTTATCCCGTTTATCCGCGCTGGGGTTTTCCCGGCCAGGCTCATAAGGCCCCGAACTGCGGAAAATTCCCTTATCTGTTGCTAGCCACAGCCGGCCCAGCGAATCTAAGGCGGCAAATCTGATATCCGAACTGATAAGCCCGGCGTAAACATTCCGCCAGGATTGTTTATCCTTAGCCAAAACAAAAACGCCGCTTTTTGTCGCCGCATATATATTACCTGCGCCGGCTAATATATTGCGGATACCGGCCTGGGATAGACCCGCGGAATAAACCGGTAAAAATGAGCCAGCGTTATCAGAACTGGCAAATACTGCGGCATTAGCCGCCAAATATATCTGCTCAGGATTATCCCGGGGAATAAATATATAGCTTGCCTCCGCGCCTTCCTTATCCAAATCCGCATCCGCATCATCATCGCCTGAATCGCTGTCTTGTTCGTCTTTTTCTTTGGGCAGGCCGAAACTAAACACCGCCTGCCAGCTTTTACCTAAATCCGGGCTGGCAAATAGCTTATCCGACGTAGAGGCAAATACTCTGGCCTGGCCTAAATCAAGGCAATTAACCGCAGAATCCCCTAATTCTCCCTGGGCCTTATGCCAATTCTTCCCCTTGTCCTGACTGATAAACAGGCCTGCCTTAGTGCCCAAGAAAATATTATTGCCATCCGCCGCCACATAAACACAAAACCTCTCTGATTCCCCCAGGCCGGAAAATAACCTCGTCCAGAGGTTAACTACGGGGTTATCCTGCATAAATAAACCGTCTTGCGTTGCCGCATAAACAATGCTTGAATCCTGGCGGTTAAAAGCAATAAAGTTAATGCCTTTGTTTGAGCCCTTTAGATTAAGCGCTGCCTGCCAGCTGCCTCCACCATCCTCTGTTTTATAGAGTGCCCGGCCTGAACCGGCATAGGCCAAATTGGGCTCTGTCTCGGATACAGCCAAGGCAGAGATATCTAAATCCCGTAACCCTTGATTACATTCTTTAAATACCATGCTGGAAAAAGTAAGGGTAAAGATTGATAAAGAAAGAAAAAAGCTAAAGATTATTGCACGCATATAATCTCCTAAGTTAATAGCAAAACCATCGCCAAACCCGAAGTAAGGCTGACAGCTATGTCTTGGTTAAAAGGCAGTTTAATTAATCTTATAACCGCCCCTGCCAAACACCCTAGAAGCGCAATGTGCCAATCAAAAACTAAAGGAAAAAATAAAAGAAACAGGCTGGAAGCGAGGCAGACATAGGCAAAGGTAACTATCTCTAGTGCCCGGCCATAACGTTCTTTAGCGATTTGGGCAAAAGTATTTCCTAAAATAATAAATAACAATATATTCATCGCAATAATCTTGGGAAAGAAAAATATACTTAAAAAACATGCCGCCGCAAGAAAGATAAATTCAATCTCAGGCTCAAAAATTTTGCCAAGATTCTTAGGTTTTATTTCAATTTTTAGATAATATTTTAGATAAGCGATAAATAAAACACTAAATAGAATTATAGTATTTAAGAGAAGCGTATTCTGACGGCCAAGAAAATAGCAGCTTAGGGGCAACGTTAATATAGATAAACGCCTTAACTGCAAACGAATATCGCAACCACTTTTACTGAGCCTCCGAGAAATAATGGGCACATTGGCTGCGACGATTTTGGAGCGAG
>CAKKQO010000059.1 GCA_919902105.1 Omnitrophica bacterium GWA2_41_15 | reverse complement strand
CATTGTTGCCGGTTCAGGAATTACTCCTCCGCCACCAGTTGGGCCAATTTTAGCAAGTATTTCTGTTTCATAACCGCCACCAACCTCTTTATGTAAAACGAAAGCGAAATCTTCGAAAGGATAATAATCAAAGGCTAAAAAATTCCAGTTAAATGAAGCGGTATCCCCTTCGGCAAAGGAAACGTCGTCTGTTAACCATAAATAAGCGCCGTTTGTCCCTCCATAGGCGCTTGTATCAGCACCTGAGGCAAGCAGTCTCGCCATATATGTTCCTTCAGTGGGAAAATAGGTGGTACCACCAGAAGAAACAAAAGATGTTGCTAAAGCTGCATCGCCATCGGTGGTATAGCCGGTAAAATCACCTAACTCAAAACCCATATTGCCCGCAGGGCCAAAATTCAAATTATCTACAAGTAATACCGGACTCAATGCGGTATCTCCGAAATTACTTACCGCCACCCCTACCTGGCCAGTCCAGGCACTTTCAAAAGTATTAGTGAAAGTTTGCCAGCCTGTTTCGCCATAGCTGCCGACTTCAATCACCGCGTATGCGTTTGTAACACTTAAAGCCATGCCGCATATTGCTAATAAAAGAATGAGTTTTTTCATTCCCACCTCCTTTTTTCTTTTCCTAAATAAAGCCATTCCCAAAAGCCCTGTGCCGAAAAGCACCATTGTTGCCGGTTCAGGATTATGTGTTGTTGCTCCAATATTGCCGCCGCCATCGTCTATGACAACTATCTGTTCGCCGGCGACAATCGCCTCACCGCTGCTGCTTGAAGAAGCTGAGCTGCCCGCGAATCCTCCTGTGCCCGCGGATGAACCGCCGCCTCCGCCGCCAAGACAGCCGGATAAGACAATAGTTAATAATAACGTTACGCCAATTAAACAAAAATTTTTCATCTTCTTTCCCCCTTCCTTTAAAAGTTTTTATTAAACTTTTTTAAAACTACAAGAACTAATATCACTTTAATATATAGCAAGTAGCGTGCCAACTTTCTGTTTAGGATAAAGATTTATTATTTTTTTTAACTTTATTATTTTCAATAAGTTATGGCTCTGTGACTTTTTCGTAAGAAGGCAGACTGTCCTAGATATATTAGGACACTCTCGGACTAAGAGGTTATTTCCGATGTTAATTTTTTAGACACTGTTTAAAGTTTTAAACATCAAAAGTAAATAGGAACTCTGAAGCACACAATTAGAAATCTTTTGGCAAATGTTGACAAGGGGTTACGGTGAAGCGAATGCCGAAACTGACCGAGCCCGGCGATATTTCCTCCGGGGGAGGGAATTTCGGCAAATGAGCGAGCCGTAAACCGCTGTCAACGGCAAAAGATTTCGTGTGCGAAGAGGTTCCTATTACTTTTGCAAAAGTCAATATGATTACGAATTGAAAGTTGGAAATTCCGAATGGCTTATGGTATGGTTTTTATTACGACGGGAAGTATTGCGGAGATAAATTTTACTAATTGTTCTTTTGCCTCTGCTTCATCTTTAATTATTAAAGTAGATAAGCGGAGCATCGCGCCGCCCGAAGATTTTCCTTGTAGTTGGCTAAGCATTATTTTAAATTGTTGATTCAGGTAGTTGGCAGTAAAAGTTTTCCCTGCCTTAAACCAGTAAAGCATCAGTTCGCGCGAGTTTGAATTTTCTGCTATTAGATAATTTACTTTAAGGCCAAATTCTTCTGCTCCCAGATTTATTTTTAATTCTTCGCTTTTTTTGCTGGTTATGTCTATACCTCCTCCGGCTAAGCATATTTCAGGCGGGTGAGAGGATTTCCTGTTTTTGTCCGAATAGATAATGTATAAAACTATTCCCGGCTCTCCTTCTTTTTTGTATTCGCGAAATAATAGATTTCGAGTTTCAAGTATCTCATAGACTTTTTCTTCAAGCGGTATATCTTTTCCTTTCCAGCCCGCAATCTCTTGCGGAAAATTAGAAATATTAACAGCGTCTTCCGGTTTTATCTGCTGATAGTATAAAAATAAACTTAATGCCGCCGTAGCCGCGAATATGATAATGACTGATATATAACGTTTCATTTCTTTTCTATTAAATCCTTAAAAAGTTGTAATATTTTTTCCATTAAAAGCGCATATTCTGGAATTTTTTCATAAATAGTTTGCGCGACTTTTTCTTTATATGTGTGCGATGTATCATTTCTTTTATCCGTCATTTCCTGAAGTTTGACGGTTTCATCCTCGCTGATAAAGCCTATGGAAAAAAGCTCGCGGAAACAGGACTTCGGAGAATTTGCAATAATACCTTCTTTTTCTTTGAGGTGCTCCTTAATGAATTTCCAGAACGCCTCAAAAGTATATTCAAAACGTTGTATACTCGCGTCCCTAATTATTACAGAAAAATTTTCTTTTAATATATCTTTGAGCGTACCTAATGCTTCCAGCGCGTCTTTGTATTTTAAGCTTAATCTTTCCATATAACCGCCTTTCGCATAGCTTCTTTTTTGAAGCTTTCTGATGTTCCTGAGAAATCCACTATTTCTATCTTATAGGGAATATTTAAATCTTCAACTTTTTCTTTTAACAAGGTGATTTTTTTAGCGTTAATGTTTCCGTAAGGTATAAGCCCAATATCTACGTCAGATCTGGTATTATTGTCTCCTCTGGCGCGCGAGCCAAAGAGAATAATTTTAATCTTCTCGTCTTTAAGCGAAGTTAAGACTAATTTCTTTAATATATCCAAATATTTATTATTCATAACTTAGTTACATTTCCTTTTCATTATTATGCGATACATCGGATAATAATGGTATATATTAAACGATAGAATTTGTCAATCTTTAAATCCGTTTTAATCTACTCCAGTATCTTCCCCACTACCACCATCCCTAAAAACGCCAGCACAAACACCATCATCCCTGCCGCGTCATGCACCAGCCCTTCGGCGGACTTCGG
>CAKKQO010000058.1 GCA_919902105.1 Omnitrophica bacterium GWA2_41_15 | reverse complement strand
CCAACAAAATGAAAGTAATGGCAATTAGAAGGCAGGTGTTAGCAAATCCTAAAAGAGCCTGCGCCTCTAACCCTCCGGGCACTATAGCAATAGGAGTCAATGTGAGTTTGGAGATTATGCCCACAATTAAACTTACAGCAGAAACAACTATGGCTATATAAGCTATCGTTTTCATTATCTTTCACCCCCTTTCTCTATTAAAACTACCTTTTCTTACTCTTTTAATATTACCTTATATTTATTTAAAAAAAGTAAATATTTTTTTATCCGCTATTCTTTATCCTGAATATTCCAACCACTACGACGTCTTTTACCAACGACCATTAAGACAGCTATTCCTGCAAAAATAATAGAGGCCTGTATAATTGCCCAAAATCCAACAATAGCTTTCTCATCACTTACCATAATCGCGCTGATGCCAAAAGATATACTAATAAAACAGATAAAAATCATTGCTCCCTTTGGATGAAGTCCTAGGTCTATTAAGCGGTGATGAAAATGATCTTTTCCTCCATACTTAAGCCACTCGGTAAGGGTACTGATTTTTTCTTCTTTGATTCTCATTATCGTAGTAAATACCATATCGAAAATTGGAACTCCTAAAATTAAAATAGGTATGACCAATTTTATCACATTATCTTCTGCCCAATCGCCCATTATGGCTATGCCTGCAAGAACAAAACCAACGAAGGTGCTACCAGCATCTCCTAAAAATATCTTTACCTTTTTAAAATTATGAGGCAGATAACCCAAGCAGCTTGCCAATAAGATGAGACTCGCCAGGCCTATCACAGGCTGATTGGTTTGAAAGGAGATGATAGAAAAGAAGAGTGCACTTATAGCTGCAGTTCCTGCTGCTAAACCATCTATCCCGTCTAAATAATTTAAGGCATTGGTAATGCCTATAATCCAGATTAAAGTTAAGATTACCTCTCCTACGTTTCCCCATAAGTTATTAGGTAAAAAATTAAGACGCACCCCAAAAATAATTATTATCAATGCGGCAAGGGTTTGACCTATTAACCGAAATCGCGCCGATAGGGCTTTGATATCATCTATTAGACCAATTATTAATATTATGGTTGCACCTATTAGAATCCCTAGAAAAAAACGTAGATTAGCAAAAATAAGCATTAATCCCAGCATCACGCCGATGTAAACTGCTAATCCCCCTAAAAGAGGAGTGGGTTCTTTATGTATCTTTCTGTGATTTGGTGTATCTAAAATGTTAAGCTTTATAGCTAATCTTTTAAAAATAGGCGTAGAAAAATATACAATCAAAAAGGAGAGTAAAGAAATCAATAATGGCTGCATTCTTTAAATTTCCCTCATTATTCGGATAGCTTTAAATCCCTCTGCGTATTTTACCCTGCCTTGATAACCCCGAAAAATAGCGCAGGATCGGGCGCTTTCTAAGATAGTTAGGTCCTCGACTTTAGTCTTATCAACTTGGGAGGCATGAAGTTTCAGCAATTCCGATTTCTTGTCTAATACATCCGCAATATCTACAAATATATCAGGTTGGAAATTCTGGCTGGTGGGAACTTCGTAATACAATACCTCTTTTATGTATCTGGCTGCTGATGTAGCTGCCTGAGCTACTACCCTGTGGTCTTGATGAGTGTCGTCAAAATAGTTGAAGAAAACTATCTTGGGTTTTGTCTTATTTATAATATCTTCGATAACAGAAATTACTGCCTTATTAACTGGGAGTTCGGTATCCTGAAAGTCTCCCCAGAAAACCTGTTTAGCTTTCATAAATTTTACCACTTCTTCCTGCTCCTTTTTTCTAACCTCAGGGTTCCCTCCTATGCCACCCATAGTTAAAACTAAAAAATATACATTATGGCCCTTTCCTACATATTTAATCAGCGTACCCCCACAGCCAAATTCAATATCATCCGGATGGGCCCCTATAGCTAGTATATTCATTTATTAGGCCTCCATTTGTAGTTAGTTTTAGCTACCCTCTAAATCTCCTGCTACATCCTTTATTATATCTTCATCAATTACAGACAAATCCTTACCGAATCCTGAAAATAAAACCAAATCGCAAATATGGTTTATCCTCCGAGGTATCCCACCAGATTTTTTATAGATCAGCTTATATGCCTCTTCTGTAAATATCGATTGACTTCTGCCAGCCACAGAGAGACGATGTAAGATATATCTTTTAGTCTCTTTTTCGTCCAAACTTCCTAAATGGCATCTAACAGCAATTCTCTGGGCGAATTGTTTATTTCCATCGATAAGCTCTTTTAACTCTGGTTGCCCTAATAGTAGAAGCGTCAAAAGAAACCTATCTTCTAATTGAAAATTAAGAATAAGTCTTAATTCTTCCCAGACTTGTCTATCTCTGACCACATGCGCTTCATCAATAATAATCACTGTTTTCTTTCCGTCCCGCATATTGTTTTCCAGAATTTCACTCAACCTTTCTAATACAGTATTGACTAGAACATCCGTTTTACGACTGGGCAGGTCTTTACCACCTAAGTTATAGACAATATGCATCAAAAGTTCTTCATAACTTAAATAAGGGTTGGCTATAAATGCGGTTCTATAGATATCCTTATCTAATTCTTTAAGCAGTGTTCTTGCTAACAGTGTTTTGCCACAACCAAAGATTCCTGTTAACATCGCCGCTCCTTTTCCTTCACTGACTGCATAAAGGAGGCGGGAAAGACCCTCTTCATGTTGAGATGAATAGTAAATAAATCGAGGGTCTGGTGTATTCTCAAATGGTTTCTCGGTTAAACCCCAATATTCTTCATACATGTTTACGCTTACCCCTTAGAATGTCTATGCTGTTTTTCCCTTCATTAAACAACAAATCTATAGCTGACATATATGGAAGGAACGAATCTTTGCCTTCCATATAACGCTGATGATATACAGGATGCACAAAATTCTGATACTCTAACTTAATTCCTTCTTGAATGAATTTCTCTTCTTCCAGATAGTCTTTGCCTCCAACACCTGAAAGATAGGTATCGGCCTTGATTTTTTTACATATTTCTATAATCCGATCTGTCCCTTGCGAAGAAGTATTTATCTCAGACTCATAGTATAAAGAGGTGTCAATCCTTAATTCTTTAAGAATATATTTAATTATATGAATATTTAAATCGATTAATTTCTCCCACCTTTTGGTATATACATCTTCAAAAAATGAAAAATAATCTTTAAAAAACTTTGCTCTACCATACCAAACTTTTAGACTTCTACAGTGTTTCTTCTGCCAATTAGAGTCGTTGTCTATTTTCACATCGCAGATTTTCTGTCGGTTCAACCCTTTCGACATAATGGGCAGCGTCAGCCACATCCATCCTTCTTTGGTGCGAATCTTATTTCTATTCTGATATTCCCTCGGTTTGTACTGTACATCATCTAAAAATACAAAGTAATCACTTTTATCTATTTTATCAAAATAACCTAACCAAGGAATATATTGTGGTTGATGTACAGATAAAATCATCTTTATTATATCATAACTATTTTGCTACTGTCTGAATTTTACAAATATAGGATTAGTTATAAGAATTCCTCCCGGGTAGTGGATTTCTAACCGATAATATATTTTCTTACCTTTATCCAAATACTCATCAGAATAATTTATCTCAAAAGGACTTTTAACTTCAAAAGTTTTAATAACATCGCCGTTTCTTATCAGATATATTTTTACCAACTCAGACTGTCCACCTGCAAAATGGCCGCTTATTCTTAATATCGGATTTCCACTTACATCTATTTCATCGCCCATTGCCCCATTAATATCTGAAAGGCTATCTCCAACGATAAACCTATCCAACACCAATTTTTCCTTCCCTCTTACCACGTATATCCTTCCTTCTCTCAATGCTTCTAATGCTGCTTGTTTAGTTAAATGGGGAATTAAGAAAATGGTGCGTAAATCCTGCATATACTCGCCGAGGTCTCCTGTTTGGTCAAAAGCCAACCCACCAATCGCCCATACCGGCATCTTTCTTCTACCCTGACAATATTGCTTAAGAACTTCATCCCATATGCCACCTGGAGGCCCAACCTTCTTATAACCCTCATAGAATACAGCAAATCCAGTGTAGTCGCGAGCTTCCAAAAGATTATTTGAATGTTCCCTGGTCTCTATGTTTACCCTGTCTCTTTTTTCAATATTCTCTGCCTCAGGATGAGCCCAAAATGTGAGCCCACCTCTTTTGTTAACATAATCAATGAGATTTTGATAAGGACCGATGCCTTGCTCTCCGTGATATTGGTCATATTTAAAACTACAAAATGGGAAATTATTAAGCAGAAATAACAGGCTAAAAATTATGATACATATCCCAAAAATCTGCCATACACGTGAATACGGACCCAATGGACGCCCTTGTAAGTCTTTATATCTGAACTTTCTTTCTCTTAAACATAAGATTCCTATTATTAAAAGCAAAATAGGCCAAAATCGATAGATATCTTTAAACTTATAGGGTAGTTTTAGACTATATCTATTGGCAATTGAGGGTAACATCTTATAATCGTTAACTTTATCCAATCCAATAACTAACATATGTTTATGCCAATTATACATCTTAAGATTATTCTTAAAAGGACTGCCCTCCCAATAATAAAGTGGTGCAGATTCAACGCCCGCTATTAATACTAAATTGGGATTTTTTCTTTGTGCCTCTTCAATCTCTTTAAGATATTTTCTTATTCCATAATTAAACACAGAGTTAGTCTCTACGGTCTTTTTAATTATTCTTTGCAATGGCCATAATCCATATTCCCATCTCATAAAATCACTGTTTGTCAAAATTACTATTTTGATGTTATTTTGTTTTGCAATCTCCGCAATCTCAGAAATACTATACTTTCCATCGCTGATTGTAGAGCTAATATGTATAGCTGCTGGTGTCTGAATCAACTCTTCGCCAGCACCTATCTGACAAAAGCAACCTAAGATAACCGATACTAAAATCAATTTACGTAACATTTCTATTATTTTCTCTTATTAATCCTTGGTATAAATCAGAGATTTTTTCAACCATAGCCTCAGCGCTAAATTTTTTGTCTACCCACCTCTTGCCTTCCTTTGACATATTTTTTCTTAAGAACTTATCTTTTAGCAACTTAACTATCGCTTCTGACATCGCCTCTGGATTTCGCGGCGGAACTAAAATACCTGTTATACCATCTCTCACTATATCGGGAATCCCCCCTACTTCTGTGGCCACAACCGGCACGCCCAAGATTTGCGCTTCTAATAAACATCGACCCATCCCTTCATTTAAAGAAGATAAAACCAAGATATCAAAGGTACTCACTATTCTGCGAATATCCTTACATTCCTCTATAAAAATGACATTTTCTGAAAGGCCGAGGTTTTTTACATCCTCCTCTAACTTTTTTCTTTCGCTTCCGTCTCCGACAAAGATGACTTTTAGACAGGGAAAGGTTTTAACTATATCGGGCAAAGAGGCAATAAAATATCGATTTCCCTTAACCGACTCAAGTCGGCTCACTGTTCCTATAACAGGTGCTTCCAATGAAATATTTAATCTTTCTTTTTCTTTAATTATATTGAGCTGGAAATTTGTAAATTTCTCTATTTCAATTCCGCTATATATAGGAATAAACTTATTTGGCTTAGCAATCCTGTATTTTATGTGCTCTTCTTTCCCTCTTTGAGTAAGGGTGATTATCCTATCGGTAATCAAACTTGTAATTTTCTCTAAATAAATAAATATTTTAGTTTTAAACCAGTTGAAATATCCATAGAATATGTGTCCATGCGGGGTATGGACAATGATTTTGACCCCGGCTAACTTGGCTGCCCAGCGCCCCAACATACCTGCCTTGGAACTATGAGTATGGACTATATCAAATTTATTTCTTTTAATATACCGATAAAGTTTCCAGAACGCCTGAATATCTTTAAAAACATCTATTTCCCTGATTAATTCAGGAATAATAACCCAGTTTATCCCTCTCTCTTTGATAAAGCCCCTAATTGTGCCTTGGGGGTCATAAGTCTCCCCACTTAAAAGAAATGCCTTCTCAGAACCCAAATGTGCTACAGTGAATAAGGTGTTCTCTGCTGAACCACCTTTATCCAGACGGGTAATGATATGGAGAACTCTAATTTTTTTATTTTCTACCATAAACTATAATAGAAGATGACCAGACACATCTTTTACCAGAAAGGTAATATACAACTTGAAACATAGCAAACATAAATCTCTTTATCATCTCTATTCCCAAAGGGCCAAATATCCTTCCCTGCCGATATGGATCACCTGAAGTAAGAATAGAGTTTTCCACTCCTATCTCTCTAAATCCAGCCTTTTCTAGCATATTTCTTATAGTCCTTGGAGAGAAACTATAGAGATGAAATACAGTCGGTTTTAAATGCAGCCAGGATGTAATCTTTCCAAACAGAACACTAAATGAAACGTGAAACAGGGCATTTCTCATCCGGATGAGTATAACTCCATTTTCCTTTAATATCCTGTTTACTTCCTGTAGTGTTGCCAATGGATTTGAAAGGTGGTCTAAAACATCCCAAAAAGTTACTATATTAAAGAAACTTAAAGGGTAAATTCCCTCTTTTAATACCCCTTCAAAAATTTTGTTAGTTCCTATTCTTTTGCGTGCCTGTTCCACTAATAATTTAGATATCTCTACACCATAAACATCCCAACCAGATACTTGAGCTAACTTCAAGAAAAAACCATCGCCGCAACCGACATCCAACATTATACCCGGCCGCATAGCTCTGTTAATTTTTACCAGAGTATCCTCAAAGAATTTTTGTTTGGAAGCATTAATCTGCTCCCATGGCAGTCTGTTAACGATGCCTCCATAAATATATCGTTCTAACTCTTCCTTTTCCACCAACCGCGGATTACGATAGGCCAATCCACAGATTTGACAACGGACAATATTACCTATCTTGGTATGGAATAGCACTTTTTCTCTGCTAATCCCACAGAGATTACATACGATATATTCCAGTTCCATATTTTATTTCTCAGCTATGACCGCGGGGTTAAGTTCTAATTATACTATGAATCACTCTTTCGCTGATTTTCTCCCAGCTTAGGAAATCTTCGGTTCTTTTTCTACCCTGCCTTCCTATCAATGAAGCATACTCATTGTCAGATAGCAATTTACATACCGCTTCGGAAAGAGTTCTAATATTTGTGGGATCGACCAACAAACCCGTTTGTCCATCTATGACAGCGTCTTGCGTTCCCCCGCTTCTTCCGCCAATGACAGGCTTTGCACACGCATTGGCTTCAAGATAAGCAATGCCAAAACCCTCGATAAGGTCAGCCCTTCCTTCTATCTCTCTGCTGGGCATAATAAATACGTCGCAACAATTATAGAAAGCGGGGATTTGATCATCTTTCACTAATCCAACAAAAATAACTTTTTCATTTAAGTCTAAATAATCCGCTAGTTTTTGAAGGTTCTTTCTTTCTGGTCCTTCACCGACAATCAAATAAACTACGTTAGGAAATTTTTCTACAATATGGGAACGTAACGCACGTAATACAAAATCATGTCCTTTATGCTTGTCTAAACGGGCAACCGTCAAAAGAACCCTTTTGCCCTCTAATCCATATCTCTGCTTGATCCATGAACTGTTAGTATCCGGATGAAACCATTTAGAATCGACCCCGTTAGGAATAAGGACAATTTTTTCTGGAGGGACTCCCATATGAATTAATTTATCCTTGGTAAAATGACTGACTGAAAAATTTAGTTGTGCTTTTTTAAGCGCAAGAATTTTCAACTTTTTAAATTTCTTTTTTATCTTGCGTTTCAGAGTTATCTCGTCATCTAAAATCTCCGACGCATGAGCAGCAATACTATAGGGGGTGCCGAAGAGGAAATGAACCGCTAATGATATGATACCGCAGGGAAACCATACAGTATTGTAGATGAAATTGATTTTTTTAGTAGACGCTAACCATATCAGCGTAAACAAAAATATAATTTCCCGCATAACCGGAAGATTAACTACCCGTATGGTTCTGTAGGGTTGCTTTCGGTCAAACGCACGAAAACCACTTATTCTTGGCGCCAATACTATTACCTTACAATGAATAGATAGGCCTCGGGCAATGCCGTTTGAATAAGCAGCAATTCCTCCTATCCTGGGAGGGTAATCTGGTGAAAACACAAGGATCTTAAAACTATTGTTATATGTTTTTTCGGACACCATAACCGTAAATCCACGAACTATCTATCGCCGAAACTCTAATATCTGCTAAATGCTCGCTTTCTAACCATCTTTTTATTTCTTCCTGACTATAAGAGCGGCTGATCGGTGCGGATAGCCGATCAAACCAGTCGGCAATACTTACCCTAAATGGGTATTGGGAATATTCTTTCACTCGGCGCGGAGTAAGCAAATCCGCTATTTTACCCAAGATGGGAATCTCTTTCAATAAATGATATCTTTGACCTAGTATCCCGTAGTCAAAAATTGCCGCTATCGAAGAAATCCAATACACCACTTCTTCTGGAAGACGAGTCGTAATTGCTCTAATTGGTTCCAAGAGCAGTTTCCTTAAACTTCTCTGGTACACCAAGAAGAAAATCGTTCCACTTCCTGGTTTTAAAAATGGAATTAAACCTTTGAAACCTTTATTGGGATCTAGAAGATGATGAAGCATACCTAAACTGTATATAAAATCAAAAACATCCTTTCGGAAAGGAAGATAAGAAACATCACACTGAACGATATGAATACCCGGCAAATGAAAAGTTTTTTGATAAACAACATCAACGGAATTGCTTAAATCAAAACCTATTGCTTCCGCCCCTAAATCTGAGAGTCGAACCAAATGTCGTCCTGCGCCGCAACCGGCATCTAAGCCAACCTTTCCGCAGAAAAAATTTGGTGCCAAAAACTTCATAAAAATTGCGAAATTTTCTACTTCATAATCAGAGAACTTTGTCCATTCATAACCAAATTTTCTTGCAGTTTTTTTCTCGACTGGCCTGAGAGATGGCGGTAGAATTCGAGGAATCCCACCCGCAACTGGATAAGATTTGCCACAGCTACATTTTAAAATTCCATCAATGATTTCTATCTCCTGGCAGGCCTGACAGTCTGTTATTTTCGCTTCACTTTCCAACAGATTCACGTTATGGAAGGCACACCAAAATTGACAAGTCGATATGTTGATTTGTCTTGAAATATCCACCTTGGACTTGATGAGAACATCACAATGCAAGATATTTTTACAGTCAGGACAAATCAATAAATCCAACAATCGAAATCTCATAAATAAGCCCTATGCCAGATTTCCAAGACCAACAATGCCCAAATCTGGTCGGCAAAATTTATTCTACCTTGATAATGTAAATCTAAAATATGCCTGACATAGTTATAATTAAAATAACCCCTACTTTTTACATTCTTCTCCGAAAGATACTCTTCAATTTGAGGCCTCAGTTCATCTTGAATCCATCTGGCCAGAGGAACCATAAATCCTTGTTTTTTCTGATTAAGCACTTCTTTGGGCAACAGCCCAGAAGTTGCTTTTCTCAATAGATATTTCATACTCAGCCCTTTAAGCCTTAAACGGCTTGGAATATCGGCTGAAAATTCAAGCAGTTTATGGTCACAGAGAGGGACTCTTAGTTCCAAAGAGTTGGCCATGCTGACCCGGTCTCCGATAGTCAGGAGATCGTCGCAGAGATAGGTCTTTACATCCACATAAAACACTCTATCTAAGAGGTCTAAGTCAGATACTTTAGCAAAATAATCTTTGTGAATAAAGTTTGACTCTCGCCCCTCTAATTCTGACCTCACCTCCTGAGAATAGAGGTTCATTAATTCTGCATTTTTAAAGAAAGATACCCAACTTAAATATCTTTCCTCAAAAGGTAAAATCCCTCCTTTTATAAACCTTTTTATTCTCCCCGGGATATTTCCACTTTTAGTGGATTCTGGCAATCTTTCAATTAATTTTGAGAATTTTTGCCGCAATAGAAGAGGGAATTTTTCATAAATTCGCGAAAGCTCCACTCCGATATATCGCGGATAACCCGCAAAGAGCTCATCACCTCCTATTCCTGTCAATGCAACCGTAATCTTTTTTTTACTCAACCTCGAGATGAGATAGGTGGGAATCGCTGAAGAATCAGCAAAAGGTTCATCAAAACATGATACAAGTTCAGGAAGCAACTCAATGACATCTGGCTTAACTATAAACTCCTCGTGCTCACATCCAAAATAATTAGCTACAAAACGGGCCTTCTTTAACTCATTATAAGAGGCATTTTTTTCTTCATAACCTATACTAAAGGTCTTAACTGGCTTGTTGGAAAATTTCGTCATCAAAGCAACCACGGTGCTGGAGTCCCTTCCTCCGCTCAGAAATGCTCCCAGGGGCACATCACTGATTAATTCCAGACGAACTGATTCTTCAAGAAGCTCATAAAGCCTCCGTGTATAATACTCTTCGGCATACTCTGTTTTGCTTTTTGGAATGTTTAAATCCCAATATGACTCAATAGAAACCTTTCCCTCGGTCCATAATAGTATATGCCCTGGCAAAAGCTTATTTATGCCTTTAAAAATTGTTAAAGGAGCCGGCACATAAAGAAATTTAATATAGTAATCCAGTGCCTTAAAATCTACTTCTCGTTTAATCCTGTTATCTTTGATTATGGATTTAATTTCTGAAGCGAAAATCAAATTACCATTATGAAAAAAGTAATATAGCGGCTTGATACCGAGACGATCTCTTGCCAGAATTAGTTCTCCTTTCCTTTTATCCCAGATGGCAAAAGCAAACATGCCCCGCAGTTTCTTAACACAATCCTTCCCTTCGTCTTCATAAAGGTGCACAATAACTTCCGTATCTGTATGGGTGTAAAATTTATGCCCAGACGTCTGGAGCTGGGCTTTGAGTTCTTTAAAATTATAGATTTCTCCATTATAAACAATCCAAATTGTTTCATCTTCATTGTGAATAGGCTGGTCTCCAGTCTCTAAATCAATAATTTTCAATCGCCTTACACCCAATCCAATCTTGCACCTTTCCCCCTCTCTTTCCCATCCAAAATAGTAGCCTTCATCATCCGGACCACGATGACAAAGCGCTTTATTCATCTCAATTAACAATTCTTTATTCTTAAAGCCAGATATTCCACAAATTCCACACATTAATTTGACCCCAAATTACCGGCGATAAGTTCTTCGTATAACTGTTTATGCTGTCTTATCGTAATATCAAAATTAAACTTTTCCTCAACACATCTCCTCCCTGCCAGGCCCATCCTTTGAGCATTATCCTTGTCTTTTAAAAGAGAGGCTATGGCTTTGGCTAAAGCCCCCGGGTCTTTGGGGGGGACAAGTATTCCACTTATGCCATCAACCACACTTTCACTTACTCCTTCAATGTTTGTAGCCACAATTGGTTTACCCATTGCCATCGCCTCTAAGGTAATCATCGGGAATCCTTCCCGCAGTGAAGATAAAACTAAAATATCTAAAGCGCCTAAAACTTCCCTCACATCTTTCCTGAATCCAGCAAAAATAACTTTTTCCTCTAACTCTAGTCTTTTAACTTTCAACCTCAATTTTTTTTCCAATCTTCCTTCGCCCACAATCAAATATTTCACTTTATCTGTTATCTGCCATTCGCTATCGATTATATTTTTTACTGCTTCAATAAAATAAAGCAGCCCCTTTTCCCAGGTTAACCGGCCAATAGCGCCGACCAACAAAACCTCCGGTCCAATATTTAACTCTTTTCGCACCAAGACTGCTATTTGTGAATTATAATTATATTTTTTGGTATCCACGCCATTATGGATCTTAACTACCTTATGCGGCGAAATGTTATGTATTTGAATCAATTTTCTTCCCAAGTGCTCAGCAACAACAATAAATTTATCCACAAATCTTTCGCTAAAACGACCTAATATCACATAAACGGCCTTCCTCGCTGGATTGACATTATATTCTTCTACTGGAGCGGCTATAGTAGAAACCACAACTGGTCTTTTTACTAACTCTGCTGCAATTCGAGAAAAAAAATCTGCCCGTGCTCCCTGACTGTGAACAAGGTCAATCTTTTTTTCTTTAATAATCTTTATTAACCTAAAGATATTCCACAGATTAAACTGGTTGCGCAAGTCAAAAGGAATGATTTGAGCGGAATCTTGAATTTCGTCAACAAATAACTCGGAGGCAGGTCCCGAAGAGCGGGGTAAACAAGCGACAGAAACCTCATATTTCTCTTTATCCAGTCCGTTAATAATCTGGGCAAATGTTCGCTCTCCTCCACCAAAAGAGGCATTTTCGATAACGTATAAAATATTACGCTTCATCATAAGCAAGTATCTCAGGTAGCGAGCGCTTAAAAAGTAACATATAGCTCCTTATCTTTGCATCAAATACAAGTATAAATCTTCGTACTTCTTTGTCATTATTTCAGCAGTAAAATTTGCCTTTACCCTTTCTTTTGCAGCGAAAGCCATCCTTTGCGCTTCTTCAGGATGGTCAAATAACCAAGTTACTGCCTCGGTAAGCGCCCTGGTATCCTCTGCCGGCACAGCCACTCCTGTGACTTTATTTATTAAAAGGTCTGCATGCCCTGGTATGCCTGTCCCGATGCACGGCCTAGCAGAAATCATAGCTTCGGCTAAGGCGAGGTCAAAACCTTCCCACCGAGACGGGGCAACATAAAGATCAATAGTCGCAAGAATTTGGGCAATATCATATCGTCTTCCTAAAAATATTACCTTATCCTCAACTGCTAATTGTCTGACTTTTTCTTTGAGTTCGGACAACATTTCTCCATCGCCGATAAGAACCAATTTAACCGGGTTCCCTTTCCTGACTAAATTGGCCACTGCCTCAATTAGAATATCTTGCCCTTTTTGCCTAGTAAGCCTACCTACGCAACCAATAACCTTTCCATTATCGCCGATCCCTAATTCCCTCCGCAATTCAAAAGCACAATTCACTGAAATATCTTCAAGAAGAACCCCATTTTGAATCACAAAAACTCTATCTTCTATCGCAGGCAGTCCTTTTGTGGCTTCATCTACTATGCCTTTAGAAACAAAAGTAATTGCGTCACATATCCGAAGAGTTATTTTGTTTACGAAACGCCAAAACAAAGGTTCGCTGGAAAGCGGATTCTGAAAACTGTGCACAACAGCAAACTTTGGGAAAAGTAAGGCAACTAAGCGTGCCGGAAAACTTAATTCTGGAAGAGTAGTATGGATTATTTGCGGATGTTTACGGAACAAAAGGAGGATAAATTTTATCCACACAAAAGGGTTAAAAAAACGACCCGCGCGCAAAAAGACGACTTCAGCACCATATTTGGCAAACTCGGGAGCAAGTGTCTCTTCGCCCCAGAAACTGCATATGGTCACCCGGAATTTTTTCTTATCCAAATACTTCACAGTGTAAAGAATTGAACGCTGTGCCCCAAACGGTGCTAAATCGTGGATGAAGTAGAAAATGTGGATTTTTTTGTTAACAGGCATTCTATTCACAAGGTAGCTTAATGTATACCCAGAGAATTACGTATTTGTTTACCGCGAGCAGTGTAAATGATAATTAGCAGCATGGTGTGCAGTGTATAGTAAAATAGAAAGACAATTAAGAGTAAATCAATAACCTTTCCCCAGTAGGCAAGGATTAGTAAGAGATACTGTGTTTCTCTTACTCTCATATTATGATTGATTCTTCGGATTATATTCATGATAACTGACGTAGGGTTATTTCTACTTCCTGTTGTTTTGTTTTTGGAAATATCTGATTCTGGCTTGTCAAGCAGTTTATCCCAATCATCCCTCAGCAATTCATCAAAAATCTGCTCTATATACCTGACCAGTATGAAGAAAAAACATGTCAAACCTCCTGCCGCCAGCCAAACAATCACACCTTTGTCTAAGGGGTTTGGCCAGTGTAAGAGCTGTGGATTGTGGTATGCCATAACTCCGATAACTGCCCAGAATCCCATATCCACCCATCCCATAAGTGAATCCAGGAACTTTCCATATTGATTTTGGGTTTTCATAGTACGGGCGATGCTTCCATCTATGCAGTCAAGCAGGTTAAAGAGAAGCAGCAATCCGATCCCGATGGGAAGTAATTGTGTTTGAGCACTCAATAAACATAGGAGGCCAATCAACCCCACAAGTCCTGACAACCAAGATACTGCCTCGGAAGTCAATCCTATTCGTATGCCTATCCAGGTCAACAAGAATCCAACAGGGCGAAACAGATATCGACTTAGCGGCAAGTAACGCTCGTACTCGCGTCTGCAGAAGTGCGCATCACGAATTTCCTGAAGCGTTGGAAACATAGATTTATTATCCACTTTATCCTTCCTGTTCATAACACTACTCTGTTAATTATTTGCCCAAAGCCAATGCGGTCCCCTGCCAGTTTTACCTAAGTGGTAATCTATTATTGCGGCAAAATAGGCTCGAGCTTTCTGTATTCTACTAAGCTCGGATGATTTTAACAAAAGCCAGGCAATATCGCGTATGAATCTGAGCATCAATTTGGCCTTCGTATTTGGAGCATGCAGGCTCACAAATAGGAGATGGTTCCTCGTTTTATGATATACCTTGAAGGCAGAATTTTCTCCTCCCACCGTAATGGATACCTTATGCCATACCCTTGAAGAAGGTACTACCAGATTCCTGTAGTGCACTCTCTTTGACCGAAGCCCCCAATCAACATCTTCCCAATAAATAAAAAACCTTTCATCTAGTAGACCGATCTTATCTACTACTTCTTTCTTTACCAGGACTGCGCATCCAGTTATGAAATCCGACTCCTCCGGTTTTGGGCATTCATCACCTGCAATTTTCCCTGCTTTAGGAAATGAAACTCTTCCTGTCTCTTCATCAAATTTAGCCCCGGCAAACCAAATTTTCTGAGGCTCAGCGTGGAAATAGATATTAGGGCCCAACATACCGGCATCAGGATTTTCTTTTCCAGCATCTATCAAAATATCCAAAAAATCAGGAGAGACTACAGTGTCATTATTCAAAATAAGAATATATTTTGCTCCCTTCCGGAGTGCTTGCCTTATACCAATGTTATTACCCCTTGCAAAACCAAGATTTTCACCCGTATCAATCACCTCCGTTATACGTTCGGACAACAGAGCTAATTTTTTCTCTAATGCCTTACTTTTGGGACCGTTGTGGACCACAAAAATATCAAAATTTCCATAAGTTATTTTGTTTAGAGAGGCTATGCAGTCAATAAAGCAGCGCGTATCTTCCAGGATAAGAATAATAATTGAAACTTTTGGCTGCATTGATATGCCTGGCTCTCCAATTGCCATCTATCGCCGTGATTCTGGCAGGTTATTCAGTCCCTACTTTTCTACAAATCCCCACCAAATAGACCGCTCTTTGTGGGATGACATCACCAACCTTGCATTTATTGGACCACACCTCCCAATCTAAAAGGCGATCGGATCGAGTTCCTGCAGGTAAAAATGCGCGCAGGCCGACACGAATCAGCCGTCGTACCACGTTATCAGAGCCGTATGGTATCTCTTTAGTGGTATATTCGGCAAGAAGGGGGATATCTTTTTTTGCAAAATACTTCTGTCCCAATAAATGCTCTAATTTAAAATAGTTACCAATAAGTTTTCTAAATTCGTCTACGGTGAATTCCCTGAAATGATAAGGATTTTTTATTCCTCTTGTGTATATCGAGAAATTCTCCCTGTTCGGCGTAGATATAATGAGCAGCCCGCCTTTTCTGAGTGCTCTTTTTAATTCTTCTAAGAATAACTCGGCATTCTGAATATGTTCCAAGGTTTCAAATGATATGACTATATCAAAATTTGAAGGATGAAATGTTAGGGAATTACAATCCATTTGGATGAAAGATAAGTTTGGCTTTTTATAGTATGCCTTACAGTGCTGGATTGCTTCCCAACTAATATCAACGCCGACTACTTTTTTTGCCTTTTGCGATAGAATTTCTGAGCCAAACCCGGAGCCACAGGCCGCATCAAGGACTACTTTCCCCGACACATAGGAACTTGCAAAAAGATAGCGGCCCATATGTTGCAAAAATAGTTCCCGACTCATATTCTGATTATCAATAAACCGCTCGCCATTTGACTGCATGAAATGCTCCTGGAAATCAATCTATATGGCTATTTTTGACTTCGTTGCTTCCGTTCCCACGCCTTAGAAAATGCTAAGAACCAATAGAACCCCATAAAAACCGACAAAATGAATCCATACATCCCATCTTTATAGCCTCGCATCTTTAAATACCTTCTACAAAAATGGAGTAAACCCCAGTAAGCACCTCTTAAGGGCGTAATTTTTACACCACTCCTCAACAGTTGAAGAGATTCTCCATCGGTATAATCATTAATTGTCTTGATAAAGTCCCGCAGATCCTGAAAGTTAAAATGCTGAATCTTTCCCTTGTTTCCATCAAGAATCAACTGCCGTCCAATGATGATAGGGTTAGCGTGGATTTCTCGATCGGGATATTCCAGGAATCCCTTCTTAAAAAATCTACGATGGCGCTCTTCTTGCCAACCTGAGTATCGGATATGCCGACCAAACATATAGGTATCAAATTGTATAGTTACAACATCAGCCTGATCTTTTTCAGCTATAATGCGAAGTTCTGTTGCCAGTTTTGGTGTCAAGCGCTCGTCAGCGTCTAACAGGAGAATCCAGTTGCCAGTTGCCTGGGCAATTGCAAAGTTACGAGTAGGGTCAACAAACGGTCGTCGCTCTACCAGATGCACAGTAGCCCCCAGCGACCCGGCTATCTCGACAGTCCGGTCATCACTATGCATATCAACAACAATAACCTCATTCACCAATTCCTGAGCCGAGCGGATGCAATCAGCAATGTTGTGCTCTTCGTTTAATGTACTCACGACCAATGAGATACTAACAGACATTTATGAACTTCCTTTCTGGAAACGAATACTTCGATAAACGTTATGCCTAATTGCCTGATAGAACCTTTTCAAAACAGACTTGATGATGGGGTATCTGTTTAAAATATCTAATCCCTTTTGTGTCAATTCCTCCATGTATGTATGCAGCGTATAGATTACTCGATGTCTAATGGTCATCTCTGAAAGCTTTTTGCGTTTCTTAAGTGTATGAGTGAAAAAACGTAACTGTCTCAGTGAATGTTCTTGTGTATATATCATGTAAGGCTCATCACTAAGCCAAAAGCTATCATCTATTATACGTCTATTTTTCGCATATCGATAGAGCCCTGTACCTGGCAAAATCCATAATCCTCCAACAGTTCCTATTCCCTCAGGATTAGTTTTTTGGAGAAAGCCTACGGTCTCGTCTATCGTTTCCTTGGTTTCACCTACACTACCTACTATGAGTAAGGCACATACTCTCAATCCGGCCTGTTTTGTCAAGGCAATCGCCCTTTCAGAAATACGAACATCGTTCTCCTTTTTCATTCTGGATAAAAGCTTTGGTGAAGCCGTCTCTATTCCATAAGATATCTCATAACAGCCCGCCTGCTTGAGCTTTTCTAAAATCTCTAAATCGACGCAGTCCGGCCTTGTTGTTGCAAAAAAAGCGATATGCAGACGTCGTTTAACAATCTCATCACATAAATCTAAGGTTGCTTGTTTATCTACCGTAAGGGTATCATCAGCAAACCAGAAATGCCGAATTTTGAAGGACTCATAAAGCCATTCGAGCTCATCTACCATATTTTTCGCTGATCGGTGTCGCCATCCTTTCCAAATCCACCAACTTGAACAGAAATCACAGTGAGCTATACATCCTCGAGAATATATCACAGATATTCTCGGGCCGTCATATAAATCAATACCTCTATAATATCTAAACGGTGCGGTGCTAGGATATTCGTACAATGTGTCAGCGATTAAATCCCATGCAGGAAAAGAGAGTTTATCGAGATTCTCTACATAGTGTCTATCAGTGTTTTTTATGACCTTGGCCCCATCTCTATAGGCAATCCCATCAATCTTGTCTAAATCAATTCCTTGTGCTATTTGCAGAAATGAAATCTCACCTTCTCCGCGAACAACAATATCTACAGCATCATAGTGCACTAATAACTGTTGATACATAATAGTCGGATGGACCCCCCCAAAAACGACTGTTGCATTCTTGTCTACATCCTTTACCATTCTGGCGATAGCAAGAGCTTTTTTCCTCATAGGGGTCAGACAAGTGATTCCTACGAAATTGGGCATATATGTTTTTATTCTGTCACGGATCGCAGACCATCCTTTTATACAACCATCTATTAGTTGAACATCGATGCCTTTCTCTCTTAAAGTCCCAGCCAAGTACAAAAGACCTATAGGTGGGCAGGTAAAACCGGTCTGTGTTGTTTCAGGAGGATTTATCAGTAAGACTTTTTTTATGCCTGTTCTCAAAATTATTTCCTCTTTGCCAAAACCTGAATCAAGCCACCTTTATTTGAGCCACGATTTATATAACCAGAGGTCCGGTAAATATATCTCAATGGCCTCATAAATGGTCTTATCCATTGAGGTAATATATATTCAATGAGGTCATACGTCACATCGCAAGTTTTTAGTTCTACAACCTTCAGTCCGGCTTTTTCCAGAAGTTTAGTAATACTATAAGGATTGAAGTGCCATAAATGGTCTGGAACAGACCACCACGGCCAGTTTTTACCTAGCCATTGTGCCATGTTACTTTGGTAATTTGGCAGTTGAATAAAATAAATTGTGCCTGAGTGTGCCAGGGAAAATGTTTGAGTTAGAAAAAGAATTCTTACATTTATTCATTACTATATTCTCATAAATCGCGCAATTGGATAGGTAATCAAATCTATTTTATTGATCATTCGCAAAATGTCATTTAATGTCGGCTGATAAACTTCATTTTTGTTCATAAACCGCGGAGTAACTTCATATCTTTCTTTACCAATTAAATCCCACAAATTTTCAGGAAGCATCTTCTTGAAGGGACTGGTTTGGGTTTGCCAGAAAGGTGGGGGCGACCCATCTTGGTGATAAGTTTTTAAATCATCTTTGAAACTTCGGCCGGTAACCTTATTATACCAAGAAAAATCTTTATTCCTAATATTGGCTGCATGGGATTCCCATATTTCAAAACATCCCTCAATCTTACCCATAATATTGTCAAGAAATATCCAAGCATTGTCAGCAACAGGAAATTTTTTAAATAACGGCAAGAGTTTTTTAGATGTTTTGCCTTTTATCCCGACATCAATGGCATCACCAAAAACTTTACCAGCAGATTTCTTAAATATCGAATTCAGATAGTCTTGTCTATACATTTCCTGCCAGTTCCAGCGATACTGGTGACGAATTATCTTTATAGCATCGTATTTTGTTGCGTTGTCTTTTTGCATTAGGAAATATTTTGCTGCAAGGATGGTTATAGGATGAAAAACAATATCAGCCTGAACCTGAATAAGCCAATCGCCATCGCATTTTTGACGGGCCTCTTCAAAAGCAACTCCTAACAAGCGTCCTGTTTCGTCTTTGCTCACCTGTGCATATTGAGGCAATTTTGACTCAATAATAATTTTTGAACTCCGCTTTGCAAATAACTCCATGGCTTCCCGGGTGCCGTCATCACTCTTTCCTTCTAAAATAAAGAATTCATCCACAAACGGCAAGACATTTTCAATTGCCTCCATAAAAGTATACCCAGCGCGGATACCGTTTCGGATAAACATATAAGCTGAAAATTTCATTAAATATTCCCTTTATCTATCGATGGCATTCAGAGCCTATTTTATTTTTCGTATCCAAAAACTGGCTGGCCACCTCTCATCCCGGTTATAGGATGAAAAGGCAGCCTCGAGTTTCTCTGGATGATTTAAATGTATGAAACTACTGCCCCATAATACTTTAAAAGTGTCATTGAATAATAAAAAGGCTTGGAGTAAATACTGTTCTGTCCAGAACCAATATCGCCCGAGAACTACTTCCTTCCGATATTCTGCGGGAAGAAATATATCATGTATATGAATAAGTACGCCTTTTCTTATCTTTGGAAGTATTTCAAGATATATTTTTTGAACGTCACCCCCAATCTTCAAAACATGGCTGGAGTCAATGAATAATATGTCATTTTCTCTTAGTTCACCGAATAATGAAGGATCAACCTCCTCAGCCTTCCTTTGAATAAGTTTTGATAATCCAGGAAACCCGGATTTGAGAGTGCTGTTTGGAAAAGGTTCGATGGCAATCAGTGTAGTATCAATACCTGTTTCTTCCTTATTTGCTAACGCCGATTGGGCAGATAAATAGGTTGAATTACCTGAGCCAATTTCAACAATGGTCTTTGGTTTAAAGTGTCTGATCATACAATACAATATTTCACAATCTACGGAATCAAATGTTCCATTATTAACATAAAATTGATATGAATTCGATGTTTTACGACGAGGAAAGTCCTCATATTCATTTTTGTATTGTGAACTGAACTGGGTCAGTATCTTCATTTGCTCCTGTTCATTCATCTCTATGCCGATCAAATCTGACCGTTTAAGGAAGATGCTATCATTTAAAGTTCTTGTATCGGGAATTGGCTGATAGTGGTGAATCGGAGTTATATGAATTCCTTTTTTTTCCCAAAGCTTAAAATAAGGTTCGTGGCATAGCGCCTGTCTCACCCTCTTAGTTAAAAAAAGTGAAATGCCATAGATTAGAGTATCTTTGATGGCCTTTTTAATGATCAAATGGACCTCCTAAATTAAATAGCAAAAGCCTCTTTGCAAACTAAAACGATTATGTCGGTTCACAGCATTTGTCAGGTGATTTCAGACTTTTAACAATCATAAATATGAATAGGTTGGTATGGTTTCTTTTTTAAGGGCGTTTCTCGACCTAAACTACCCACCATTCTCCTATATCTCCTTTACAGCCCATTTGCCCTTGACAAGCATCGGTCCCCAACTAGAAAGGTTAGGATTACCTGTTCCGTAGAAATCTGCTCCCACTACCGTTATCGGAAGAAACGCCTGTGGCCAATCAGCTCTTTCACCGCTCACAAGCGTATAACTCATCACAAGATAATTGCCTGGTGAAAGATAGAGTTCCGGAATCAGGCATTTGGCCCATCCTTGTTTTGGCAAGTCTTGAAAATAAATATTTGAAAAATGACTGTAGTAATGAAACAGGGCAAATTCTTTATCTGTATATACACTAAAGCAAAATGAAACCTTTTCGTTACTTAAGCAGTCGCGGTTTTCAAACTTAAAGCAAAAGACAATGGGTTCACCGCTCCTTGCCGCTTTCAGCACTTCACCATCAGGCGATTCTAAATGAAAGTCGACAACATGTATCTTTCCATTACCCAAACGAGCACAATTTTTTAGAGGATCCTCAAGGGTTTCATAACTTTTTGATAGGTATTTAGAAACAACACTATGAATTTCGCTTTCAAACGCTTTTTCACCGGATTCTAAAAGTATGCCTCTATGACAAAGTGATTCTATGGCTCCCATATTATGACTTACAAAAAGAACCGTTCTTCCTTCCTCTGCAACTTTTCCCATCTTTCCTAAGCACTTTTTCTGGAAGGCTGCATCCCCCACAGCCAACACCTCGTCTACCAGCAGAATCTCCGGCTCCAGGTGAGCGGCCACAGCAAAGGCTAATCGCATATACATACCACTGGAATACCGTTTAACAGGGGTATCAATAAACTTTTCAATTTCAGCGAAGGCTACGATTTCGTCAAACTTTTTTGTTATTTCGTAGCTATCCATCCCTAAAATTGCACCATACAGATATATGTTTTCATGCCCTGACAATTCAGGATGAAATCCGCTTCCCACTTCAAGGAGCGAACCCACCCTTCCTTTTAATTCTATTCTGCCTTCAGTCGGTTCAGTAATTCGGGATAAGATTTTTAGAAGGGTGGTCTTTCCTGCCCCATTTCTACCAATAATTCCCAAAACCTCACCCTTCTTAACTTCAAAAGAAACAGCCTTTAATGCCCAAATAGTTTCATCTTTGGGAACAGGCTTTCCTATATTGGCTATCCTGCGAAAAGGGGCTTTTACAGAATCGACGAGGGTTTCCCTAAAGGTCTTATAACCTTCACGCACCCCGATGCGATAGCGTTTGGATAAATTTTTAACTTTTATAACAGTCTCAGCCATGATTAAGGTTGCTCAAATTACATCTGCAAATGTTCTCTCCATTTTCCGAAAATAATACACCCCCGATAACAATATAATCACAATGATTAGCGAGGAAATGCCAAGCAAAGTCCAGTCAATGGGATGGTGTCCCAATAAAGATGAGCGAAAGGCGCCTATCACGCCAGCCATAGGGTTTAAAGCCAGAAGCCAGTGATATTTTTCTGGAACCAAGCTCATCGGATAGATTACTGGTGAGACAAACATCCATATTTGTATTAAAAATGGAATCACATATCTGATGTCTCTATATTGAACATTAAGTGCTGACAACCACAACCCCGCACCAACTGCGCATAAAAAAGTCAATCCTAATAGAAAAGGAAACAATAAAATTTGAAAACTGGGAACCAACTGATAATAGACCATCATCCCGAGAAGGACTAACATAGCGATGAAAAAATCGAGCAGGCCTGCAAGGGATGCTGCGGTGGGCACGATTAATCGTGGAAAATATACCTTAGTAATGAGATTAGCGCTTCCCACAAGGCTCTCCCCAGACGCAGATAAGGCATTGGCAAAATAGGTCCACGGGAGAAGTCCGGCATAAACAAAAATAGGATAGGGAATATCATTCGATGGCATCTTGGCCATACGTCCAAAAAAAATTGTAAACACTACCATCGTAAACACAGGTTGAATAATAGCCCACAAACCTCCTAAAATGGTTTGTTTGTAGCGTACCTTTATATCACGTTTGGTAAGGAAATAAAGCAGCTCTCTATAATTCCATAATTCCTTTAAGTCAACCGCTACCAATCCTTTTTTGGGTTCAATAATTGTTATATTTGAGTTTGAGTCTAACATAATTATTTAAGCAAAGGAACGCCCATAATTTTTGGCAGCATTATGACTACTGCTGCCAAAAACCAAAATGGTTCCATAATACGCACAATAATAAAAGTATTGGCAGAAAAAGAATGAATAAGTAATCCGATAAATCCAGCCAAAAATCCTAAAGTCAAGCCTTGCGCCCAATCATCTTTTATGTTATTAAAAATGTGGAAAGTATACCTGAGGATTGTTATTATCAGCCAAATAAATATCCAGAAACCAATAATTCCAGTTTCACCTAGCACGCGCGGATATTGCGTATCAACCAGACCAACGCCAGTAACCCCGTAACCTAAAAAAGGGCGTCTCTTCCAGCTTTCAAATATATGCTTCCAATTTTCAACTCGGGCAGCTGCTGACTCATCTAAAGTAATACGGGTATTAAAAGGCTTATATACCTTGCCAGGTATAAATGTCTCTTCTATCCGTCCGGTTACCCTATTTGGTAAAATAGCAGGAAGGACAAAAATAGCTAATATCAATATACCGATAAGCAAGGGTCTTTTCTTTTTGGTTAAAATAACAAGTGTCAAATACATAAAAATAAAAGCGAGATAACTGCCTCTGGAAAGTGTAAATAAGAAGGGGGGTATTATAAAGCAGGCTAATGCCGCGGAAGAGAATCGCCAGACGGAAGAGGGAGCGTATAAAAAAAGACCTATGCATACCGCGAATAACAAAATCAAGTACCCCCCAAATGTATTAGCCTCCCCTTCTTCTCCTTCAAAGGGCGCGGTAGTCCGGCCCAAAACTCCAATTTGCGTTGTAGCGTATGCGCAAACTATAGCACAGGTTACCAAAAATACTGCGATAAAGGTCTTTATCTGCTTTTTATCTCGTATATTGTTGGTTACCAAAAAATAAAGCATAAAATATTCAACAAATTTAATGATGTAAAAGAAACTCTTTAATGGATGAATATGGCCAGTTAATATCCCTATACCGGTGGAGAGAATATAAACCAAGATAAAGGCAATTATTAATGGATTAAGGGGGGTGCGTCTAAGCAGTCCCAGTTCTTTGTTTATAGCTGTCTTGGCTAGCCAGCTGGAGAAAATCACAAAAAGCAGGATATCATCTATGCGCACAACCACTGCCTGCGCCGGAACCTCGGCTATTTTAAGTTCGGGGGAAAGAAGCATAGAAAAAATTAATATAATTAATGCCGCATCAGTGTTAATAAAAGTTACGATAAATACGATTGGCGCGAGGACAAAAATAAGAGGCAAGATTGGTAGGGAGAACTTAGAAGCGCTTACGAATATTATAAGTGCGAGAAATAATAAAGCAACTACAACGCTAAATATAGCCTGCCCATTCTTCTTAGGCATACATATCTTTTCCTTAATATAATCGACGAATGTAATAAAACATCACTAAAGCAAATCTTATAAGCCAAGAAAATAAAATCAGAAAAATAATGAGTAAGATAAAATACAATTTTGGAATTCCTCTAATATAATAAATGGGCTATTGTCTCCTTTAGCCCACCATTTTTAAAGCAGCTGTTTTTGAAATCTTATGCTTCGGCCTCTGTAAATGACTCTTCCCTCTGTTTTAGCCTTTTATGCTTTTTGTCTGACTCTTCCTTCCCATAATATCCGTATTTGTATCTGTAGTAATACGGATAGGCTGCCATTGTCTCGGTTTGGGGCGCAATGTGGTTTAGAACCACTCCTGAGATTTTAGCGCCTGTTGACTCCAATTGAATTTTAGCTCGCAAAAGGGCGGCTCTTGCGGTTCTGCCAATTTCATAACATATAACAGTGCTATCCATCTTAGGAGCTAAAAGACTGGCATCGGTTACAGGCAAGACAGGAGGGGAATCAAAAAGAATAACATCAAATCTCTTTTTAAGCTCCTCAATCAATTTTGACATATCTTTGGATCCTAAAACTTCTGCAGGATTAAAAGGTAGATGTCCTGCCGGAAGAATCCATATATTTTCTATACCCGGGGTTTTTATTATTTCATCGAGTTGTATATCTCCCAGCATAATATCTGAAATATTCCTCAGGGCATCTTCTAAATTTACCGTCCCTGCTATAATTTCATTTAAACCCGGCTCTCGCTTTATACCAAAAGTCTTAGCCAATGCTGGGCGTCTGAGGTCAGAAGAAACCAAAAGCGTCTTTACCCCTTTTTGAGCTATAGTTAAACCCAAATTTGCCAAAATCGTGGTCTTGCCTTCGCGGGGTCCCGCGCTAGTGATAAGAAAAGTCTTTTGAGATGGACCAAGTTTAAGGTTGGTGCGAAGATTGCGATACGCCTCTGCTATAGGAGAGTTAGACTTATGATGAACGACCAAACGTATATAAGACTCTTCGGCGTCGGTCGGTATGGAAGGTAAAAATTTCCTCTTAAATTTTTCAAAAATATTCTTTTCTGCTTTAAATCCGCCTGGAACCGAAGGAATAACTCCTAATACGGGTAACTTCAGTAAATTTTCAACATCCTCTATGGTCCCGATAGAAGTATCTAAAGTTTCAAACATAAAAGCAAGGCCAATACCTAATATTAGCCCCATTATTCCACCTATAAGAATGCCTGTCTTTTTCTGTGGACCTACAGGGGAACGGGGCATAACTGCCGGGTCAACTATAGAGACATCGCTTACCTTCTGGGCTTCAGTAATACGCGCCTCTTCAAGTTTCTCCTTTAGCATATCATAAAGCTTCTTGTTGACCTCAACCTCTCGGGCAAGTCTTGCATATTCCAGCTCCTGGCCAGAAAAGCCTGCCAGTTGTGCTTCTAAATCTTTAATCTGTTCTTTAAGCTGGATTACTTGGGGGTGTTTATCGGTGTATCTCTGTAAAAAGGCAACCAATTGAAATTCTAAATCCACCAATTTTTTCTGAATGGGTTCAGCTAGTCTTATGCCTTTTACTTCATCGCTGAATTTCCTCAGATGTTCTTCTCCTTCTTTCAATCTTCCTTCTAGCTGAGACAATTGTTCTTCAATAAATTGGCGGGCAGTGCTGGCTTGCTTTCTTTTCTCCAATAAATTTTCTTCTACATAAACCTGGGCTACAGTATTGGCTAAATCCATGGACTCTTTAGCATTGCCTGTAGTAGCAGTAATTCTAATAATATTTGTCTGTTTAACTGTCTCAGTAGTCACACTGCCTTGTAAACCTCCCACTATACTGTGGATTTTTGAGGTCGGGATAGTATCATCTATCAAACCCAGGTGCAGAGCTACCTTTTGCATAATTGGGAATCCTGTTATTATTTTAGCCTGCGATTCCATTATATCCGCTGGGCTATAAACAATCCATTCTGTAAGGAGCCCGGCTATGCTTTGCCGTTCCAGTATTTTAACTGTAGTGGAAGCTTCATATATCGGCTGCTGTAGAGAAAGATAGAAAAAACTAGTTATGGTTACAACAAGAAAAGTTATAACTATGATAAATTTTCTCTTGCGGAAAATTCTTAAATAATCCCTTAAATTCAATTCGTATTGTGGCAAAACCGCCTCCTTTATAATCTTACCAGTCGCTAAATGTTTTAGCTGTATAAGCACCTTGAGATACAGGACCAAGAATTTGAGTTACAGCGTAATTCACATTAGCAATAAATTTTTTGGGAACATAAACGACGTCTTCCGGCTGCAAAGCGACATTTTGACTCATATCAGTTTTGTTAATGGTCCGGCTTAAATTGAGCCTTTTGCCTTCAGGACTTTCTAATCCTCCTCTGATAAGTATTACACTGGAAGGAACAGCATGCGCTGTAAAGCCGCCGGCCCTGCCAATTGCCTCCAATACGGTGCATTTTCCCGTAACAGAATAGACGCCGGCAGTACCTACTTCGCCTAAAACAATAACTTTTCTACCACCTAGTTTCTTAAGAGAGATGGAAACCATAGGGTATTTAACATAATCCTTAAGTCTTTTGGTGAGTTCCTCTTTTAGTTGAGTAAAGGTTAAACCTGCAGCAGGAACATCTCCGGCCAAAGGAAAAGATATCTTGCCATCCGGACGAACAATGACCTCCTGGCTTAAGTTTTCCTCTTGCCAGACAGAGATATATAATGTATCCTCATCGCTAATAGTATATTCTAAAAGCTGTGGCTCTTCTCTAATAACATCCCCGTTATGAGCTAAAGCCTCTTCCTCTTGAATTAAAACTTCCTTTTCTTCAACACCTTTTTTCTCTGTTCCTGATTCTGCCAACCGCTCTTCTTTCTGAGCCAAATAATCTTCAAATTCCTTAGCTCGGGTTGTAGAAGTAACCCCTAAGCCTTTCTCTAACTCTGCAACCTTTTCAAATTTAGCTTTTGCTTCTAAAAAAGTTTCTTCTGCTTCTTTATAAGCAGGCTCTATTTGAGCTAATTTTTCTTTTTTTTCAGTTTCTTTCCTTAATCTTTCTTCTTCTGCCCTGTCGGCAAGCTCTTTTTGTTTTCTTTTTCGTCCTTCTTCAGTTTCCCTATGCGCCTGTATTTGTTTATCCTCCTGTTCTTTAATTATCTCCTGGGCCTGCTGGATATATTCTTGGGCATAAGTTGTGTAGATAGGGTAAAGGTCTTTTTCTAATTTAATTACTTCAGCAAACTTTACTATAGCGGCAGGATAATCTCCTTGAATAAAATCTTCTTTAGCTTGTTGATAAAGAGATTCAATTTGGGAGACTTCTAATTTTTCTTCTGGTAGGAGTTTGTGGAGGGGGATAGCTAACTCCTTTCCTGCCTTTTCAGTAGCTGCCGGCTCTTTCCTTTTGCGGAAGAAATCAAAAATACTTCCTGCCTCTGTCTCAGCAGGAAACCATAATACACTTATTAGAGATATAAAAATGATGAGCTTAATAATATATTTTTGGGAATCCCTCATTTATTTTTCCTCTTTGGTATATTATACTTGTTTTTCATTATAATTCCAATAAAAACGGCTTAGCCACCCAGAATCTGTAGGCCTTCTTCCACTGTTTGCTGACCGATGCGCTTTACGTCTTTGTTCAAACCTACTAAAAGGCTCAGGTCGCAAATCCGGTTTATTCTTCTGGGGATGCCGCCAGAACGATTATGAATTATCTTAAAAGTACTTTCCTCAAAGATAGAATCCGCTCCGCCGGCTACGCGAAGCCGATGGATTATATAATTGCGCGTATCTTGCTGGTTAAAGGCTTCTAAATGACTTTTTATAGCAATTCTTTGTTCTAATTGTTTATTATCCTCGATTCTCTGTTTTAATTCTGGTTGGCCAAACAAAAGCAAGGTTAATAAAAACTTATCTCTTCTCTGGAAATTCAATAAAAGCCGTAATTCTTCAAATATATACTCATCCTTTATGATATGGGCCTCATCAATAATGATTACTGTTTCTGTGCCATCTCTAGCATTGTTTTCCAATATATTGCCCAAAATCTCTAACAAATAGTCTGCAGAAAGTTCGCTCTTTTTAATAGGCAACTCCACGCTCTTTAAGTTACGCACAACAGCTCTAAGAAGCTCTACATATTCAAGTTGAGGGTTGGTAATAAATGCTATCTTATACTTATCACTGGGGAGTTTCTCTAAAAGGGCTTGGCCGATAACCGTTTTTCCACAGCCAAATACGCCAGTAAGCATACCCCCCTAGCCCCTCTTCAATTATATAAAGCATCTTCATTAAAGCCTCTTCATGCTCCAAAGATTTATAGAAAAAACGAGGATCAGGCGTATTCTGAAACGGCTTCTCTTTAAATCCCCAATATTCATCATACATATTTTCCCTAGCCCTTTTAAACCGTATCTAACTCCTTCTGAATCAAATGTAACGGATAACCTTTGCCCCTTAATTCCGCTATCCTTCTTAACCTAACTTTTAGCTCTGCCTCATCGTACAGCCTTATGTTCTTCTTTCTATCTGCAACAGTTAATAACCCAATTATTGTATAATGGTTAACTGTGGAATAAGGAATGTTATATTTTCGCACAATTTCCTTTATAGAGATCAGGTTTTTTGACATATTAATATCCTGCAATGTACTATTTACAGTATTTACTTTAAGTAAACTATCTTCTGTAAGAATATCATATAATAAATGGCTTGTCAAGTTCTTTTTATTATGGTATATTATTATAAACGAATGGCAACCAAATGAAACATATATTAGAAGTAGAAAAATTAACCAAGGATTTTACCCCTCCTCTTTCCTTCAGCAAATTGATTAAACTCGATTTCAAGCATAGAAAGCCAACCAGGGCGCTTGAAGATGTCTCATTTTCTCTTAAGAAAGGTCAGATACTTGGTGTTCTCGGACCCAATGGCGCAGGTAAAACCACCCTTTTAAAGATAATCGCTACTTTAATACTCCCCGATAAAGGTAGCGTAGTTGTAAATGGTTACCGTCTCGGTATTAATGACGATAAGATTAAATCCTTTATTGGTATGGTCTCTTCCCAGGAGAGAAGCTTCTATTGGCGCCTTGCTGGAAGGCAAAATCTTGAATTTTTTGCATCTATGTACGGTCTGAAAAATCCAAAAGACAAAATTGAAGAATTGTTTAAACTTTTTGCCATAGATTACCAGGATAGCCGCTTTGATACCTATTCTGCAGGAATGAAACAAAAGTTTGCACTAATTAGGGGTCTTCTTAATGACCCGGAACTTCTCCTTTTAGACGAACCAACCAAAAGTCTGGATTATGCAACTGCTTTGGATTTAAGAAACTTTATAAAAGAGGATTTGGTGAGAAAAAAAGAAAAGACAGTTATATTCACCACCCACCATATGGATGAGGCCTTAGATCTTTGCGACCTATTTATGATATTGCATAAAGGAAGGCTTTATGCCCTGGGAACAATGGAAGAACTGCGAAGGAAAATAAACAATCCTGTTGCCAGCTTGGGTGAGATTTTTGTAAAATTAACTGAAAAGAGTTAAAAATATGCTTAAAAAACCCTTTGCTTTCATAAAAAAGGATTTTCTGATTGAATCCAGTTATAAATTGTCTTTTATATTCAGGCTTTTCGGTGTTCTTGGAACTGTATTGACCTATTTCTTCATTGATAAATTATTCGGTCAAAGGATAGTCGGACACCTCCAACAATTCGGCGTAAATTATTTCTCTTACGTCCTTCTGAGTATGGCCTTCTTCAGTTATATTGGGGTGGGATTAGGGTCCTTTTCCAGCCGAATTCGCTTTGAACAGATGCAGGGAACCTTAGAAGCTCTATTTTTAACACCCGTCAAGATATCCACCATACTCTTCTCTTTAGGATTATGGAATCTTTTATTTGCTACTGTAGATATGGCTATCTATATTGCCTTAGGTATATTTTTATTTAAAATCAGCTTCGCTAATGTAAATATATTATCCACTTTGGTAATACTATTTTTAACAATTATTTCTTTCAGTAGTTTAGGCATACTCTCGGCAAGTTTTATTATGGTATTTAAACAGGGAAATCCTCTGGGCTGGATTATAAATAGTCTGGAAGGACTAATCTGCGGGGTCTATTTTCCCATTACTATTATGCCCGCTTGGCTACAATTTCTGGCGAAATTTTTTCCTATCACCTATGCTATTCGGGCAGTGGAATTGGCAGTTTATAAAGGTTACACTATAAGTCAACTTACAAAAGAAATAGGATTTCTCCTCCTATTTTCTTTATTACTGCTTCCTTTAAGTCTTGCCTCGTTTAAATTTGCCCTTAAAAAAGCACGCCAGCAGGGAAGTCTGGTGCAATATTAAGTAGGCCGCCTCAATAAATAAATTAAGACTCTTAATCCCTGCATAAAGGCACTTTTCACTTTAAGAATATAATGGTGAAATCTTATATCTTTGGGCGCTACAATATACTGCAAGGCGAGAATCTCTCGGGATGGGAAGATACTTCGTAAGACAAACTTGAACTTCTCTGTAACTTTCTCATTCATAACGAAATAAGAAAAACAATTTAAATCTGGAAGACCTCTATTCTCTTCAATCAGGGTTTGAATTTTCCTTTCTCCATAATTAAGATAAGAAGGTTTAAGTCTTGTTAAAACCCTCTCCGGTATTTCAGCTCCTAAAAACTTAGAGGTAAAATATAAACCATAATATACCGGTTTATTTAGATTAAATTCAACTGTATCCTGAACGAGTAACTCCCAATTAAGCCCATTTTTATTACAATACCTAATTACTTCAAAAATATCACAGAAAAGGATAAAATGACTATAGGAATGCTTTAAGATATGTTCCGAGAGATGAATAAGCAAGTGATGTGGGGCCATTACTAATGTTTTAACCCCAGCTATAGTGGTTTGCCCTGCTTCTTTCCAAAATCTCTCTATATTTATAGGACCATACGAATAAACCGGAACAGTAGTATTTATTATATGCCAGTGAAGATGCAGGATGACGAACATTTTGCCTTGTCTTTTTATATAACATATAGAATTGAGATATTGGCTGGGAGATATCTCCATATAATCTGCCCAGTTATAAGCAGAAAAATAGCCCAATTGTTTCAAGGTTCTATCGATTTTGTGCAGTTGCTTTTTTTTTACGAGAATATCTATGTCGCGCATCCTCCTTAAGCCGATATCTTGGTATATATTTTCTAGGAGTGCAGCTCCTTTTAGTATAATCACAGAGATTCTTTCTTCATTAAACTTCTTCAAGACTTTGCCAAGCTCTTCAAGTAAAAAGATATTCTCTGCGGTAATATCAAAATAAATATCCTTTAATTTTTTGATTACCAATCTGGGAACAAGACCATCATCATTGATTTCCTTCAAGTTTCTATATAATAGGGAAGATGTGCCATTTTCTAAAGCATTTTCTAATATATAATCCCAGTTCAAATTACTACCAATGGTTTGTCGAACTATATGGCAGATAGGCCTATCCCTATTTATTACCGAACATCCCGCTAACAATCTCTTTTCTTCTGTCCAACTCAATTGATTCACCTAAAGATTTCTCTCGCAAGTTCAGTTGAAACAGGTGCCAATGGCCTTATTAGTAAGACCTCCTGTTCCCGAACAAGCTGTTGCTCCATGACCTCCACTACAAGCACAGTAAAAAAAGAAGGTGCCAAATTTCTTCACCCGCATCCTGGGTTCTTCATAAGGCCTACGTGTCTTTCTCTTCATTGCTTACCTCCTTGAAATTAATCAGACAGTTCAAGAAATGCAGTCCTAAAGAGCTCTAATTTTACTCTCCAAGCTATCTACAGTCTCTCTTTTAAATACCTTTTTAACCTTAGATGGTAACTGAGAATTGGCAATCACCTCATTTATAATCTTTGTTATTCTGCAGCACTCATGAGACGGACCAAACAGGTCGCCATCCTCGAATAGTGCCAAGCCGCTACAGCGGATGCAACTGAAAGATAAGGAACAGGTATTGCATACTTTTAGATTCTCTAAATGGGCCGCCCTTATCTTCTTCAAAACCACAGAAGTCTCCCAAATTTCTCTAAATGATTTTTCCCTTAAATTGCCGAGAACAATAGGTGCCCCTATACATGGATAAAGGTCACCTGAGGCACTAATTACGCCTCCTTTCCTCCCATATCCACACAATGGCTCTTTATCACCCTCTGCGTAAGGCCCAAAATCGACTTTTTTTATATTAAATAAAAATGAATAAAACTCCTTAAGTTGAGCCTCACTTATCCTTAAATCAAGTGGCGCTTTAGAACCTTCATTAGCAGGAGTGATTACAGGCGAAATGCGATATTCCGCTCCCCAGCTCTCTGCCAATCTTATAATTTCTTTGAATTCGGAAAAATTTTCCTTCATCAGCACTGTGTTCAACATTACATTTACATCCTTACTTCTCAAGTATTCAATCGCCTTTATTACTTTCTTATAGGATCCTTCTACCCTTACTATTTTATCGTGTGTCTGCCCAAATGCCCCAAGCAGGCTTATATGAACCTGGACAAATCTAAGCTCCTTTATCCTGCTTGCAACTTCCCTGGTTACAAGGCTCCCATTTGTATATAAAATAACAGCAAACGATAGCTTCCTTGTAAAATCTGCAATATTCCAAAAATCAGGCCTAAGGAGTGGTTCGCCGCCAGTAAACTGAAGGAAGAGACATCCAGCAGCAGCAAGTTGGGTAAGAATATCTTTTATCTCCTGAGTAGATAACTCATGAGAGCTTGGCGGATATTGATAGCAGTGAATGCATTTGTGATTACATCTCCAAGTAAGCTCTATACCGGAAGAAAATGGGATATTCTTCTCCCAAATCTTGGCTTCTAAATGCTCTGGAATTTCAGACCCCATCTTTTAATACTCCTTCAGTTTTCCATTAGAAATATTTAAGTATAAAGATTCTTTTAAATTATACAGAGCGACGGGCGCTGGGTGGAAAAGCTGATTATCTACGCTACTTCTCCAAGTTTTCCCCTTAAATCTAATATGGGGGCCCAAACTCCCAGGCTCAAGATGAGATATATGTGATTGAAGTTTTTTAATCTGTTTCTCATTCAACCCTAAGCCAACTGGCATTTTATCAACAACCGAAAAGACGGCGGGTGTAATAAGCCATTTTACTCCCAGATTAGTTGCTAATTTTATAATTTTCTTGAATTCAGAGAAATTTACCTTCATAAGCACAGTCTTCAATATCACAGCTACACCTTCTCTTTTAAGATATTCAATTGTATTTATTGCTTTCTTAAAAGAGCCTCGGACTCCTGCTATCCGATCATGTATCTTGGCCGATGCGCCAAGAAGATTTACCTGGACCTGCACAAAACCGAGTTCCTTTATCTTCCTTGCTAATTCATGGGTTACAAGGCTTCCATTTGTATGAAGGAATAAAGCAAACGAAAATTTCTTTGCAACCTTCGCAATTTCCAAAAAATCAGGCCTAAGCAGTGGCTCACCTCCAGTAAAAGTAAGAAAAAAACATCCTAAAGCATCAAGTTGACCAAGCGCATCCTTTATCTCCTGAGTTGATAACTCCTTTGAACGCGGTAAATAAGGATGGCAGTGAATACACCTGTGATTACATCTCCAAGTGAGTGCAAAATTGCAAAAGAGCGGGATGGCTCTTTTCTTGACCTTTGCCTCTAAACTTGCGGGAATTATATTTCCCATCTTTCAATCCCTTCCCAGATATTATCATTAAGCGAAAAATGCATTTCATAAGATGGGATAGTGGTTGCTATTTCACTAATCGTATTTAATATACCTTTAGTGAAACTAAAGTTTAAATGAGTAAACCGTCCGTGCCAAAATAATCCCTGCATTAGTTTAGGCACAGCCATTTTTCTAAACTCCAATGTTTTCCCTTTTCGCAAAAAAAAGATTCTCCTCAATAGTCCTGAACCATTACTACTGTAGGGAGCCCAAGGCGTACCAAAGATATAAAAATTACCATTTACTTTTCTTAGGCATATACAATCATCGGAAAGAACTCTTAGCCCCTTTGAGGCCTTTGCGACAGTACTTTTACCGCTATCCGGCGCTCCTACAAACAGGTATCCTTTCCCATCTTTAACAACCCCACAGGCATGAACTAACATCCCATAATTGGAAGCCAGATAGGATCCTAATATTACCCTTAAAAAGCTAGGAATTATAAAAGCCTCATCCTTTTTTGACAAGTCTATCTCAGCTATCCTATTTTCAAGGTCTATAAACCCTATCTCGGTCTGGTTGCAACTCAATTGCCGCTTACCAAATGACTTATCTTTCCGGCAGGATTTAACCTTCGCAGCACAAAAAATCTTCCTTCCCCTTTTTTCAATAGTGCTAACATCGCCTAGATTGATATATTGTTCGTTTTCACCAACCCGAACAACAAAATCCGGTTTACTCTTAGTGAAAAAACCCTTAAACCGCGGCCCTAAATATACAAAAGATTTCCGGCTTCCCGTTTTAACTTCTACACAAAAACCAGCAATTTTAATTATTAAGGAATCTTGAGACATTCTATGGCGTCATTTTCATGAAGTCTTTCTAAAAATTTGAAAGTATCCTCTTTGGCGGTTTCTTTATCCACTTCAAACTGATTGCATATATGCTCAATTATCTCTTTCACTGATTTTTTGCCATCTATAGAATTCCAGATTTCCGCCCCTACTGGGTTCAGGTGAATAACCTCACCCTTGTCCACATCAACCAAAATAGCTTCTCCTTCTACTATTCTCCAGGGTATCTTTTTATTCTTTGCAATACAATTATTTAGTGACACCACCATAGCCTCTTTCTCAAGGATAGTTGAATATCAATTGCTCGTTGGTTTCTTTCTTTTCATCTCCTATGGTAACCCAACAATGGCCAATCATATTTAGACCGGTTATGGATTTGAAATCTGTTTTTTTAGCACCAAAATTTATCTTGGCCTCTATCCCCGCCTGCTTTAGCATATGATAAAGCAGGAGAGAATAAGTAAGGCAGCATTCTTTAAATCCGAGCTTGCGACGAATAAAAGTGTAGAAATTGACATATTTCGTTATTTTACCTATATCAGGATTTTCTACGGAAGAGATTTTTTTGAATCTTAAAGATAAAGGCGATTGGTGCTTTTTAAGGAAAGATATGAAAGAAATCTTTATGGAAGTAATAAATATCTTCCAGAGTAACCCTACATCTTTATAGTAAAGAATCTTTTTTATTATTTTCATTCTTTCTTTTATCTAACAGTGTGAAGTTTTCCCAATTCACTTTTTCTTAATCCCTTTTTAATACAAATAGTGGGCTGGGTTGTCAAATCGAGTGTTTTCGTCTCTTTTGGCTCTTCACCATCCACTCCAGATATTATCTTAACCACAGGACGCAGAGGAACTGCGTAATTAAGTTTAACCACCTGGGCTATCTCTTTAGTATTTAACTCAACAAGGCTTCCTATAGGAAAAATGCCAATCTTTTCTATTAAAATCTTTATTAATCTATATTGGAAGGAATTTTTATTAGCTAGAATTTCCCGTAATGCTTCTAATGGTAGAAATTCATTACGGTATAAGCGCTGATGCAACATCGCCTCAAATACATCTACAATGCCCACTATTTTGGCGTATTCATTTATAGATTCTCCCTTTAGGCCTCGGGGATAACCCGAACTATCTATGCGCTCATGATGTTGATGAGCAACGTAACTAGCTATTCTGTTTAAATTCTTAATCTTTTCCAAAAACGCTGAACCATTTATAGAATGGTTTTTAATTTCATTATATTCTCTGGTAGTTAATTTTGTTGACCGATTAACTACAGGCAGATAACATGACATCCCTGCATCATGAAGGAGAGCTGAAATTCCCAATTCTGTTAACTTGGATTTTTCATAACCAAGACCCAATCCTATCGCAATAGAATAGATACAGACATTTATTGAATGGCAAAAGATATAGTTTACATCTTTCGAATCTTTGATTAAAGCTAACTCTAACAACTTTTCATTGTTCAAGCTTAACTGCTCAATTATTTTTTCTATTAATGCCGTAATTTGTTTAACATCAATGGATTCGTGATTTATGTCCTCTTTTAGTATCTCTTTCATTAAAGACATTAATGCTTCGTACAACTTCAAACTCTCTTCGCTTGAAACTACTTTAGTTCCTTTCATTACTACAGGAGAGATCCTAACTTCGGAAGGTTTGGCTTCCTCTTCCTTTTGCTCTCTTACTTCGGGTTGTTGCTCTATCTTAGGCTTTTCTACCTCATCATCGGCTTTAACTTCAGGCGTCACCACTTCTTTCACAGGTTTTACAGGCTCTGGAGCTGCCTCCTGCTGGTCAGGCTCAATAAAAGGCTTCTTTTGCCTTTCTTCTTTAGCCTCTCTTTCCTTCTCCTTAGCCTTTTTTAAGATATCCGACATTCTAAGCATTGGTTATCTTCTCCGCTTTTTCATCATTTTCAATAGGTATCTCTCCCATATCCTCAGCTACTTTTTTTATTATCTTTTTACCAATTCTATCCTGCTCTTCTCCACAACCTACTAATAAGGCCACATCGCATATATTGTTTATTCTTCGAGGTATGCCTGCTGAAAAATAATATATTTCCTTAAAGGCCTCTTCTAAAAAAATCTCCTGCTCTGCGCCAGCTACTCTTAAACGATGTTTAATATATTCCTCTGTCTCTATTTCTGTAAGCGCTTTTAAATGATACCGGACAGCCAGCCTTTGTCTCAGTTGAGGTAGACTATCTATTTTTTCCTTCAGTTCCGGTTGTCCTAAAAGGATAAGAGTAAGAAGAAAATTATCATTTAGCTGAAAATTTAAAAGAAGCCTTAACTCCTCAAAACTGTCCTGCTCTCCGATGGCCTGAGCCTCATCTACAACTATTACTGTATTTCTGTAGTCGTCCTTATTTTTATATAAGATTTCATTGAGAGAGTGCAATAACTCAGTTTTACTAGTCAAAGATGATACGTCTTTGCCTAATTGGTAAATAATCTCCTTTATAAGTTCTAAAGGTGGCAGTCTAGGATTAAAGATAAGAGCTGACTGGTATTGTTCGTTGGAAAGCTCCTCCAAAAGGACTCTACTTAAAAGGGTCTTTCCGCTCCCATATTCACCGGTTAAAACAGCCGCACCTTTTCGCTCTCTAATAGCATAAAGCATTCTCGATAAAGCCTCTTCATGTCTTTGAGAATAGTAGAGAAAATGTGGGTCAGGCGTGTTCCCAAAGGGCTTCTCCTTTAATTTCCAATATTCTTCGTACATCTTATTTTTGCCTGTTAAGTATCTTTTTTATTTCCAAAAGTGTCTTACCTTTAGAGCGTAGCTCCTTTATCTTTTTAATCCGTTCGAATACCTCTTCCCCGTAGAGCCGATGACCTGAGGGCGTGCGCTTGGCCTCATTAATTAATTCTAATTGGGTATAGTTATGGATAACCTGTCTCGATAGGCTGGAATATTCCATTACTTCGCCAATTTTAAATAAGTTTTTATTTATTTTTATTTTTTTATCCATAGCCTTAATCGATAACAACCTTACTTTATAAATTATATTCTATAAATTATAATTTATACTATAAAAATGATTTTGTCAAGTATTTTGTTGAAAAATTTATTAGAAATTGGGTGGCGCTTGTTAGAGTTTATAATTTGGAAAAGGGGCTATTTTAGTAGGTAGTACAGATTTGCTTTTTGGCAAGAAATACCAAACCAAATTTGGTTTTTGGTACACGTGCGTTGTAATTCGGCCTACCAAAAGGTGTCTCTTTTGGGTAATTTCCGTAACTATATGCCACGCTTAATGATATATTCAATTAAATCCACCACACGGTTGGAATAACCCCACTCATTATCGTACCAGGCAATCACTTTGGCAA
>CAKKQO010000057.1 GCA_919902105.1 Omnitrophica bacterium GWA2_41_15 | reverse complement strand
GAGAGCACCTCGTTCGCAACGAGGGGGTCAGGGGTTCGACTCCCCTCAGCTCCACTTAGTGAAGCCATAACTTAGCGAGTGATAACGAAGCTAAGTTATTTGGCTGAACTAATCCCGAAGCGTGCGCAGAAAATTTCTCCGAAATTTTCAAGCGTTTACGCAAGGGGCAGATTAGAAAGAGAACACCTGACCCCAAAGGGGGATTCTTAAGGGGAAAGATTGTTTCCCCTTAAGAGGAGTTTGCTTCTTTGCGGAAGGAAGAAAAATATTAAAAAGAAACCATCAGGGTTTCCTTTTAAGGAGCGAGATTTATCGAGCGACGGGTCAGCGGGTTCGACTCCCCTCAGCTCCACCAAAGATATGTTTACTAAAGAGCAAAAAAACCGATTGCTTGAAATTGCCCGTCAAACGATAGAGGAATACCTCTTAAGCGGCAAGATAAAAGAGTTTGCGGAGCCCGACCCCGTGCTTTTAGAAGAAAAAGGGGCGTTTGTTACATTGCATAAGCACGGTGAGTTACGCGGCTGTATCGGCAACATTATTGGCAGAGGCCCCCTGTATAAGACTGTGCGGGATATGAGTATAGAGTCAGCAACTGCGGATCCGCGTTTTAGGCCTGTAACTCTAAATGAACTCAAAAGTATTAAAATTGAGATTTCTATTTTATCTGTGCCTGAGCGCGAATTTAAACCCGAAAATATCATTATGGGTAAACACGGCGTAATTGTAAAGAAAGGATTTCAATCGGGAGTATTTCTGCCTCAGGTAGCGTCTGAGACCGGATGGAGCCGCGAAGAATTCCTTTCTAATCTATGCGTTCATAAGGCAGGCCTCGCTCCCTCTGCCTGGAAGGATAAAGACACCGAACTCTATACATTTACTGCTGAGGTTTTTGCTAAGGAATGAGAAGATTTTTTTGTAAACCCGAAGATATCAAGCAGGATTATATCTATATCAAAGATAGAGAAGTAATCCATCATATAAAAAATGTCCTGCGTATGAAAACAAAGGATAAAATCATTATCTTTAGCAACACGGGTTCTGAATATGAAGGTTTAATTTATGATATTAAACAAAAGTTAATCTCGGTAAGCATACAAAAAACTAATCCCACGCCTATCGAAGATAATAAGTTGATACTTACCATTGCCTGTGCGGTCCCTAAGAAAGCAAAGTTAGACGATATCATTGATAAACTTACCCAGTTAGGGGTCTATAGAATAATCCCGCTTGTAACTGAACATACTGTTGTCAGATGGAAGAAAGATGTGAGGGAAAGCCGCTTTAAGCGTTGGCAGAAAATTGCTGTCTGCGCCGCTCAACAGAGCCAGAGAAATACCCCTCCCATTATTGAACCACTGCAGGATTTAAAAGATTTGCTCTCTGATGAATCTTATGATTTTGATTTAAAGTTAATTCCCACGTTGGCCGGAGAACGTAGAGCTTTAAAAGAGGTTTTCCGTGCAACTTGCCATAAAAGTGTAATAGTTATTATCGGGCCCGAAGGTGATTTTAG
>CAKKQO010000056.1 GCA_919902105.1 Omnitrophica bacterium GWA2_41_15 | reverse complement strand
CTACAATGAAAAATAAGGAAATCTACGATCGCATCGCCGATACCTATTTAGGCAAAAACAATAATAAAAAAAATAACCAAAGAAAAAAGAAAAAATGGTTCATCTCGCTGACGGTAATAAATGTTTTAATTTTATTGACCGTCTTTTTTTTATATAAGTTCGTTCTTTCTAATCCGAGAGGGGAGGGAGGGGCTGGTGATAAAAGCAGCGCCTCGGTTTATATATTATCCCAGCGTTATCCTATAAAATTAGCTTATGATTTAATCCCGCCTTCTTTAGGGGTAAAGAATTTTACTTTTTCTCTGCCGCTTGTTGATGCGAGCAAATTTAACGCTTTAAGACTAAGAGTAAGGGGAGACGATAGGGCCGGATTTAGCGCGGTATTAAAAGTAGAAATAAAAAGCGAGAGGAATGAGAAAGATTCATATTACTTAAAAGGCATTTCAGGCAGATGGCAGGATTTTTCTATTGGGCTTTCTGAATTTAAAAATATCACTGATTGGTCGAATATAGCAGAGTTATCTTTTATTTTTGAAGATTGGAATGTGAGCGAAAAGAGAGGTGTTCTCTATATTGATAATATAAGGTTTAGTGAATAAATCCCGTTTTCACCTACGCGGTGTGATGGGTTCACACCGCGTAGGTGTGAATCATTAACGAGGTAAAAGAAGGAGAAGAAGATGCGGATAATCGCTATTGCAAATCAGAAGGGTGGATGCGGCAAAACTACTACTGCGGTAAATTTATCCGCGTCGCTGGCTTTTTTGGGTTATAAGGTTTTGCTTATTGATTTAGATCCCCAGGCGCATGCCTCTTTAGGGTTAAACATATCCCGGGATATTACAATCTACGATGTGCTTTCCAAGATTTCTAAATACAAAGCAAACCTCAACCAGATTATTGTTTCTGTAGCTGATAATTTTGCTCTCGCTCCTTCCAATATCCTGCTTTCTACCATAGAGCAGGAATTATCCGATGAAATCTCCCGCGAGGCGCGCCTGTTCGATACCCTTTCCGAATTTAGATCCGATTATGATTTTTGTTTTATAGACTGCCCGCCTAATTTAGGGCTTTTAACTATTAATGCCGTAAGGGCCGCCAATGAAGTAATTATCCCGGTTGAAGCCAGCCGCTTTGCGGTTGAAGGCGTAAAAAAGATAATCGAAATAATCAACCTCATCAAAGCCAGGCTTAATCATACGGTTAAATATGAAGTTTTAGTTACCATGTTTGACTCGCGCCTGCGTCATTCATTCGGCGTATTAGATACGATTAAGGATGTTTTTAAAAACAGCCTATTTGAAACAATTATTCATATAAATGTCAAACTCAAGGAAGCGCAGTCAAAAGGGCTGAGCGCAATAGCGCATGATAAGTATGCCCGGGGAACAAAGGATTACCTTAACCTTGCCCGCGAACTAACTAAAGGATATAAAGATAGGCCGCAGATGAAAGAGGGTACGTTAGAAAGCGTAATCACTAAAGAGCTGCCTAAATTTAAGGCGATTAATTTTGAGTTTTTGGCTCCCGGCGCAAAAGATGTTTATATTGTCGGAGATTTTAATAATTGGGCTAAAACAGAGGCTAACCGTTTATCCAGAGACAATAACGGCAGCGGAAAATGGTCTATAAACCTGCCTTTAGGCTCCGGCTCCTACCGTTATAAATTTATCGTAGATGATACTTGGGTGGATGATCCAAATAACCCATTAAAAGAAAAAAATCCTTTTGGCGGAATTGATTCTTTGGTAGATGTATCATCTGATTAAAAAGATTTGTAAAGAAGCACTTTTATATAATAAAATAGAAGATTTAAAAACGCAATGCTTTCTCTGCGCGCATAAATGCCTAATAGCTGATGGGCATTTCGGTATCTGTAACGTCCGAAAAAATATCGGCGGGACACTTTATGCATTATCCTATGGCCGCGTAATTTCCGCAAATATCGACCCTATTGAAAAAAAGCCGCTTTTCCATTTCTTACCAGGGAGTTTTTCTTATTCTATCGCTACCTTAGGCTGTAATTTTAGGTGCGGGTTTTGCCAAAATTGGCAGCTCTCTCAAGAAAAAGAGGCTAATTTCGAAAGCATTAATTACGTTGTCCCATCTGAAATTGTTGCCTCTGCCCTAAAAAGCGGCTGTCTAAGCATATCCTATACCTATACCGAACCGACTATTTTCTTTGAATATGCGCAAGATATAGCAAAACTTGCTAAAGAGAAGGGGCTAAAAAATGTCTTTGTTACTAACGGTTATATGACTAAAGAGGCAATTTATGAGCTCAAACCTTATCTTGATGCGGCAAATATTGATTTAAAGGCGTTTAGCGATGATTTTTATAAGAAAATCTGCGGGGGTAGGCTTAGCCCTGTTTTAGATTCCATCAGACTTATGCACGAATTAGGCATTTGGATTGAGCTCACCACTTTGCTGGTGCCGGGATTGAATGATTCCAAGGAAGAATTAACGCAGATTGCTGAATTTATTGCAGGCCTGGATAAAACTATCCCTTGGCATGTTTCGCGCTTTCATCCCGATTATAAAATGACGGATAATATTCCTACGCCTATTGAAACTTTGAAACTCGCTAAAAGGGTAGGGGAGGAGAATGACTTGCACTATGTCTATGTCGGTAATGTCGCAGGAGAGGAAAATACTTATTGTTATAATTGCAAGAAACCGGTAATCAAGAGATTCGTTTTCGATGTTTTAGAAAATAATTTAGATGGCAATAAATGTAAGTATTGTAATGTGCCGTTAAACGGAATTTACTAGGACCGCGTTACACCTCCGCGGTGCACGTAAACGTGCACCGCGGAGGTGGAGAGGGTAATATGACGATTTTTGAATCTATAATTCTAGGTATTGTGCAGGGGTTAGGGGAATTTCTGCCTATCAGCAGTTCCGGCCATCTGATTATAGTGCCATACTTATTTAATTTAAAGCCGCACAGTTTAAGTTTTGATGTTGCGCTGCATTTAGGCACGCTTTGTGCGGTAGGTATTTATTTTTTTTCTGACTGGTTAAAGTTAATTAAGCAAGGTTTTTTAAGCTTAAAAGAGGGAACGCTGGCGGGTACCTCCGAGCGCAGGTTATTTTGGTTTATACTTATTGCGACTATTCCCGGCGCTTTAGCGGGAAAATTCCTTGAAAACAACGCAGAAACTGCTTTTAGGAAACCGCTCTTAGTGGCTTTGGCTTTAGGGGGATTTGCGCTAATCTTATATTTAGCCCAAAAGATAAATAAAGGGACGAAATCCTTGAGCGATATTAAATTAAGAGATGCGTTTTTAATAGGTTTAGCACAGAGCTTGGCCATTTTTCCGGGAATCTCGCGCTCAGGCGCAACTATTGCCTCAGGGCTATTTCTAAACCTTAAGAAAGAAGAGGCAGTAAGGTTTTCTTTTCTGCTTTCTTTTCCCATAATTCTTGGCGCCGGCATACTAAAGTTCAAAGATATAATCATCGAGTGCCAAAACCATGCCTTTTATTTCTTGGCTGGTTTTAGCGTATCGGCATTATTCGGGTTGCTTTCGATACATTTTCTTTTAAGGTTTATCAGGAAATACTCATTTAATTTATTCATCTGGTACAGGATCGCTGTTTCTTTATTGGTAATTATTGTTTTTATTTTGCGTAAAGGATAGATAGGCAAAAGGTATAGTTATTATGAGTAATAACTCATAATAAGTGGCGGGTTTATTTGAGTAAATACCCATAATAAAATATGATTAAATCCCGGGGCAGGCCGATAAAACCAAGGAATGTCAGGAGGCATCCGCAGATACATCAATTTAGCCCAAGGGGCCGCGCCGGCAGGCCGGATGAAATAGAGCTTAAATTAGAGGAATTTGAGGCGATAAAATTATCGGATTATATCGGCTTAAGCCAGCAAAAGGCTGCCAATATGCTGGGAATTTCCCAACAGACCTTTAGCCGTATTTTGCGGCAGGGGCGTAAAAGTCTGGCAAATGGCCTGATCATGGGCAAAATTATTAAGATTCAGGGAGGACATTACCGCATTGCTCACCATATTGATCATCCGGAGGCCGCATAGCCTTAATTTACTTTTCTCCTTACTACCTATAATGTATCTTATGTCAAGTTGATGATATAGAGACTATTGTAGTAATCCTTTGTATCTAAATAAGTTACATAAAATAGTTAATTTGCTGTTAATAATCAACTTTTGACTTACCGTGATTTACTTACTTTCTGTAGGTTAGATTGTTAGTTTTAGCGTTATAGGTAGGGTTATGGCGGGTTAAACTATATTTATTTTGAGGTTATGTTCTTGGAAGTAACTGTAGATTTTGGAAATAGACAGCGGGTCTATATCTATAAACCTGACGCCTGCGTCAAAGCATATATGAGGGTATTTTCTTGCCTCCGCTTCATTTATCCATGTAACTTCACCTTTTGCCGGCAAGGCCTCCTTTTCGCCTAAGAGCCGGATTTCTATGCTCATTCTTGTTCCTACCTTTACTTTTTCAGGCAGGCAGAGCCTTATACCACCGCCGTTTATATTCTCTACGGCAAGAGCGTCTTTTTTACGTATTCTTAATCCTAATCTGTATCTTACGCTGATAATATTTTCTAAATTCAGCAGCCTTTTATATCTTCTTTTATTTATCATTATTAATTAGTAATTATCTGCCCAGAGGCCTTTTTTCTGGATTTTTGCCTGTCTTTGTAAGTTTACAAACATATCCGCATATTTCACATTAGGAGGTATAGTCATAACTTTAGCGTAACCAGAAGACATTATTTTAGCATTGACAAAAGTTCCGTCTTCAAGAAATACATAGGCAAGCAGGCGGTTGTATTTGTCGCGTTTTTCTACGTCAAATTCAAGGCGTACTCTTTTATCCGTTAACATCTCTTGGGTAAAGGTTTTAGAGAGCGCACCAATTTTTTTGATGCTTGCGATATCTTTTTTGCTGCGCCTTGCGTCACGGAAGAGTTTTTCGCTCTCATGGCATTCCGGCGCATCTATGCCTATGAGCCTTACCCGGGAACCATCTTTTAACTTTATGGTATCGCCGTCTGCCACATAGGAAACTAATACATTATTATACTCATATTTATGGCTAAAGGGAAGAGAAAATTTTGGAAGAGCATAACTTGCAGCTATTGCTATGCTTATTAAGACAGGCAGAATTTTTAAGAGCTTTTTATAGTTCAGCGCAGGCAAGGGACACATTTCGCTATATTATATATTAGGTTTAATATTTAGTCCAGCGAATCTCGCAAGCCCTCCCGATTCCTGTATCCAGCCGGAGGTTAAGCCTAATTTTGTCATACTGTTTATTGCCTCTTGATATTCTTCATAGCTTATGCGCCGGTTAATCAGCGCAAACTCACCTGCTTTATAACAGGGGAAATACTGGCTCATTAACGAGATATAGCATTGGCTTGAAAGCTCATTTTTAATGAAGGAAAGGACTTTTTCGGTTCCGGCGATATGATTAGGCAACACTAAGTGTCTGATAATTAGCCCTTTCTCTATTATCCCTTTTTTATTTATTTGGGCATCGCCTACCTGCCTGTACATTTCTTTTACGGCTTCTTGGTTAAATACGGGATAATTAGGGGCATCAGAATATTTCTCCGCCTCAAAGCTATCCGCATAGCGCATATCCGGCAGGTAAATATCCACTATTGCCTTAAGTAATTTTATGCTCGAGGCTAATTCATAGCCGCCTGTATTATATACCAAAGGCAGATTAAGGCCTCCTTTGATAGCGATGAGTAGCGACTCCAATATCTGCGGCATCACATGGGTAGGAGTTACAAGGTTGATATTATGGGCGCCTTGGCGCTGCAGTTTAAGCATAACTTCAGCTAATTCAGCTGGCTCAACTTCTCTTCCCTCCCCACTTTGAGATAATTTGTAGTTTTGGCAATAGGCGCATTTCAGATTGCAATATGTAAAAAAGATTGCTCCTGAGCCAGATGTTGCCGAGATTGGCGGTTCTTCCCCGTGGTGTAAGAAAAAGCTGGAGACTTTTGGCTTTAGGCCCGTAGAACATGCCCCTTTTTCATTTTTGGCGCGGTTTACCTTACATTTTCTTGGGCAGATACAGCAGGATTTAAGCAGGTTACGGGCAAAGTTTACTCTTTTAGCTAATTCGCCACTTTGATATAAATTGAGATATGATGGATAGAGCATAATAATACATAAGCCCTCAGTTAGTTGCCGAGCAGCGAATCCTCAGTATCTCTTGCCTGACGTTAGCGATTCTTTCTTCAATTGCCGGATGGGACTCTAAAAATACCAAGTGGTAATTTGCGCCTTTTTTCTTCTCGACTTCGCGTAATTTCTCAAAAAAACTTACCATCGCCTCAGGATTAAAATTTGCCCTTACGGCATATCTTACGGCTAATTTATCCGAGAGCCGTTCGTCTTCTCGGGAATACCCCAGAGAAATTAGGCCGAATACTGTATTTACTGCCCGCCCTAATTCAAGTGAAGATGCGTTTTGAAAAGCAAGGCTCATTATCAACTGATAGCCTAAACTAACCTGTAATTTTTTGGCGGCGTGACGGGCGGCAATATGGCCGATTTCATGGCCTACTACACAGGCAAGCTCGTCGTCAGTAGCCTTATTCATCAGTCCGGAATTAACATAGACAAAGCCCCCGGGAAGCGAAAAGGCATTTAATTCTTCATCTTTAACTACCTTAAAATAATATCTTAGGTCGTGACGGTCGCAGACTTGGGCGATTTTTTCTCCGATTAAATTAAGCCGCTTTATTTTCTCTGTATCTTTGGATAAGGGGTATTGGAGTTCTATTTGTTTGGAGATGACTTTTCCCAGAGCTACCTCTGAATCCGTGTCTATCAAGATAAACTCTTTTTTCTCTGTGGCGGGATTATATATAGTGGCGCAGCCGCTGATAAAAAAAGTAGCAAGTAGCAAGTAGCAAGTAGAGAGAAAAAGTTTTCTACGCATTACTTCCTCTGTTTCATATAGATATTACGAATTTGGTTAAAAATCTCCGCGTATTGTTCTGTTTGATAATCCGGGTATGTCCAAGGGTAAGGTTTAAAACTACCCTGTGTAAACACCAGAGTATTTTCCGCATAAATGCCGTCTTTTAGATAAATCCGGTGCGCGTAATCCTTTGTAGTGGCTAAAACCACCTTCGCATCATTTAAATATCCGGGGTCTAAATTTATAAGGCGCTTCTGGCCCTTCGTGAGCCCCATTTCTAATTTGTTAGTAGTATTTTTTATCGCGGCAATTTTATCCGGAAGGATTAACTTAGAAAAGCTTAAGAAGCTGCGTTTTAGATTTACCCCGAATTCTTTTTCGTAGTAGCCGGTATAATTAAAATCTAAAATTTTGCTTTCAAAATCGATATTCCCGAATTTTGACCTAAGTTTCTTTTTTATATCGGGTATTAATGTTGTTTCTGGGAATATAAGGCCGATAAAAAGTTTTACCCTTTGGGGTTTAACTATTTTTCCCATGTGGCTACATCATAAGCCGGGATGAGCGAAGCCTGAGATTTTAAATACTTGATAGGTTTTTAACAAAGGAATTGATTTTTTCTTTTTCGGGTTCGGCTATATCGTTAAAAAATATGGCAATATTATATTTATCTATTGCCTGTTCAGTGCGCACCACTACGCCTCGGCATCTGACCTTAATGCTATTTGTGTTATTATTCGAATTATTTTGCTGGTTTAAGACTAATGCTATATCCAGTTTAGTTAAGGGGGCTAAATATCTATCTACTTGGCAATATGCGCCTACGGAGGAGATATTTTTTGTGGAAGTGACGATATCGAACTCAGGATTTTTTATTCTTAAGGGAAGTGTAGTTTCGACACGAGGATGGCTTCTACGCTCGTCTTGTCTATTTAGCTTCATCTTTTGCCTCTTTTTTCAAGGTTTTCTTATAGCATTTTTTGCTGCAATAATATTTGCCATTTCTGTAATATTTCTTTCTTTTCTTTATAGGTTTATTGCAAGCCGGACAATTAGTTTGTTTTTCTTGAATTTGTGGTTTTACTGTAGTATCTGCCATTTTCACTCCTGTTTTCGCCGCAAAAGTATTTGCGGCATTGCGCAAAATTTAAACGCAAGTTTGCAAATTTTAAGCAATAAAATAACCCTGCCTTTTTCTATTATATTATAACTCTTTAGGCAGGGCAAACTATATTTTAAGTTTTAATAGCTTAGTGCCTTAGCGCATAACTTACTAAGTCTGATATATTTTTTCTATTTGTTTCATCAATTGCAGTAAATCTGATACCGGAAAGATACTGGTCTGAGTGGTTTATTCTATTAGACCAGGCCACAGTGCCTTGTGCGTTGATTAAATCCAAATGCGGCAATTCTACCTCTATCTGCACCTCTGTGCCGCGAGGCATAAAATTATTAGTTAACAATTTTAAACCACCAATACTTAAATCGCGTGTAACTGTATAAGTAGGTGCGGGTTGTGCTTGCGGGCGATATTTGATTGGGATGCTATAGTTAAATCTGGGGAACCTGCGTTGTTCCGAAGAACCCATTTGCATCTTTTTAATCCCCTTCCCCCGTGGCTTAATATAAATATAGCATATTTTTAGCCAAAAATCAAGTAAACGCGGGGTTATTTTTAAGCAGGATTTTTTATGGAAGGCCTGATATCATACCGCTTCATTTTATTATAAAGCGTGCATCTATTTATACCGAGCGCAAGAGCCGTCCTTTTTTTATTCCAACCCGAATCATTTAAGGCAGTTAAGATTATCTGTTTCTCCGGCTCAGCAATAATATCCTTAAGTGATTTCGGGGTATCAATATTATTTTTTCTCTCTCTTAAGTATAAATATTCCGGAATATGTGCACGCGTAATTTTTTCAGATTTAGATATGATAACCGCATGTTCAATAGTATTTTCGAGTTCGCGTACATTTCCCGGCCAGTTATAGCCGTAGAATAAATCTAAAAGGTCTTTAGATATTTCAGATACCTTGGTATTATTCTTCTGGTTATATTTTTGGATAAAATGATTAACTAAGGCAGGTATATCTTCTTTTCTTTCTCTTAAAGGCGGCAGATTAATAGAGATTACATTTAAACGGTAGAATAAATCCTTCCTGAATTTATCTGCTTTTATCAATGCCTCTAAATCTTGATTGCTGGCGGTAATTATTCTGGTGTCTACTTTAATGGTTTTAGTGTCTCCTACATTTTCAAATTCACTCTCTTGAATCACCCTTAATAACTTCACCTGTAAAGCTGGGCTGAACGCATCTATTTCATCTAAAAACATAGTGCCTTTATCCGCTAGTTCAAAGCGGCCTTTTCTATCTTTTATTGCTCCGGTAAAAGCGCCCTTAATGTGTCCAAATAGCTCACTTTCTAAGAGGTTTTCCGGAAGGGCCCCGCAGCTAATTTCTACAAAACGGTTGTTTTTTCTGAGCTTATCGTTTTGGTGTATCGCCATGGCGACCAGCCTTTTGCCGGTTCCGCTTTCACCGGTTATCAATATTGTGGCTTTAGTGTTGGCGATAGCCTCAATCATATTATAGAGCTTCTGCATCGCTGAACTGCCACCTATCATATTGCCGTAACTATTACGTTTTACCTCGGCTAATTCTTCTTTTAACGAGATGTTTTCCTCAATAAGTTTTCGTTGCTCAATTATTTTCTGGATTATAATTTTTATCTCATTGTCTACCAATGGTTTAGTAATATAATCAAATGCGCCTAATTTCATTGCTTCTACCGCATTTTCAATATTGCCATGCCCGGTGATCAGGATTACGGAAATTTTAGGGTTTTCTTTTTTGAGTATCTTAAGTAATTCTATGCCGTCTATGCCCTGCATTTTTATATCGCTTATGACTATATTAACAGTATCTTGTTTTATTTTTTCCAACGCCTCATTTCCAGATGCGGCCATAGAAACTTTATAGCCCTCAAGCCGCAAAATCTCATTAAGGGACTTGCGTATCAGAGGCTCATCATCAACTATTAAGATATGTTGGGAATTGTTATTATTCATTAGGCGAAGCCTCAAGAGGTATGCTGATAGTAAAGGTAGTTCCTTGGCCAGGTTTACTTTCTAATCCTATATTACCGTTATATCTTTCAATGATATCATAACACATAGCAAGGCCTAAACCGGATCCTTTTTCTATCGGCTTCGTAGTAAAAAAAGGCTCAAATATTCTTGGTATGTTTTCTTGCGGTATGCCGCAGCCGGTATCTCTTATTCTTACCTCGATAAATTCATTATTTTTTCTGCTATCTATTGTTAAAATGCCTCCATCATCTGCCATTGCTTCGTAAGCATTCTTTATCAGGTTAGTAAATACATGTTTTATGCCTTTATCGATAATTTCAGGTAAATCTTGGCTATATTTTCTAGTTACAGTTATATTATTTTTTAGAGAAATGTTTTTAGCAATAGAGGTTAAAGATTCGTCTATTACTTTATTGATATCTATAATTGACTTTATCGTGGTATTGCGGTGGCGCGAAAATTCTAAGAATGACCTAATGATGTTCGTAATGCGGTGCAGGCCGCCTTTTACTTCTGATAGGTATTCTTTAACTACCTCCCCATCTTTAAAGCGCTCAAGACAAAGGTTAGTATAGCGGATTACGCCGTCTAAGGGGTTATTTATTTCATGGGCGATACCGGAAGATATTTTTCCCAAAGAGGCAAATTTCTTAGCCAGGTTAAGCTGCTTATCAAGGTATGACTTATCGAAGGATAATCTCTCTATTTTTTCTTTTTGTGTTTTTATTTCCTCCAAGAGCTTTATTCTTTCAAATACAAAAGAAATACAATCAGATATTATTAAAAGATAGTCCATCTCTTCCTGGGAAAAGGTCTTTTTTGAAGTCTTATCCGTAATATTGATAACCCCGATTAATGCATCTTTCATGAATAAGGGAACGCTCAAGAACGAACTAGTCTTATAATGATTGAGCCGATTATGATTATGCTTAAACCGCCTGTCCTTATTGATATTTTTGACTAAGATGGGTTTTCTTTCTTGGGCCACTATTCCGGCAATGCCTTCGCCGATTTTTTGCTTAATATCACCTAAATAGTTGAGGTTTTCCTCCTGGCCCCGTGCAATTTTTAAGGTTAGTTCCTTATTGGTTAAATCGAGCAGCAGGATTGAGCCGCGTTCGGCAGAGAGGAATTCTAAAATTTTATTCAGGGAGATTTGGAATAGGTCTTTAATTGTGGTGCTTAAATTAATAGCTTTTAAGACAGTATTTAATTCTTGGTTTCTGTTTTTATGGTTTCGAAGGTTTACGAGCATCGTTTGGCTGTGGCTGTGTTCCCATTTTGTTAATTGCCTTTATTTGATTTTTAAGTAAAGTATTTAATTTATGCTGCGGGTATCGGCTGATAAAATCATTTAATATATCAATAGCAAGTTGGGGTGTTTTAAGTTTTTGTATGGAAATCATTTCCAGCATTCGCACATTGCGGATTATATCAGGAGCGTTTGGATAGTCAATTAAGATATCTTTCAGTATCGCTAGCGTATCCTCCCATTTTTCTAAAAGCTGAAGGCTCGTAATTTCATAATTCAATGCCACATATCCTAATTGAGTATTGGGATA
>CAKKQO010000055.1 GCA_919902105.1 Omnitrophica bacterium GWA2_41_15 | reverse complement strand
ACTTTTTTTCCTCGTTATATATTGTCCTTTCTGCTTTGCCCAAAATCACCTCGTAATCTATATCAATCGCGGCGCTATATTTTCCATACCATCCGCGAGTATCTTGGTATTCATACCCTTTCTTTTGGCCTGCACCTTCTGCGTCAAGGAGATTGCCTTTTTCGTCGTAAGAATAAATCGTGGTAATATTGCTAGTTTCTCCGTGAGTATTTTGCGGGTCAGTTAAGGGAAAGGTTATGCATATCTCTTCCTGGGTGCTTAGCAATCTGTGGATGTTATTCACTAAGGCATTGGTATAGTCAACGTTCGAGGTTTCTATTCTGATCAGTTCGTTGGCGGCTATATTATGGCCATAGTAGCAGATGATAGAATCGAGCCGTTTAGCCATCGGTTTACCAAAGAGGACTTCGTATTGAGTTTCCGATGTGCCGCTGTATTTATTGCCTTCTTTTAGGGTGGCGATTACCTTATCTTCGGATATATTTACTGTTTCCAAAGTATCCGGGTCAAGATATGAATAAACAGCGCCAACCTCGCTTTCAGCCCGGATTAAGCTATGGCCGGCTATATCTCTGTATTCAAACCAGTTTCCCTCTTGTCCGGTAATTGTGCTGTCTGCCAAAGCGCTGATTAACGACTGGTTTTTGTCATACTTGTAGGTAGTGGTCCCTGTTTCCTCTTTCTTTGAGCCGTCGGTGTGAAGAGTGGTGGTAGTGATAGTTGATTCTAATAATTTATCCGGTTCTGGCTCTTCTACGTCTTTGCCAAACTTAGAGAGGGTAGGTAAGTATTTAAACTGGGCGCTAGTTATGGTGGTAACTTGGCCGCCGTCCAGCTGTATAGTAGTGGTTTTTTCCTCATAGCCGGTAACGGCATCCTTATCGTTGTAGGCGATATTGGTTCTTTCTAGGGTGTACTGTAAGCCGTCGGTGCCTCTGCCGTATTCCTGGTATGAGCGGATACGCCGATAGTTCCCATCTTCGTAGGTAATATTACTGCGGGTAAACGAGCTGGTTCCGTAGACGCTGTCTTCATCTTCCTGAATAAAGGAGGTAAGCAGGTTACCTTGATAGCTTAAGGCCATCCAGTGGGATACTCTTATATTGCCGGCGGAATCTATCTCTTGGATATATTTTTCTGTTTCGTTTTTAGGCGCCTCTTTATCAGTACCTCCGTAAAAAAGCGAACCCGGGCTGTATGTTATCCCGGAGGTATAAACATGGCTGATATTGCCTGTATTATCTTTTATGTCTGCCTCATAACTTACCAGCAGGCGGTTGTCATCGTATTGCATATTATAGGTATTTTTGCGGCTGACATTTCCGAATTCATCCACGGCCCGTTCATTTTCAATGGAGCTTGTCAGGCCGTCTTGGGAGTAGACGGTTTTACCGTCAGAGTATTGGACATAACTAAATGCGCCTTGGGCGCTGGCAACCTGTGTCACGCGGCCTTGTTCTTCTTTTATCGCCTTGCCAAACTCATCGTTACTATTCTTTATTTCATAGTTTGTTTGTAATATTGCGCGGCTGGCAAGGGAATTTGCCTGATAAGAGGTATTCACCACGCCCTCAACCTGATTTCTTTTTTCTACATTTTCTTTCTGCCGGCCGTCTAAATCCATAAATACTTGGACATAATAGCCATTCATAGATTTGTCTTTAAGGTATTGGCGGTATCCCGGCCCGATATAGCTGGCAGGATAATCTTCAGCCAATGAAAGGGAAATAAAGATGGTTAAGCTCATAATTATCGCTG
>CAKKQO010000054.1 GCA_919902105.1 Omnitrophica bacterium GWA2_41_15 | reverse complement strand
AGCACGACTGGCTCTGGACCAGTTAATTGTGGTTCGAATCCACAGGGGGCAGCCAATGTTGACAACTGTCCGAAACACCGCCTAGCGGTGCAGTAGGCACAAGCGTCTTACAGTCTTCTGTAGGGCGCCTTCATTTAGCTAATCTCCTTGACAATTGTATAAAACGTGCTATATTCAGTGTAAGGTCAACCTTACATATGTTAGGTTTATATTATGGTTAAAACATTTCAAATTGAAGAAATTATCGATTCTCCTTCTAAGGTAGCTATTTTGCGGCTTTTTACTGCTCGGAGGAACTTCAAGGCTACAGGCCGCCAGATTGCTAAGCTCATTGGTTATTCAGCGCCTTCTACGCATAACTCATTAAAAGATCTGCATGGCCGTAACATCTTAAAATTAGATATTATTGGAAAACAACATATTTATACTTTAAATGATGATGATCGGATTGTTCAGAAAATTATTCGTCCGATGTTTGCCGCTGAAAGTAACATTAATAATGAAATCCGTGATTTTCTTTTAAAAGAATTCAAGCGGACTAAGATTAGGGCAAAAATAATATCTTTAATTCTTTACGGAAGCATGCAAACCGAGACAGCCAAAGAAGGAAGCGATATCGATATTGCGGTGGTAGTCCCTAAGGTTGCGGATCTTCACTCAGTTGAAAATGTTTTTCTTTCCGAAATAGCTCCCAGATTTAAGGCATATTTTGGCGTTCAGATAGATTCATATATCAAGTCATCTGTTGAATTTAAAGAGCGGCTTAAAAAGAATCAACCGCCGGTTTCAACCCTGATGAAATCTTATTCCGTTTTATACGGCAAGGAACCATTGGAGATTTAGATATGACTGCTCGCGCAATAAAAGTTAGGCAAGAAGACAGATCCGCAGCTGCGGGATATTTAAAGAAGGCAGCCGATAATTATGAACAGATGCTGGTTGCTTTTAATGCGTCAAACTGGAATGCGGCAGCAACCTTGGCTGTTCAATGTGCGATTTCTTCTGCAGATGCGATTTGCGTCTATGGAAAAGGCGTGCGTTCGGTTTCGCAAGACCACTTTGATGTCTGCGACCTGGTGGCTGGGGTATCTCTTGAAGGCGCGGAAGAAAAATCCAAGCAGTTACGCAAAGTCATCGCCCGTAAAAACCTTGTCCAATACGAATGCCGCAGTGTCAATAAATTCGATGCCGATGAAATGGTTAAAGTAACCACAAGAGTTTATCAATGGGCAAGGGAGACAATCGGGGAGATTTAAGGCGCAATTTTTCAGCCATTCTTGACGCTCAGGCGAACAAAGACTAGGCACGAAATTGAGCAATCAGATAATGAATAATAAAGTATTTTTGATAGTAGCTGGTAGTATATTTCTAGCATTGGGATTGTACCTTAATTTTAAATCTCTTCATCTACGCGATATAGTAATGGGCAGAAGAAAATATGGCTTACCTGGAGGGGACGTGTATAAGGAGGAAGATTACAAGAAGAAAAAGGAGAATTTTAAGATTTCTCAGTTATGTTATTACTGGGGTATGGGTTTAACATTATTAGGGATAATTCTTAATACCTACGGGGCATTATTTTAATCAATCCAAATAAGATAAAATCGGTTGTCATTTGGTTGATGATTTGGTTGATGATTTTTAAGCTGGATGGTCGCCTAAATAGATAAAGCAGCCTTTATCCAGAGCAGGAAATAAGAATAACTTTGAGGAGGTTCGTTAATTATGCATAACTCAGTTAATAATACAGATAGTTTTATAAAAGAGCGCAGCCGGCCCGAACCGGGCTTTTACGGGCTGGGTATTGCGCCTAAAATTCTCGCTATCCTTGAGCGTATTAAATTTAAAACCCCGACGCCAATCCAGCTAAAGGCAATCCCTTTAGCTATTGAAGGTAAGGATATTATCGGCATCGCGCAGACCGGAACCGGCAAAACCCATTCTTTTGCCATCCCTATGGTGCAGCGTCTTGTGCAAATTAAAGGGACGGGCTTAGTCCTTGCGCCTACTCGGGAATTGGCTATCCAAATCGATGAGGCCTTTGGTGCAATCACGCATCCGTTCGGCATGAAAACCGCTTGTCTTATCGGCGGCGCTCCGATGCCGCCTCAAGTGCAGGCGCTCCATAGGCATCCCCGCGTGGTGATTGCAACACCCGGCAGGCTCATTGACCATATGAGCCGCTGGAATTTCCTGCCGCAAGAAGTTGTTATGCTGGTCCTGGATGAAGCCGACCGGATGCTTGATATGGGGTTTGCGCCGCAGATAGAGAAGATTTTACGTTTTATGCCTAAAGAGAAACAGACCTTACTTTTTTCCGCGACTATGCCTAAAGAGATCGTAGAAATTGCCGCCAAACATATGAAGCTTCCTGTGTCTGTTGAAATAGCTCCTTCCGGCACCACGGTAGAGCTCGTCACCCAGGAATTATTTATCGTCAATAAGAGCGCCAAATTAAAACTTCTCGGTAAACTGTTGGCGCAATATCCCGGCTCAATCCTTTTGTTTTCGCGCACTAAGCATAATGCCAGAAAGATCACAACCGCTATTAGAGATATGGGATATAGAGCGGCTGAGATACATTCTAATCGTTCCTTAGCTCAACGCCGTGAGGCGCTTGAAGGTTTTAAATCCGGCAGATATAAGGTGCTTGTCGCTACCGATATTGCCTCCCGCGGCATAGATGTTGCCGGAATAGAGCTGGTTATTAATTATGACCTTCCCGAAGACGCAGAAAATTATGTGCACCGTATAGGACGCACGGCAAGAGCAGGGTGTCGTGGTCATGCAATTTCTTTTGCCATGCCCGACCAAAGCAGGGATGTCCGCGATATCGAAAAGCTTATCAGGGCAACGCTGCCTGTCTCGCGGCATCCAGAGATTCCTCCGGAACAGTTTATTCAATCTTGGCAACGGTCCCCAGGCGGGCCTGCCCGAATGAAGTCAGGCGGGCGCCCAGAGCGCCGCTTTAGGCAAGGACGCTATAGTCGCCATCGTTAGAAATCTTCTATGATTGCTGTCACCAACCTTTCTAAAAACTACGGGAAGAAAACTCTTTTTGAGAACATCTCCTTAAACATTAATAAAGGAGAGAAGGTCGGCCTTATCGGCCCGAACGGCTCCGGTAAAACCACGCTTTTTGCTCTTATTTTAGGGGAAATCGAGCCCTCTAAAGGAAGTATCCAGGTAAATAAAAATACTAATATCGGCTATCTCCCGCAAGAAGCGGGGTTTAAGTCAGAGCGGACAGTCTTGACCGAAATAATCGAAGGCGATGAAAAAATAATCCGCTTGAAAAGGGAAAAAGAGGAATTAGAAAATAAGAACGATGCAGGGTCATCGCGCTACGGTGAAATTCTGCATGAACTTGAGGTGCGCGGGTATTTTGATTTAGAGCATAAGGCCAAGGCGGTTTTGATGGGGCTGGGGTTTAAGGAAAGAGATTTTATGCGTCCAATAAATCAACTGAGCGGCGGATGGCAGATGCGCGTTTTATTGGCCAAACTGCTTACTTATCATTACGACCTTTTACTTTTGGATGAGCCGACAAATTATCTTGACCTAAACGCGGCTTTATGGCTTAAGGATTATCTTGCCTGTTTTCCCGGCACATTTATTATGATTTCCCATGACCGGGTATTTTTAACCGAGGTTACTAATTACACCCTTATACTGGAGAATACCCAAATTACCAAAATCAGCGGTAACTACGAACATTACCGTCAGGTTAAAGAGGAACAATATACATACTTAATTAAGCAGTTTAAGGAGCAGGAGAAAAAGCGTAAACAATTAGAAGTATTTATCAGCCGTTTCCATGCCCAGCCGAATAAAGCGGCGGCAGTCAGGTCCAAGCGCACTGCCTTAGAAAGATTAGAGAAAGAAATGGTCATCCTGCCGCAGGACGCGCGAGCCAGCATCCGCGATTTTCATTTTCCTCCCACGACGAGAAGCGGACAACGTGTAATAAAATTAGATAAAGTTACTAAATCCTACGGGGATATACAGGTTTATAACGATTTTGATTTTGAAATAGCGCAGGGGGCGAAAGCGGTATTGACAGGAGAAAACGGGGCAGGCAAGTCAACCCTGCTTAAGATTCTAGCCGGGGTAATTGATATTGATTTTGGTGCGCGTATTGTCGGGCATAATGTAGAAATCGGTTATTTTTCTCAAGCCCGCATGGATGTATTAAATCCGCAAAATTCCGTTTTAAGGGAGGCGTATTCTGCGGCAGTCGGCTACACAGCAGAGGAAACAATCAGGACAATTCTTGGGGCATTTTTATTTAGCGGGGACGATGTAGATAAACAAGTCAAGGTGCTTTCCGGAGGTGAAAAAAGCCGTTTAATTCTTGCTAAGCTTTTGATTAACCCGCCGAATCTTCTTCTTTTGGATGAGCCGACTACGCATTTAGATGTGGATGCAGTTGAAGCTTTAGTTAAGGCTTTAGAGGATTACGCGGGCACAATAGTTTTTATCAGCCATGATATTTATTTTGTGCGTTCCGTAGCTAATACGGTCTTTGAGGTAAGAAATGGCAGAATCAAAGAATATCCGGGAAATTTCGATTATTATTTAGAAAAATATAACAGCCAAGAAACGATAGCGCCTGAAGGGCCAAAAAACGAAAGAGTAGCCCAGCCGGAAGCGGCTACTGCTGAGAGAAAAAAGTTCGAAGATAGCGAAGAAGGCGAGATAGAAAAATTTTTAGCTGCTCAACCCGATACATCACTGCCTCTACAACAGAATCTTTGGTGCGAGGGGTTGCGCAATAAGATAAAGAAGTTACAGCAGCAGGAAGAGAAGTTAAAGCTTGAGCGTTACGCTAAATCGCGCGCCCTCTCTAGCCCCCGCATTGTCCGTGGCGAAGAAACACTTAAAAGATATGAGCTGCGCCTGTCAGAGATAGACAAAAAAATTGCCGAAATCAGGGCGGAAATCAAAAAAATAAAATCCCAGATGAAATAGGAGGAGGGGCTTGTCATATCGGGCGGATGTGGTAAAATAATAAGTTAAGCGAACTTAGCGCGAGTGGTGGAATGGTATACACGTACGTTTGAGGGGCGTATGCCGTAAGGCGTAAGGGTTCAAATCCCTTCTCGCGCACCATAATTAGTAGATAGTAAGTCAGCGAGGAAACAGGAGGCAGTATGGCTAAAAAAGCGTTGATTATTTTAGCCGAAGGGTTTGAAGAAATAGAGGCAATAACGGCGATAGATATTTTACGCCGCGCGCAAATAGAGACAGTGGTTGCAGGATTAAATAATAAAATAATCAGGGGTTCTCATGGCATTAAAATTAATGCAGATATTTTACTAGATGAATTTAAGGCAGATACAGACGCTCTTCTTTTGCCGGGAGGCTCCCCCGGAGCTGAAAATTTAGCCAAATCGGCCAAAGTAGCCAGTTTAATTAATCAGATGTTTAAGAGAGGTTCGATAATCGGCGCTATCTGTGCTGCCCCTGCGCTTGTGCTTGAGCCCACAGGGATTTTAAGGCATAAAAAAGCCACCTGCTGTCCCGGAATGGAGAATTTGTTTTCAGCCGAGGTGCGCTTTAGCCCAGAAGCAGTAGTTTGCGATGGTAATATAATTACCAGCCGCGGCCCGGGAACCGCGCTTGTTTTTAGCCTAAAACTTGTTGAGATGCTTATAGATAAAAAGACAGCGGAAGGATTAAGAGAAAGACTGGTAGCTATACGCTAATTATCCCGCCTCGCAGGCTTGGCGGGATTTCGCTTGATAAAAAACATAAGGTGCTCAATGTGCGGGATAGTCGGATATATCGGAGAAAAACTTGCTCAGCCTATTCTCCTCAGCGGCCTTAAGCGCCTTGAATACCGGGGGTATGATTCCGCTGGTATGGTTACCTATCTATCTACGAAGGGCTCTTTGTCTATCAGGAAGCTGCCGGGTAAAGTCAGAGTCTTAGAAGCGCTTTTGAAGAAAAAACCGCTTTTAGGCCGCCTCGGTATTTCACATACACGCTGGAGCACGCATGGAGAGCCCAACCAGGTAAACGCCCACCCGCATTTAGATTGTAAAAACGAAGTGGCGATTGTGCACAACGGGATTATTGAAAATTATCTTCAGCTCAAAGAACAACTAATTAAAGAAAAGCATAGATTCATAAGCCAGACAGATACCGAGGTAATAGCGCATCTTATCGAAAAATTCCATGCGGATTCTTCCTTAGAAAAGGCAGTTAGGCAGGCAATTTCTAAATTGGAAGGTTCTTTTGCAATTGCGGTTATTTCTAAGAGGGAGCCGGATAAGCTTGTTGGAGTAAGATGCGGCAGTCCCCTGATAGTAGGCGTAGGTAAGGGTGAAAATTTCTTAGCTTCAGATGTGCCGGCGCTGTTGGACGCGACTAAAGAAGTGATTTTCTTAGAAGAAAACGAGATGGCCGTACTAACGAAGGATAAGGTTGAGCTCACGACTTTTTCTGGAGCAGCTGTAAAAAGAGAAGCTGCAACTATTACCTGGGATGTTTCTCAGGCGCAGAAAGGGGGTTTTCCCCACTTTATGCTTAAGGAAATAAATGAACAGCCCGCTGTTTTAGAAAATATGCTTAAGCAAAGAATTTTAAAAGATAGGCCTGAAGTATTTTTTGAAGAGTTAAAAATCTCCAAAGAGGCGCTGTTAGCAATAAAAAATATCGTAGTGGTTGCCTGCGGCACTGCCTATCATGCCGGCCTCTGCGGCAGGTATATTTTGGAAGAGTTATGCAAAATTTCTGTGGGCGTAGATTTATCCAGCGAATTCCGTTATCGCAACCCTTTACTGGATAAGGATACTTTAATTATTGCTATAAGCCAGTCAGGCGAGACTGCAGATACATTAGCGGCAGTAAGAGAGGCCAAGAAGAAACAAGCAAAGATTTTGGCAATCTGCAATGTGCTGGGTTCAAGCCTGACACGGGAATGTGACGGTGTAATCTATACCCATGCCGGGCCGGAAATCGGCGTTGCCTCAACTAAAGCCTATACTGCGCAGTTGGCTATTTTATATTTGTTGGCGTTGTATTTAGCAGATATCAGGAAGATGATAGATTGTAGCGCCAAAACCAACCTCATAAATACTTTAAAAACTATACCGCGCCTGCAGGAAGAAGTCCTGAAAAATCAAAAAGAGATTAAGGCTATTGCCCATCGCCACCATCATTTTGGATCATTTTTGTTTTTAGGCAGGCATATTAATTTTCCTTCTGCCTTAGAGGGAGCGCTAAAACTTAAAGAAATTTCTTATATCCCGGCAGAAGGCTATGCGGCAGGCGAAATGAAACACGGCCCTATCGCTTTAATCGATGAATACCGCGCTGTAGTTTGCATTGCCACGCACTCTAAGGTTTATGAGAAGATGGTTTCCAATATTCAGGAGATACACTCACGGCGCGGGAAAATTATTGCCATTGCCAGCGCAGGCGATGAAAAAATAAAAGGGCTTACGCGCGAAGTTATTTATATCCCGCAGGTCGATGAGTTATTCTCTCCTCTTATCGTTGCGCTCCCCTTGCAGCTGCTCGCCTATGATATTGCCGTTAAACGCGGCTGCGACGTGGATCAGCCGCGCAATTTAGCCAAGTCCGTTACTGTAGAGTAATGTTATATATTGTTTCCACACCAATAGGCAATCTAAAGGATATAACTCTGCGCGCGCTCGAAGTTTTAAAAAGCGCAGACCTAATCGCCTGCGAAGACACGCGCCATACCAGAATTTTAACTAACTGTTATCAGATTGCAACACCGCTAACCAGCTATTTTGAATACAATAAGATTGCTAAAGGCGAATATCTGCTGCGTCTTTTGAGAGAAGGCAAAAATATTGCGCTGGTTTGCGACGCTGGTACCCCGGGGATAAGCGATCCCGGATACCACATTATAAAACTGGCTTGCGATAATCATATCCCGCTCACTGCTATCCCCGGACCTTGCGCATTAATTAACGCCCTTGCCCTCTCGGGTGCGTCGGGCGAGAAATTCGTTTTTGAAGGCTTTTTATCTAATAAAAGCCAGGCAAGAATTAAGCGCCTTAAGGCACTAGTTACAGAAAATCGCACCATCGTGCTTTATGAATCTCCGCATAGATTGCTAAAGTTATTGGCAAATATATCGGAAGTCTTCGGGGAAAGGGAAATTATTTGTGTCAGGGAGGCTACTAAGAAATTCGAGGAAATTAAGAAGGGTAAGGCCGGCGCCTTAATCGAACATTTTAAAGAGCATCATCCGCGCGGCGAATTCGTAGTTTTACTCCCGCCAAGGCGATGAAGCAAAGCGCAGTAATATCATTGTATATTATTTAAAACTTTAGGTTTGTCTTCTATTAACTTATTGTGATGTATATGGCAATATTGCTCATGGTTATAGATACTTAAAATATTCTTACAGAGGGGAACCTTACATATTCTTCCCCTGTGCTCAATCTTAATTTTTTTCATACAACCAATCCATTTTATGGTTACGCTCCAGCCATTGTTTTACAATCGAATATCCCATGAAGCGGAAGATAGCATTCCTGAAATGTAATTTTATAAGCAGAGCAAGCGAGTTGGATAGAGAATAAAACTTAGTATACGCCTTGATTATATTTAACTGCAGTTCTTTGGCAGAGAGCATCTTTGGCTTAAAAACAATATGCTGTCCGTCGTAGAGGCTCCAGTCTTTGGTGAAAATTCTTTTTTGGCTCTCGAGATTTTCATAGACTTTTGTGCCCGGAAAAGGAGTCAGGATCATCATTTGAATCGTATCTATTCTTTGCCGGAGCGCAAACTTTAATGTCTCCCAGATAGTTTTTTTATTGTCATCCTCTCCTCCTAAAACAAACATGCCGTGGATTTTTATTTTCCTTTTATGAAAAGAGCGGATAGCGCTGACAATTTCCTCGACACTTTGTTTCTTCTGATAAGCTTGAAGGGTCAGGGGATTGATAGATTCAAACCCTATACATACGGTTTTACAGCCGGCGTGCGCCATTAAGTCTAAAAGCGCACTATCTTTTGCGGCGTCGCAGCGTACCTGGCAGGTCCAATCACGTATTTTATTTTTTAACATACGATTCAGTAAGAACCGTGTGCGCTTAGGGTAAGCGGTAAAATTATCGTCACAGAAGAAGAAAGAATTTGTCCTGCGTGATGCTATTTCTTCCATAATATTCTCAGCGCTGCGAAAGCGGTATTTACGGCCGAATATTTTTGTCACGGAGCAGAAACTACAATCAAAAGGGCAGCCCCTTGATGTAGAGATGGGCGTAACCAGAGAAGGTATACGCAACCCTTTGATTAAAGAAAAATCAGGGGCCGGTAAAGTATCCAAGTTTTGAATGGCCTTGCCATAAACAACCGCATCTTTTAATCTGCCTTCAACGACATCTGTGATAACATTTTCCGCCTCTCCCACTACTACCTGACGGGCAAACTGAATTGCCTCGCCAGGCAAGAGGCTGGCGTGGATTCCTCCGATGATTACCTTTTCTTTAGGGAATTTTTTGGCGAGCTCATAGCCGCGTTTCGATGTCGAAGTCAAGATAGAAATCCCAATAACATCTGCCTCTAATTTAGCATAATCGGGCGCAAAGATATCTTCTTTATAAATTTCGACCTCATGGCCCCTGTTTTTAAGAATAGTTCCTAGATAGACCGGGCCTAATAAAGGCATCGACAGTCTGCTGTAAACATTCGCTATGGAAGCGCGAGGCTCAATAAACACTATTTTCATAGTATCATTTGAAAATTTGGGTAAAAACAAAGCCCAGCACCCAAATGGTGCTGGGCCTCTTTATTGCTTATTTTAGGTTATAATTTGACTACATTTGTAGCCTGTTCGCCTTTGGGCCCTTTTTCGATATCAAATTCTACTTGTTGGCCTTCCTCTAATGACTTATAACCATCACCCTTAATTGCAGTATGATGCACAAATACATCCTTACCGTCCTCAGGCGTGATGAATCCGTAACCTTTTTGGTTGCTGAACCATTTTACTGTTCCTTTTGCCATTATTTACTACCTCCTTCCATTAAAATTATAGTAAACCCCGTTAGAAATCTTTTTTATCGCCGTCATTACCTGCTAGACTTTGGTATTTCTAATGGGGTAAATAATGGCCGAACAAAAAAACCGTAAAGGTTAGTCCTCTTTTCCCTTACGGCTTCCGATTTCTAAACTTTATTTACTACATATATAAGTATACCGCTTTTTTATAGGATGTCAACTGAAATTTTTGGGGTGGCTAACGGGACTCGAACCCGCTCTGAGGGAGCCACAGTCCCTCGTGCTGCCATTACACCATAGCCACCATTTTCTATTCCTTATCCTTAAAAATAGATTTAAAGCCTTTTTCTTTCAGTTGCTCGCCGATAGTTTTTATAGTATCCTTGATTTTATCCGGATTTTCAAGGG
>CAKKQO010000053.1 GCA_919902105.1 Omnitrophica bacterium GWA2_41_15 | reverse complement strand
TTCTGGACATCCTTATGGCCAAAAAGTTTTAATAAATCGACTGCCGCGCGGGATAACGCCTCATCAGAACGCAACAGCGGAAGCTTTTTATCTAAGGCTGCTCCGTGATAGGAAATAAAGATAGTGGGGATGCACAGGGTTTTGCCTAATTTACTTTCAATGATAAACGCCGGGCTTGACGGATCCCAAGCAGTATAGCCGCGCGCTTCAAAGGTTGCGCGTATGCCGCCGGAGGGGAAACTTGAGGCATCCGGCTCGCCCTGAATAAGTTTACTTCCGGAAAATTTCTCTATCACTTTACCCGGGCCGGTAATAGAAATGAAGCTATCGTGTTTTTCTGCGGTGAGGCCGGTCATCGGCTGAAACCAATGCGTATAATAAGTCGCGCCCTTGGCAATCGCCCAATTTTTCATCGCATCTGCTATTTCATTTGCCTCTCCAAGGGTGATAGTCTTACCCTCAGACATCCAAGCTTTAAACGCCTCAAATACCGGTTTCGAAATATGCTTCTGCATAGTTTCTAAACTAAAGGTATTCTCGCCAAAATAACTCGATACCTTCTTAGGCGTCTCAATCTTCTCTAACTCCACACTCTTAATCTTAAATAATAACTCTTGTCTAATACCCATCGTATCTCCCCTCAATGAGTCCCGAAGCTTCGGGACGAATTGATCCCGTTGAGTGTATCAAAATTATCGAAGAAAATTTTGATACTTATTACGAAACGGGACAATATACTAACTTAACTTTTGGTTATTATTTTACCATAATCATAACTAAAAAAACAGAAAAATTCTTGCCAGCCAGACTTTTGTCTGGTGACTCAACAAGAACCTCTCTGTTCTATAAAAAAACTTCTTAAATTAGCACGACCATGTGCGCCTATCTTATCGCTATATTATATAAGTAAAAAATTGGGGGAGTTGGTAACGAGGCTGGGGTGACGGCTTGATGAAAGTCTTTGATTCCGCGCACTGAAATTTACCGCCGTCTGCTACAGTTTACGACTCCTTCGCCTGACGGAATTCCCTTCGGTCAGTTCCGTAGCTCACTCGTCGTAAAACTTTGCAGACATTTGCCGGTGCATTTCTAATGTGCGCTACACAAAGACTTCCA
>CAKKQO010000052.1 GCA_919902105.1 Omnitrophica bacterium GWA2_41_15 | reverse complement strand
TTATTTCCACACAAACCAGATAAATAAATACGCCGCCGCCACTGCCGCCAAAGTAAACGGCAGACCGATTTTGGCAAAATCCTTAAAGCTGACTTTATAGCCCTCTTTCTTCAATAGGCCGCAGGCAACGATATTGGCAGAGGCGCCAATAGGAGTAATATTGCCGCCTAAACTTGCTCCAATTAAAAGCCCAAAAAGAAATAGTGATGGGTTTATCGCTAACTTATCCGACAGAGAAAGCGCCACCGGAAGCATTGCCGCAAGATACGGCACATTATCCACAAATGCCGAAAGAATTACCGAAACAAACACAATCAAGGTATAGCCCAAAAATATATTAGCGCCTACTAATTTAGAAAGAAAATCGGCAGTTATTTCAATCCAACCGGTAAGAATAATACTGCCGACCAGTATAAATATTGCCGCCAAGAAAAAAGTAGTCTCCCAATCTAATGCTTTTATCCCTTTTAAAATTGAACCTTTATTTACGAATTTTCCCCAGATAAAAGAAATGACTCCGGCGAGTACACAAAGTATGCCTGCGAGAAAGGAAAATCCAGTATCAAAAAAAGAACTCAATGCCAATAAAATAATGAGTGTCGCCAAAATAATCGTGGGAACCCAGGATTTTACTTTTTCTATCGCTAAAATCTCGGTTTTTTCTTTATGCTGCCTGAATATAAAATATAAAACAAAAAATGAAGTAAGCGCCCCGCATTCTACGGCAAAAAATATGCTCGGCCGCCCCTGATAAAAAAAGAAATCGCCGAAATTCATCTTGGCAAAGCCGCCTAAGAGCATACTCGGCGGGTCTCCGATCAAAGTTGCAGTCCCCTGCAGGTTGCTAGAAACCGCGATAGCAATCATCATCTTTACCGGGTTTAGTTTTAATTTTTTGGATAAAGAAAGAGCAATGGGCGCTACAATCAGGACCGTGGCGACATTTTCTACAAAGGCGGAAATAAATCCGGTTAAAGCGCAAATAAACAATATCGACCAAGATGTATTCTTTGCTTTATCTACGATGAGCTCAGCAAGGTATGCCGGGACTTTGCTCTCCATAAAGATGTCGGCAACCACTAATGTGCCGACAAAAATCCCCATCACATTCCAGTTAATCGCAAAAAACGCTTCTTGGGGAGAAATAACTTTTGCGAGGATAAGCAGGATTGCCGAAACAACTGCGATATGCGTGCGTTTTGCAGGGAGAAAAACAAAAAGCGCGTAGGCAAGGATAAAAACGGATAGAGAAATAATTTGGGGGTTCATAGGAAATTAGGGACACATCCCATTTTTCATTTAAAAATGGGATGTGTCCCTAATTAATTTCCGCTCTTCGCGCCAGGCATAAAGGCAGGGGACGATAAACCAAGTAACCATCTCAAAAACCATTCCACCGATAGAAGGTATCGCCATCGGCTGCATAATTTCAGCGCCTGTTCCACCTAAGAACATAATCGGCAGAAGGGCGGCGATAGTATTAATTGTGGTCAAAAATGCCGGGCGTATCCTGCCTAAGCCTGCATATACAGTTGCCTCAATAATATCCGCTTTTGTCTTAATTTTATCTTTGCGTGCTTTAAAGACATCGTCAAGATAAGAGGTAATCAAGACCCCGTCGCTGACCGCGATACCGAAAAGCGCGATAAAACCTACCCAGACCGCCACGGAAAAATTAACCCCGCGCAGCATATTATATATTGCCAGGAGCCAGACGCCTCCGGCAAGAGTTACCGGGATAGCGGTAAAGATAAAAAGTGATTTAGGAATAGAGCGGAAATTCATATAGATAAGCAAAAAGTTTATGAGTAAACTAACGGGGAGTAAAATCATAATGGTCTTTGTTGAGCGCACCTGATTTTCAAATTGCCCGGACCACTCAACAAAATATCCCGCAGGAAGTTCTAATTTTTCCTTAACTCTCTTTTCCGCCTCTTCCACAAACCCTACCATATCGCGGCCTCTGACATTCATTAAAACATAGGCGCGTAAAAGCCCATTTTCCGAATTTATCATTGCCGGCCCGGTGACAAAATAAATATCAGCTAATTGCGTAATCGGTATTTGCGTTCCGTCGGCTGCCGCGACAAAAACTTTTTTTAAGCTCTCAGGGCTGTCGCGTAATTCCCGCGCATAGCGCACCCTCACCGGATACCTTTCTCTTCCTTCAACCGTAGTAGTGATATTTTCGCCTCCGATTGCCATCTCTATAACATCCTGCACCTCTCGGATAGATAAACCGAAACGGGCGATCTGCTCGCGCTTAATCTTAAATTCCAGATAAGGCTTGCCGACAATTTTTTCCGAATATAGATCTGTTGCGCCCGGCACTTCACGCACGATATCCTCTACTTTTTGCGCAATCTCCTCTATCCCTTTTAAATCCGGGCCAAAGACCTTAACCCCAACCGAAGTACGTATCCCTGTTGCCAGCATATCAATACGGTTAATAATCGGCTGGGTCCAGATATTGGAAACTCCAGGAATCTGCAAAGCCGCGTTCATTTCGCGGACTAATTTATCCTTAGTTATTCCCTTGCGCCATAAATTTTTTGGCTTAAGAGTAATTATCGTTTCAAACATTTCAATAGGCGCCGGATCCGTAGCTGTCTCGGCCCTGCCTAATTTTCCCACCACCATTTCCACTTCGGGAAAGCTATTGATAACTTTATCCTGCGCCTGCATCACCCGATAGGCCTCAGTCAAAGAAACGCTCGGCTGCATTACCGGCATAAAAAGAATAGAACCCTCGTCAAGAGACGGCATGAATTCGCGGCCGATGCGCGGACTGACTAAAAACCAGACACTGGAAATAGCAATAATTACAATTATTCCGAATACCGACTTAAACTTTTTCGGTAGAATAAAAAGCAAAGCGCCCAAGGCAATAACCAAAAATACAATTAAAGAAACTATACCTTTGGGGACGATGAAAGGAAGCGAACCAATAAACACCGCCCAAGGGATAAGCAAAAACTTTATGCGGTTGGCTAAAACCCAACGCAGGATTTTTTCATAGCGTCCCTGCAGCTTTTTTACTAAAACATTTTCTTCCGGCGGCCGCAGCCGCCCTTTTAGAAGATACAAGCACAAAACAGGTGTCAAAGTCAGCGCAATCACTAAAGAAGAAAGCATCACTAAAGTTTTGGTCCAAGCCAAGGGATGAAAAAGCTTTCCTTCCTGTCCGCTTAGGGCAAAAACAGGCAAGAATGATACTACGGTCGTTAAAATTGTGGTTACAACTGCCGAGCCCACCTCTTCTGCCGCGCCGAAGATTATTTCAAAGCGGCTCTTGAGCCCGGCTTTAATTGCAGCAGCCTCACTGATTAGCCGTCGGTAAGAATTCTCCGTAATAATAACTCCCATATCTACCAATTCACCGATAGCAATGGCAATACCGGAGATAGACATAATATTCGAATCTATCCCCAGATAATACATAATAATAAAACCGATTAATACCGAAAAGGGAAGTGCTACACAGATAATCGCCCCAGCAAAAACATGCGCCAAAAACGGCACCACCACTGCCATAGTAATAATGATTTCTAAAATCAACGCTTCTTTTAAAGTAGCGATGGTGCGATGGATTAATTCAGTGCGGTCGTAGAAGGGAACTATTTTAACGCCTTTTGGCAAGCCTTTTTCTATATCTTTAATTTTTTCTTTGACGCGGTGTATTGTCTGCATAGCATTCTCGCCATAGCGCATTATCACCACGCCCCCGACTGCTTCCTGACCCTCCTTATCCAATGCCCCGCGGCGGAATTCCGGGCCTATCTGCACCTGAGCAATATTTTTCACATAAACCGGGGTATTGTTGTGATATTTTACGGCAGTGTTTTCAATATCCTCTAAGCTCTTGATAAAGCCCAAACCCCGCACAATAATTTCCATCCCGCTGGACTCAATGACTTTAGCGCCCACGTCAACATTAGAATCCTTTACTGCCGTAAGAACATCCTCTAAGGTTACACCCAGCGTCAGGAGCTTGTTCGGGTCAACATCAACCTGGTATTGCTTGACAAAACCACCGATAGAGCCGACTTCAGATACGCCCTCAACCGAATTCAGCTGATAACGGATAAACCAATCCTGTAAACTCCTTAATTTTTCTAAGGTATAACCCTTGCCTTCAACTGTATACCAGAAAATCTGCCCTAAACCCGTCGCATCCGGGCCTAAAACCGGCATTACTCCCGAAGGAAGCTTTCCGGAGACTAAGCTTAATTTTTCTAAAACGCGCGAGCGTGCCCAGTAATAGTCAACTTTATCGTCAAATATAAGATAAACCTCGCCAAACCCAAAGGCGCTGGAGGCGCGGATAGTCTTAACCCCGGGGATACCTTTTAAGGCGACAGATAAAGGATAAGTAACTTGGTCTTCAATATCTTGCGCCGAGCGTCCCGGCCAGTCCGTATAGACAATCACCTGTTTTTCGCCGATGTCAGGGATAGCGTCTATCGGGATATTCGTCAGCGCCCAAAGCCCCCAGAGGACAACGCAGATATAAAGCACAAAGACTACAAAAGGAGTCTTAAGGCAATAGTTGATGAGTTTGTTAATCATTTTAATGTCTATGCTGTGTTTTGGCCGGCGCTTCTTCTTTAGGCTGGGATTCGCCCTCTCCCTTTATCTCCTGCGCGCCGCCCCAGAGGACCGACATCCCGCCGGTTAACTGGCTCTGTGAGTCAAGCAGAAAATTACCCTTCGTAACAACGTATTCGCCTTCAAGCAATCCGCTTAGCACTGGGAAAACCTTTATTTTTTGATTGTCTATTAGAGAAACCCCTTCTGCACCGGTTTTTATTTCCCGCGCCTCAAAATTTCCTTCTCCTTTATCTACCCAGACGATCTTACGCGTTCCGGTATCTAAAATTGCCTCGCGCGGAACTGCTAAAACTTCCTCTCTTAAACTTACCTCAATAAACACATCCACGAACATCTCGAGCTTTAATTTTTTCTCCGGGTTATCTATTTCCAGCCTCACTTTGGCAGTGCGCGTGTTCGGATCTATTATGGGACTGACTGCTTTAATTACTCCCTTGAATTCTTCGCCCGGATATGCCTGCGCAGTAACAGTTGCCGGTAATCCTTCCTTTATCCAACCCAATTCATACTCGTAAATATCAGCATAAACCCAGGCCTTATCTTCGGTAAGTATAAGGCTGCGCTGAACAGCCCTGCCTTCCTCCAACTCTTTAATCTGTTCATCGCTCATTCCGGAAATTTTAAGCCGTACCTTGGATTTTTCCACTAAATCCTTAGCCCGCGCGATTACATCGCTATCCGGGCTTTTGCCTACCTTCTCCAATGTGTCTAAGGCAATGATAAATTCTTCCTGCGCCACATTTAATTCAGGGTCATAGGCAATTTTTCCCACGGCGCGGATCTCTTTAAAAACCTTTACTTTCTTAACCGGCGCCGTAACGATACCGGATAACTCCACTTGAGTTTTATTTAAGGATAAACTTCCCACTGCCTCCGGCACAACAGCCGCCGCCTCTTCTTTAGTCAACTCTTTTAATTCGTGTTTGCATATCGGACAAACCATCTTCGCGCCTCCGCCTTCGGCTGATATCACAAATTTATGCCCGCCGCAGATACATTCTGCGCCTTCTTTTTTCTCATCGCAGGAAGGACAGCAGCCAAATTTCCCTACGCCGCAGCCGTAATAAACTTCTTCTTTTACGTCTTTCTGCGTTGCCTCATCCTCATACACCGGAATATAATCCATACCCATAGTATCCTTCATCGGCGTAGGTGATGTAAGGCGCGCGTCCATAGGATTACGGTAATAAATAATTTTTCTTTCTTCATGCGCCTTAGGCTCTCCCTTCGGGATCAAATCCATCCCGCAAAGCGGGCACTTTCCCGGCTTATCTGAAACCACTGACGGATGCATCCCGCAGGTCCACATTTGAGTTTGTGGGATACTTTTAGTTTTTTGAGTTTGTGGAGTTTTAAAACGGTTAATCATAAATAGTCCTGTAATTACGGCTAAAGCGATAACTAAAACCATAAATATCTTTTTATTTTTCATTTTCTTTCTCCAATTCTATCCCCACTGCCCTCTCTAATTCCGCATAAGCAATCTCTAAATCTGCCAAGGCCATGGCATAGTCTAATTTAAATTCCAAAAGCATCCGCTCTGAGTCTAATAAATCCAGGAAATTATTTTTCCCGGCTTCAAAACCGATAGATACGGCTTTATATGCCGCCTCTGCCTGCGGCAGAAACGAGGTCTCATAAAGTTTGGCCAATTTCTCACCCGCCTCTACCTTAGACAGCGCCGCCTCTGCCTCATACAAGGCCATATTCTCTAAGTCCTGATAGAGCGCCTGCATACTCTCCGCTTCTTTCTTTGCCTCTTTTACCATCGGCGCCTGTTTTTCCCAAAACCATAAAGGGATAGTTACGCCCAGCATCGCCGCCCAGTCACCGGCTGAATTTTCGCGCTGTTCCCTTTGATATTTAAACATAAAATCCGGTAAATACTCCTCTTTGGCTAAACTATAATTAATCTCCGATTTTTTTACTTCTGCCTGTGCGGATTTTAACTCCGGACGGTTTTTCTTGCTTAAGGAAAGAATTTTACTCTGCTCTATTTTGAACGCCCGAGCTTCAGAAATTGTCGGCGGCTCATCCAAAGCACTATCTTGAGGCCTATTCAAGAGGGCTTTGAGCATGCTCTGGGCAATCCTTTTTTTCTGCCTAAATAATATACTCTGGTTATCTAATTTCGCGTATTCTGCCTGCGCCTTTAAAACATCCTGCTGGCTGGCGCTGCCTACGGCATAGCGGTTAGAAAGTGTTTTAATTAACCCGTCCAATAAAATTTTTGTATCTTCATTAATCTGGATTTGCTTGTTGCTTAAAGAAAGCATAAAATACGCCTCTTTTACCTTTTGGATGATTTCGTTTTTCTTTTCTTCGTAATCCTGTTTTAGCGCCTGAGATTCCTTTTCTGCCGCGCTCTTGCGCAAAAATAACTTTGTGGGAAATGGGATTTCCTGCTCAATAGCGTATGTGCGCATCGGCCCAGTTTTTCCGCGCATTACCGCATCCATATCAGCATAAATCTTATCATAGCCGTATTCAAATTTAGGGTCGGCTAAACTATACAATAATTTTACCCGCGCCTGCGCCGCTTCGTATTTTTTATAAGCGGCTTTTATTTGCGGGTTATTCTGCAGGGCCTCCTGAATTATTTTTTTTAAGTTTAGGGCGGGCTGTGCGCTGGCAGAGCTTTTGGCAGGCAAAATAAAGCTAAGATTAAAAAAAAGAATGACAAACAACCTTAAAATTTTGCTTCTCTGCATCTTCATCCCTTTCTGCTTGTTTATTTTATCCTTTTGCCGCTATTTTGTCCAGCGCTAATTGACTCTCCAATAAATCATCCTTAAACGTCCTACTCTTCCACCCCAACTCCATACTCATAGACTAATTTTCCTCCGTAGAATGCTGTTATCGAAACAAGAGTTACTACTGTAAGCAGGGAAAAGAAAAATAAAATTCGCAACGCCTTTGGTGATTTTCTTTTAATCAGAAGTAAAATTGCTCCTGAAATTGAGGCAACGATTAAAGTAATATAAGCAAGATTTCTATGGGTATAGAAAACAGGGTGTTTTAAAAACATATTGTCCCGCCAGGCAGATAGAACAGCTGTAATCGCACCCAATATCCCAAAAAAGTAGTTACAATAGGCAACTTTGTGCAGAGTATTTTTCTTGAAAATAAGGCTTAGGATTTCAGCTCCCAAGGCGGTGATGAACAAGGCAATAGGAAAGTGGACAATTAAAGGATGCAGGTGCAGATGCGGCATAGAGACCTCCTTCCCTGATTAATGGTGCTGATGAGATTCTGTCATACCTCCTGGCATCTCTGGTGCTGGCATCGCTTCCTTTTCTTGCTCTGTCCTTTTCTTTAATTCTTCTTCTATTTTTTTGATATACTTGTCTGGGTCTTTTTTAAAATCCTTCATACACGCCTTACAGCAGAGATTATAAATTTTCCCTTCATGCTCAATCTGATAAGCCTCTTTCTCTTCTATCTTTTCGCCGCTTACAGGACAGATCTTATTGCCTACCTCTACTACTGCCTCTCTCTCTTCTCCTGCCGCCTCCTCAGACGTATGCTGGGCAAAAGCAACTGAAGCTGTGAAAACCAGGATTAAACCTATCGCTAAGACGTGTCTTAGATTTTGCATCCCTTCCTCCTTTTTTTGCTAACGGTTAATATTTTTCCAATACTACTTTTACCATGCTTCTTTTTTAAATCTTTCTAAATCTGTGTATCAAGGTTACAACCTCATCTATTTTCTTAAGTTTTTCTATTTTAGATTCCCTCTCGAAAGCCTTTGTTACGCACCCTTCAACGTGCTTTCTGAAAATCTTATCCTCAACTTTCAAAATAGCCCCTACAATAGAATGAAGCTGGGTGAGAATATCTACACAGTATCTGCACTCGGTTATCATCTTCTGAATTCCCCGAATTTGACCTTCAATTCTTTTTAACGCCACTAAATTCTCATTATGTGTAGTTTTCTGTCTCATTTTTTCCCTTCTCTAATATTCTATCCTTTAATATTCAGTATAAGTATACCATACCCCCCTACCGTATGTCAAGAGAAAAGGCAGCCCCGCTTCCCTGCAATTAAATATCGCCCCTGATAATTTAGCCTAACTTATTCTGCGCACATAGATATCTTTGAGGATTTCTTTATCTAATGCCACTTGCGTATGGCCTATTTGAATAATGCAACAGGGTATAGTCTGATGCATAGTAACCGCTGCCCCGGGGATAATCCCCAAAGAGGCAAGCTTATCCAAGCGCGGATAATGCGTGGAGGTAATATAAACAATCTTTGCGCGAGAGCCGGCAAGCAGGCTGGAAAGCGGGATGACCACGCTTTCTAACTTTGAAGACGCCTGCAGGCAGCAACCACCCGCAGGAATAGGCCGTCCGTGGGGGCATTCCTTAGGATGGCCAAGCAGTGTACAAATGGCATCGGCAAGCTCATGATGTATAAGGTGTTCAAAATTACAGGCGCTGTTTTCCATAGCGGCAGGCGGCAGTGCTAAGACATCGGTCATTAGGCGCTCGGCTAAGCGGTGGCCGCGGATAATTTGATTAGCCCGGCTTTCGCCCCTTTCGCTAAATAAAATTTCGCCTTTATCCTTTACGATATAGCCAAGCTTCTCTATTTCTAAAATATCATCTTCCCTAACTTTTTCGCCGCTGCAATGCAGTCTATCGCCGATAGAACTGCCTGCTTCCCTTCCTATCCACATCTCTTCCAAAATTTCATCTATCTTTATCTCATCCATAGTTAGACCTCTTAATGACGACACAAGTTATGGAACTAAAAGTGACATAACTTGTCAGTCGGAATTAATCCCGATAGCTACAAGAAAATTTGGAACAAATTTTCGCAGTGTTTTGCTATTGGGACAAATTCAACAATCAATCCAACACAACTTCTTCATTTTTTTGCGGAACATAGGCATTAATCCCTTTTTCTGTTAGCGCTGTACAGAGCGCCTGAGACTGATCAAGGTCGCCATGCACTAAAAACACCCGCTTTAAAGGAAGAGATGCTTGTATAAATTCCAATAATTCATTTTTATCCGCATGCCCCGAGAATGAGTTAATCACCACTACTTCGGAATTAAGCTCGTATTCTACGCCGAAAATGCGCACAATGCGGTTTTTTTCCACGATTTTCTTGCCCAAGGTATTCTCAGCCATATAGCCGACGACTAAAATAGTGTTGCGCGAATCTTCAATATTATTCTTTAAGTGGTGCAGGATGCGGCCCGACTCGCACATTCCGGAACCGGCAATAATAATCATCGGCCGCCTATCGTCATTAAGCCGCTTAGACTCCTGTTGACTGCGGATGTATTTTAACTGCAGGAATTCTCCGGCTATAGCGGGATCCCGCCCAGTATCAAATAACTGGCGGGAAAACGGGCTGTTTTTTACTTTTATCGCCCGGCGCGTTTCCTCGTCTAAAAATGCTAAGTGATGATTAAAAACATCGGTGATATTACTGGCTAATGGGCTGTCTACGTAAATAGGAATAACCGGAATCGCCTTTTCCTTAAAAAGTTCGTTTAAAAAATAAAGCACCTCCTGCGTGCGCTCAAGCGCAAATGACGGTATAAGGACTTTTCCCTTGCGCGCAAAAGTCCGAAGGATGACATCCTTTAATTTTCCCTTTGCCTCTTCAATCGGGGCATGTAACCTTCCGCCGTAAGTGCTCTCAATAATCAGGTAATCAAGATTTTTGGGCACAACAGGGTCATTCAATAAAGGAAGGTTTTTTCTGCCTAAATCTACGGCATAACCTAAGCGGATATTCTGCGTATTATCTTTAATCTCTAAAACCGGAAGGCTTGAGCCGAGAATATGGCCGGCATCATACAAAGTAAGAAATACGTCCTTTGCCAAGGGAAATTTCTGCTCGTAAGAAACAGAGCGGAACCTTTTTATGGCATAGGCGGCATCTTTTTTGGTGTAAAGCGGCGCGCGGGTAGGCAGGCCCAGCCGCCTGTTGATTTTGTTTAAATAACGGATATCTTCTTCCTGAATTTTTCCTGAGTCCTCAAGCATAAGTTTTACTAAATCCTTAGTGGCGCTGGTGGCATAAATTTTACAGCGCAAGCCACGCTTAATCAGATTAGGAATATTCCCGGAATGGTCTATATGCGCATGCGAAAGAACCAAGGCGCTAACTTTGCGCGGATTATAGTTAAAAACAGTATTTAAACGATAGGCCTCGTCGCGATGCCCCTGAAATAAACCGGCGTCAAGCAAAACTTGGGTCTTATCGCGTAAAACCAAGTGGCTTGAGCCGGAGACATTTCTCACCCCGCCTAAGAATTTTATCCGTATAGGCATATCAATGAGCACATAAGTTACAGAACTATAGTTCCGTAACTTATAAGTGCGAATTGATCCCGTCTTACGAGTCGGGATTCTTCCTATAAAATCCTTAACCAATGGCCGAAGACAAAGTTCACTGCTCCTCCGGCCAAAACCGCAAAAGAAAGCACAAAAAAGAAAATAAAAATCGCGATCTTTAACCCGCGCTCTTTGAGCATCACAAAAAATTGCGCCACACAGGGAACGAGTAAAGTCATAGTCAAGACACTGACTAAAACCTGAAGATCATTTAATAAACCCTGTTTTTGTAAGGCATATAATCCGGCGGCGCCATAATCTCTTCTTAAGAACCCGATGATAAATGCTTCGGTGGTTTTTGCCGGAAGCCCCAAGAAATTTACCACTACCGGCGAAAGAAAATCCTCTATCTTAATTAACCAATTAAACTTATCCATAAGAAAAAGTAAAAGCGTGCCCAGAATAAATAATGGCACTGCTTCCTTTAAATACCAGATCAGGCGCGCTTTCACCTTGCTCAAAATATTATAAACTTGCGGCAGCCTCAGCGGCGGAAGCTCAAGCAGAAATTCAGAAGTTTCCCCCGGCACTACCTTAGAGGCAAGGAAACCGATAATACCTAAAATAAATAAAAGCATCGAAAACCAGATTAAAAATACCTTAAAAGATACGGCGCTTAACATCCCCAAGATTACCCCTAATTGCGCCGAGCAGGGAATCACCATCGCTAAAAGCAATGTAGCAATAATGCGTTCTTTTTTTGTCTCTAAAATACGCGTAGTCAAAACTGCCATTGTGCCGCATCCTAATCCTAACACCATCGGTAAAACCGCTTTTCCGTGCAGGCCGATGGCCTTAAATAAACGGTTAACCATTGTAGCCAGGCGTGGCAGGTACCCGCTGTCTTCCAAAACCCCAAAGACAATAAAAAAAGTAGTAACGATGGGAAAGATAATCGCAAAGGCATAAGTTACCGCCATAGTGATTATGCCATATTCTCCTACCAGCATATCTTTTACAAAGGTAAACGGTATAATTTTATTTACTAAATTAATAATAAAGGGGTTAAAAAATCCGTGAAAGAATTTTTTCTCTATTAAATCCACCAATACGCCTGCGCCAAATTTTCCCACAAAAAGGTAACTTAAATACATTGCCAAAACCGCGAAAAGAAATCCCCATATCGGAGACAACATAATGCTGCTTACTTTATCAGCCATATTCGCGTAGGTTACCTCTGTAACCAAGGATACTTTTTTAAATATTTCTTTGGCAGTATTAAATCTTTTTTCTATAATTACTGAACGTAAGGATTTAGCAAAGCCGCGCTGTGTTCTCTGTACGCTGCCGGCAATCTTTTCCAGAACCTCTTTGCCTATCCCTTGCTCTAAGAGGCGCTTTTTGAACATTACATCATTAGCTAATAACAATAGTGAAAACAGGCGTTTGGAAACAACAGTTTCCGGCAAGGCCTGTGAAATTTCCTCTATTGCCGGCTCTATCTTATCTGCGTAATTTATCTTAAAATTGGAAGCGCGCGCTTTTAGAATTTCCTCCAATAATTTATCTAAGCCGGTTTTTTCGGTGGCGACTGTCGCGGCCACGCCGATCCCAAGCTCTGCGGCCAATTTCCCAACATCTATTTTTATGCCGCGGGTTAGCGCCTCATCATACATATTTAAATCCAAAACCAAAGGCACGCCCATCTCAATTAGCTGCAGGGTAAGCATCAGGTTGGTAATAAAATTTTTGGTGTCAAAGACGTGGACTACGATCTTATCCGGATACTGAAATAAAATATCGCGGGTTACCTTTTCATCCTCCGAATGCGGAAGTAAACTATTTACGCCGGGGGTATCCAAGACCAAATATTTACTATGCGCAAAGCTTGAGACAGCGCTGGTCATCTCTACGGTAGTCCCGGGATAATTGGAAACTGTCGCATACTGGCTGGTCAAGAGATTAAAAACCACCGACTTCCCCACATTCGGGCTGCCGACCAAAATAAGCGGTTTTTTATCCTTAAGATTTATTTTTGTGATATCCATACCTATTTCTGTTTAGCGTTCGCCTTAAAATATCCTAATAATCTGCTACGTTCATCCGCAGTTAAGCCTCTGCCATATTTATGGGTGTAATTAAGAAGCTCTTTATAGGCATAAAGTCCAACTGGATAAAGACGATGGCAGGAGGTGCATTTTAGGCTATAAAGCTCATCCTGTGCCGTGTTATTCTGTTTTATAGTAGCACAACCAAGTGCAACAATAAAAATAATAAACAATAAGGCCTTTATCTTCAAAACAATACTCCTATAATCAGCCTTGTTTGAATATCATCCGTGCGCTTATTAAGGCCGAATACAGACCCTAGGGCCGCCCAGTATTTTCCTTTGGCAAAAGACACAACCGGGCCAAGGGCATATTTTTCGCTTGTATAATTCCCTTTCGCCTCAATGCCAAGCTTAAATTTAGGGTTTAGTTCATAGTTTATGCCGGCGCTATATTCATGGGTAGGTGTGCCCTCACTTGCCAAATTTCTTTTAAAAATCTGGTTGTAACTGATATTAAACCTTTCGATGTCCTTTGCCAGAATAAGTTTCAACTCGGCAACATTAGGTTTATGAAAATCATCGTCTCTAATATATTCTACGTATATCAGAGGGTCAACAAAGAAATCGCCCTTTTTTCCGAACCTATACCTTATGCGCAGCTTAAAACCGTCATATTCACTATCATCATCAAACCTTTTATTCTTAATTTTCCACATCTGATATAATGCAACGTCCCAATTGTCGGTAATGCCATATTCCAGCTCAAGCCATTGCTTTAAGGTATTTACATTTGATTTATTAATATTTACCACTTCTGACGTAGTATAGTGCTCTAATTCCCACATCCTCTTAGGCATAGTCATATATTCATAAGTCCAGACATAACTGCGCCTGTCGGAATAAGCATCCTTAGCCGTTGTTAAATTAACCAAAATTAAAGCCGTTAAACCGATTAACTCTATTTTATTCATATACCATCCTATCAATGCTATTTATGTTTACAATTTTTGCAAATGCCGAATATTTTCATTTTATGTTTCTGCGGCGTAAAATCATATTTTTTGGCCAGTTCATCCTGTAGTTTTTCTATCCTTAAATCTATCACTTCAATGTAACGGCCGCATTCTGTGCAAATCATATGGTCATGGTGCTCGTGGCCATGCTTATGCTCAAATCTTGATACGCCATCATCGAAATCCACCTCTTCCGCCAAACCGGCCGCACATATTGTCTTCATTGCGCGATAAACTGTGGCATAACCGATACCCGGATATTTTCTACTTACCAATCCATATAACTCCGATGCGCTTAAATGCTTTTCCGTGTTTAAAAAAACCTCCAATATGCAATCACGCTGGCGGCTTTGCCTTATACCCTTATTTTTTATATAGGAAATAAATACATCTCTGGCATTTTCCATATATGCCCCCTATCTGCAAATGAAATTCATTATCAATTATATCTTAAAATTTTTTTCTGTCAAGTTTTATTTTTAAATTCTTAAGCTATCAAGTTCGTCTTCCATAATCGGCTCTATAGATAAAACAGTTCTTTCCTCTGAAGGCGGCGAACATTTCTCTATTAAAACCTTGCCTTCATCTTTCCGGTCGCAATAACGGGCAACAATAGCGGCGCAGATATTATCTATCCCTATCTCTCCGTTTAACCCGCGCGCAAGAGCAGTCGGGCCGGCAACGTCATCCTGCGGCATAAAATAAGTGTCACCAGATTTTATTAAAGAAAACAAATGTTCATTTTCTATTTTATCACGGCCCACAACTAATTTTAACTTTTCATTTATGCGGAAATGCCTGCCTATTTTAGCCAACTCTGCCTCTTGAAGCGTTAGCTCGCTATATTTAAACAAATCTTTTACCCGGCGGGAAAATCCCGGGTCAGTCAAGAGGCATCCCCCTGAAGGGCAGGGATAATCTTTTACATTTATTTCTTTTGCCAGCGAAATTTGGGAAACCCTGCTCCTTCCGCTTAAAGCCAATAACAACTCTTTTTTCACCCAGCCCTCTTCTTCTGGAATAGTCTTAGGCAATAATTTTGCCGATAGCGGCCGAAGAATTAAACCAGAAAGACCAGTTTCTTTCTCGATAAGCTCTAACTGTCTTTTTTGCTGAGACATCGGACGCTGTCCCAGGACCTCGCCGGTAATAATAAACTTTGCGTCCGCTTCAGCCATAATCTGTTTTGCCTTCTTAAACATCATAATCCGGCAGTCAAGGCAGGGATTTACGTTACTGCCATAGCCGAATTTGGGCGCCTTGACCATCTCAATGTATTCTTCTTTTAAAGAAATCAGCTTAAAATCTACGCCGATTTTTTTAAGTTGCCCGACAGCAGAACAACCGTCTTTCCTATTACAGCGGCAGAAGGGGCTGACAAAATTCAAGGCTAAAAGCTCAATACCTGAATCTTTAATAATACGCAGCGCCAACAAACTATCCAAACCGCCAGAAAATAAAACCAATGCTCTCATATTAATCAATGCTCTATTAATTTATTAATAACGGCAAGAAAAATAACTCCAAAAAGCAGGATTATCGCGTTTAACCTGCTGCGCCTCGTATGCGTCTGAGGAATAAGGTCAGAAGATGCCACGTAGATAAATGAACCGGCGGCAAGCCCTAAAAGAAGCCCTAATATTTTTTCCGGAATGCCCTTAACAAAAGGATAAAAAAGTATGGCGCCTATTGGCGTGCTCATCGCCACCAAAATAGAATACCAGATAACTTTTTTACGCGGCATCTTTGCATACATTAAAATACTGGTGGTGGTTATTCCCTCGGGAACCTCATGTAAAATAACCGCAAGCGTCGTCACCATACCTAAAGCGGTACTTATGCCAAAACCTAAGGCGATAGCAATGCCGTCAATTAAAGAATGAAATGTAAGCCCGGCAAGCGATAAAATGCCCAAGTTATGCAAACGGCATTCCTCGTCATGACAGGGATGGACATTTATCGACTGTTGTAAAACATAAAAAAGCAGTATTCCAAAAAGCACTGACCAGAATGCGCCGTGAAATAATTCAATTGCCTCAGGTAATAAGTCTAAAAAGGCGGTCGCCAGCATGACACCTGCGGCAAAACTCACCAAATAAAGCGAATTCTTCCTTGCCCATGCCTCTTTATAGAAAAGCATGGCTGTCCCCAGCAATGTGGCGATACCAGCGATTAGACTATAGATTATAACGTTTAGGTATTGCATATAAATCCATTCGTAATCGGCATCCTGCGGTCGCGGCCGAAGGCCTTGGGCGTAATTTTTATGCCGGGTGCGGCCTGCCGGCGCTTGTATTCATTTTTATCCACCAAAGAAATTACCCTTGCCGTTACTTCGTGAGAATACCCCTTTTTAACTATATCCTCCAAGCTTTTATCTTCTTCCACGTAAAGTTTTAAAATCGCATCTAATAAATCATACGGCGGCAGCGAATCTGAATCCTTCTGGTTGGGCCGTAATTCTGCGGTTGGCGCACGGATAATTACGCTCTGCGGGATGACTTCTTTCTGCGCCTCTTTATTCTTAAATTCCGCCAATCTATAAACCAAGGTCTTTGGCACATCTTTAATCACGCCAAATCCTCCTGCCATATCGCCGTAAAGCGTGCAGTATCCGCAGGAAACCTCGGATTTGTTACCTGTAGTTAATACCAGCCAGCCGAATTTATTGGAAAGCGCCATTAGGATATTGCCGCGGATACGCGCCTGTAAATTCTCTTCGCTGATATCTGCGGGTTTATCTTTAAAAATTTCGGAAAAATCAGCCAAATACGCCTTAAAGGTATTTTCAATCGGGATATCAAAAATTTTAATCCCTAAATTCTTCGCCAAGTTATGGGCGTCATTACGGCTTTGCTCTGCGCTGTAGCGCGAAGGCATAAATACACCAACCACGCTATCCTTACCTAAGGCGTCCACAGCCAATGCCGCAACCAATGACGAATCAATCCCGCCGGATAATCCCATTACCACCTTCTTAAAGCCATTTTTTACTACATAGTCCTTTAGGCCTAAAACCAATGCCTGATAGACTTCCTGAATTTCCGAAAGCGTTTTTGTCGGCTTAGGCGAAAGCATCGGTTTATCAAGGTTAATTTCCTTCTTAACCTGTAAAATCTTTTTCTTTATATGACTTATAGGTATATCTAAATCAAACATGCGCAATTCTTCACAAAAGGCATTGGCGCGGCTGGCGACTTTTCCTTTATCGTCAATTACCATGCTTTGGCCGTCAAAAACTAATTCATCTTGTCCTCCGACTAAATTATCATATACGATGAACAGCTTGTTCTTTTTTGCCTGCGCTTTAAAAATATCCTCCCGCTCCTTTCCTTTATGGCTATGATAGGGAGAAGCGCTGATATTAATAATAAGTTTTGCGCCCTGCTTTGCAAGTCGCGCCAGCGGCCCATCTCTATGCCAGATATCCTCGCAGATGGTCACGCCGAAGATTATGTTAGAACACCTAAATACCGGATAATCCTCGCCAGGTTTAAAATACCTTTTCTCGTCAAAGACACCGTAGTTAGGAAGCAGGGTTTTGCGATACGCTCCTTTTATTTTTTTATCGGCGATTATAGCCGCGGCATTATATAAATTGCCTTTTATCTTATCAACGAAACCGCAGATAACAACACTGTTTTTTACGCCCGAAACCAATTCTTTTATTGCGGAAAGATTTTCGGCGATAAATTTATCTTTTAAGAGCAGGTCTTCGGGAGGATAACCGCAGATAGCTAACTCAGGAAAAACAATTATGTCGGCTTTATCTTTTTCTGCCTCAGCGATAAAATGCTCTATCTTGGCTAAATTTCTCTTTATATTCCCGACTGTCGGATTTATCTGGGCAA
>CAKKQO010000051.1:2269-5302 GCA_919902105.1 Omnitrophica bacterium GWA2_41_15 | reverse complement strand
TCGGACTATCGTATTATTATAATTGACGATAAGAGCAATGATCCGGAAATGCTGTCTTATCTTGGCGAACTTAAAGATGATAATATTAGGATTGTACGAAATGAAAAAAATCTTGGCTGGGTTGGCTCTGTTAATCGCGGGATAAAAGAGTCAAATGCGGAATATGTTTGTGTGATGAATAATGATACTATCGTAGCTGATGGCTGGTTGGATGAGATGATTAGAATAGCTCAGAGAGAAGCAGATATTGGATTAGTCAATCCTGAATGGGAGAAGCCGGAGAGAGTTTCGATAGCAGACTACGCGCGTAGCCTTAAGAAATACAGCGGTGAGTTTATTGAAACGGACTGGGTAAGGGGATTCTGTTTTTTAGTTAAGAGAGAAGTGGTAAATAGAATCGGCGGTCTTGATGAAGCGTACAGCCCCGGTTATTATGATGATTGCGATTACTCAGTACGCGCGCTTCGCGCCGGCTTTAGGCCGGTTTTGGCAAGAGCTTCGTATGTATATCATTATCGCAATCGTACCCACGAGAGCGTGTTAAAGAAAGAAGGGATGGATTCTTTATTGGCGAAGCATAAAGAATTATTTTGCCAACGTTGGGGCAGGCCTTTAAGGATAGCGTTTATTTTTAGCGGTAAAATCATTGATACCGATAAAAATATTATAAAAAATTTGCTTTTAAAATTGGTAAGGGATCAACATCATCTTTATCTTTGGGCGCAATATAATCAAAATAGGCTGATCCAGCATACTAATTTTAAGTTGAGCCTATTGCCGAAGTTTTTGATTTGGCTGTTCGCATTGGGTAATATCATTAATAATCTCGGCCGTAGCATGAATAAAAGATATGATATTATTTACATAAACGATAAGCGGCTTGCCGGCTTATTTTCTATGCTTAGATTAAATAAGTGTGTAAAAATAATTTTTTCTCACCTTAGCGATTCTTCTGAAATTGAACAGGTTTTATCTGAAGTGGAATCTATAAAAAATGAGCGTAAAATTATCAGCCGTAATCTTAACTAAAAACGAAGAAGATAAAATCTCCCGCTGTATTGCTTCTGTAAAGTGGGCAGATGAAGTTTTGGTTATTGACGATGAAAGTACAGATAAGACTAGAGAAATAGCTGAAAATTTAGGGGCGAGAGTTGTTGTGCGTCCGCTTAATGGGGATTTTGCCGGCCAGCGTAATTTCGGTTTTCAACAGGCGCAAGGTGATTGGGTATTGCAGATGGATGCCGATGAAATGGCGGCAGGAAAATTGAAAAATGAGATTGAGAAAAGCCTGACTGATAATTGCCCATATAGCGCCTTCATAATAAAACGAAAAGAATTTTTCTTGGGGCATTTTATGCAATATGGCGGATGGTATATCGATGAGCTTAAATTATTCCGAAGAGGCGCTTGTAAATATGCTCATTCAGTGCATGAGCGGCCACAGGTAATAGGCAGTATCGGAAGGATAGACGCTGATATTGAGCATTATCCTTTTAATAGTATTTTCCAGTATATTGAAAGGCAGAATCGGTATACAAGTTTAGAAGCAGAGGCATTATTTAAAGAAAAAGGCATAGTAAAAATAAAAGAAATTAAATACAATTTATGGATTAAGCCGTTAAAATTATTTTTTAAGCTTTACTTTAAGAAAAAAGGGTATAAAGACGGTTTTTACGGCTTAGTTTATGCAATTTTGAATTCTTTTCGGCATTTCTTGCGCTGGGCTAAATATTGGGAAATAGTTAATAATAACCATGCTTCGCCACCTCCGAGGAGACCTTCGGCCACCTCGGAGGTGTCTAAAGAATTTTGTTGACAAACAATCCATTTTCGGCGATAATGTAAACCATGGAATACATTCAAAGGCTTTTGGAGGGAAGGATTAGGCATACGTTTGAGCGCGGTAAAAGCGTTCTTTTGCTTGGAGCGCGGCAAACCGGGAAGACGACGTTGATCCGCCGTTTCAAGCATGATTTATCGGTTTCGTTTGTGCAGCCGGACGTCCGTCAGCGATATGAAAAGTCGCCGCATTTGCTTAGAGGCGAAGTGGAATCTTTGGCTTCGGTAAAAGCTTCTAGGCGCCCGCTTGTTATCTTAGATGAGGTCCAGAAAGTTCCGGTCATTCTGGATGTTGTTCAGGATTTGATTGATCGGGGGAAAGCTAATTTTATACTTACGGGATCGAGCGCCAGAAAGCTGCGCAGAGGGGCACGGATTAATCTTATTCCCGGCCGTATTGTCGGGTTTCGGATGGATCCTTTCAGCCTGCAAGAATTTCCCGCCAAAGATCTTAGTGAGCGGCTCCTTTATGGTTCATTGCCCGGTATTCTTTCGGTTGGGGCGTTACCGGATAGAGAAATAGATTTGGAAGCGTATGTAACGACTTATCTGGAGGAAGAAATCCGGGCCGAAGCCGTCGTGCGGGATTTAGGGAATTTCGCGAGGTTTTTAGAGTTTGCCGCTTCCGAATCAGGCGGAATTATAAACCTGCGGAAACTATCGCAGGAAATAGGTGTTTCTCATACTACTATCGGCGCCTACTATCAAATATTGGAAGATTGCCTTATCGCGGAACGGGTTGAGCCGTTAACTCAAAGTAAGACGAGAAAAAAACTGACTAAATCCGAAAAATATCTGTTTTTTGACTTAGGTGTCCGCCGCCTTGCCGCGCGCGAAGGAACTAAACTTTCTCGTGATACACTGGGGATGGTTTTTGAACAGTTTATCGGCCTGGAACTTTTAAGGAATACGCATATAAAAGGCCATGGGACCAAGATTAGGTTTTGGCGGGATCCGGACGGCCCTGAAGTTGATTGGGTTATTGATACTAATGATACTTATACTCCCATAGAGGTTAAGTGGACCGAGAATCCTGCGTCAAGCGACATACGCCATTTGGAAATTTTCCTATCTGAATATAAATCAGCAAAATTAGGTTTTCTTATTTGCCGGGTTCCGCGCAAGGCTAAATTGAGCGAAAGAGTTTTCGCGCTGCCATGGCAATCCATCGGCGAGATTCTTTAAAATACAAGA
>CAKKQO010000051.1:0-2169 GCA_919902105.1 Omnitrophica bacterium GWA2_41_15 | reverse complement strand
TTTGATTTAGAAAAGACAAAAATTCAATGGGTTGAGCATCACTTAGCGCACGCCGCAAGCGCTTTTTATCTTTCAGGTGTAGATGAGGCAGGAGTTTTATCTATTGACGGAGGCGGAGAGATAACCGCTACTTTATTAGGGCATGCTAAAGATGGAAAAATAAACAAGATCAAAGAGATAGTCGCTCCTGACTCTTTGGGCAATTTTTATTCTACGATGACCGATTATTTGGGGTTTGAGCGCGAAGATGGCGAATATAAAGTAATGGGTATGGCTCCTTACGGCGATACGAACCGGATAAATTTTGACCATATTATCTACTGGAATAATGCTTCGTATCATTGTAATGATGATTATGTCTGGGTGACCAGAAATAATCGCGCACACGTAGATAAAGTGTATTCCAAAAAAATGGTAAAGGAATTTGGCCCGGAAAGAACCGGCGATGGCTTATCCGAGCCATATATAGATATTGCCGCTGCCACCCAAAAAAAATTAGAAGATATGACGTTGAAGCTTGTAGATACCTATTTAAGCGATATTTTAAAAAGATGCGGAAATTTAGTTTTTGCCGGGGGGTGCGCCTTAAATGTTACCTTAAACAGAAAATTGATTGAGCATCCTTTAGTAAAATTTCTTTGGGTGCAGCCTGCATCGCACGATGCCGGGACTTCTTTAGGCGCGGCAATTTATGCGGCGAAAGATGCTGGCGAAGATATTAAGCCGATGAAGCACGTATATTTAGGCCCGGCATTTACTAATAGCGAGATAGAAAATACCTTAAAAGAAAGCGGATTTTTATATACGAAAGAAAACGATATTACCGAGGCCGTCGCTGAATTAATAAAGGATAGTAATATCGTCGGGTGGTTTCAGGGCCGGATGGAATGGGGCCCGCGCGCTTTAGGCAATAGAAGCATACTGGGGAATCCCGTAATAGCCGGCACAGCTGATAGGATTAATGCAATAATAAAATTCCGCGAGAATTGGCGGCCGTTTTGTCCTTCAATATTGAAGGAATACGCTCCGGAAATCATAGACAGTGATCATCCGGCAGAATTTATGACCCTTTCTTTTAAGGTAAGCGATAAATGGCGCAATAAAATCCCGGAAGTGGTGCATGTTGATGGAACCTTAAGGCCGCAAGTGGTTGAAAAAGAAATCAATCCGTTGTATTATAGGCTGATTCACCGTTTTTATGAGAAAACAGGCATCCCGGTTTTAATTAATACCTCTTTAAACAGGCGCGGTGAACCGATGGTTTGTTCGCCAAAAGATGCTGTGGTAATGTTTAAAGAGAGTGGTCTGGAATATTTAGCAATAGGGGATTATCTGGCAAGGAAGCCCCTTGCCTAAACATTGAGGAAATCTCTTTGATATTTCCTCAATAGGCTTCGGGATCAATTCGCACTTATAAGTTACATTATTTCATTCTGTAACTTATGTACTCATTGGAAGGGTAAAAATGGAGAAAATTCCTGTATCGGTTGTGGTATTAACGAAAAATGAAGAAGCGAATATTGCGGAATGCCTTGCGAGTATCAAGGGTTGGGCTGATGAGATAATTGTTGTTGACGATTTTAGCACCGATAAAACAACAGAGCTTGCGCAAAAATACACAGATAAAATCTTAATTAATAAGATGAAGGTTGAAGGGGCGCATCGCAATTGGGCCTACGCGCAGGCAAAGAATGAGTGGGTTTTAAGCCTTGATGCGGATGAACAGGTAACAAGGGAGCTAAAGGAAGAAATCGATAGAGTCTTAGCCGATACGGATTGTGTTTGTTTTTCCATACCGCTACGTAATTATATCGGTAATTACTGGGTGCGTTATGGCGGATGGTATCCCGCAGGCAAGGTAAGGTTGTTCAAAAAGAACAAGTTTAAGTATGAAGAGGTTGAAGTGCACCCGCGCGTATTTACCGAAGGCAAATGCGGATTTTTAAAATCCGATATAATTCATAAGGGTTATCCGGATTTTGAGCATTTTTTAGCCAGCGTCAACCGCCAGACAACTCTTGAGGCGCGTAAATGGGTTAATACAAGCAGGAAAATGTCTCTGCTGAAGGCCCTATGGCGGACGATAGATCGGTTTTTCCGTATTTTTATTGGAAAAAAGGGATATAAAGACGGGTTAGTCGGCTTTATGGTAGCTCTATTTGCTTCATT
>CAKKQO010000050.1 GCA_919902105.1 Omnitrophica bacterium GWA2_41_15 | reverse complement strand
TCATATCCTGAAATTGCCAGAATTTTAGTCTGGGGGCTGAATTTCTGTATTTCTTCTATCACATCTATGCCGCTTAAGCCGGGCATCATAATATCCAAAAGCGCTAGATCAAAAACGCCCTTTTTAAGTTTTTCTAAGGCGTCTTTACCGCTATAAGACAATTCTACGTCGCAGTTAACGTTCCGTGAAAGATAATCGGCAAAGGTCTGGACAATATTCGGCTCATCATCGACAATTAATATCTTTGGCTTGGTCAGGTCTTTAATTTCGCGGATGACTATCTCTTCTAACTGGCTGGAGATAAAGGGCTTGGTGACAAAATCGTCTGCTCCCAAACGCCTTGCCTCTTCTTTGGTTGCCGCATCATCCATTACCGTAATCATAATTACTTTGATATTATTGTCTATGAGCTTGATTTCCTTTAATACCTCAAATCCCGACATACCCAGCATTTTGATATCCAAGAATACAATCTTAGGCCTTTCTTTATTTACCAGAGAAATGGCGTCTTTGCCGTTGGTAGCGGTTAAAACAATAAAACCTGTAGGCTCAAAAGTCCTTTTTAAGACATTACAGATTCCCGGCTCATCATCTACGGCTAAAATCTTTATCATAGATTTTTAAGGAAGTTTTTTACTTCGTCGTGGCTGCCTAAAATGGAAAATGATACCAAGCCCTCTGAATCTAACCAAACAATACGCAGTTTATCCGACACCCTTGCTTCAATAACTTTATCTTTACTGCCTGCGTATAATTTTTTTATCCTTAAGCCATAAGGCGCCTCATGGCTTAAGTAATAGCGGCGGATTTCTTTATCAGCGGCAACAACTAATTTCTTATCATCAGCGCAAAGACGGTCAAAACGCTTAAGAAAATCTTTTTTATAGCGGAACTGCATTATTTTTGGGGTTTATGCCTCTTTGCGCGCCTGTCCAAAAAACCTTCTGCTTCTTCGGCGCTTAAGGTGATATCTCCCCTCTCCCGCCTTAAAGCTTTTCTTTTAAGTTTTTCCCATTCTTCCTTAGGGATGCGCTCTTCAATATCCACGGGCTTAAGGTAAACTATTCCCTGCCTGTATTCTATATCCACATAGTCGCACCCGGCCTTAAGGCCTATTCTTTCCATTATAGGCTTGGGTATGGTAACCTGACTGCCTCTGGTTATCTTTGACAACATTTTAACCACCTCCACAACAAATATAACATATCATAAAGGACTTGTCAATAGTATTTTACTATTTTACTATTTAAGGAAAGGGCTAACGGGGCGAGTATGTCGCCTCTCTTAGTCTCTCCATAAATTCTTTTAAAAGACGGCTGTGTTCTAATATCTTTGGTATTACTTCTTTCGGCACTGCTTGAGGTTCATCAAACGCCTCAGTATAAGCGCCGACCATAAAATTGATTACCTGTGTATCGTTTCCGATATAGTGAGTGAGCATTTCCCTGATTACCGGATGAAGCGGGATGACGTTTTCAAATTCAGGAAAATGAGAATTTTGTCTGTCTTTTAAGGTAAGCTTATTGATTATGCCTCCGGCATTGGAGGCATAGATAACTACCCTTTCTGCCTCAAGCGGAGGAATGTCTTGATTATTATCCAGATAATACTGGCATAAAAGGTTTATCGCGGTAAGGTCGTCTCCGATGTGGTTATAGATAAAATTCCAGATGACCGGCGCGATAGTGATATTTTCGTTTTTTATTCTCTTATAGAGCTCTGTTTCGTT
>CAKKQO010000049.1:3946-25725 GCA_919902105.1 Omnitrophica bacterium GWA2_41_15 | reverse complement strand
CTTTTTCAGATGGTCTTTATGGACACCACTGCTACCATTCCCACGGGTGCTCTTGCTGAACGCTGGAAATTTCTTTCTTTCTTTATATATGGTTTGTTTGTAGGAACAGTGATTTATCCGATTTTTGGCAACTGGGTCTGGGGCGCAGGGTGGTTAGCGATGTTAGGACAGAATTTTGGCTTAGGTCATGGCCATGTAGATTTTGCTGGTTCCTCAGTAGTGCATATGACTGGAGGTGTAATCGCCTTGGTTGGCGCATGGCTATTGGGGCCGCGTCTGGGTAAATTCAATCGGGATGGTAGCGCAAATCCCATTCCCGGACACAGTATCCCTATGGCGGTTATTGGAACTTTTATTCTGGCCTTCGGATGGTTTGGTTTTAATGCCGGTTCTACTCTGTCAGGAGGAGACTTACGTATAGGCGTCATTGCGACAAATACCATGCTGGCTTCTGCTACCGGTGCATTGGCAGCCACACTTTGGATGTGGCTGGTGCGCACTAAAAAACCTGATCCCAGTATGATGTGTAATGGAATGTTGGCTGGGTTAGTGGCGATTACTGCGCCCTGCGCATTCGTAAACTCCGTAGTAGCCTGCATCATTGGCCTGATTGCCGGTGTATTAGTAGTAGAATCTGTTTTCTTTGTCGAAGGTAAACTTAAAATTGACGACCCTGTAGGTGCTATATCAGTGCATGGTGTTAATGGCGCCTGGGGTTGTCTTGCCTTGGGTCTTTTTGCAGATGGCACATATGGTGATGGTTGGAATGGTGTGGCCGGCACGGTTAAGGGTTTGTTCTATGGCGATTCTTCACAATTTGTTGCGCAGTGTATCGGGATAACCGCGAACTTTATCTATGTAGGTTTAATCTCACTAATCGTTTTTAAGCTAATTGATATTATTGTAGGTAACCGCACAGAACCAACAGCGGAGCTTCAAGGGTTGGATATTCCGGAAATGGGAGTTCCTGGTTATGCCGGCGTAAAGTTAGACAAACACTCGGAAACTCCTATTTCTAAGGACTTATTTACAATAGATGAATAAGCGGAGGATATCTTAAGATGAAAAAAATAGAAGCAATAATTCGTCCGGAGAGACTTGAGGCAGTACGCGCTGCCTTAGAGACAGTAGGTTACGCAGGCTTAATGATTACAGAAATTGAAGGTCATGGCAAACAAAAAGGCATTACCCAGCAGTGGCGCGGCAAGCAATATAAAGTAGAACTTCTTCCTAAGGTAAAAATTGAAACTGTTGCTCATGATAAGGATGTGGATAAGATTATGGAAGGCATTGCTAAAGCAGCTGCAACTGGTAAACTGGGGGACGGTAAGATATTTGTCTATCCGGTAGAAACCGCAATGCGTATTCGCACAGGAGAAAAAGGAGATAACGCAATATAAAATGATAGATAAGGAATTGGTGAGAAGGATTATACAATTAAAAGAAGAAAGAGGAGACACCTTATTTGATTTATCCAAAAAACTTGACCTCCCGGTTTCTACCATAGAGAGATGGTTTAAAACGAACCGCATAAATAGAGTTTACGCAAAATTAGTTAAAGAGAAATTAGGCATAGAATAAATGAAAGAACAGTAAGATGAAAACGAAGGAGTTTTTTTACCTAATTTTTGTTCAATTGAGTAAACAAATGTGTCCCTTGCGTAAGCGCTTGTAAATTTCTTGCGAAATTTACTGCGCACGCTTCGGGATTAATTTGCAGACGCTAATAGACAAGTAGAGTGATGGACGCTATAACTTATGTCGTTCTTCGAACTCCATAAGTTATCTGCTTATTAAAAGGAGGTAGGATAGATGGATATGGAGATGAAGGTAATCATTGATACTATCTGGGTTTTAATTACCGCAAAGATGGTTTTCTTTATGAATCTTGGCTTTGCGATGGTAGAGTCGGGTTTTGCCCGGGCGAAAAACTGCGTAAACATCCTTTCTAAAAACTTTATTGTTTTTGCGGTTTCTTCCTTGGGGTTTTTATTTCTGGGCTGGGGCCTGATGTTTGGCGACGGTAACCCCTTAGTAGGATTAAAAGGGTTGTGGTTTTTGGCGGGTGCGGATAATTCTCCGGCAACGGGTAGCGCTTATCAGGGAGTTTATTCCGCCATCTCCTGGACAGGGGTGCCCTTATTTGCCAAATTTTTCTTTCAACTGGTTTTCTGCGGAACGGCGGCAACGATTGTGTCTGGAGCCGTGGCAGAGAGAATAAAGTATAAATCCTTTATCTTATTTTCTTTTATTATGACTATGTTTATTTATCCCATCGTTGGCCATTGGATTTGGGGTGGAGGATGGCTGGCAACAAAGGGAATGTTTGATTTTGCTGGCTCTACTGTGGTGCATTCCGTAGGTGGTTGGGCAGCTTTGGCAGGCGTGTTATTATTAGGCCCGCGCTTTGGTAAATATAGTAACGGCAGAATTAATCCTATACCCGGGCACAATCTTTCCTTAGCTACCTTAGGAACTTTTGTTTTATGGTTCGGCTGGTTTGGGTTTAATCCCGGCTCAACTATGATGGCAGACCCTATGGCAATAAGCCATGTTGCTGTTACCACCAATACGGCAGCTGCTGCAGCAATTATGAGTTCGACGATTATTTCATGGATCATCTTAGGCAAACCAGACTTAGGTATGACTTTAAATGGATGCCTGGCGGGATTAGTAGCCATAACTGCACCTTGTGCTTTTGTAAACGTGGCTAGTTCCATAATCATTGGATTAATTGCCGGAATATTGGTAGTTCTTGCGGTTATTGGTTTTGATAAGCTGAGGATAGATGACCCAGTGGGTGCTTTATCTGTGCATTTGGTCAACGGTATTTTTGGAACGCTTTGCGTAGGATTATTTGCCCAGGATAAGATAGTCGGAGTTGCTACGGGAAGCGGTTTATTTTTTGGCGGCGGCACCAAATTACTTTCTGCCCAATTGACCGGAATAATCGCATCCGGGGCATACACGTTTATCGTTGCGCTGATTGCCTGGGGAATTTTGAAGGCGACTATGGGTATCCGGGTGAGCCTGCAGGAAGAAATCGAAGGTTTGGATATCGGTGAGCACGGAAACGCGGCGTATCCGGAATTCTTAAGCCGTAAACCAGCGACCTCTTACTTAGGAATTAAGAGCGAGGAATGAACTCTAAAAGGGAGGTAAATGATGAAAAAAATTGAAGCCATCATTCGGCCAGAAAAATTAGAGGCAGTTCGCCTTGCCTTGGGCGATGCGGGTTGTACAGGCCTGATGATTACTGAAATTGAAGGGCACGGTAAACAAAAGGGGGTAGTTCAGCAGTGGCGCGGAGAGAAATATAAAGTAGAGCTTCTGCCTAAGGTAAAGATAGAAACAGTAGTTAAAGATGCCGATAGTGAACGGGCTATAAAAACGATAATTGCGACTGCTAAGACCGGCGAAATCGGCGATGGCAAGATTTTTGTTTCAGATGTGCAGGATGCTATAAGGATTAGGACCGAGGAAAGAGGAGATAGTGCGCTTTAAGTAGGTGATTTTAATATATTACTTATACGTAGGTCAGTAAAGGGCAGATATGGTTCTTCTATATCTGCCCTTTTTGCCATTTTTTTGTTTTAAATTGTTTGGAATTTGCTATAATAAAGGCAGGTTTTAAAGATTACCAAGCTATTTATGGAGGCAACGGTGTTATCGAGAATTAATCCCACGAAAACCAAGGCCTGGGGAAAACTTAAAAGCCATTACCGTATAATGCGCAAAATTCATATGCGCGATTTGTTTGATAGTGACCGCCAGAGGTTCTCTAAATTTTCTTTGCGCTTTGAGGATATCTCTGTTGATTATTCAAAGAATATTATCACAAAAGATACGTTGGAACTGCTTTTTGCGCTGGTAAAGGAGGTAAAGTTAAAAGAGGCGATTGAGGCGATGTTTTCTGGCGACAAAATCAATGAGACGGAGAATAGGGCTGTTTTGCACATAGCTTTACGCAATCGCGCGAACACCCCGATTTATCTAGAGGGAAAAGATGTGATGCCGCAAGTAAACGCGGTTTTAAAACAGATGGAGATTTTTTCCGGCAAACTTATTTCCGGAGAATTACGCGGATATACGGAGAAACCGATAAGCGATATTGTCAACATCGGTATCGGCGGTTCAGACCTTGGGCCGTTAATGGCGACAGAGGCACTTGCGTCATACAAAAAACCAAATATTAACACACATTTTGTTTCCAATGTTGACGCAACGCATATTACAGAGACGCTAAAGAGGCTAAATCCGGAGACCACGCTTTTTATGGTCGCCTCCAAAACCTTTACCACGCAGGAGACCATGGCCAATGCCGTTACCGCCAGAAAATGGTTTCTCGATAAGGCCGGCAGCGAAAATCATATCAAGAATCACTTTATAGCCATATCTGCCAACAAAAAAGAAGCAGAAAAATTTGGCATAGACCCGCAAAATATGTTTGTGTTTTGGGATTGGGCAGGCGGGAGATTCTCACTTTGGTCGGCAATCGGGCTTTCCATCGCTTGTTCCATTGGGTTTGAAAACTTCAGCGAATTACTCGAAGGCGCTCATAGTATGGATAGGCATTTTAGACAAGCATCTCTTGAGGAAAACATCCCTGTAATATTAGCATTAATCGGGATTTGGTATAATAACTTTTTTGGCGCGGCAACCCATGCAATATTGCCCTATGACCAGTATATGCATAGATTCGCCGCATATTTTCAGCAGGCAGACATGGAAAGTAACGGTAAATCGGAAGACCGCGCCGGTAAAAAAGTTAATTATCAGACCGGGCCGATTATTTGGGGGGAGCCGGGGACAAACGGACAGCATGCCTTTTATCAACTGATTCATCAGGGCACAAAACTTATTCCCTGTGATTTTCTGGCGCCGGCTATTTCGCACAATCCTATCGGCGCGCATCATCAAATATTACTTTCTAACTTTTTTGCCCAGACCGAGGCGTTAATGCGCGGTAAGACAAAGGGAGAAATAATTAAAGAATTAAAAGCGCAGGGCAAAAGCGAAACAGAGATAAATAATCTCGCGCCGTTTAAAGTTTTTTCTGGTAACAAACCGACCAATTCTATCCTATTTAAAAAACTTACTCCCCGCACATTAGGCAGTCTTATCGCGATGTATGAGCATAAGATTTTTGTGCAGGGAGTGATTTGGAATATTTTTAGCTTTGACCAGTGGGGAGTGGTGTTGGGAAAACAACTGACAAAAAATATACTGGCTGAATTGTCCGGCGATAACTCGATATCCTCGCATGATTCATCTACTAATGGCCTGATTAACGCGTTTAAGGAAATGCGTTTATCGCGTTAGAGATAAAGATAAGGAGAAGGCATTCCATGCAGGCGCAGATGATTTTATCGCAAAGCCTGTAAAAAGAGAGGATTTAATAAATAAGATAGAAGAAGTCTTGCAGCGTAAAAAAACTAGCTGAAAATAAATAAAGGGTTAGCAAAAATTCCTCATAACCGTAGTATGAATAATCGAGAGAAGTTAGAAAAATTTGGGCAGATTTTGCTTGCGCAAAATCTGGGGTTATATGAGCCGCGTTTTGAGCATGACTCCTGCGGTGTGGGGTTTGTCTGTAATGTTAAGGGCAAAAAGTCTCACAGCATAGTCTCACAGGGCCTTGAGGTATTAGAACGGCTATCGCACCGGGGAGCAACCGGTGCCGATCCAAAGACCGGAGACGGCGCGGGCATCCTGATTCAAATGCCGCATGAGTTTTTGTTAAAAGCCGCGGATAGCGCAAAAATTAAACTCACCCGTTTAGGTAGTTATGCAACCGGGCTTGTTTTCCTTCCGCAGGATAAGAAAGAATATCAATACGTAAAAAGTGTATTTGAAAAAGTCATAAAGGAGGAAGGCCAAGGTATGTTGGGCTGGAGGGTTGTGCCGGTTGATAATCGCGGCATAGGAAAGACCGCTAAAGATACCCAGCCGCAGATTGAGCAGGTGTTTGTTGGTTCAGGGAACAGGGGGCAGGAGACAGGGGAGAGAGTAAATCTTGATTTTGAGCGCAAACTTTATGTAATAAGGAGAAGGATAGAAAATACTATCCGTACATCAGAGATAAAACAAAAGAGCCAATTTTATATTACTAATCTTTCCAGCCGCACATTTTCCTATAAAGGCCTGCTGATGCCTGAGCAGGTGGATAATTTCTTTCTTGATTTAAAGGATGAAGCAATTAGGTCTGCGATTTGTCTGGTGCACTCAAGGTATAGCACAAATACTTTTCCCACGTGGGATTTATCCCAGCCATTTAGGTTTTTGGCCCATAACGGCGAGATAAACACATTGCGCGGCAATATCAACTGGATGCGCGCCAAGGAACGGCTGCTGAGGAGTCCGTTATTTGGCGACGATATCGAAAAAATAAAGCCCATAATTGTTCCGGGCGGCAGCGACTCAGCGGCGATTGATAACGCTCTTGAGCTGCTTATTTTATCCGGAAGAACGCTTCCCCATAGTATGATGATGCTTATCCCTTCTGCATGGGAGAGTAATAAGTTTCTTGACGCAGATCTTCGCGCGTTTCATAAATACCAGGCATGCCTGATGGAGCCGTGGGACGGACCGGCAAGCATTGCCTTTACAGACGGCGTATCAATAGGCGCAGTCCTTGACCGAAACGGCCTGCGCCCTTCGCGCTACGTAATAACCAAAGACGGGTTTGTGGTTATGGCAAGCGAGGTAGGCGTGCTTGATATTGAAGATAAAAACATCGCCTATTCTGGACGGCTTACCCCGGGTAAGATGTTTTTCATAGATACTAAACAGGGGCGGATTATAAATGATGATGAGATTAAGGAAAGTGTCTCCAAGGCCAAGCCCTATAAGAAATGGGTTAAGGAAAATTTGCTTGAGTTTGATAAGTTACCTCTCCCAAAATATGAAGAACAAAAAGTTAATAATGTAATTGCTCAGTTAAAGGCATTTGGCTATAGCCGCGAGGATTTAAAAGTTATTATCAAGCCAATGGTCGAGATAGGAGAAGAGCCCACTGGTTCAATGGGCTGTGATATCCCGCATGCTGTTTTATCCAAACAACCGCAGCTTTTGTATAATTATTTCAAGCAGTTATTCGCGCAGGTAACCAACCCGGCAATTGACCCGATACGGGAAGACCTGGTGATGAGCCTTGAGTGTTTTATGGGGCCGCGCAAGAATATTTTAGACGAAACAGCCGGACATTGCAGGAAAGTCCATCTGGCCCAACCAATACTGACAAATTCCGAGCTGGAAAAGTTACGCCATATAAAGGGAGATTTTAAGTCAGAGACTATCTCGATTTTATTTTCCGCCGCAGGCCAAAATACGACAATAGAAAAAGATTTTATGGCTTCTTTAGAGAGAATAGCCCGACAGGCAGAGAAAGCCATAGAGAATGGAGCCACCTTTGTTATCTTAAGCGATAGAGGGGTAGATAAAGACAATGCCGCATTACCTGCGCTTTTGGCTGTAGGATACGTGCATCAATATCTGGTAAAACGCGCTATCCGTTCACAGATTGCTTTGGTTTTAGAGACAGCTGAACCCCGCGAGGTGCATCATTTTGCCCTTCTTTTCGGCTTTGGCGTAGGTTGTATTAATCCTTATCTTGCCTTTGAAGCTATCAGGCATTTAAAAGAAGAAGGAGAGATAGATATAGATTTTAAAGAGGCGCAAAAAAAATATATCAAGGCAGTAAACAAAGGCCTCTTAAAAATTCTTTCCAAGATGGGGATTTCTACCTTACAGAGTTACCGCGGCGCGCAGATTTTTGAGGCCTTAGGCATAAATGATGAGGTAATTGAGAAGTGTTTTGCCCAAACCACATCTAGGATCGGCGGAGTAGGGTTTAGTGAAATAGCCCAAGAAGCGATAGCGCGCCATAAACAGGCATTTCCCGATTCTATAGTTCAGACACCAATTTTATCAACTGGGGGAGTTTATCAGTGGAAAAAGGACGGGGAGTTTCATTTATGGAATCCTGAGTCAATATCCGCTCTTCAAGATGCAACGAGAAATAATGATTACGCCCGATATAAAGAATTCGCGGTACTTATAAATGACCAGTCAAAGAGTCCTACTACGTTGCGCGGGCTTTTAAAGTTTGCCAAAGCCAATCCTATCCCTATTGAGGAAGTTGAGCCGGTTGATGCGATATTCAAACGTTTTGTCACCGGAGCGATGAGCTTTGGCTCAATTAGCCGCGGCGCTCATGAAAGTTTAGCCATCGCGATGAATAAAATTGGGGGAAGATCAAATACCGGAGAAGGCGGGGAAGACCCGGCAAGATTTATTCCTTTACCAAGCGGTGCATCAAAAAGAAGCGCAATTAAGCAGGTCGCTTCAGGCCGTTTCGGAGTAACCACAAATTATTTAGTCAACGCCGACGAATTACAGATTAAGATTGCTCAAGGGGCAAAGCCCGGTGAGGGGGGGCAGCTTCCCGGGCATAAAGTAAGTGTAACCATCGCAAAAACCCGTTATACTACTCCGGGGGTAACTTTAATTTCGCCTCCGCCGCACCATGACATTTATTCTATTGAGGATTTAGCGCAACTTATCTTTGATTTAAAGAACGTCAATCCGAATGCGCGTATCAGCGTAAAATTAGTTTCGGAAATCGGCGTTGGCACGATTGCCGCGGGTGTTGCCAAAGGCCATGCGGATATGATTTTAATCTCGGGTGGTGACGGCGGGACCGGCGCCTCTCCCAGGAGCTCTATTCGGCATGCTGGGCTTCCTTGGGAATTAGGTCTTTCCGAGACGCATCAGACGCTGGTGTTAAATGATTTGAGGAGCCGGGTGCGCCTGCAGACCGACGGCCAGATGCGTACCGGCCGCGATGTGACGATTGCCGCAATACTTGGCGCGGAAGAATACGGTTTCTGCACTGCCTGTTTGATTGTTTTAGGTTGTGTAATGCTCAGGCACTGCCACTTAAATAATTGCTCGGTGGGCGTAGCCACACAGGACGATATTTTAGAGGCAAGATTCAGAGGAAACCCCGAGCATGTCGTAAACTATATGCATTTTATTGCGCGCGAACTGCGGGAAATAATGAGCCAACTGGGTATAAGAAAGATTGATGAAATGATTGGAAGGACCGATCTCTTAGAAGTAAATTCAGAGATTATTCCTGATAAGGCAAAGGGGATTGATTTTTCCCGGATTCTTTACAAGCCAGAGGGCAGTGGTTTGGCTTCCAATAGCCAAAGCCATCGGCCGAAAGCTCCTGATAATATCGGCACCTATTGCAAGATGAAGCAGGATCACGGCATAGACAATGTGTTGGACAGAAAACTGATAGCTCAAAGTATGCCCGCGCTGGAAAAAGGCGAGGCTGTTAATATAGAGCTCGAAATAAAAAATAAAAACAGGGCTACGGGTGCTATGTTAAGCGGTGAAGTTTGTAAGCGTTATGGCGATGAAGGCTTAGCGTATGATACCATACACTGTAAATTTAAAGGCGTTGCCGGCCAGAGTTTCGGCGCCTGGCTTGCCAAAGGGATTACCTTTGAATTAGAAGGTCTTACTAATGACTATATAGGTAAGGGGATATCAGGCGGGAAAATTATCGTCTATCCGTCAAAAGAGGCAGATTATGAACCCTCAGAAAATATCCTTATCGGAAATACTACTTTTTACGGCGCTATCTGCGGTGAGGCATACATCCGGGGTGTCGCAGGCGAGCGTTTCTGTATAAGAAATTCTGGCTTAAATTCCGTGGTAGAAGGCGTAGGCGACCACGGTTGCGAATATATGACCGGCGGCCGCGTGGTGGTCTTAGGTAAAACCGGCAGGAATTTTGCCGCAGGGATGAGCGGCGGCATTGCCTATGTTTATGACATAGACGCCAAATTCCGCGACAAATGCAATCTGGGGATGGTGGAATTAGAAAAACTCAACGATGAAGACAAGGCAACAATTACTCATTTATTAACTAATCATAAGAAATATACCCAAAGCACACGCGCGGCAAAAATACTTGACAATGCCACTAAAGAGTTTAAATTATTTATTAAGGTCATGCCCATAGAATATAAGCGGATATTGGACGAAGTGAAGGTGGAGAAGGAGTTGGGTGTTACGGAAGTGGCGGACGGGTAAAAACAGGGACACATCCTATTTTTTGTTCATTGATAAATTTGTACACTTTCTCACTTGAGGTGCAGAGTGTCACCAGAACGAAAGTTTCTGCTTCCGCACTGAAAACTTTTGCCGTCTGCTGCAGTTTACGACTCTTTCGCTTAACGGAATTCCCTTCGGTCAGTTCCGTTGCTTATTCGCCGTAATTCTTTGCAGACAGTTGCCAAAAGTTTTCTAATGTGCTGTCCGCAGAGAACTTTCGTTCTCTTAGGGCAGTGGATGGGTACAGTTATAACTTTAAGGTTAACAAGGTGTAATATATTACAGCGATAGGTGTAAAAGTATATAGAAGAAAGAAATTAAAAAATCCTTGATATATATGTATAACAATGTTATACTTATAGTACAAGGAGGATAAAAATATGACTATTTTAAAAGCATTTCGTCTGCCGGCGGTAATTGCTAAAAGGCTATCTACTTTGGCAAAGATAACGCATCGTAGCGAAAAATTTTATGTGACAGAGGCGCTTGAGCATTATCTTGAAGATTATGCCGACGCCCAGATTGCCAAAGACCGCTTTAATGAGCCAGCGTCAAAGATTGTTTCCAGCCGCCAGCTAAGGGAAAAACTCGGTGTATAAAGTCGTTTATCTTGAGCAGGTTGAAGAGGATTTAAAGAAGCTCGATAAGCCGGTTATCAGAAAGATCCTTGATCGGATTGAGAAATATTTGGTTCAGGATCCTAAAGGGCTGGGAAAGGCGCTTAAAGGAGATTTTCAAGGATATTGGCGATACCGCTGGGGCGACTACCGCGTTATCTACAAGATTTCTGAAAAAGAGATTTTGATTATGGTTTTGCGTATTGCCCATAGAAAATCGGTATACGACAATAATTAGAGGCATATCCGATTTAATGAAAAAAATAAGAAAAGCGATAGCAGTCAAAGCAATAAGCCAGCACATTAAAGAAGAAATAAGGAAAAGCCCGATATTTAAAGAACTTTATGAACTTGAGGAGCAAAAACTTAATGTTGTAAAGTGGATTGTTAACTACAGGATAAAAAACAATCTTACTCAGGGACAATTAGCCAAAAAAGCAAGGGTTACTCAACAGTATATCTCTAAGATTGAAAACGGAGATTTTAGCAGCATTGTAACCTTAGAGAAAATTCTGCTATTTATCGGCTATACCGTAAAAATCCAGGCGGTGCCTCTTAGCCATAGGGTTAAGAATAGTATTGAGCGTCTCATTGGCGCCAAGCATCGCCTTCAGCTTGCTTAAACAGGGACACATCCTATTTTTTGTTCATTGATAAATTTGCACACTTTCTCACTCAGGTGTGATTTTTTAACGCAAAGGTCTTTCGCGATTTCGGTGCTGCGGAACTCGCCCTTCGGCACTAACGTGCCATGAATGGGCTCAGACAGTCCTCGCACCCCGACAATAAAAGCGTCGGGGTTTCCCGAAACCGCTCAAGCTGCTTTGCTAAAATCGCAATTCGTTCGATAAGTGTACAAATTCATCAATTAATGATAGACAGGGTGTAGGCGTAGGGATTCTAAGTATATTAACAGTTATGAACAATTAAATTATATTAATATGAGTGTTGGAAGAGTTTTTGTTTTAGGTAGCGGATTCTCAGCAAGCCTAGGACTCCCTACTCTAAATAATTTATTTAAAGACATGATGTCTTCGCCTGTACGAGATGAGGGAGACAAAGAAGAAATCTATAATGCTTTAAAAATTTTATATCCTCATTTTGAAACAGGCGCAGGTTCTTCCTATCCTTCATATGAAGAATTTTTAAGTTTAATATTTTTGGCGAAAGATTTTGAAGGGGCTTTCTACGAAGAGGGTTACTGGGAACAGAAAGAAAAAGGCGCATTAAGAATTTTAATTGACTATATTGTAGATAAATCTCAAATAGCTGAATCATCAGAGTTGCTCCTATCCTTTATCAATAATTTAAACAATAGTGATGTGGTCATAACCTTTAATTGGGATAACCTTATTGAGCGTTCTTTGTTCAATCAAAAAAGAAAAATCAATTTTAAAGGTAGGGATGATGGGTCTGTAACTGTATTAAAATTACATGGTAGCATTAATTGGCAGCTTATACCTGATAATGTTATCATAAAAGAGCCAGATTCCGTAGAGTGGTTATGTAAGGATAAAATTTGCCATACTAAGGATTACCGTTTTTATGACTTGTGGGTGAGTTTGGATCGATATCCGTTTATTGTTCCACCCATTGTTTTAAAAAGACCGGCAGAAAGCGAATTTTTAAAAGAAATTTGGTTTGAAGCTTTTAATTGTCTTATTGAATCAAAACAAACTGTTGTTATTGGTTATTCTATACCCAATAACGACCTACAAGCAAGAGCATTATTGCGTTCTGGGATTATTAAACCATATTTAGTTATAGACCCTAATCCTGAAATCGGCGGTAAATATTATACTTTTATTAGCTCCAATTTAAAATTTCATCAAGAATGCTTTACAAACGAAACATTAAAATATTTATTATAATATATTTTGATGGCTCTCTTTCTACTCCTGCGAGTTTAGTTTTGAAAGAGAGCAGTGTAAATGATAAGAGGGAGGGAAAATGCGAAACTTAATTAATTTATTTGTTGTGGCAATATTATTAACTGGATGTGGAACCTTGGGCACTATTAAGCGCACAAATGATTTAATGCCTGGGATGACTATGTCTGAAGTGAAAAAAGTTATGGGACAGCCTTCTCAAACTCAATTTGTAGGGGATAAGCTAGTGTTAAAATATAATTTACACCAATACTACAAGGGATGGGTTCCGTATTATCTTGCTTTTGATAGGGATACTAACAAATTAGCGGTATGGTTTGCTGATGAGCAAGAATATTATCGGAATCAGCAATTATGGTTGGAGGCTATGCCGAAGCAAGTTAATGTTAATGAGAACATAAATGTAAGTGGCAATATTAATGAGAATGTTCATCACGATGTTAAGGGGGATATACGTCATGATGTTTATGTTAAATAAGAAAACGTGAAAAAGGGTAACAGACTACTTTATTGAAGAGTTTTAAATTTTGCCTGCCTACCGGCAGGCAGGAATTGTGGTTTTGAGTTTTTCGTTTTGACTTTTTACCCAATACTTAATACTTAATACTTAATACTTAATACTCTTAACTATTATGAAAGACGTAAAAGCATTTTTAAGAATCAAGCGGCAGAAATCCGAATACCGGCCGGTGTGCGAGAGGGTGAAGGATTTTGGCGAGGTGGCGGTTTTGCCTCCCGAGGAACATTCGCAGGAGCAGGCGTCGCGCTGTATGGACTGCGGAACACCTTTTTGCCATTGGGCATGCCCGGTGGGAAATTATATCCCGGAGTGGAATGATTTATCTTTCCGCGGGCATTGGGAGCGCGCACTTGAACTTTTGCATGCCTGCAATAATTTTCCCGAATTTACCGGCAGGCTTTGCCCGGCTTTATGCGAATATTCCTGTGTTTTGGGGTTAAACCCCGTTAGAGACAGGACGCCAGAGGTGTCCGACGGTTGCCTTCGGCAACCTATCTCTAACGGGGTAAATGACGATCCGGTAACAGTCAGGGAAAATGAGCTTGCGATTATTGAGCATGCTTTTAAGGCAGGATTAATCAAGCCGAATCCGCCGAAAGTCCGCAGCGGAAAAAAAGTGGCAGTGATGGGTTCAGGTCCATCAGGCCTTGCCTGCGCTGACCAGTTAAACCACGCCGGGCATAGCGTGGTTGTCTTTGAGCGCGATGATAAGCCGGGCGGGATTTTACGCTACGGCATTCCCGATTTTAAATTAGATAAGGCGATCATTGACCGGCGGATTGATATTTTAAAAAAGGAAGAGATTGATTTTAAAACTGGCGTTGATGTGGGAGTGGGGTATCCTAGCGCAAAATTGTTACAAGAATTTGATGCGGTTGCTCTCGCTTGTGGCTCGCGTGTGCCCAGAGATTTAAAAATTGAAGGAAGAGAACTTTCGGGAATATACTTTGCGATGGATTATTTAATCCAGAATAATAAAAGAGTAGCCGGCGTAACAATACCCAAAGATAAGGAGATTATTGCTAAAGGTAGGCGTGTCTTGGTTATCGGCGGCGGAGATACCGGCGCAGACTGCGTAGGCACGGCACATCGCCAAGGGGCAAGCTGTGTAGTGCAGATTGAAGTTCTTCCTAAGCCGCCGGAATGCAGGGATAATAGTTGCCCCTGGCCAAGGTATCCTTTACTTTTAAAGACATCGTCTTCGCATGAAGAAGGCGGTGAGCGCCACTGGTCAATTCTTACCAAGAAATTCATCGGCGATGCTGACCGGGTAAAGAAGTTAGAATGCGCGCGCGTGAAGTTTAAGGGCAAGGAAATGATTGAAATCCCCGGCAGTAAGTTTGAAATTGAAGCAGATTTGGTAATTTTGGCTGTCGGCTTTGTGCATCCCGAACATAAGGGTTTAGTTTCCGATTTAAAATTAGAATTAGACCAATGCGGCAATGTTAAAACCAACGCTGATTACGCCACCTCCCAAAAAGGCGTCTTCTCCTGCGGCGATATGCACAGAGGTCAATCCTTAATCGTCTGGGCCATCTCCGAAGGCCGCGCCTCGGCCCACGCAATTGACACCTACCTGATGGGTAAATCAAATCTTCCTATTATCTGAAGTGAATGCTTCGGTTTCTCGTAATTGACAGGAAAAGATAGTTATGGTAATATGCCGTGATATGAAAAAGACATTATTTCTATCAATTTTGCTTATTTTTTTCTGCGTTAATTCGGCATTTTCTTTCTGGATTTGGACGCCCCAGAGCAAACGCTGGATTAATCCCAAATATGCGGCAAAAGATAGCCCTCCCGAGCAGCTAACTTTTGCCAAATCTTTCCTTGATACCAAAGATTATAAGAAGGCGCTGGTTGAATTTGATAAGCTCATCAAACGGTACCCTAAGGCAAAAGAGTCAGCAGAGGCGCAGTATTACCTTGGCGTAAGTTTAGAGGGCCTGAATAAATTATACGATGCCTATTTTGCCTACCAAAAGCTCATTGAAAAATATCCTTTTAGCGAACGAATTGAAGAGGCAGTTGAGAAGCAATATAATATTGGCGAGACATTTATGCAGGGGAAGAGCAGGTTTTTTGGCTTAGATATTCCTACTTCAAAATATGCGATTGATGTTTTTGATGCCGTAATAAAAAATTCACCTTATGGTAAATATGCCGCAGTGTCGCAATATAAAATCGGCCTAATCCTTAAAAGCTTAGCGAGATTTAGCGAAGCAAAAGATGAGTTTGAGAAAGTGGTTTCTAATTACCCGGAAAGCGAATGGACGGAGGCGGCAAAATTCCAGATTGCTCTCTGCACTAAAGAAACCTCTTTGGATGCGCCATACGACCAAGAGACGACTAAAGAGGCAAAAGATAAGTTTGAGGACTTTGTAAGAGCACATCCCGAAGCAGAATTAAGCAAAGAGGCGCAAACAGAAGCCAATGCCTTAAAGGAAAAAGAGGCAGAGAGTAATTTTGAGACCGGAAAGTTTTATGAAAAGCAAAAAAAATATGATAGTGCAAAACTTTATTACGAATATGTATTTAATAATTACCCCAAGACTACTTGGTCGGCAAAGGCCTTTGAGCGCTATCAGATATTAGAGAGGGGAAAGTGATAAAAATAAGCCTACAGTCCATAGTCCATAGTCCACAGAAAAAAAATATTTTCTTAGTTCTTAGTTCTTGGTTCTTAGTTCTGAATTTAATTGGCTGCGGCTATACCACGCGTTCGTTTGTCAACCCCAATATTAAGACGATTTATATTGAACCTTTTGCCAATAAAATTAATATTACCAGTGAGCTTTCGGAAAACAGAAAATATAAAACCTACTTTCCTCTCTTAGAGGTAAAGATTACCCGTGCGGTCGTAGATAGGTTTGTATTTGACGGAAATTTGCGCATTGGCAAACCCGATACTGCTGATGTTATCCTAAAAGGCGAATTGCTTGATTATGCAAAGGATGCGCTGCGCTATAGCTCCAGTGATAATTCTACTATTGAAGAATACCGCTTAAGCCTTACGGTGAATATTTCGCTCATTGACCGAAAAGAAAATAAACTCTTATGGGAAGAGAAAGCTTTTGTCGGAGATACGACTTATTTTACCTCAGGCAGTTCTGCCAAGAGCGAAGAGACAGCTTTATCCAATGCACTCACGGATTTAGCCAGAAGAATTGTAGCACGGACAATAGAAGAGTGGTGAATCCTTCCCCTATACCTAAAGCTAATCTTTACCTGCTCATCGGCGACAACGAACTCCCTAAATTAAATAAGATTGAAAGCATAAAAAAAGAGCTTTTACCGCAAGGCGCCTTGGATTTTAATTTGGAGGTTTTATCCGCGCAAGACCTTGAGGTAAAAAAACTCCAAGAAGCGCTGTTACGCCTCCCCATAAAAACCGGCAGGCGCCTTTTAATTTTACGTAATTTGCAAGACCTGTCGAAAGACTGCCGGGAGATAATTCTTGGTTATCTAAAGAAGCCGCATCCCTGGATTACTTTAGTTTTAGAAGGCAAGTCTTTAGACAAAGATATAGAGCAGATTGCAAATTGTGCGCAAACTTTATATTTCAGGAAGGCAGGCTCTTACGATGTTTTTGCTTTAGGTAGGGCAATAGATAATAAAAATCAGGTGCTGGCATTAGATATTTTATCCGATTTGTTATTAAGGGGTGAAAAAGTCCAGAAGATACTGGGCGGTTTAATCTGGCACTGGGAAAATACCGAGAGGTATCTTAGCCAAGAGAAGATAAAAAAAGGCTTTGAGGCCCTGCTCGAAGCAGATTTAAACATTAAGAGAAGCCTCTTAAAACCGAATATCGCCTTGGAATTATTGGTAGTAAAGCTTATGCTTTTAGCATAAGGCTGAGGCGGGATTTTTGGCGGGAAGCGTTATTTTTGTGTATTAGATGCTTTTTTGCCGCCCGGTCTAATTTAGACATTACTTTTTTTAACTGTTGTTTAGCTTCCTCGATTTTTTTTGCCGAAACAAGCTCAGTATATCTTTTTATGATTTTTTTAAGATCCGCCTTAATTATGCGGTTACGCGCCTGGCGGATACGGTCTAATTTCATGCTTTTAATGGATGTTTTTCTTTGCGGCATAGTAAATACCCCTTTCTTTTTCTTAAAGTTGAAGCAAAAATATAGCACAGAATTATAGATATGTCAAATAAAATAATCGCTAAATCTGCCAGCATCATCGGTATTGCCACACTTTGCTCGCGCATTTTAGGGTTTATTCGCGACGTGGTGATTGCCCGCCTTTTTGGTGTCTATATCTATGCCCAGGCATTCGTGGTTGCCTTTAGGATTCCTAATTTACTGCGTGACTTAGTCGGCGAAGGGGCAACCAATTCTGCCTTTGTGCCGGTCTTTAGCGAATATACGGTTAAACATACTAAAGAGGAATTTTGGGAGTTGGCTAATGTTGTGCTTAATCTTTTGTTGGTGGTGCTTAGCGCCATAACTATTTTAGGCATGATATGTGCTCCGGTTTTGGTACGCCTGATGGCGCCGGGGTTTATCGCTGAGCCGGAAAAATTAGTTGCCACTATCCGTTTAACCCGCATCATTTTCCCCTATGTTTTATTAATCAGTTTAGCAGCGTATTCTATGGGGCTATTAAATTCTCTAAAACATTTTAGCATTCCTGCCTTTGCGCCCTGTTTGTTAAATATTTCCGTTATTCTCTGTGCTTTGGCATTTGGCGAGGGAATAGCCGGCCTTGCCTCCGGAGTTTTAATCGGCGGAGTGTTGCAGTTAGCCGTACAAATCCCCGTACTTTATAAAAAGGGTTTTCATCCGAAGCTTTTTAAACGCTTTAGGCATCCTGCGGCGAGGACTATCGGAAAACTGCTGGTTCCCCGTGTATTAAGCTCCAGCATCTATCAGCTGAATAATTTTGTGGATTCTATCTTTGGCTCGCTGAGCTGGGTAGTAGGAGAAGGGGGAGTGGCAGTTTTATATTTTTCCTACCGGCTTATTCAATTTCCCTTAGGTATATTCAGCAATGCCCTTTCACAGGCGATTTTACCGGCGCTTTCCACGCAGGCGCTGGAAGAAAACCATGAAAAATTAAAACATACGCTTACCTTTGGCCTGCGCGCCACATTTTTTGTGATGCTGCCGGCAGCCGCGGGTTTAATGGCTTTATCTCATTCGATAATTGGGACGCTTTTTGGCGGTAGCAAGTTCGATGTTTACTCGGTGAATGCTACTGCCAGCGTATTATTTTTTTATAGCATCGGTTTATTCGCCTATGGCGGGACAAAGATAATCCAATCCTGCTTTTTTGCCTTGAAAGATACCGTAACTCCGACGAAGATAGCCGGTATGGCTTTAGTGGTAAATGTTATTTTAAATGCCGCCTTGATGTTTCCTTTAAAAATCGCCGGCCTTGCCTTAGCTACATCTTTATCCGGAATAAACAGCTTCCTTATTCTCTTTTTTATTCTGAAAAAACGCTTAGGTGATTTTAAAGTTAAAGAAATAGCGCTTTCGTTCCTGCGCATACTCTTTGCAAGTATTGCGATGGGTTTGGTCTCTTATCTTATTTCTAAAAATATCTTTCAAGGCGCGCATACCTTAGATAAATTACTTAATTTATCTCTCTCAATTTTCTGCGGCCTTATTTCTTATGCTATTTTTTGTTTTATATTCAGAGTGAGCGAGATGCAGGAGCTGTGGAGGTGGGTAAGAGAGCGCAGGCAGGTTTAAAATAACCTTATGTAGACCTCCGCGGTCTACACGGTTAGACTATGAATAATATTCAAGACCTAAAACAAAAAATCGCATCTATCCCGGATGGCTCAGGCGTTTATTTGATGAAGGATATGTCAGGCCGCGTGATTTATATCGGCAAGGCGGCTTCGTTAAAGAAGCGCGTGGGGTCATATTTCTCTAAAAGCTATGGCTCTTCCAAGCAGATGGCGATGTTGGAGAAAATTGCTGATATTGATTATATCTTAACGGAAAATGAAGCCGAGGCGCTGATTTTAGAAGCAGCTTTAATTAAGAAAAACAAGCCGCAATATAATGTTTCGCTGCGCGATGATAAAAATTATCCATTGGTGAAGATTACCAATGAAGATTTCCCACGTCTTTTAGTGGCAAGAAGAAGATTAGATGACGGCGCGCTATATTTTGGGCCGTATACGGATGCAAAATTACTGCGGCAGGCGATTAAGATTTTAAGGAAAATATTCCCCTATTGCACCTGTAGGCCTTTTCCTAAAAAACCCTGCCTAAATTACGATATCGGGCTATGCCCTGCGCCATGCATCAGAAAGATCTCTCAAAAAGAATACGTAAAAAACATTGGGGATATACGGCTTTTTTTAGAAGGGAAAAATGAAGAATTATTTGATAAGTTATCCAAAGAGATGTCGGGTTTTAGCAAAGAGCGCAATTATGAGCGCGCCAAGGAAATACACGATAAGATTTCCGCTTTAAGCAGTATGAGCGGAAGCGCCAGCATTTATGAAGCAGAAGAGAGAGAATTACGCAGGGTTTTAGGCCTAAAGGATGCTCCTCGGCGCATTGAGGCATTTGATATTTCCAGTATTTCACAAGGTCTTGTCGTGGGTTCAATGGTGAGTTTTTTAGAAGGCAGGACAGACAAAAATAATTACCGCAGGTTTCGTATCCAGGGTGAAAGATTTGATGATTGCTCAGCTATTGCCGAAGTGGTCAGGCGCAGGTATAAGCGGGTGTTGTTGGGTGAGATAACATCCCCGGATTTAATTCTTATTGATGGCGGAAAGGGCCAGCTTGGCGCGGCAAAGTCAGAACTTGATAATTTAAGGTTAAAAATCCCGATTATCTCTCTTGCCAAAAAAGAAGAAGAAATTTATCTTCCTCAAAAAGACGAACCATTGAGATTAGCTATAGATTCTAAGGCGCTTACTTTAATCCGTAGAATCCGCGATGAGGCGCACAGGTTTGCGCATAAATACCATAGTTTAATCAGGAAGAAAAAAATGATCAGAGATGTCTAAAAACTTTACGCTTTTTGAGAAAAAAGTTTTGAAAGTTGTGCTCAAAATTCCCTTGGGCGAGGTACGTACCTACAAATGGGTGGCGGAAAAAGCGGGGAACTATAAGGCGGCGCGGGCGGTAGGGCAGGCATTAAAAAAGAACCCTTATATCATCCTTATTCCTTGCCATCGGGTCATGGCAAGCGGCGGGAAGTTAGGCGGATATAGTAAAGGCATAAAACTGAAAAAAACTCTACTAAATTTAGAGAAAAAGATATATAATAGCTTAAATTATAAAACTTATCCCGCCTCATAATATATGCGAAAATTTTCTACGATAATTTTCGCATATTCGGCGGGATCAATTCCGGCATACGATTTACGCCGCTATGCTCCGTAAATCGTGCCGTCATTGATGAACATTAAAGATTATCTCAAAATAATGTCAGAGAAGGATGCCTCGGACTTATTTTTTAAAGTAGGCACTTCTGTGTATTTAAGGCAATGCTCTGGGTTGGCAGCGGTATCTGAAGAAAGGCTTTCGCGAAAAGATTTAGATGATATCGTAGAAGACCTCTCTGATGAGAGAATAAGGAAAATCTTATCCGATAATTTTGATGTAGATTTTGCCATAGGTGTAGATAATTTAGGCAGGTTTAGGGTAAGCATTTTCTTCCAGAAGAACGAGCCGATGGTAGTAATCCGGCGCATAAAGCCGGTGATCCCCAGCTTTGAGGATTTAAACTTGCCGGCAACTTTACTAAAGAAATTATCTTGCGAATCGCGGGGATTGGTTTTCGTTACCGGAACTGCCGGAAGCGGTAAATCCACCACTATTGCCGCGATGATTGAATATATCAACAACAATACCAGCCGCCATATCTTAAGTATTGAGGACCCGATAGAATATGTATTTAAGGATAAAAATTCTATTATCAGCCAGAGAGAGTTAGGATTAGACGTAAAAACTTATCCCGTAGCATTACGGCAGGCGACACTACAGAGCGTAGATGTATTATATATAGCCACAATTAGAGATTTAGAAACGATGCAGGCGGCAATTACAGCTGCTGAGATGGGCGTATTGGTATTCTGCACTATTCACTCAGTAAATACTTACCAGACGATAGAGCGTATTATTAACCTTTTCCCTCCGCATCAACACAATGAAGTGAGGGCGCAGTTATCTTTGTTATTACGCGGTGTTATTTCTTTAAGGTTACTCCCGACTAAAGACGGCGCAGAGCGGGTTCCGGCGTATGAGACGATGGTTTTGACGCCGACCATTGCCCGGCTTATCCGCGAAGGAAAAACCTGGGAGCTGCTCCATTTTATTGAGGAAGGCGAACTTTTCGGGATGCAGAGTTTTAAGCAGTCTTTGGTGCATCTGATTAGGGCCGGGAAAATAGATGCAGAGCACGCGGTTAATTTTTCAGATTCAAAAGATGAATTAGAATTAGAATTAAAAGGCATCAGAAGGATGCAATAATTTGCGATGAAGCTGGGCCGGAAAAAAGGAATTAATCTTTTAGAGCTGATGATAACAGTGGTAATCATCGGGGTATTAGTTGGGATAGCTATTCCTCAATATCTTAATGTAGTAGAAAAACAGAAGGCAAGCGAGGCAGTCCAGCTTTTAGGGGTTTTACGCCA
>CAKKQO010000049.1:2745-3846 GCA_919902105.1 Omnitrophica bacterium GWA2_41_15 | reverse complement strand
ACAAAAAATAGGATGTGTCCCTAATTAAATGGAAGAGTTAAGAAAGAAATTATTTGCTATAGAGGCGCGGCTCGCTAACCTACGGGGGTATCTTTGACGTAGTAAATAAAGAGAAAGAGATCCAGCGCCTGCATGAGGAGATGTCTTGCGCAGGTTTCTGGGATGATTCTAACTATGCAAACAAGCGTGTAGCTCAGCTTAAAGATTTAAAAAATAGGCTAGAATCTTGGCAGAATTTAGAAGCTAAATACACCGAGTTAAAGGAATTAGTCAGCTTACATACTACCGAAGCCGATTTTCTTAATGAAATAATCCAAGAGTTTGACAAGTTTGAAGGTAGCCTTGCGAGATTAGAGTTTAAGACGCTTCTCTCAGGCGAGCTGGATAAAAATAGCGCAATCCTCAGCATAAATTCCGGAGCCGGCGGAACCGAAGCCTGTGATTGGGCGCAGATGCTTTTAAGGATGTACCTGCGCTGGGCAGAAAGTAAGAATTATAAAACCAGCGTGATAGATATATTAGACGGGGAAGAAGCCGGCATAAAAAATGTTACGGTTTTAGTTGAAGGAGAATACGCTTACGGTTACTTAAAGGCTGAATCCGGCGTCCACCGCTTGGTAAGAATTTCTCCCTTTGACTCCAACAAAAGACGGCATACCTCTTTTGCTTCAGTAGGTGTCATCGCGTCAATCTCCGAAGAGATAAATATAGAGGTAAAACCCGAAGAGCTCAAGATAGATGTTTACCGCTCTAAAGGCGCAGGCGGCCAAAGCGTAAATACCACGGATTCAGCGGTGCGTATTACACATCTGCCTAGCGGGATAGTGGTGCAATGCCAGAATGAGCGCTCGCAATACCAGAATAAACAAGTGGCATTGAATATCCTAAAAGCCCGCCTGTATGAAAAAATGTCCAGAGAGCGCGAAGAAAAATTAGGCAAGCTCTATGCCGAGAAGAAAAAAATAGAATGGGGAAGTCAAATCCGTTCCTATGTTATGTATCCTTATAATATGGTTAAAGACCATCGCAGCGAATTTGAGACGGGTAATGTCTCCGCAGTAATGGACGGCAAATTAGACGATTTTATCGAGGCGTACTTAA
>CAKKQO010000049.1:0-2645 GCA_919902105.1 Omnitrophica bacterium GWA2_41_15 | reverse complement strand
CGGCTTAAGCCGCAAGCGGCGAAGGTAAATGTCTATGAGCCAGCAATGGAAAAATTGTCCGATGCCCAGCTGCGTGCAAAAACTGGCGAATTCAAAACAAGGATTTCCGCCTCAGGCGGAAATAAGAAGATCGAGTATGAGGATAAAGAGGATTTAGAAAAGGCAATAAGAAAAGCAGAGCAGGATGTGCTTAATGAAATATTACCCGAGGCCTTTGCCGTAGTGCGCGAGGCAGCAAAACGCACGGTAAATATGCGCCCTTTCGACGTGCAGTTGATGGGCGGAATAGTCCTGCATCAGGGTAAAATCGCCGAGATGGCTACAGGTGAAGGAAAAACACTGGTAGCGACGCTGCCGGCTTATCTAAATGCGCTGCTTGGCCGCGGCGTGCATATCGTCACTGTTAATGATTACCTCGCCCGGCGCGACCGCGAATGGATGGGGCCGATTTATGAGCTATTGGGACTCTCTTGCGGCGTAATTCAGCATGATATGCCGCCGGCCATAAGAAGGGCGCAATACGCCTGCGATATTACCTACGGAACTAATAACGAATTCGGCTTCGATTACCTGCGCGATAATATGGTGATACATTTAGAAGAAATGGTGCAGAGGCCGTTTTATTATGCTATCGTCGACGAGGTAGATTCAATTTTAATTGATGAAGCACGCACGCCTTTGATTATTTCCGGCCCGGCCGAAGAATCTACTGATAAATATTACACCGCAGAAAAGATAGCTAAAACTTTAAAAGGCCGGCGTATCACCCAGAAAGATGAAATTGAGGCAAAGCATCGCGGCGAAGACTTATCTATCGGCTTTGACTACGTTGCTGATGAAAAAGCTAAAACTATTGCCTTATCTGAAGAAGGGGAGCGTAAAGTTGCCGCAGCTTTTAAAATTGATGATCTGCATAGTTTAGAGACTATCGAATACCGCCACCATATTATTGCGGCATTACGCGCTAAGGAGTTTTTTAGCCGGGATACAGATTATGTAGTTAAAGACGGAGAGGTTATTATCGTTGATGAATTTACCGGTAGGCTTATGCCCGGCAGGCGTTGGTCAGACGGCCTGCATCAGGCAGTTGAGGCTAAAGAAGGGCAAAAAATTGAACGGGAAAATCAAACCCTTGCTACCGTAACCCTGCAGAATTATTTCCGCATGTATGAAAAATTAGCCGGAATGACCGGAACAGCTATGACCGAGGCACAAGAATTTAAGTCGATATATAAATTAGATACGCTAAGCATTCCCACGAATAAATCATTAATCCGTAACAATTTTCCGGATAGCATTTATAAGACGGAAAGAGCAAAGTTTAATGCAGTGGTCGAAGAAATAGTTGAATGTTTTAATAAAGGAAGGCCGGTGTTAGTGGGCACTATTTCTATTGAGAAATCCGAACGGCTCGCCAGCCTCTTAAAGAAAAGAGGTATAGCGCATAATGTATTGAATGCAAAATATCATGAATTAGAGGCGCATATCGTAGCACAGGCAGGGCATTTTAAGGCAGTAACTATTGCTACCAATATGGCCGGCCGCGGAACAGATATTTTATTAGGCGGAAATCCGGAATATATGGCTAAAACTATAATTAAGCAGTTAGTTGATTCCGGCAAGGAAATAAATGCTGAAGAGGAATATAAAGCAGTGATCGATAAATACAGAAGAGATGCCCATGAGGAACATGATAACGTTGTAGAGCTTGGCGGCTTGCATATTATCGGTACTGAGCGCCATGAGGCGCGCCGCATTGACAATCAGTTGCGCGGAAGAAGCGGCAGGCAGGGCGATCCGGGCTCTTCGCGCTTTTATGTTTCCTTAGAAGATGACTTAATGCGGCTTTTCGGTTCTGAAAGAATCGCTTTTATTATGGAAAAATTAGGTATGCCGGAAGAACAGGTAATAGAACATCCTTGGATAAGCCGCTCCATTGAGACAGCGCAGAGAAGAGTTGAGGCGCATAACTTTGAAATCAGAAAACAGTTGTTAGAATACGACAACGTGATGAATAAACAGAGAGAGGTAATTTATTCGCATAGGCGTACGATATTAGAAGGGCTCGACATAAAAGAAGAAATATGGACAATGGTGGAGGAATTATTAGATGAAGGGTTAGGTTTATATCTGTCGAATCAAAAAGACGTAGAAGCTGATACCTCTTCTCTCTGTGATTGGCTGAAAAATAAATTCTCTTTATCCTTGGATAAACAAGAGTTGGATTTAGAAGAATATAATAGCCGGGATATAAAAGCAAATCTCTTTAAGAAAATCAGTGAAGTTTTTGCGGAAAAAGAAAAAAGTTTCGGCAGCGAAGAAATGCGTCATCTGGCGCGCATGATTCTCTTACAAATAATCGATACTAAATGGAAAGACCATCTTTATATAATGGATAATTTACGCGAAGGCATAGGGCTAAGGGCCTATGGGCAGCGCGACCCTTTGATAGAATACCAAAATGAGGCGTTTAATTTATTCAGCACGATGATGCAGAGCATCAAAGATGAGGCGGTAGAACTAATTTTTAATATTCAGATGGCGCCCCAGCGGGAATTAAAAGGCGTATTTAGTTCTATCCCCCAACAATTTCTGCATCCTGAGGCAGGAAAATTTGAGAAACCCCAAGAACAGCCGGCAATCCT
>CAKKQO010000048.1:2412-18308 GCA_919902105.1 Omnitrophica bacterium GWA2_41_15 | reverse complement strand
CTCGCTCCAAAATCGCCTCAGCCAATGTATCCATTATTTTGCGAAGGCTCAGTAGCCCACCCCTGGGGTGGGCATTGGTTAAACTTTGCGCGGTTTATAGACTACCGCAGCAATTATACCGCAGATGATAAATTCAATCATTCCGTAAATAAACCACGCCAGGCATAATGAAAACGGCAAAGGATACATCACATACGAATAAAACCCAAAAGGGATATTTGAAAAAAGCCCAATGATTATACCATAGCGCACACCTTCCATCATGCCTTTATTTTCATAGCCTCTGATAAATATATAAGTAAATAAAAAAGCTAATACGAAAGAACCGATATGCATTATCCACATCTTAGCCATCATATCCGGCCGCCAAATTTGAGCCAGGGCCTGATAAGTCGCCCCCAAAATCCCCGTATGCACTATCGCGTCAATAACCTCAAACCCCAAAAATACAGCAACGCTCGCCATAACAAATTTCTTCACATTCATACCTGCCTCCTCTCTAACCAACCATGTGCACCGCGGGGGTGCACAGAGGTTCTCTGTCATGTTTCACTCATATAATACCACAAAATCCTTACTTCGTATAAGCTGAATTTACCTTAGTAATTTCTGTTCAAGCAAAACAAAAAGCGAATGGAAGATTTATTCGTAAGCACATTAGGAATTCACTGGCAAAGGCCAGCCCGACTTCGGTCTGGTGGGTCTGCAAGGAATTACGATGAGTGAATTACGGAACTGACCGAAGGGAATTCCGTAAAATGAACGAGTCGTAAACCGTAGCAGACGGCAGAAAATTCCAGTGCGACGAATAAGATCTTTCATTCGCCTTTCTTGAGCCGCTTGATTTGGTCCTTCAACTCTATCGCCTGCTCAAACTGCAGGTTGCGGGCGCAGAGCTCCATTTCCCTTTCTAATTCTGAAATCGCCTCTTCCAAGAGGTATTTATCGCCGCTTAGACCGGTTACGCTTTCGGCTAATTCGCAGGCCTCATCTAATTCTTCGATACCCGCCCTAATCGCTTTTTGAATCCCGCGCGGGGTAATATTGTGTTTTTTATTAAATTCAAGCTGGAGCTTTCTGCGGCGGCGGCTCTCACTTATTGCCCGCTGCATTGAGCCGGTAATTTTATCGGCATACATTAAGACATGGCCGTTGATGTGGCGGGCGGCACGGCCGGCGGTCTGAATAAGCGAAGTTTCCGACCTTAAAAACCCCTCTTTATCCGCGTCTAAAATCGCAACAAGGGAAACCTCCGGTAAATCTAATCCTTCACGTAGTAAATTTATCCCCACCAAACAGTCAAAACTTTTCTCGCGCAGTTCTTTTAAGATTTTCTGCCGCTCAATGGTCTTAATCTCTGAATGTAAATATTTTACCTTTACTCCTTCATCCTTAAGATAGGCGCATAAATCTTCGCTCAAGCGCTTGGTTAAGGTAGTAACCAAGGTGCGCTCGTGTTTTTCGGCGCGCGCGGCAATCTCTTTGATTAAATCCTCAATCTGGCCATCGCTTTTTCGCACTTCTATCTCAGGATCAACTAAACCTGTAGGACGAATTACCTGCTCAACAATTTCGCCTTTGGAACGTTTTACCTCAAAATCGCTCGGCGTAGCAGATACAAAAACTGTTTGGCCTGCCAAAGAATCGAATTCGTTAAATTTTAGCGGCCGGTTGTCTAAACATGACGGCAGGCGAAAACCATAATTTACCAAAGTTTCCTTGCGCGCCTTATCCCCCTCATACATCCCCCTTATCTGCGGTACAGTAACATGCGACTCATCAATTAGAGTCAGAAAACCCGAAGGAAAATAATCTATCAGGCAAGACGGACGCGAGCCGGGATCCCTGTGCGATAAATGACGGGAATAATTTTCTATACCGTGGCAATAGCCGATTTCCTTAAGCATCTCCATATCGTATTTAGTGCGGCTCTCAAGGCGCTGCGCCTCTAAAAGTTTATGGCTTTTTCGTAAAACCAAAAGCTGCTCTTCTAATTCCTTATAGATTAAGGAAATAGCGCTATCTATTTTTTCTTCCGAGACAATAAAGTGCTTTGCCGGGTATATCCCGATTTTATCCAATTCGCAAATCTTCTTCTTTGTTATGGTTTCCAGCTCAGTTATAGATTTAACAATATCTTCGTCTAATTCTATGCGTATCAGCGTTTCCTTATAGGCGCAAAAAAGCTCAATCGTATCCCCGCGCACGCGGAATTTACCGCGCGATAAATCCGTGTCATTGCGCTCATATTGGATTTTAACTAATTCCAAGAGTAAATCATCGCGGGATACTCTTTTACCCTTTTCAATAAAAACCAATGCTTCGCGGTAATCTTCGGGAGAGCCCAAATTATAAATACAGGAAACTGACGCTACGATAATCACATCCGAGCGGCTCATCAGAGAGCTGGTTGCTGAAAGGCGCAGGCGGTCTAAGCGGTCATTGATAGAAGAATCCTTCTCAATATAGGTGTCGGTGGTGGGGATATATGCCTCGGGCTGGTAATAGTCGTAGTAGCTGACAAAATATTCAACCGCGTTTTCCGGAAAAAATTCCTTAAATTCGCTATAGAGTTGCGCGGCAAGAGTTTTATTATGCGATATCACCAGCGTCGGTTTATTTATTTTAGCGATGACGTTGGCAAGAGTAAAGGTCTTTCCTGAGCCGGTTACCCCCAAAAGCACTTGGTCTTTTACGCCCTTTTCAATATTATCGGCTATTTTTTTTATCGCCTGCGGCTGGTCTCCACAGGGCCTATAGGTGCTCTTTAGTTTAAACATATATCCCAGTAAATATTGGATCTGTCAATTTTCTCCGCTCAGGTGACGATTTTTAACGCAAAGGTCTTTCGCAATTTTGGTGGCTGCGCAACTCGCTCTTCGGCACATTCGTGCCAAGAATGAGCTCAAACAGTGCTCGCCATCCCGACATTGCGTCGGGATTCCCAAAATTACTCAAGCGTGCTTTGCTAAATCGTCAATTCGCGGATAAAACAGCCAGATCCAATTTATAGAATTTCTAAAGACAAATCTAAGGATTTAACTGAATGCGTGAGCGCGCCGATAGAGATAAAGTCCACGCCGGTTGAGGCAATTTTTTTGACATTCCTTATGCTTACCCCTCCCGAAGCTTCTAGCTTAACGAGGCACGAAGAACGAGGCACGAAGAACGATTTTCTCAATTTTACTGCTTTTTCGATGTCAAGAATTTTAAAATTATCCAACATAATAATATCGGGGCTAGCGGCAAGCGCTTCTTTAAACTGGCTTAAATTTTCCACCTCTATCTCTATCTTTTTACCTTTTGCTTTTTCTTTTACCTTTCTAATAATCTCTTTTAAGCTTGTGGCTTGCGGCTTGCGGCTTGTGGCTTGTATATGGTTATCTTTTATTAAAATCGCATCGGATAAATTAAAGCGGTAGTTAAATCCTCCGCCGCATCTTACCGCATATTTTTCTAATAACCTTAAATTTGGTGTAGTTTTTCTGGTATCCAGAATTTTGGTTCTATAGGGTTTAACTTTTTTTGCAAATTCATTTGTCAATGTGGCTATGCCGGATAGATGGGCTAATAAATTTAAGGCGGTGCGCTCTGCGGATAAAATTGAGCGTGCTTTTCCGTAAATTTTAACCAAAACATCGCCTTTTTTAATAATGGCCCCGTCTTTAACCATAGCCTTAAATCTTATATTTTTATCTAATAATTTAAAAGCCAATTCCGCAACAGATATTCCGCAGGCAATTCCCTTCTCTCTGCTAATGATTTCGGCATCTATTTTTAAATCGTCGGGGATTAAAATGCGCGTGGTAATATCATTTCTTGCGGCATCTTCGCTTAGGGCATTATTTACGATATTTATAATTTGTTGATTCATTATCGCACCAGCGCTTTCAGATTTGCCTTAATGCGTTTAATCGCCTTTCTGTAATCGTCAGCTCTTACTTTTTCCTGTTCAACGACTTCTTGCGGCGCCTTCTTTAGAAATTCCTTATTCGTAAGCCTTCCCTTTAACCCTTTAAGCTGAACTTCTAATGCTTCTACTTGTTTTACAAGGCGTTCTTTTTCCTTCGTTAAATCAATCACCTTCTCAAGCGGAATATAAAAATCTACTTTGCCTACAATCCCTGAGGCGCAACCGCTAAAGCTCTCTACCTTTTCAATAATTTTCACTTGTGCTATTTTTGCTAACTTCTTAAGACACGCTTCATTTTCCTGAATAATCTTCTTTGCCGCTTTATCCGTAATTTTTAAGATACATTCTACTTCCATATTTTCGCCAACGCGCCATTCAGCACGGATATTCCTGATTGCAGAAATTAAATCTATTAATAACTGCATTTGCTTATCAACTAATTTAGAAATAAATTGTTTCTGTAGGTGGGGATAACTCTCCTTCATTATGGAAGTGCTTACGCCGGGTAAATTATGCCAGATTTCTTCGCTGATGTGCGGCAAGAACGGATGCATAATACGCAGAGATTTTTCTAATACTTTATAAAGCACCGCTTGAGTTTGGCTTGTTTCAATGGTTAATTTTGAAAACTCTAAGTACCAGTCGCAGAAATTATGCCAGAAAAATTCATAAATGATTTTTGCCGCTTCATTTAAGCGGTATTGATTAATAGCTTTTTCGACCTTTTCGAGCGTGGCATAAAATTGGCTGAGAATCCATTTTTCGGCTAAACCCCCAATTTCTTTAGAATAAATGCATAAATCCACTTTTATATCTTCCGGTTTTAAATTCGTAATAATAAAACGCGAGGCATTCCAGATTTTATTGGCAAAGTTGCGGCCGTATTCAAACTTATTCTTGGATAAAAATATATCCTGCCCAACGCTGGTTAAAGAAATAATGCTAAAACGAAGCGCGTCTGATCCGTATTCATTAATAATCTCCTGCGGGTCAATAATATTGCCTAAAGATTTCGACATCTTTTTACCGGTATCATCGCGGACTGTCCCGTGAATATATACGTCGCTAAAGGGCTTTTTACCCATAAACTCAAACCCCGCCATAATCATCCGCGCCACCCAGAAGAAGATTATCTCCGGCGCGGTTACTAATACCGAAGTCGGGTAGAAGTAATCTAAATCGTTTAATGGTTCGTGGTTCGTGGTTCGTGGTTCGTGGTTACGAGGAATGACTTTTGGCCAGCCAAAAGTCGCAAATGGCCAAAGCCAAGAAGAAAACCAAGTATCTAAAACATCTTCATCCTGATAAATTTCAGTTGAGCCGCAATCTGGACACTTTTCTGGTTTTATTCTTGAAACAACGATACCCTTATCTGCCGCAGGCGGCAGGCTGCAGGCTGCAGGCTTTTCTTTTTCAGCTTGAAGCTTGGAGCCTGAAGCTTGAGGCTTATAGCAACTCTTACAATAGTAAACAGGCAAGCGATGCCCCCACCAAATCTGCCGGGAAATACACCAATCCTGAATATTTCCCATCCAGTTTAAATATATCTTTGTCCAGCGCTTGGGATAAAATTTAATTTCGCCTTTTTTAACCGCTTCTATGCCTGTCTTTGCCAATGGTTTCATCTTTACAAACCACTGGCACGACAAATACGGCTCAATTACAGTTGAGCAGCGGTAACAATGGCCGACAGAATGTTGATACGGCTCAATCTTTTCTAACAACTTACGCTCTTTTAAATCGTTAATTACCGCTTCCCTTGCCTCAAACCTGTCCATTCCGGAATACTCGCCGGCGCTACTATTTAAAACGCCGTCCGTCTGCATAATATTCACTGCTTCCAAGTTATGCCTTATCCCCATCTGGTAATCGTTAGGGTCATGCGCCGGAGTTACCTTAACCGCACCCGTGCCAAACTTAGGGTCAACAAAATTATCGGCAATAATCTTAATCTCGCGCTCTATCAAAGGCAAAATAAGAGTCTCGCCAATTAAATGTTTATAACGTTTGTCTTTAGGATTAACCGCTACCGCTGTATCTCCCAGCATTGTCTCCGGCCTTGTCGTCGCCACAATTATATAGTTTGCCTGTTTGCCTGTTTGCCTGTTTGCCTGTTTGAACTGACTAACCGATTCACTGGCTAACCGGCTAACAGATTTAAACGGGTATCTTATATAATAAAGCTGGCCTTCTAAATCTTTATAGGGGGCCTCTTCGTCGGAAAGGGCAGTTGAACAGCGCGGGCACCAGTTTATAATGCGTAACCCTCGATAAATCAGGCCTTTCTTATAGAGATGGATAAAAACCTCCAGCACTGCCTCGCTATACGCCTCATCCATCGTAAAACGCGTTCTCTCCCAGTCGCAGGATGCGCCTAATTTCTTGAGTTGCCTGATGATAGTTGAACCGTACTCATCGCGCCACTTCCAGACTTCTTTTAAAAATTCATCGCGGCCTAAGTCTTGGCGCTTTTTGCCTTCTTTAACTAACTTTTTCTCAACCACATTTTGCGTGGCGATTCCGGCGTGGTCTGTACCCGGCATCCAGAGTGCCTCATAACCTTTCATACGCTTATAACGGATTAAAATATCCTGAATACTGTTATTTAGGGCATGGCCCATATGTAAAATACCGGTTACATTGGGCGGAGGGATAACTATGCAGAAAGGCTTTTTATCTGGATTTGCCTTCGCGGAAAAATAACTATTCTCTTCCCAAGACTTATACCATTTCTCTTCAACTTCTTTGGGATTATATCGGGATGGAATTTCATTCATTATATTGTTTAAGAACTTATATTTTTTTTATTTACTTTATCTTTTAATAATTTATATTCAACGCTATCTACCAATGCCTGCCAAGACGCTTCAATGATATTTTCAGAAACTCCCACCGTGCCCCAGGTGTCTTTTTCATCCTCCGACTCAATTAAAACGCGCACGTTTGCGGCAGTGCCTGCCTTTGCATCAAGTACGCGTACTTTAAAATCTGATAAATGCATCTTTGAAAGTGCCGGATAAAAATCCCGCAGCGCTTTTCTTAACGCATTATCCAAAGCATTTACCGGGCCGTCGCCTTCAGCAGAGGTATGCTCTTCTATATTATTTACCTTTAGTTTTATCGTCGCTTCAGATGTAATCCGGCCATTCCTTCTTTTTTCAATAATCACGCGGAAACTTTCCAAATCAAAAAAGTTTTTATATTTCTTCAGGGCTTTTTTAACTAATATTTCAAAAGACGCCTCTGCCGCTTCAAACTGATACCCCTTATGCTCTAATTTTTGCAGTAATGCCAATACCTTCTTTGCTTGCGGCGATTTCTTATCTAAATCTAATTCTAACTCTTTTGCCTTTATAAGTATGGGGGTCTTACCGGCAAGTTCAGAGACCAAGAGCCGGCGGTGGTTGCCCACTAACTCCGGCTTTATATGTTCATAACTAGCCGGATTTTTCATTATCGCGTTGATATGCACGCCGCCTTTATGGGCAAAAGCAGACCTGCCGACAAAAGGCTGATTCGGCTCAAGCTTTACATTGCTTATCTCACTGACAAAATGCGCAGCCGTTGTAAGCTCTTTTAGCTGCTCATCGGTTATGCAATCTATCCCGAGCTTAGTTTTAAGAATACCGATAATAGTGGTAAGATTGGCGTTGCCGCAGCGCTCGCCATAACCGTTAAATGTGCCTTGCGCTAAACTTGCCCCTAATTCCACTGCGGCGATAGAATTTGCTACCGCCAGATCCAAATCATTATGCGTATGAATCCCGAAAGGTACAGTTATTTTATGCTTTACTTCGGAAATAATCTTTATTAGGTCGCAAGTTAGAGTGCCTCCATTGGTATCACAAAAAGTAATATTGCTTGCCCCTGCCTCTTGAGCGGAGAGGATAGTCTTTAGGGCATATTCCGGATTGGCGCGATACGCATCAAAAAAATGCTCCGCATCGTAGATAACTTCTTTATCGTGTTTGCGTAAAAATTCAACCGTATCTGAAATAATTTTAAGGTTTTCATCGAGCGATACTTTCAACACATCTCTTACGTGCAAATCCCAAGTCTTGCCGAAGATGGTTACCACGGGTGTTTCTGCCTCTAAAACATTCTTCAGGCTTTTATCCTTATCCGCAGAGCTCTCGGCGCGCCTGGTTGCGGCAAAGGCAACTAACTCGGCATGCTTAAAATGATTTTTTTTCTTTAGTTTCTTAAAAAACTGCTCATCCTTCACATTAGCCGGCCAGCCGCCTTCAATGTAATGGATCCCAAGCGTATCAATTTTTTGCGCAATCAAAATCTTATCCGCTACCGAATAAGAAATCCCTTCTGACTGGGCGCCATCTCTTAAAGTTGTATCATAAAGTTTTATCTTGTTATACATTTTTACCTCTTAGCCAGATTAAATTTAGCATGCAGGGCGCGCACGGCGGATTCGCCTGCGCTTTTCTTAATCAAACAGGAAATACTTATTTCGCTAGTGGAAATCATTTCAATATTGATTTTATTTTCTGCCAGCGCCTCAAACATCTTTGCCGCCACCCCCGGATGCGTCTTCATACCTACGCCGACAATAGAAACACGCGCCACATCGCTATCGGCGATTACGTTTCCAGCGCCTACGAGCTTCGAAACCTTGCGCGTAATCCTTAACGCTTTATTCAAACTATTCTTGGGCACCGTAAAAGAAATATCAGTTTGTTTTGTGCGTGAGACATTCTGCACTATCATATCTACGTTTATCTCGGCATCGGATAGTTCCTCAAAAAGCGCAGCCGCTATACCGGGCTTATCCGGGACATCGCAAAGGGTGAGCTTTGCCTCGTTTTTATTTAAGGTAACCCCGCTGATTAGGACATCTTCCATTGCTTTTGCCTCCTCTTTATTTAACTTACAAACATTATAAATGAGCGTGCCGCGCTGATAATTAAAACTTGAACGCACGTGTAAAGGGATATTAAATTTTTTAGCTACTTCAATTGAACGCGACTGCATTACCTGCGCTCCCAATGATGCCATTTCCAACATTTCATCATAGGTAATGCAATTTAACTTACGCGCCGCTGGTTCGATCCTAGGGTCGGCTGTATAAATTCCTGAGACATCCGTATAAATCTCACACTCATCGGCATCTAACGCCTTTGCTAAAGCTACAGCGGTTAAGTCTGAGCCGCCGCGGCCAAGGGTAGTAATATCCTGTTTTTCGGTCATTCCTTGAAAACCGGCAACAATTACAATCCTCCCCTTTTTAAGCGCTTGTCTTATGCGCTCAGCGCCAATTTTTACGATGCGCGCTTTCGTATGAGCCGTATCGGTAACAATACCTACCTGCGGCCCGGTGAAAGAAATAGCGCTAAAGCCTAATTTTTGTATTGCCATCGCCAAAAGAGCACTTGAAACCTGCTCGCCGGTTGCAAGCAGCATATCCATCTCGCGCTCTGAAGGGGAAGTTGTAATTTGGCCAGCCAATTCTATAAGCTCATCGGTGGTATCGCCTAAAGCAGAAACTACCACGACGATATTTTTACCTTTTTTTCTATATTTAGCTACCCTTTCGGCGACCTTTTTGATTCTCTCAGGGTTAGCTACGGAAGAACCCCCGTATTTTTGCACGATTAAACGCTTACGCATCTTGTTAGTTAAAGAACACCCGCGCAATTTGCCAGTTAGGCAATACTCGCGCAATCCAATTTAGCGCGAGGTAACCGCTCTAGCGCGGGGTGCCTCTCCTCTTAAAAATAACCGGCACTGCATCCCAAACCATAATGCCTGCCAGAATAATCAGAATAACTGCGACCGAAAAAAGTAAGCTCTCCTTATCTTTAAAATATTTTACTGCCTGAAGCAATAATGCGGCAATTGTCGTAAAAAGCATAAACAAAGCCGGCCACAAAGTAAATTTTGCGCTTTTTTTCTTGGATAGGAGCCAACAGCTTAAAACAAATAAAGCCAACGCCGCCACCAACTGGTTTGACGAGCCGAACACCGGCCAAATCTTACGCCACTTGCCGCTTAATGCTAAAGCCGCGCTCACTATAACTATTAATGTCGTCGATAAATAACGGTTTTTTATCTTAAATAATTCCTCGCTTAAATAACGCGAGATACGCGTGGCTGTATCTAAGGTCGTCAGGATAAACGCATTTAAAATAGTAATCGCAATAAACGCCCCTTTGCCGGCTAAAAGATTCTGGGTAATCACGCCGTAACCCCTGCCGAATATATTCGTCGGGCTCTCGGTTTTTAAAATACTGCTAAAATCTTCGCCGTTTTTAAACAAGATACTTGCCGAAATTATCGCTAATACCGCCACCAACCCCTCAGCCACCATAGCGCCATAGCCGACTCTTTTAATATGGCGCTCATTGGCTATCTGTTTAGAAGTTGTTCCGCTGGCAATTAAAGCATGAAATCCCGATACTGCGCCGCAGGCAACAGTTACAAACAACGCCGGCCAAAGATACCCCTCTGAAGAGCTGACTCCGTGAAAAGAAGGCATAGAGATTACAGGTTTAGAAATCAACAAACCTAAGTAACCCGCGCCTAATCCAAAAAATAACAAAAAACTCGATAAATAATCACGCGGCTGTAAAAGGATATTTACCGGAAGGATTGATGCAAAGAAACAATAGATAAACAAAACTAAAATCCAAACACTCAACGAGGCATTTATCGGGAAGATGTTGCCTAAAAACATTAAGCCAGTTAATGAGGCTAAGCCAAATATTGTCGCAAATATAGCGTTTAACCTTAAATGATAGAGAAAATACCCCACCACCATTGCCACAGGTATAAGCCCCAGCGAAGGAAGCACAATCTTTGGCTCCTTTACAAAAGTATCCGCGCACAGCCAGGCAAATACGGCAATCACTAAAATCAACGCCAGCCAGACAAATAAAGAAAAAAGTATCTTTGCCCGGCGGCTGATTACGCCTTGGGCAATATCGGCAATAGATACGCCGCCTTCTCTGACCGAAACAAAAAGCGAGCCGAAATCATGCACGCCGCCGATAAAAATTGTACCAATTACCACCCAGATTAAAGCTGGACCCCACCCCCAAAGCATTACCGCAATTACCGGCCCGATTATCGGCCCGGCGCCGGCAATAGATGAAAAATGATGCCCGAATAAAACCAGCCAATTCTTAGCCGGTATATAATCAACGCTGTCAAACTTCGTCAATGCCGGAGTGGGGCGCTTCGGGTCAAGCCCGAATAAATCTTCTATCTTGCGGGCATAAAACCTATAGCCCAGAAAAAATAATACAACCGCTATACCTACAATAATTAAAGCATTCATCTATAGTTAATCTGCGTTTTAATAAAATACTCCATCAACCTGTGGCCTTCTTCTATAAGTAACGTGCTCTTTCTTGCCTCTGTCTCGCTAAAATTAGAATATCCGTTTGAGATAACGCCTGAACCGTAGATAACGAAACCCACCTCATCATTAACGTGTGTGCGCTTAGATAAAGGAGTAGCGTGGTCAGGAAGAATTAATAGACGAAAATCTCCTTTTTTATCTTTAAGAATATCCAAAATAGTCCCCAATACCAACTGGTCAAATCTTTCTATCGCGGCAATCTTTTCTCTTAAATCTCCGTTATGCCCTGCCTCATCTGCTGCCTCAACATGCACATAGACAAAGTCGCCTTTATCTAAAGATTTAAGCGCATATTTGGCTTTGGCAAAATAATCGGTATCATAATAGCCGGTGGCGCCGGGCACATCAATAACTTCAAGGCCGACAACCCTGCCAATACCCTTAATCAAATCCACGGCTGAAATTACTGAGCCGGAAATACCAAACTTATCGTGGAATAGCGGCATATTGGGTTTTACACCCTGCCCCCAGAGCCAGAGCATATTCGCCGGATTTTCTTTTAAGTCAATACGCACATTGTTTACTTCATGAGCTGCTAAAATCTCTCTTGATGCCTGCATTAAGTCTAATAAAACCTTCCCGCTTTCTCCCTTAGGCAGATGTTTAGCGATATTTTTCCCTAAGATATCATGCGGAGGCACACACTTTATTTTCTCCAAACCCTGATTTATGCCATTTTTTGCCAACATTAAATGACGGTAACTTATTCCCGGATAAAACGAAATATTTTCATTTCCTAATTTTTCATTGATAAAATTAATTAATACTTGCGCTTCTTTGGTTGAGATATGGCCTGCGCTATAATCGGTAAGAGCATCTTTTTCAACCGTAACCAAATTGCAACGGAAAGCCACATCGCCTTCGTTAAGTTGTATGCCTAAGTTTGCCGCCTCAAGCGGGCCTCTTCCGGTATAATATTTTTGCGGGTCGTAGCCAAAGATAGATAAGTTTGCTACATCTGATGCCGGCGGAAAACCAGGCGGCACGGTCTTGACGCGCCCCAAAACCCCCTCCTTAACTACAAAATCAAAATTTGGCGTCTTTGCCGCCTCAAGCGGTGTCTTTCCGCCTAACGCTTCAATCGGATAATCCGCCATCCCATCTGGGACTAAAACGATATATTTCATAAGTTATAAGTTAAGAATGTTAATAAGTTCTTCGCTAATAATTTCTTATCTTTTATCGTCGTCAAAATTTTTCCTCTTCTATCAATGATATGCGCGCGGTAAGGATTGATTCGATTTGCCACAGCGAAATCTGCGCCTACCTTAGCCAGCGTTGATCTTGCCCGCTTTATTAAAATAGATTCGGAAACTTTCGGCTCGAGTTTAAACATTACGAGTTTCGCTCTCGGCGCTAACTTACGGACATCATCAATGATTTTCGGCAGAGGCAGAAGTTTTAAGTTATATATTTTACCCGAGATAATTTTACCGCTGGTAATTTTCTCGGGTTTAAAATCCGAAACTGCCGCGGAATGAATTACGGCATCATAGCGATGAGATTTTAATTCGGAAATTATAATTTTCTTTAATTCATCAAAGAACTTAAAGCGGATGACTTTTATCGGCCTTCGCAGAGATACTGCATTCGGGATCGGGCCTAAAACTAAAGTAACTTTTGCGCCTTTTTTCGCCGCTCCCTTTGCCAGCAATACGCCGGTTTCACCGGTGGCAATATTACTGATTACTCTTACGCTGTCTATGGGAATCCACGTCGGCCCAGCAGTTATGAGAATTTTCTTGTTTTTTAGCTTGGAGCCTGAAGCTTGTATCTTGTAGCTTTTTTTAGTATCCAATTTCTTTTAACACTGCCTTTATCTCGGCTTTTATTATTTTAGGCTTCTTGATAGTTTTTATTACCCTATCCGGGTCTTTTAATCCGTGGCCGGTAAGGATACAAACTATCTTCGTAGTTCGTGGTTCGTGGTTCGTGGTTCGCTTAAAATAACCCCTTTGCTTTAATTTTAATAAACCAGCAACTGATGCCGCCGATGCAGGTTCAACAAATACGCCTTCTTTTTGCGCCAAAAATTTATAAGCCGCAAGGATCTGGTTGTCAGTTACCATATCAATTAATCCGCCGGACTCATCACGCGCCGCCTCGGCTCTCTTCCAACTGGCAGGATTACCGATACGGATAGCAGTAGCGATTGTCTTAGGTTTCTTAATAATATGCCCTTTTACTATAGGTGCCGCGCCTGCCGCCTGAAAACCGAGCATCTTCGGCAGTAGTTTTATTTTACCCTGCTCTCTATATTCTTTATACCCTTTCCAATAGGCAGTGATATTGCCGGCATTACCCACTGGCATTAGCTGAAAATCAGGCGCATCTTCCAGCCAATCGCATATTTCAAAAGCGCCGGTCTTCTGGCCATCGATACGGTAAGGGTTTAGCGAGTTGACTAAAGTTATGGGATATTTCTTGCTAATCTCTTTGACCATATTTAGGGCATCATCGAAGTTACCCTTAATCTGTAAAACAATCGCGCCATGAATTAACGCCTGCGAAAGCTTACCTAAGGCAATCGCGCCTTCGGGAACAAGCACAATGGACTTAAGGCTCGCCCTTGCGGCATAGGCAGAGGCAGAGGCAGAAGTATTTCCAGTTGAGGCGCAAATTACTGCGCCAGTCCCCTCCTCCTTCGCCTTAGATATGGCAACCGTCATCCCCCGGTCCTTAAATGAACCCGTGGGATTTAGGCCTTCGTATTTTAAATAAACTTCTGCGCCGATTAACTTGCTTAAATTTTCCGCATAGACTAAAGGCGTATTACCTTCATTTAGAGTAACAATCGGCGTTCTCTCAGTTATACAAGGTAAATAACTTTTATATTGAGAAATTATGCCTTTCCACATATTGTCAGTTAGACAACACCCGCGCAATTCCGCCCACGAGGGCGCACTTGCGTTATTCCGCTAAAACGCAAGGTGCTGCTTGGCGCGGGGTGTTATGTCTCTTCCATCCTAATCGCTACCGCTTCCTTAACAATAGCTAACTTATTTATCTTTTCCAAGGCAAGGCGCATTGATTTTTCCAGCGCTTCATGAGTAATTATCACCACCGGGACAATCTTAGCGCGGCGCCTTTCCTTTTGGGCGACAGATGCAATACTAATATTATACCTGCCTAAGATGCCGGCTATTTTTGCAAAAATACCAGGTTTATCAATTGCCATAAATCTAATATAGAATCTGGTGCTGATTTGGTCTATTTTACGCAGGTGATGAATGGATTTACCTTGAGAAAAATCAAATGGCTGAATGAATGCATCTTCGCCATTTAGCGTCTGCGCCAAAGATATTAAATCGCTTACTACGGCGGATGCCGTGGGATTTTGCCCGGCGCCTAAACCGTAAAAAAGTAAATCCCCCGCCATATCGCTAGAAACATAAATAGCGTTGAAGGCGCCGTCAACAGATGCTAAAAGATGGCCACGGGGTATCATTGTCGGATGTACGCGTACTTCCAATTCATCCTTTTCTTTCTTAGCTATCGCAAGCAGTTTTATCACAAGGCCTAATTCCGCCGCATATCTTATATCATGCAAAGAAATGCGCGAAATGCCCTCGATAAAAATATCGCTCATCTTAACAAATTTACCGAAGGCAAGCTGGGTAAGCACAGCTAACTTATGCGCCGAATCAAAACCTTCGATATCTAAAGCGGGTTTTCTCTCGGCAAAGCCTCTTTTCTGCGCCTCACACAAAGCATCCTTAAAACTTATGCCCTTCTCAGACATTTGGGTTAAAATAAAATTGCAGGTTCCATTGACAATGCCGTATATTGCCTCAATACGATTGGAAACTAAGCCCTCTTTCAAAGATTTAATAATGGGGATTCCCCCGCCCACAGAAGCCTCGAAATAAATATTCTTATTTAACCTATTAGCGCGCCTAAATAATTCCAATCCCGCTTCTGCCAAAAGGGCTTTATTTGCAGTAACAATATGCTTACCTTTTTTTAATGCTTCAATAATTATTTCTTTTGCCGGATGAATTCCGCCGATTAGCTCAATTACGATATCTATCTCTTTATCGTTAAGTATATCTTTTATATCATTAGTTAAAATTGACCTATCTATAGATATAGCTCTTCTGCGCGATAAGTCTTTATCGCAGACCTTTCTTAAAATCAGCTCTATCCCGCTTCTTTTAGCAAGCAGTGATTTTCTTTCTATAAGCGTTCTTGCGACACCCGTGCCGACTGTGCCGAATCCGATTAAACCAACATTTACTTTTTTCATTTCTCTTCCTCTTTTTTCTTAAGATGAAAAACTACCGTCTTATTGATTATTTCTTTATTATCTTCATCAATATCAATAAGTTCAAGATGAGTATCATAGATGAGATTTTTTACTATTTGTTTAGAATCTATCACCCGAGCTTTTAAATTCAATGGTTCAAGTAAATAAGGAAGCCTGATATCTACGCTCAATATTGTTCCCGGATTAAACTTGCGATTAGTGGTAAGCAGCATGCCTCCTACACTTACATTTTTTGTCTGGGTTAAATCATAATTATCCACTTCTTCATAAACACGATAAGACACAACAAAAGTTTTACTAAGCCTTGTATGTTTCCTTTTCTCCGCTCCTGCGTATGCCAT
>CAKKQO010000048.1:0-2312 GCA_919902105.1 Omnitrophica bacterium GWA2_41_15 | reverse complement strand
AAACTGAGCCACTCCCCGAAAATCTATTCCTCCCGCCGCCTACGCGCCATCAAATCATCCACAGCGGCAAGAGGGCTTTTATTTTTATAAAGAACGCGATATACCTCTTTTGTTATCGGCATATCTACCTTATACTTTTTGCTCAATTCATAAACAGACTTTGTCGTCGGCACGCCTTCAGCCACCATCTCCATCTTAGCGATAATTTCTTTTATTTTTTTCCCGGCGCCTATTTTCTCACCTAATCCTCGGTTCCTGCTATAAACGCTGCTACATGTGGTAACTAAATCCCCTAACCCGCTTAAGCCATAAAAAGTATGCGCCTTTGCTCCCATAGCCGCGCCTAATCGGTTCATCTCTGCCAATCCTCGCGTAAGAAGCGCGGCTTTGGTATTGGCGCCGAATTTTAACCCATCGCAGATGCCGCAGGCAATAGCAATGATATTCTTAATACTCCCTCCTAATTCTACGCCTATTACATCGTCGTTGGTATAAATCCTAAATCTATTGGTCATAAACACAGCCTGCAGAAGCCGGGATGTTTTCGGCTCACTTGAGGCAATTACCGCGGTAGAGGGGATGCCAAGTGCCACTTCCCGGGCAATGGTCGGGCCGGACAATACCGAAACCCTGAGATTACCCAAAACATCTCTTATCACCTCAGACATCCGCATCAGGCTATTGTTCTCTATCCCCTTAATAGCGCTTACGATAACCTTCGCGTCGAGAGATTGCGGTTCTAACTTTTTTAATACGCTGCGCAGGTATGGGGAGGGAATCGCTAAAACCACAACCTCAGCGCCAGATAAAACACGATATAGATCGGAACTAATATTTATATTTTTCGGGATGGGTATTCCGGGTAAAAATTTTACATTTAACCTTTTCTTATCTAAAAAATCCGCATATTCGCGGCAAACACTCCAAAGGCTTACACCTAAGCCTTTTTTCGAAAGCAAGATGCTTAAAGTCGTGCCCCAGCCGCCATCGCCTAATATAGCAATCCTATTTATCCCCATTAACCCCCATCATTCCTTCATCAAGATAAACCTTCTCGAATAAATCTCTGCTCCCTAGTTCATTACGGATAAGGAAACGCACGCCCACATCAAAACTGCCGTCTTTTTTCTGATAAGTCCTGACCACGCGGCCTAATACGCCATGCTGAAGTATAATAGCATTCTTCTCTATATCTGCGCATATACTGAGCATCCCCATATCCAAGGCAAGCCACAATACGCTGTCAACACTGACCGGCTCTTTAATATTGCAAAGCAGGCCTGACTGGCTGATATTTTCGCTATAACCGAACATAAGTTTTTTTATCGTCTCTTCCTTGCAGACTTTGTATTTAAGGGGCGAACGGTAAGGCAGGCGGATAAACTGCCGCCTTTCCTTACCATTATGATTATCTTTGTTTGTATCCATTTACCACCCAATAATATATAAAAATTTAGTTAATTATTATATCTCATTTTTAGGCTAATAGTCAAGACTAAAAAATATTGACTAAGGGTGAGTTTTATGTATAATATAAAAGTCTTTAAATTGCATAAAAATTCCCCTGTCCCGAATGAAGCATGCTTCTATGGTTTATTTTGGGATGTGGGAAAACACCTATTCCCCTGTAGCTCAGTTGGTAGAGCAAGTGGCTGTGCCGAGCCTGAAAGGCGAGGCAAGTTTTTCAGGTGAGTAAATGGTAATCGAGGTGAAATTGGCAAAGCACGATACGCGAAAATACGCTGACCGCCGCCAATATTTAATTGCCGCTGTTCATAAGCGACGCAAGAAAATCAGACAAATGGCGATTGAATACAAAGGCGGTCAATGTCAAACATGCGGCTATAATCGCTGTATCGATGCGCTAGAGTTTCATCACAATAATTCTTCCGGCAAGGACTTTAGCATATCCGAAAAAGGATATACGCGAAGTTGGACTAAAGTTAAGGAAGAATTAGATAAGTGCGTGTTGCTCTGTGCCAATTGCCACCGAGAAATTCATGCTCAAAGCGCAGCTTCTACGGGAAACCGTGGTTGAAAAAGCGGGCTAATTCAGGGAAACCCTAAGCAAAGTCGAAGGGTAATCCTGAGCTAAATGTGCTAAGTAGAAATGCTTGGCCTAAATGTGCAGAGACTATATACCCGCCTCCTAAATCCGCTAAGGTATTGTGGCAGATATGGAGATGAGATAGTCCACTTCCGAAAGTAATTTCGGGTTAAGTGTAACCACTGGGTCCGAGGTTCGAGTCCTCGCGGGGGAGCCAATTAATAAATTACAGCGCATCAAAGTTTGTTATTGCGTTGTAATGAGT
>CAKKQO010000047.1 GCA_919902105.1 Omnitrophica bacterium GWA2_41_15 | reverse complement strand
GGCTAAAATAAAAAATATTCCTATGGAAGCTATATAACAAAAATGCTCGGCAAAATAGGCATTTGTAATAATTATCCCTAAATGCGGTAGTAAGAATAAAGCAAACCAAAAAAGTGCGAAAGAAAACAGCCTAAAACGGCGGTAAGTTTTAATTACAAGCAAAACAAATAAAATAATGCCTAAAATAGAGAATAAAACTTGCGGCGCAAAAATTGAAGCCGGCAATTTAACCGTATATGACATATGCAGGTTAACGGGTAAGAGCAGTGTTTTCAGGTATAAAAACGGGGCGGTGATAAAGAATAATACATCCGGGAGACTTAGACTAAAAAGAGAAAAGTTTTCTCCTGTAAGAAATATCTTTGAGCGTGCATATAAATAACCTATACTTGCCAAGAAAAACGTCAAATACACAAAAATACCCGGGGGCCGCTTCTCTGAAAGCGGAAGCTTATAACCAAAGCCGTATATTAATAACAAAAACGGAAATATTAAACCGAGCTCCTTGGAAAGAAGGGCAAAGATAAAAGAAAAGAGCGATAGAAGATAAAAACCGCGGATAAATAATATTAGCGCAAGGAAGAGAAATAAGCCCAGTAATATATCCGCCCTTCCCGCAATATAGGTCACCGCCTCAACGTGAATAGGATGGGCTACCCAGAAAAGGGCAGTGAACAAAGGGATGAAATTCGGCTCCAAGCTGCAAGCTCCAAGCTGCAAGCTTTTAGCCTGCAGCCTGCAGCCTGCAGCCTGTAGCATTATGATATTAGTAATAAACAAATAAACTAAAATCGCTGTCAAAATATGCAGGATAATATTTGTCAGGTGGTATCCGAATGGATTTAATCCCCAGAGATGGTAATCCAACATATAGGAAAGGGCCTGTATCGGGCGGTAAAAAGTACAGCCTTCGCTGCTTAAATTGAAAAGGTCTGTAGTGAATATTTTCCCCAAATAACGAAAGTCTTTTATCAAATAATTATTGCTGACTAAACCTACATCATCCCAGATAAAGGGAGAGGTGAGCGCATTAAAATAGCAGGCAAAACCCAATAATGCAATTAATAGAA
>CAKKQO010000046.1 GCA_919902105.1 Omnitrophica bacterium GWA2_41_15 | reverse complement strand
TTTAAAATTTTTATCGTTTCTAATCAGGCAGGAGTTTCAAAAGGCATATATTCTAAAAGTACGCTTAATGAAATTACGCAATATATGCTGAAGAAAATACAAGATTACGGCGGTAAAATTGACGGCGTATATTATTGCACGCACGAAGACCGACATAACTGCTTATGCCGTAAACCCAAAGCCGGCTTATTGGATAAGGCGTTAAAAGATAATCATATCGCAAAAAAATGGCTTAAAAATGCATTCTTTATCGGGGATAGCGTAAGAGATGTTATGACCGCGAAGGCCGCTGGTGTAAAGTCAATACTTATATTCAGCGGGAAGGAAAAGCCTGGTAATAAAGATAATTGGCAGGTTAAGCCGGATTATACCGCGAAAGATTTATTTTCTGCGGCGAAATTGATTATTTCCGGTAAAATAAGATGAACCCCGCCCTCCTAAGTGGGTGGGGATATGACTATGAAAGGAAAAGCCGGGTGAAAATACTCATTGTTTACGCAACCGCCGGAGCCGGCCATAGGAAAGCGGCTGAGGCCGTATATAAAGAAGCCAAGCAAAGAAATTTAGACGCCTCAATTGTTGATATTTTGGATTTTACCTTCCCCCTTCTTAAATACCTTTATTCTGAAGGATATATTTTTTTAATCAAGCATATTCCTCATATTTGGAGGATAGTCTTTTATCTAAGCGACAATTTTAGCCGCGGTATTTTTAGGCGCATATCTTATTTTTTTAACAAATATGCCTATAAGAAGTACCTCAGATTTTTAGAAGAAGAAAAGTATGATTTGGTGATTTCCGCTCATTTTATGTCGACGGAGATAACCGGTTATGTGAAACAAAAGTTAAATATAAAATTAGTTAGCGTAGTAACCGATTTTTGCCTGCATAGTGCGTGGTTTGATTCTCATGTCGATAAATTTTGCGTTGCATCTGACAGCGTCAGAAACCGGCTTATTTCCTTTGGCGTGCTCGATCAAAAGATTGAATTTACCGGTATCCCGATTGATGCGGTTTTTTCGCAAAATTTTAACCGTCGAGACACAGCGGAAAAATTAGGGATAAGCCCGGACTTATTTTCTTTATTGATTATGACCGGCGAGGTAGGAATGGGCCCCATCGCAAAAATTATAAATTTACTAAAAGAAGATATGCAGTTATTGGTTGTCTGCGGCAGGAATAAAAAATTATTTGAAGAATTAAAAAAGATAAATGCCCCGAATTTTAAAATATTCGGCTTGGTAAATAATGTCTATGAATTAATGAGCGTATCCGATTTGATAATTACTAAGCCCGGAGGCCTGACTACTTCCGAGGCGCTTTCCAAAAAGCTTCCCATGATATTTTTTTCCATTATTCCCGGACAGGAAGCCGGTAATGCCAAGATTATAGAGAGTTACGGCGCGGGCATAATCGTAGAAGACATAAATAAGATAAAAGATATTGTGCTTAGTTTAAAGCTTTCACGCAGTGAATTAGAGCAATATAAAGACAATGCCGGACGGCTTTCCCATCCCGATGCCGCAGTAAAGATAATGGATATCGCCCTAAAATAATGATTGCCAAGGTAATCTTTCCTCTTCCCATAGATAGCCCCTTTGATTATTGCATACCCAAGAACCTAGAGCAACACATCTCTTGCTGGTCGCGGGTGAGGGTCCCTTTTGGGAATAGAGAGCTCGTGGGTTATGTCCGGGGCTTTTCTAAAGTCTCGCAGATAAGACATCTTAAAAGCATAATAGCGCTATTGGATAAACAGCCGCTTTTTGACGAAGCCCTTTGCAGGCTTGCTCAGTATATTTTTAAGAATTATTTTTGTTCGCTTGGCGAGGCGTTAGATTTAATCCTGCCAAAGCTTGTAAGGAAAGGAAGAAAAATAGAAGCATTATCCCCGCTTGCTTCGCCAGAGGCGCCTGTCAGGTGTCAGGTGTCAGGATTAAAACGAAAAGGCGAGGTCCTATTAGTGCATGATTTAGCAAACAAAAGATGGCAAATTTTTAAGGAAAAGATAGCTTCTGCTATAAATGACCAGAGAGGTATTATTATATTAAGCCCGGAAATACATTTATCCCTTGCGGCAAAGGATTTAATAGAAGAAAGGTTTAAACAAAAGGTTGTGCTTTTACATAGCAAAAATACCGATAAACAAGAGCTTAAAGATTGGCTTAAAGTAAAAGGAGGCGAGGTTAATATAGTAATAGGGACGTCTTGTGCTATATTTGCCCCGGTCGGCAATTTAGGGTTGATTATTATTAATGAAGAAGACAATTCCGTATATAAGCAGGAGCAGTCTCCGTTCTATAACGCAAAAGATATAGCGCTGTTCAGGGCGAAAGAGGCCGGAGCGGACTTAATTCTGGCAAGCAGTGTTCCCTCGCTTGATGCCTATTATTTAGCTAAAAAAGCTAAATTCAGGCTTATTAAGCTATTAGCCGAAGAAAAAACTCATCCCTCTGTGCAGGTTGTAGATATTGGCGAAGAGCGGTATAGGCAGAAAAAGAGAAATATAATCCTTTCCAATATTTTAGAAAATAATATTAATCAGGCTTTAACTAATAAGAAAAAAGTAATGCTTTTTTTAAACCGGGTGGGTTTTGCGACATATGCAAAGTGCGCTGCTTGCGGTTTTGTTATCAAGTGCAGCCGATGCAGTAAAAACCTTGTGTTTATATACGGCGCAGATGAATTGATCTGTCAGACTTGTAATTTTAAATTACCCGTTCCTAAGATTTGTCCTGAGTGCAGCAAATCTTATATCAGGTATTCGGGGTTAGGCACAGAGAAATTGGAAAGCGAAGCTAGCCGTTTATTCCCTTTTAATAAGGTATTAAGATACGACCGCCTCGATAGTAAAGTGGATTTAGATAAAGAACCATTCGATATCCTGATTGCAACCCAGATTGTCGTAAAAGACCTGCCTAAATTGAAAAATATAGATTTAGTGGGTATTATTTCATTGGATTTATCTTTAAATAGAGTAGACTTTAGAGCAGCAGAAAAGACGTTTCAGGTTGTATCCCGGCTCATTTCTATCGCTAAAGAGAAAGTTATCATCCAGACAGGCCTGCCTCAGCATTATCTAATTAGGCCGTTGATACGCAATGATTATAGTTTATTCTATAAGGAAGAATTAAGCCAAAGGAAGGAGTTATCATTTCCGCCTTTTACCTGCCTTGCCTTAATTAGCTTAAGGGGAAGGCAGAATGAGAAAGTAGAGCTTGCCGCAGAAAATTTATTTAATCATTTGCAAGGTATAAATCAAAAAAATAAAATTGAAATATTTAATCCGAGCGCAGCATACCCCTTGAAGTTACGCGATAATTTCAGGTATAATATTTTATTAAAGAGCAGAAGCAAAAAGGCACTTATTCATTTTGTAAATAAACATCTAAAGGGTTTTAAAAAGTCTGGTATAATTATTACCGTGAATGTGGAGCCGTTATGAGCCCCGTTAGAGATAACGCTTTTCCGTATAGCAAGCGGGGTTTGATAATTATGGAAGCACAAATTTTATCAGCAGAATTACGCAGAGAGACGGTCGCCTAATGACGACCTATCTCTAACGGGGTGAAAATGAGAATTATTTTTTTCGGCAGCGGTAATTTTGCCATTGACGTATTGGAGCGTTTACTTTCCGCAGGTTATGAAATTTGCTGCGTGGT
>CAKKQO010000045.1 GCA_919902105.1 Omnitrophica bacterium GWA2_41_15 | reverse complement strand
GCATAACTTACGAATACACAGTATGAGTAAGTTATTTGTGCGAATTGATGCCGAAAGCTACGAGAAAATTTAGTATAAATTTTCGCGGTGTTTTGCTTTCGGCGCAATGCATAACTTACGAATACACAGTATGAGTAAGTTATTTGTGCGAATTGATCCCGCCGAGTGTATCAAAATTATGGGACAGAATTTTGATACATCTTGCGAGGCGGGACAAGTTCAAACCTACAAATATTACTGCTATTCTTTTTCTTTTTTTATCTGACACGCCTGCTCCTCGTAATCAATTAATTTGCTAATCGTCGGATGGTCTGAACAAACCGCACAATCTTTATCTTTGGGAACTTTTACCGTACGAAAACTGGAAGTTAGGGCATCAAAAATAAGAAGTTTGCCTACCAATAGCTCCCCAATCCCTAAAATAAACTTTAATACTTCATTTGCCTGTAACACCCCTAATACACCGGCAACTGCGCCTAAAATCCCGCCCTCCTGGCAAGACGGCACCGCCCCCGGAGGAGGCGGCTCAGGGAATAAACAGCGGTAGCACGGCCCGCTCTTTGCCATAATCGTCATAATCTGGCCGTCAAAGCGGAAAATTCCGGCATGCACCAATGGCTTATTTACCATCACGCAGGCATCATTTATTAAAAAACGGGTAGGAAAATTATCCGTTCCGTCCACCACTATATCATATGGTTTAATTAAATCCAGAATATTTTCCGAAGTTGCTTTAAGATTATGCGCTACTACATTTACATCAGGATTAAGTTCGCTAATACGCTTTTTCCCCGACTCTGCTTTTGGTGTTCCTACAGCGAGAGTGCTATGGATAATCTGGCGCTGTAAATTATTCAATTCTACTTTATCTGAATCTACCAAACCCAAAGTCCCCACCCCGGCTGCCGCCAAATAAAGCGCACAGGGCGCACCTAAGCCGCCGGTTCCTACGACTAACACGCGGGCGTGCAAAATCTTCTCCTGCCCCTTCCCCCCTACATGGGGAAGGATAAGCTGCCTCGAATAACGCTCTATCTGAGATTCGTTTAAATTCATTAGCTAGAGCCTCCAGCTATAGCGGGTATAATGGAAACCTCATCCTTATCTTTTAACGCCGTATCATAACCTTTCAAGAACCGAACGTCTTCGTCGTTGACATAAAAATTAATGAAGCGGCGGATTTTGCCGTTTTCATCGCAGATGCGCGCTTTAATACCCGGGAAATGTTTTTCCAAACCATCAACCAAATCCTTAATTGTAGCGGCTTCAACCTCCACCTCTGGCTGATCTTTAGTTAATTTTTGTAATGGCGCTGGAATTCTTACTTTTATAGACATATCTTTATCCTCTCAATGAGCGCATAACTTACGAACACGAAAGTGTGCGTAAGTTATTTGCGCGAATTGATGCCGA
>CAKKQO010000044.1 GCA_919902105.1 Omnitrophica bacterium GWA2_41_15 | reverse complement strand
CTTCTGTGCCGAATAAAATTTTGATTTTTAATTCTTTGTTTAACTTCTCGATTTCTACTTTCTTTTTCTTAAGCGCATCCAAGCCCAAACCGTTTGCTACTTTAAGCGATATGGAGTGGTCAGTTATGGCAATGTATTCATATCCTTTCTTCTCTGCCGCCAGCGCCATATCTTTTACGCAGTTATGCCCATCGGAGTAAGTTGAATGGGTGTGTAAGTCGCCCTTGATATCGCATACCTCAATTAAACAGGGGAGTTTATTTTCCAGCGCCGCCTCAACTTCACCTAAATCTTCTCTTAATTCCGGCTCAATATACCCCATAGCGAATAATTTATAAATCTTGCTTTCAGAAAAACCTGCGGCGATATTCTTTTCTTTTCGAAAAACCCCATATTCACTAAGCTTCAGGCCCTTCTTAATAGCTAATTGCCTTAAATGTATATTATGCGCCTTTGAGCCGGTAAAATACATTAGGGCTGAGCCAAAACTTTCCTCATCCACTACCCGCAAATCCACCTGCACGCCATCTTTAGTTACCACCGAAGATTTTGTCTCGCCCTCGCCTAATACGCTTTTTACCTCATCAATTTTGACAAAGGCATTCATTATCTCTTTGGGCTTATTTGAGGCAACTAAAATATCAATATCGCGCACCGTCTCCTTCATCCGGCGCAGGCTCCCTCCTATATCTATCTTTTTTACTAGCGGATGCTTACTTAGAATACCAACAAATTTTTGCGCAGTTAAATAAGCGGTACCTAGATCCATCCGTTCCATTCCCTTCTTAACCAGCTCTATCCCACGTAGAATATTCTCTTCATGTTTAGCTTTAAAGCCAGGGAGTTTTTGCAAGCGCCCTTCTTTAGCATATTTTTCTAACATTACGATATCAGAAATTTTTAATTCATCATAAAGGAGTTTTGCGGTTTTCGGGCCGACTCCAGGAATAGATAAAAGCCCAAGCAGGCCTTCAGGAATAGTTTTTCTTAATTCGTCGTAAGACTTAATCCTGCCATAGCCGATAAACTCTGCTATTCTTTCGGCTAAATCCTGGCCGATGCCGGGAATCTCGCGCAGCCGCCCTTCACGCTCAATATCCTCTAAATCTTCGCTAACTGTTTCTAAGCTGTCGGCTGCGCGCAGATACGCCCGGATCTTAAAAGGATTATCTCCTTTAATCTCAAGAATCT
>CAKKQO010000043.1 GCA_919902105.1 Omnitrophica bacterium GWA2_41_15 | reverse complement strand
CTCGACTTTAGACAAAGTAACGACAGAGCCTATTCGAAAATAGGCTGGTTTGTCGCTCAGTTTTCAATTTCAGAATGATCGTTCATTCGTTCTTTGATACTTGAACCGGCTTTTTCCGGCTCTTTGGCGTTAATTTGTACTTTTCCGGGACGCTTCTTTCTTTTCCGGCGGGCCAGCCGGGCGCTTTTCCACGAGGTTGTACAGGGCGCACCGGAGTGCCGATTTGCGATAAATGACCTGGCAGGCTTTGAATCACCCGGTTCGGCGTCAATTGGTGGCTGGCCAGCGCTTTCTGCCAGGGCAGCACTTTCTGAGTGACTTCGGTGCGCGCCAGGTAGAGTTGCCACTCGATCAATTGCACCGCCATCAACCAGTGATCGCTGCTTTCGGCCTGTCTGACTTTTGGCAATTCGGCGTACAGCCGCTCTTTGCGAAAGCGGTTGGCCGGTTCGATGCCCCAGCGATGGGTGATGGTTTCGTACCATTGCCGGGCGGTCACGGTTTGCTCCGGCTTGCCGTTGTGAGCCAGATACCAATGCGCTTCGGGCGGTTGCTCTCGTTCGGTGTGAATCCGCGAGCGGATCAGTTCCAGGGGGATCAATCCGCCCTTTTTGTGCAAGCCCAGGCCGCGCCACAATTGCAATTTAACCTGACCGTGTTTGGAGTCTTCAAAGCTCACTTCTTCCTCCGGCGGCCCCCAGGTCTGTTCATCCAGACAGCGAAAGTCGGGGCCGAAGATCGGACGGCGACCTTTTCCGCCGTACTGATCGGGCGTGGCCAGTCGAACCAAAACCGAATCGCAGCGTGTGCGCGCGACAACCTGGACGGCTTTGCCTTCCAGCGGCGCGAAGAATTTTTCGTTGCCATAAGCGCCGTCAAGCGCTGCCCGCCACTCCAACTGCGAAGGCGCGTAAAAGCCTAACCAGAGGACTTGATCGGCGGCCACGGCGGTCGCTTTCTGATCCGGCTTGAGCCTTTGAATGTTGACCGGCGGCGAAAAACTGCTGCCGCGTTGGCTCTCCCAAGCCAGAATCGAATAAGGCAAACCGATCATGATTCCACGCCCGGCGACTTCGCGCGCTGCGCTGTGATAGTAAAGCCGCTCTTTCAAAGTCGGCGAACGCATCCGGCGGATGCCGGTCACATCAATCGCAAAGTGTGCGACTTGCTTGGTCGGCACAGCCTCTAAACAGAGTTCGTTGAGAGCCTGCTCGTCGTAAGTCACCTCCACCAGCGCCTTGTAGAGGCTGGGCCACTGGCGCTCAAAAGCCGGGGCCAGCGACAACTCGGCAAACGAACGCGCCGATGCAGTTTGAATCACAGCATCAATCAACTCGAAGAAAGCATCCTTGCGGTGATCGAGAAATTGATACACCTGCTGACGAAAGCCGCCGAGTGACGTAAAATTTGGTTGGGGAATTGGATTCGACACAAACCCAATTTGCCCACCGGCGGTTGTGATGCAAGTCCAGCCGCCACTATTTTTCAAGGATCATTTTTTGTCTAAAGTCGAG
>CAKKQO010000042.1 GCA_919902105.1 Omnitrophica bacterium GWA2_41_15 | reverse complement strand
GGCGAGCAGGTAAAAACAAAATTAGCCAAGGGAGCGTTTGTCAGCACGGTAGATAAAATAGAAAGTTGATAGCATCAAAGTGTCATCATTCGCTTCGCTCGTTAGAGTCAAAGAGTCAAAGTTAAGCTTTTGCTCTGACTCTCTGAATCTTTGACTCTTTGATACGCTTATTTTTCGGAGGTTATAATGGCAGAGACAATAAAATTTGAGGATGCGCTTAAGCGTTTAGAGAAGATAGTCGCAGAATTGGAAAGCGATAAATTAACGCTCGAAGAAGCCGTGAAAAGATACGAAGAAGGGATAAAGCTTTCTTTAATCTGTTCTAAGACGCTTGAGACAGCTAAACGCAAAGTAGAAATTTTGCTGAAAAAAAATACTTCTTCGAATGATCCGCACTTCGAGACTAAAGAATTTGAAGAAGCCTCCTCGGATGAGGCTCCGAAATAATGCTGCTTGATAAAATAAATTCTCCCGAAGAATTAAAGAAGCTGCCTATCGGCGAACTTACGCTTTTGTGCGCCGAAATCAGGAAATTAATCTTAGAGACCGTGTCTTGCACCGGCGGCCATTTGGCTTCTAGTCTTGGGGCGGTAGAGTTAGCCGTCAGCCTGCATTATTGTCTGAATACACCGGAGGATATTTTAATTTGGGATGTAGGGCATCAGGCCTACGCCCATAAAATCCTTACCGCAAGAGCCAAAAAATTTTCTACCCTTAGGCAGGCAGGCGGTATTTCGGGTTTTCCTTGCCGAGAAGAGTCTATCTATGATTGTTTCACCACCGGGCATGCTTCGACAAGTTTATCATTGGCATTAGGTATGGCGTGCGCCCAGGATTTATCCGGCATAGAGAAGAAGCATAAGATTGTCTCAGTTATCGGCGATGGAACACTCACCGGCGGAATGTGTTTTGAGGCATTGAATAATGCCGGCCACCTGCAGAAAGATTTATTGGTAGTATTTAATACTAATGAGATGAGCATTGCTCCTTCCGTAGGCGCATTAAGTAATTATTTAAATAAAATCATCTCTCTTCCTATCTATAACCGTTTCCGCGATGCGCTTCAAGATTTTGTGTTAAAAAAAATTCCGCGGGGAAAGCGTCTTTTAGGATTAGCCAAGAAATTTGAGGAAGGGTTAAAGAATATCCTTGTGCCCGGAATTTTATTCGAGGAATTAGGTTTTAGGTATTTCGGCCCGATTGACGGGCATAATCTAGAATTGTTGGTAACGACCTTAAAGCACTTACTTGCTTTGAAAGGGCCGATACTTTTGCATGTGGTGACCAAAAAGGGCAGGGGTTATAAGCCTGCAGAAGATAATCCGGAAAATTTCCACAGTATTGGTCAATTCGATTTAGCAACCGGCGCATCTCTTAAGCCGGAAGGAGTAATAGCTTATACGGATATCTTTAGCAAAAAAATAACAGAGTTAGCCAAGGACAACGATAAAATAGCCGCTATCAGTGCGGCAATGCCCCAAGGCACAGGCTTGGATAAATTTGCCCTATCTTTCCCGGAAAGATTTTTTGATGTTGGTATTGCAGAAGAACATATGATAGGTTTTGCGGCAGGCCTTGCTCGCGGGGGACTTAGGCCGGTGGTAGCCATATATTCAACATTCTTACAGCGTTCGTACGATCAGATTATGGAAGAAGTAAGTCTGCAAAATTTGCCAGTAGTTTTTGCCATTGACCGCGCCGGAATTGTCGGAGAAGACGGCGCAACTCATCAAGGAATTTTCGACGTGAGTTTCTTGAGGACTATTCCTAACTTAGCGATTATGGCGCCAAAGGATGCGCAAGAATTTGAAACAATGCTTGAGTTCGCGTTTAAACATAATGGGCCAATCGCTATCAGGTACCCCAAGGATAGAGTGCCAGTTGCCCGACCCACGCCTCAGCGTGGGTACCCCGAGTCACCAGAAACCAGAAATATAGAATTGGGTAGAGCGGAAGTATTAAGGCGCGGAAAGGATATGGCAATTATTGCTTTAGGCAGCATGGTTTATCCGGCGCTAGAAGCCGCAGATATTTTAGCTAAAGAGGATATTAGCGTAGAATTGATAAATGCACGCTTTGCCAAGCCCCTCGATAGAGAGTTATTAGAAGATATAATTTTAAGATTCCCTAAGATGATTACAATTGAAGAAGGAATAATTGACGGCGGGTTTGGTTCGTTTGTAAAAGAAGCATTGGGTAACAAAATAGATGTCAAGCAATTAGGCCTGCCTTGTGAATTTATAAAGCAAGGCAAGCGGGATGACATCTTAGCAAAATATGGCCTAAACGCGCAAGGGATAGCAAGCGCGGTAAAAGAATGCCTAAAATAACCATAGATAGAGAACGTTGTAAAGGTTGTCAATTATGCGTGATTTATTGCCCTAAGGGATTAATAAAACCAGAGAGCCGTTTGAATAAAAAAGGTATTCAGCCGGTAATGTTTTTAGAAGGCGCCGCCGCCAAAAGGCGGGGTGCTGCCTCTGGCAGCAATTGCACCGGCTGTAAGTTCTGTGCCCTGATTTGTCCGGACGGAGCAGTGGAAGTGTATCGATAAAGTGTCAGAGTGTCAAAGAGTCAGAGTAAAAAGATTTAACTTTGACTCTCTGATGCTAATGAGCGAAGCGAATGATGATGCTTTGATACTTAAAGAGTATGTCAGAAAAAATTCTTATTACCGGAAACGAAGCAATAGCCGAAGCCGCCATACAGGCAGGAGCTCGCTTTTATGCCGGATACCCCATTACGCCGCAGAATGAAATACCTGCGTATATGGCAAAAAGAATGCCCGAGGTTGGCGGCGTATTTATTCAGTCTGAGTCGGAGTTAGCAGCGATAAGCATGGTAATGGGGGCGGCAGCCTGCGGATTTCGCGCTTTAACTTCGTCTTCAAGCCCGGGTATCAGCCTTAAACAGGAGGGTATTTCTTATATCGCCGGGGCAGAACTACCAGCAGTAATTGTTAATATTATGCGGGCAGGGCCAGGGTTGGGGAATATCTGGCCTGCGCAGTCAGACTATTTTCAGGCAACCAAAGGCGGCGGCCATGGCGATTATCATAATATTGTGCTTGCGCCGGCGAGCGTGCAGGAAGCCTTTGATTTAACACAGTTCGCTTTTGAGTTAGCCGATAAATACCGTAATCCGGTAATGGTCTTGGGCGACGGACTATTAGGCCAGATGATGGAGCCCATTTTGGTTCCTCGTTCTTCGTTCCTCGTTCCTCGAGAAGAAAGTAAACAAAGCACAAAGCACGAAGCACAAAGCACGAAAACATGGGCGCTTACGGGCTGCAAGGATAGGAAGCCGAATCTCGTTGCTTCCTTTCGCATGCGTGAAGGAGATTTAGAAAAGCTTAACCAGCATTTACAGGAAAAATACCAAGAGATTGAAGGCAAAGAGCAAGGGTTTGAGGCATTGGATATCGCCGACGCAAATACTATCATTGTTGCCTATGGCACAATGGCCCGCATTGCAAAAGGAGCGATTAAAACTTTACGGGCAAAAAATATAAAAGTCGGCTTAATCCGGCCGATAACCCTCTGGCCGTTTCCCAAAGATATATTTGATAGGGTTAAGGGGCAAGGGTTAAGGGTTAAGTTCTTAGCCGTAGAAATGTCTTATGGCCAGATGGTAGAAGATGTGCGTTTGGCTGTTGGTTCTGAATATATGGTTGAATTTCTTGGCCGGAGCGGCGGCGGAATACCGAGCGAAGAAGAAATAGCGTATAGCGTAGAGCGTATAGCGGATAGAAAAACTAAACGCTATCCGCTAAACGCTAAACGCTAAAAATATTATGGATAAGATATTTACTAAGCCTAAATCATTACGCGATATCCCAACACACTATTGCCCGGGCTGCGGGCATGGCGTAGCACATCGTCTCGTCTGCGAGGTTGTGGATGAGCTGGATATCCGAGAAAAAGTTATTGGCGTGACGCCTATAGGGTGTGCGGTTATCGCCTATGATTATTGGGAGTTTGATTGCTGTGAGGCGGCGCATGGAAGAGCCTTGGCTGTTGCAACCGGCATTAAAAGAATGCGGCCGCACAATTTAGTCTTTACTTATCAGGGCGACGGAGATTTAGCCGCAATCGGGACTGCTGAGACAATACACGCGGCAAACCGAGGGGAAAATTTAACTGTCATATTTATTAATAATGCTGTCTATGGTATGACCGGAGGCCAGATGGCGCCGACTACGCTTCTGGAGCAAAAAACTGCAACGACCCCTCTGGGTAGATGCGCAAAATTAGAAGGGTATCCTTTAAAAATCAGCGAATTATTATCCTGCCTTCCCGGCGTTTATTCTATTGAGCGCGTCAGCACCGATTCCCCGGCAAAAGTTTTATCCGCAAAAAAAGCCATAAAACAGGCATTTATTAATCAGATGGAAGGCAAAGGTTTTTCTTTGGTGGAAATTTTATCTGCCTGCCCGACGTATTTGGGCCTTAAGCCGATTGACTCGGTTAAATGGATGGCTGAAACGATGACGAAAGAGTTTCCGCTGGGGAAAATAAAATAAATGACCGAAAAAATTATTGTAGCCGGTTTTGGCGGCCAAGGGATTATGATAATGAGTAAGTTCTTATCCTGTCTTGCCGTTGCGACAGATAGATTTACTACATATTTGCCTGCTTATGGCGCAGAGGTAAGAGGGGGCACTGCACATTGTATGGTTATTATCTCTGACGAAGAGATATATTCTCCGCTGATTGAGAAGGCAGATAGCGCGATAATTATGAATGAGCCTTCACTGATTAGATTTGAAAACCGGATTAAAGAAGGCGGTGTCTTATTCCTGAATAAATCTCTGATAAACATAAAACCTAAAAGAAACGATTTTAAAACCATAGAAGTTCCTTTTACCGAGATTGCCCAAGGCACAGGAAATATTAAATGTGCCAATGCCGTTGCCTTAGGCGCGTACTTAGCTTATAAAAAAATTGCCCCTGAAGATAAGATTTATGCGGTGTTATATAAAATGTTGGACGGCTTAAGCAAAGAAATAATCGCGCTTAATCAAAAAGCATTAGAAGAAGGATTAAATTATGGTTTACCCCGTTAGAGATAGCCCCGAAGTTTCGGGGCGTCAATAACGGGAATTTCGCTAAAACTAAAAGCACTGTTTTCATAAAAAGGATTGAGCGTATATGAGCAGAGGAATGAATATCTCTAACGGGGCAAGCGCAATTAGGGTAAGATTTGCCCCTAGCCCGACTGGCTTTTTACATATCGGAGGGGCGCGCACCGCTTTATTTAACTGGCTGTATGCCAAGCATACGGGGGGAAAATTTATCCTGCGCATAGAGGATACCGACTTAGAGCGCTCCAAGAAAGAATATCTTGATGAAATTTTAGATAGCCTTACGTGGCTAGCGATGGATTGGGATGAAGTTTATTATCAAAGTCAGAGGTTTAACATTTACCGTGAGTATGCCGATAAACTACTTAAGAAAGGTATGGCCTATACGGCAGAAAACGGAGCGATTATTTTTAAGGTTGGGGCAGAAAAGATAAAAATAAATGACATTATCCGCGGAGAGATTGAATTTGATTCCGAGTTGATTAAGGACCAGGTTTTGATAAAAGAAGATAAAAGCCCAACCTATAATTTTGCCTGCGTCATAGACGATGCCCTATTAGGCATAACACATGTTCTTCGGGGAGATGACCATATCTCTAACACTCCTAAACAAGTGGTATTATATGAAGCGTTGGGATTTAAAGTGCCTTATTTTGCGCATTTGCCTTTAATTTTAGGCAAAGACGGCGGACGCCTCTCCAAACGCACAGGTGCAACCGCCATCAGCGATTACCGTAAGCTCGGTTATTTGCCCGAAGCACTGACAAATTACCTTTTGCTTCTCGGTTTCTCTCCCGGAGGCAATCAGGAGGTAGTGGATATAGCTGAGGTGATTAAAAAATTTGAGCTAAAAAATATCAATAAGGCCGCGGCAGTCTTTGATATGGATAAATTAAATTGGTTAAACGCCCAATATATTAAAAAAGCCGACGCAGCCCATTTAACGGAGTTGTTGATTCCGCGCTTAATAGAGAGAGGCTTTATTAAAAAAGAAAACTTTAATAGGGACGGAATATTGCCTGTGGTAAAATTGTTTCAAGGCCGCATTTCTACCTTAACTGATTTTGTCAATTGGGCAGATTTTGTATTTTCGGATAAAGTAAAATTTGACGAAGAAGCTCATAAAAAATTCTTAGAGCGTAATTTAAGTAAGGAATTTAGCCTTTTGCTAGAGCGGTTCGCTCAGATCACGGACTTTAATCATACGGCGATCGAAGAAAAATTCCGCGAGGTGGTGAAAGAATTGGGTATGAAAGCAGGGGATTTGGTGCATCCGGTAAGAATTGCCCTCAGCGGAAAAACCATCGGCCCCGGGTTATTTGAAACAATGGCCCTGTTAGGCAAAAACAAAGTAAAAGAGAGGTTAATGATGGCCAAAGAATTATGGAAGAATGCTCCTGAGGCGAGATTAAAGTGTTTAATGTGGCTGTCGATACTATTTTTTAGCGCCAGCCTTTTCTCCGGCTGTGCAATGGTAAGAATGCTAAAGGAAACAATGGGCGGCCCGAAGTCCACGATAAGTGATGAATCTAAGGATGTTTCTCAGGAAGGCTCTGAGGATAATCCGGTTACTAAAGCTGACAAGTGGATAAGGGATAATTGGTGGTAAATTTATCCCGATATTAAATTTTGCCCTCTAGTGCAATGGTAGCACGACTGGCTCTGGACCAGTTAATTGTGGTTCGAATCCACAGGGGGCAGCCA
>CAKKQO010000041.1 GCA_919902105.1 Omnitrophica bacterium GWA2_41_15 | reverse complement strand
CCATTGACGTATTGGAGCGTTTACTTTCCGCAGGTTATGAAATTTGCTGCGTGGTAACCCAACCCGACAGAAAAGCAGGCAGGCACTTGAAAGTAAGCCCTGTTCCGGTAAAGTTATTTTGCGAAAAACATAATTTTTCTCTATTTCAACCAGAGGCTCTCGCTAGCCAAGAAACCCGCGATTATCTTAAAAAAATAAATGCGGATTTATTCGTAGTTGTTTCTTATGGCAAGATTATACCTAAGCAAATTATTGAACTGCCTAAGATTTTTTCGCTCAATGTCCATGCTTCGTTACTGCCGAAATACCGCGGGGCAGCCCCGATTAATCGGGCAATAATGAATGCTGAGCAAGAAACCGGTATTTCTATAATTAAAATGAATGAATTTATGGATAGAGGTGAAATTATCTTACAGAAGGCCATGAAAATTTCCGATAGCGATGATGCGCAAACATTAAGCGGTTCTTTAGCAAAATTGGCTGCGGACGCAATTATTGAAGCGATTGAGTTAATTAAAAATAAAAAATATACCCTGAAAAAACAAAATGAAAAAGAAGCTACGTTAGCTTTAAAGCTAATAAAGGAAGACGGACTGATTGATTGGTCTAAAAATGCCAAAGATATCTTTAATCAAATACGCGGCCTTATTCCTTGGCCGGGGGCATATACTTATTTCGGCGTTAAATTGTTAAAAGTTTGGAAAGCGATTTATTTAGATTTTAAGAATGATAAGATCAGTAGTTTATTAAAACCGGGCGAGGTTTCGGATATAACGCCTGAAGGAATTTCGGTTTGCTGCAAGGACGGGACTTTACTTATTCAGGAAGTGCAACTTGCTTCTTCGAAAAGGATGCAGGCATATATTTTTGCTCTGGGGCACAAAATAAAAAGCGGCGATGTGTTAGGTTAATTTTTTGAAAACTCTTGCATATAAGAAAAACAATGGTATAATTTACAAATTAGTTATAAGTTAGAAGTTATAAGTGATAAGTTCTTATAATTTTTAATTCCCGAACAAAGTCGAGGGATTATGCCTGAATTAAGAAAAGATCCTATTATTGGCCGCTGGGTAATCATTGCTACTGAGCGGGCCAAGCGGCCGGATGATTTTGCCGGCTTAGCAGAAGGCCCGCCGGAGGGTGAGTGCCCTTTTTGTCAGGGGCATGAATCTAACACTCCGCCTGAGGTTTATGCAATACGCCATGCTCATACCAAGCCTAATTCTGGCGGCTGGGACGTAAGGGTAGTTTCAAGTATTAAGCCTATTCTAAAGATTGAAGGCGAGTTAGACCGGCGGCCTAAAGGGCTCTTTGATATAATGAACGGCGTAGGGGCGCATGAAGTAGTGATAGAGGCCCCGGAGCACATTGCCAATATTGCAGATTTGCCTGAAGAACAGATTACTAAGGTAATAGGCGCTTATGTTTATCGTTTTATTGAGTTAGAGAAAGATGAACGTTTTAAATATTTATTATTATTCAAAAACTATGGCTGGAGCGCAGGCGGCGGCCGGATTGGGCATTCCCGTTCGCAATTAATTGCGACTCCGGTTAATCCTAAACGCGTAAAAGAAGAATTGGTTGGTGCTAAAAAATATTTCGACTACCATGAAAGATGTATTTTCTGCGACTTGATAAGACAGGAAATAGAATCTAAAGAAAGGATAGTATTGGATCAGGATGGCATAGTAGCAATTGCGCCCTTTGCTTCGCGTTTCCCTTTTGAAATCTGGATCCTGCCCAAGAAACACAGTTGCGATTTTAGCACCATAAACCAGCAGCATCAGTATGAATTGGCAAAGGTTCTAAAGATTGTATTATCAAAATTAAAAAAAGTCGTAAAGGACCCCGCGTATAATTTTATTTTGCATACGGCACCCTTTAGGCGCAAAAAATTAGGGTATTGGAAGACCATAGAGCATGATTATCATTGGCATATTGAGATTATTCCGCGGCTTACGCGGGTAGCCGGTTTTGAGTGGGGAACGGGTTTTTATATCTGTCCCCTGACTCCGGAAAGTGCGGCTAAGTTTTTAAGAGAGACGGGACTTTAAATATGGTTGAATTAAGAAGGGATCCTTTGGGAGGCAGATGGGTAATTGTAGATACG
>CAKKQO010000040.1:18466-20319 GCA_919902105.1 Omnitrophica bacterium GWA2_41_15 | reverse complement strand
GTCTATTTCGGTTTACGTCTTTAGGTGTTACGCTCCATAGAGGATTGTCGCTACATCCTCGCCGTAATTCCTCATAGACGTTTGCCAAAAAATTTCTGATTGTGTGCTTTAAGAAATTCCATTAGTTTTGCGTACCTCATATAATATCATATGAAAAATAATTATTTGCCTTATCCGGCAGAAATAAAAAACATAGAGGAAGAAACCGCTGATATCAGAACATTTCGGGTAAGTTTTAAAGATAAAAAGATGGCTAAATCTTTCCGCTACCAGCCGGGGCAGTTTATGGAGGTTGGGTTATTAGGGGCAGGGGAGGCGCCCATCTCAATTGCCTCTTCGCCTATAAATAGCGGTTTTTTAGAGTTCTCTATCAGGAAGGCCGGCAAGGTGACTTCTGCAATACACAATTTAAAAAAGAAAGATATTCTGTTTTTAAGAGGGCCATACGGTAATTTCTTTTCAATAGAAAAATTAAAACATAAAAATTTATATTTTATTGCCGGCGGAATCGGCCTTGCGCCTCTACGCGGCCTGATAAGCATGGTTTTTAATAAAAGAAAAAATTTTAAACATATAAAAATTCTCTACGGCGCAAAAACTCCGGATGAACTTTGTTTTAAAGATGAGCTCCAAATGTGGAAAAAGATACCGGATACAGAAGTTTGGCTGACGGTAGATAAGCCCTGTGTAGGCTGGGGTTGCAAGATAGGCGTGGTTACCGAATTATGGAAAGAAACTAACGTGCACCCAAGGGATGCTGTTTCTATAGTCTGCGGCCCGCCGATAATGATGAAGTTTGTTACCCAAAAACTAATTGAGTCAGGATTTAAGCCCAAAGATATTGTTATGACCATTGAGCGTTATATGAAATGCGGTATTGGTAAATGCGGCCATTGTAATATTGCGGAGAAATTTGTCTGCGTTGACGGGCCAGTTTTTAGTTACAGCCAGATAAAACAGTTTCCCGCGCACGAAGAAATTTTTTAATCCTACAAGGATAGGCCTTCCTATACATTTACCCAGCAGGGTAGACTTTCTATTCCTTTGAAGGAAAGGTCTAAAAGGAAGGGCCTAATCATTATGTTTGAGGCGGTTAATATTACAAGGATATCTCAAGGTAAAGCCGAAAATTTAGAGGATTTAACAGCCAGCGAAGCCCCTTTTACGATTAACATTAATAAAACAGAATTAGCCACTTTGCTCGCCAGCCCCTTTGATTTAAAAGAATTGGCAATCGGTTTTCTCTATACCGCAGGCATTATAAAAAGCATAAGCGATGTTGAGAATATAGTTTTGGATACTTCAATTGGGGAGGCATACATAGAGTTAAAAGAGAAGAAGTTAGACGAAAATTTAATTTTTAAAAGATTGTTTACTTCTGGCTGCGGCAGGGGGGTTATTTTTTATAACTCTTTGGATTTATTGCACCGTAAAAAAATAGATTCAAATTTTAATATCAGTAGTGAGAAAATATTTAAACTAATGCAGGTATTACAGGAAAAATCAGTCAGCTTTAAAAAAACCGGCGGCGTGCATTCTGCTGCGTTGTCTGACGCAAAGGATATATTTATTTTTAAAGAGGATATCGGAAGGCATAATGCAGTAGATAAAGTAATAGGCGAAGCGTTAATAAAAAAAGTAGATTTTAATAATTCGCTTATTTTAAGTTCGGGCCGTGTTTCAAGCGAAATAGTGCTTAAAATAAAAAAGGCAGCTATCCCGATAATTGTATCTCAGAGTGCGCCTACTAACCAAGCTGTAAAATTAGCCAGAGAATTCGGCTTAACCGTGATAGGTTTTGTCAGGGGTAGAAGGATGAATATATATAGCGGCGATGAAAGAGTCCTGTAATT
>CAKKQO010000040.1:15061-18366 GCA_919902105.1 Omnitrophica bacterium GWA2_41_15 | reverse complement strand
GTAATTTGGCATTTTTTGCTTGACTTATCTAAGTTAACATCTTATACTGAGATAAAGTTATAAGTTCTGGCGGGCAGAGAAGCACAATTTAATTATATCCCGCTTCGCCCCTAGAAATTGCTTCGCAATTTCAGGGACTTAAGTCCTCGCAATTCTTTGAATTGCAGAGGGCAAGATGTTTCAAAATTCTCGTTGATAATTTTGAAACGCTCGGCGGGATTAATTCCCAGACGCTACGCTATAACTTACTCACACTTCGTGTTCGTAAGTTATCTGTTCATTAAGGAGGAGGGGTATGAGTAATAAGGGAAAGGTCATCACGATTTTACTGATATTATTGACTGCCGTCTCAATAGTTGTATCCGGTATAATTTATTTGCAGTTAGAAAAAGAGCAGAGCCAGAATGCCTCTCTTTCAAAAAAGATTTCTACGTTGGAGACCGAGAAAGCGAACCTTGAAAAGCAAATAGAACAGCATAAGTCAGAGCTTGCAGAGGCAAATACCAAATTAGAAGAGGCCGATAAGAAGATTAAAGAATTGACCCTTTCCTTAGATGAAGAAAAGAATAAAAATCAAGAAGCCGTTGCTTCAATTAATAAGGATTTAGAGGAAGTAAAAAATGCAAAAGCCGATTTAGAGAAAAAAATCAGCCAGAATGAGGATGAAATAAATTCTTTAAAGGCCCAGATTGAAAAAATAAAGAAAGAAAAGGAGGACTTAGAGAAAAAAATAAAAGATGGGGCATCTAAATCTGATGTCCAGTTAGGCAAGATTGTGGTCGCCCCTGAAACAATAGCGGCAGGGACAGACGCCTCTCTTAATAAAGATGCGGCATCCCTGAGTGCACCGCTTGAAGGAAAGATACTGGTAGTAAATAAAGAGTATGCATTCGTAGTTATAAATTTAGGCTCCCGAGACGGAATATCTGTTAATGACACGCTTTCTGTTTATCAGAAGGATAAATATATAGGCGATATTATAGTAGAACGTGTAGATACGGCGATGTGTTCGGCTAATTTTTCCGACCCTAACCTCAGAGAAATTGTCAAAGAAAACGACAGGGTAACTACAAAATCACAATAAACCCCGTTAGAGATAACCGCTAAATTGTTTACATAAGCTGATTTTTCATTATGGAAACGAAACTCTTTTTAAGTAAATCTAACGTCGATAGACGGTCACCTGCGGTGACCTATCTCTAACGGGGTAAAGCCGTCTCTACTATGCACCCCGCCATAATTAATAAGCCCGCCTTACCTCTAAAGGCTGAACTTTCTTTGCCGGGCGACAAATCCATAACACACCGTGCAATATTTATCTCTGCAATTGCCGAAGGCAGAACAAAAATAAATAATTTTTTATTCTCTGGTGATTGCCTCGTTACGATAAACGCCTTCCGTAAACTTGGGCTTAGAATCATTACCGATAAAAAAAATAAGCGGGTTATCGTTTACGGTAAAGGGCTTCTCGGCTTATCTAAGCCGAATTCGCCTTTAGAGCTCAAAGAGTCAGGCACAACGATGCGTCTTTTGGCAGGGTTATTAGCCGGACAGGATTTTTCTTCTAAGCTTTGCGCAGGCAAAGCGCTTTCTCTGCGGCCGATGCGCCGTATTACAGTTCCCTTAAGAATGATGGGGGCAGTTATAAAATCAAAAATCAAGAAATCCCTGCCTGCCGGCAGGCAGGAAAAATCAAAAATTGAGGAATATCCGCCGCTAACGCTAAAAGGCGGCGGCCTCAAGGCAATTAGTTATAGAATGCCGGTTGCTTCTGCCCAGGTAAAATCTGCGCTCTTGCTTGCCGGCCTTTATGCCAAAGGGCAGACTAAAGTGATAGAGCCGATAAAAACACGCGACCATACAGAAAGGCTCTTAAAGTTATTCGCAGCCGATATTAAAATAGAAGGGTTAAAAATAAGAATTAAAAAATCAAAATTGATTTCTTCTGGCCTAATAGATATTCCCGCCGATGCCTCATCCAGCGCTTTTTTTATAGTGCTTGCGGCTTTGCTGCCCGAGGCGCATCTATCAATAAAGTCAGTAGGCATAAACCCCACTCGCGCGGGGATAATTAAAGCGTTGCAAAAAATGGGAGCAGAAATAAAAGTGTCAAAGTGTCAAAGTGTCAAAGTGTCAAGCTTTGAGCCGGTGGCGGATCTCTTAGTCAAAAACAGCAGATTGAAGGCTATTACCATTAAAGCGAAGGAAATCCCGTCTATAATAGATGAACTGCCTATACTTATGGTTGCCGCCTGTTTAGCGAGGGGAAAGACGGTGATAGAGGGTGTTTCAGAGTTAAGAGTCAAAGAAACAGACCGAATTAGCTCTATGGTTACTAATCTTAGGAAAATGGGGGCAGATATAAGGCTAAAGATGAAAAAAATAAAAGGCGTGAATTCGGAATGCCTGGAAATTTATGGGATAGACAGGTTTAAGGCAGCGAAGGTAAAAAGCTTTGGCGACCACCGTACCGCAATGAGCGCGGTTGTCGCCGGGCTATTAGCCGAAGGAAAAACCCGACTTGATGATGTAGGCTGCATAGATAAATCTTTTCCTGAATTTGTCGCTATTTTAAGACGCCTCTTAGGCAGAAACTGCATAAAACTTTCTTGAGTGGATTTTTTTTGCTTGATTTAGATCTATTAGGAAAGTATAATATTGATAGACTAAGAAAAAGAAGATGATGTTCATGTTAGGTAATTTTATAAATGCGCTTGCGCAAATTTTAAATTTTTTAATAACTGTTCTCTATTGGCTTATTTTAATCAGGGCGCTCATAAGCTGGGTAAATCCTGATCCGTCTAATACATTAGTGCAGTTTCTTTATAAAGTTACGGAACCAATACTTTATCCCATAAGGAAAATGCTCCCTGTGAATTTTCGCTTTGGTTTAGATGTTTCTCCATTAGTTGCTTTTTTAATTTTAGTATTTTTGCGTTTATTTTTAATCAGGACCTTACTTGATTTAGCCGCACGTTTAAGGGCATAAGTCCCTTCCTTGGAATGTATGGGAAGGACTATCCTTGTAGGATAAGATGTTTTTAACTATTATTATCGGTTTAGCTGTATTTTTATTGCTGCTTATTTTCTTATCTATAAAATCGAATTTTTTAGATAAAAAGAGAGAGGCAGAATTGCATAAGATGCTTGAGGAGGCCACTGAGCAGGCAAGAGAAAAAGCCGATATTCTAGCAAAATTAGAGGCACAAAATAAAAATATAGAGGCTAAAGATGCCGAAGGAGCCGAAATTAAGAAGCTTAACGATAAGCTTAAAAGCGATATTACGCTTAAAGATAAACAATTA
>CAKKQO010000040.1:6738-14961 GCA_919902105.1 Omnitrophica bacterium GWA2_41_15 | reverse complement strand
TTAGGCGAAAGCCAGGCAAAGCTATCCGAAAATAATCTTAAGCAGGCTGTGCAAGACAATCCCGCCTCCCCGCCAAAAAATCAACCCATCCCTAAAACAGATAAAGCTGTTTCTGATGATATTACTGAGCCCGGATAATAACTTAAACGACGATGAAGAAAAGAGGATTTAGTTTTTTAGAGCTAATGATTGCGGTAATTATCATCGGCGTGCTGGCAGGGATTGCCGTGCCGAATTATTTTCGGGTTGTAGAAAGAACCCGCGGAGCAGAGGCAAGAAATACCCTTGCGATAATTTACCGCGGTTTTAAGACTCTTAGTGCGGAGAATATACCTTTACCTTTAACCGTTGATTTACCGCCTGTGGCTGCTTGGAGTGTGATCATGATGGATAATCCTAATGAGAGCACCAGAGCCTGGTTTTCTTATTGGGTTTATGATGGTGACAACGGTAATAATGGAGGCGAAGTGCAGTGTTCCACCGCTCTATTAGCTAATACCGCATACGCAAGGCGAAGAACCGGCAACCCTCCTTTTACCGCATATACGGCACCGTTTGATAACACAAGGTGTCTGGCAATAGACCTTAATACCGGCAATATAGTTTCCTCTCCAGAATATTAATTATGAATAGAATAACAGGGTTAGCGCTAATCCTTTTTATGTTTTCTATTTCTTTTGCCTTTGCTGATATTTCTATTAAGGCAGAGGTGGATAAACTATCTCTCACGGCGGACGATGTGCTGACTTATAAGCTTACGGTTAACTCTAGAGAGAGAAATATTCCTCAACCCGAAATACCGGAATTTAACGGCTTTGATGTTGTATCACAATCGCAGTCGTCGAACATTTCTTTTGGCAAGGGCGGTATAGAAACGACTCTAATTTATATTTTTATTTTATCCCCGAACGATACAGATAAATTTAAAATCGAACCCGCTGCTATTAAACTAAATAATAAGGTTTATACAACAGATTCCTTTGAAATAGCAGTTAGTGCGGGAAAGATTAGGCCCAAGGCGCCTAAAAAGCCAAAATCATCCCTACCCCAAGAACCTCTTCCAGAATCAGGCGAGCCCCAGATTACTCTTTGATTTGTTTTATCTGCGCAGGTATTTCCATTGCTTATACGTAACTGTATAGTATAATATTTTTATGCAAGAGCGGTATAATATTTCCCTGCGTTATCTTAAAGGCGTAGGGCCGAAAAAAGTAAAGCTGCTGAATAGGCTTGGGCTTAAAACCATAGAAGACCTGCTTTATTACTTTCCCCGGCGTTATCTTAATCGCAGTAAACTTATTCCCATATCCCAAATTAAAGAAGGCGAATATCAAGCGATAAAAGCAAGAGTTTTAGCCCGGGGCGATAGAGAATCTTGGCAGCGGAGAGGTTTTAGTATTGTTGAGGCAGCCTTTGGCGATGAGACAGGCAAAATTTACTGTGTCTGGTTCAACCAGCCGTATCTAAAAAATTATTTTAAGCCTGGGATAGAAGCCGTTCTTTACGGAAGAGTAGAAAAGTATCAAGGCCGTCTCCAGATGGTGCAGGCAGAGTTTGAGCTCTTATCGGGCGATAAAGACGCGGTTTTGAATTTAGCTCAGATAGTTCCGATATACGGCTTAATTGAAGGTATTAGCCAAAGATATTTACGCAAGCTTATTAAGCATGCGTTAGACGAATTTATCCCCAGAGTTTGCGATGGACTTCCTTACGCTCTAAGAAAAAGGCATAATCTGCTCAATTTAGCTAAGAGCCTAATCTATATCCATTTTCCACCCGACGAGAACCTGCAACAAGAGGCATACCGCAGGCTTGCTTTTGAGGAGTTCTTCTTGTATCAAATCCCCATTCTGATGCGGAAGATGAGACGCGTTCAAAAAAAAGGACTGGTTCATCGGGTAGACGGTGTTATCTTTAATTCGCTGATGCAAAATTTACCTTTTAAGTTGACGGCCGCGCAAGAAAGGGTGCTTTTAGAAATAAAAAAAGATATGGGTGCTGGCTCTGTGATGCAGAGGCTGCTGCAAGGCGAGGTCGGCTCGGGAAAGACGATAGTTGCCTTTCTTGCCTCATGTATTGCCTTTGATGGCGGGTATCAGGCTGCTTTTATGGTTCCTACAGAGATTTTAGCTAAACAGCATTACGAAAGAATAAAGTATCAAGTATCAAATATCAAGTATCAAGATAGAAAAATAAAAATAGGGTTATTGGTCAGCAGTCTGGGAAAGAAAGAAAAAGAAAAGATTTACCGGGAGCTTAAGGAAGGCAAGGTAGATTTAATCATAGGGACGCATGCTTTGCTGGAAGAAAAAACAAAGTTTAAAAATTTAGGGCTGGTAATTATTGATGAACAGCATAAGTTCGGAGTGGGGCAACGTGCGCTTCTGCCTAAGAAAGGCAGTTCTCCCGATTGCTTAATTATGACCGCAACACCCATACCCAGGACACTATCTATGACTATCTACGGAGATCTGGATATTTCAACATTGGATCGCTTGCCCGAGGGAAGGATTCCGCCTCAGACGATACTCTATAGCCCTGATAAGCGCAAAGAGGCGTATAAATTTGCCGCAGAAAAAATTAAAACAGGCAGGCAGGCTTATATAGTCTGCCCTAAAATAGAAGAGTCGGAATCTTTCGGCAAGCAGTCTGCTTTAGAGGTTTATCGCCAAGCGCAAGAAGAGTTTAGAGGCCTTAAGGTTGGATTGGTGCACGCTAGGTTAAGGCAGGTTGAGCAGGATAAGGTGATGTCGGATTTTAAAGAGGGTAAAATTAATATCTTAGTGGCGACTACAGTATTGGAGGTAGGCATAGATGTGGCGAATGCCTCGATTATGCTTATTGAGCAGGCAGATTATTTTGGACTGACACAGTTACACCAATTAAGAGGCAGAATCGCAAGAGGGGTGCATCAGCCATATTGTTTACTTATCGCCGATCCTAAAACTGACGAGGCAAAAGAGAGAATAGAGGCGATCGTTAACCTTTCTGACGGTTTTAAGCTTGCCGAAGAAGATTTGAAAATTAGGGGGCCTGGTGAATTCTTTGGTAGGCGGCAGCATGGTTTAAGCGATTTAAAAATAGCCAACCCTTTAACTCAAATGCATTTGTTAAAAGAGGCAATGGAAGAAGCAAAGGAATTATTAAGGCTTGATTCCTCTTTAACTCAACAGCAAAACTTAAGCTTAAAAGAGGCGCTTAAAAAGCGTTTCCCCGAATATGAAGAATTGATGGCGGTAGGATGAGGATAATCTCTGGAGTATATAAAGGCAGGCTGATTAAGATGCCTAAAGGAATAAGGCCGAGCCGGGACAAGGTAAGAAAGGCTTTATTTGATATCTTAGGTGATATAGAGGGGGTATCTTTGTTAGAATTATTCGCCGGCTCAGGGGCAATTGCTATTGAAGCTTTATCACAGGGGGTTAAAGAAGTAGTCTTGGTAGAAAGAGACCCTGAATGTATAAAGATAATTAAGGATAATTTTTCCTTATTGGATTATACAGGATATACTCTTATACCCTTAGAAGTTCCGCAGGCCTTAAACCGCCTAAGCAAGGCGGGTAGGAAATTTGACCTTATCTTTATGGATCCGCCATATTATGCCGAATGCAGTAATTCTTCAAGGGATTGCTTCGACATCCCGAAGCATTTCCAAAGGAGTGACTACATTCGGGACCAGTCTATGGCAAAAAAAACCTTGCAAATTCTAACTTCCTATGATATATTAACCCCCAGCGGTTTTATCGTGGTTGAGCATTTTAAGAAGGACAATCTCCCAGATACCTTGGGAGATTTAGTCTTATTTAGACAGTATAAGTACGCAGATACGGTATTATCGTTTTATAGAAAAAAGTAACCAGAAACCAGAAACCAGAAACCAGTAACCAGAGGCCAGAATAAGTTCTGGTAACTGGTTGCTGTAGTCTGGTTTCTCCTAAAGCAGAGCGAAAGGAGCGAGGACGCATGTGCCAGAGAGCGATATATCCCGGGACCTTTGACCCCGTAACTTACGGACATGTTGACGTTATTGAACGGGCAGTGAAGATTTTTCCCGAACTTATTGTGGCGGTTGCGGATAACACTCAAAAAAAACCTCTCTTTTCTATTGCCGAAAGAGTAAAGATGCTCAAAAACGCTACCTCGCGCTTTAGCGGAGTGGAAGTAACTTCTTTTAAAAGTTTAGCCGTAGATTTTGCCCGTAAGAATAAAATAAGAGTAATTATCCGAGGATTAAGAATGGTTTCAGACTTTGAGTATGAATTCCAGATGGCATTAACCAATAGAAAGATAGCGCCTGATTTAGAGACAATATTTCTTATGCCTTCGGAGAATTATAGTTATATTTCTTCTAAGTTGCTGAAAGAAGCTGGCAGCTTAGGGGCTGACCTCTCCAGTTTCCTGTCTAGCGATATTGAAGACCGCCTGAAAAGACGCCTTAGAAAATGAAAATAGATATCAGCAGGCTTTCTAAGGATAATATTATTACCTTGAGCGAGAAATATGCGCCCCAGGCCCTGGATTTAGAGATGCCCAATGTGAAATTTAAAGGCCCACTTGAGGTTAATTTAACTGCTGAAAAAAATAACGATACAGTAATCATAAAAGGCGAAATTTTTCTCCCCTCTGCAATCGCTTGTTCGCGTTGCCTTTTGGAATATTCTCAGGATTTAAGGCATAAAGTAGCCTTTGATTATACAGTAGATACAAATGATACTCTAATTGATTTTACTGAAGATGTAAGAAGTGAAATCATACTTAATTATGGTTTAAATCCTCTCTGTAAACCGGACTGTAAAGGCCTCTGCCCAAAATGCGGAGAGGATTTAAATAAAGGGAAGTGTGAGTGTAATTGCAAAATTTAAAAACCAGAGTCATTATACCGAAAGCTAAACGCTTTAAAAATTTGTTCCAAATTTTTATCGCAGTTTTCGGTATCAATTCCGACGAATATTTTACGTCAACTTCGTTTCCGTAAAATATGTCGTCATTGAGGAGTCAATTATGCCATTACCAAAGCGAAGATTTTCTAGGACCAGGACTCTTAAAAAAAGAACACATAAGAAACTAAAGGCAGTGCTATTAAATGTTTGCCCTCAATGTAAACAAGCAAAATTACCCCACCGGGTATGTTCTGTCTGCGGCTATTATAATGGCAGAGAAGTTATACAGATAAAAATAAAAGAAGAGAAAAAGAAAGAATAAATATGAACCCCGCCCTTCCTAAATTAATTTGTCAGGGAGCGGGGCAGAAAATAATGAAAGGAAGAGCGGGGTGAAGATAGTAATTGATGCAATGGGGGGCGATTACGGCCCTTCTGTAGTTATAGAAGGCGCAGTGCAGGCCGCCAAAGAATACGGCGTAGGTATAGTTTTAATCGGTGATGCCGAGAAGATAAAACGCGAAATTTCTAAGCATAAAGTCCGCGGTTTGGATATTGAGGTTGAGCATGCCGAAGAGGCGATTGAAATGCATGAGCCGGCGGCTGCCAGCGTGCGCAAAAAACGGGATTCTTCCATTGTTAAAGGGATAAACCTACTTAAGGAAGGCAAGGCCGATGCCTTTATCAGCGCCGGAAACACCGGCGCCGTAGTTTGTGCGGCTACGCTTTCATTAAGGATGCTTTCCGGCATTGAGCGTCCGGGGATTTCTATTATTGTCCCTACCTTAAAAGGCGTATCTCTCCTGATAGATGTTGGCGCAAATATTGATCCTAAGCCTCTGCATCTTCTTCATTATGGCGTGATGAGCGATGCCTACGCTCGTTATATTCTTAATAAGGAAAATCCTTCTGTGGGTTTATTAAACGTAGGAGAAGAAGAGGGTAAAGGTACGGATTTCATTAAGGAGACATTCGCGCTTTTAGAAAAAAGCGGCCTTAATTTTATCGGTAATGTGGAGGGCCGGGATATATTTTCAGGCACTTGCGACATAATCCTATGCGACGGATTTGTCGGGAATGCGATTTTAAAGGTTTCTGAAGGCCTGGCTGAGACTATAAGTGTTTTCTTATACCGTGAGTTAATGCGTAATTTAGCCACTAAATTAGGTGTTTTATTGCTAAAAAGCGGGCTTAAGCGGTTTAAAAAGACAATGGATTATTCTGAATACGGCGGGGCCCCGCTTTTAGGGGTGGATGGAGTAGTAATAATCAGCCACGGCCGTTCAAATGCTAAGGCAATAAAAAATGCCGTAAGGGTTGCTAAAGAGGAAGTAGAGCGTAAGGTAAACGAAAAAATTATGGAATCAATCCAAAGAAATCTGCCTGCGGCGCCATAAGGGCTCGATGTCTAAAATAAACCCCGTTAGAGATAGGCCGCTTGAGAGCGGCCGTCTATTACGGGATAGGCAATAATAAAATAACTGTTTCCATAAATAACAGCAGGTTTTAAATAGTATGCGAGTTATCTCTAACGGGGTAAAGAAGGTTGGCATTATTGGCTTAGGAAGTTATCTGCCGAAAAAAGTGTTCACCAATGCTGATTTGGAAAAAATGGTGGATACTTCTGACGAGTGGATTACTACTAGGACCGGCATAAAAGAAAGGCGTATTGCATCTGTCAAGGAGGCAGCAAGCGACTTGGCGCAAAAGGCGGCAGAGTCTGCCCTAAAAGATGCATCCTTAAAAGCTAAAGACCTAGACCTCATCATTGTAGCGACAATTACCCCGGATATGCAGTTTCCTTCTACTGCCTGCCTCGTGCAGAAGGCTTTGGGCGCAGCAAAAGCAGCCTGTTTCGATATAAGCGCTGCCTGCGCCGGGTTTGTTTATGCTTTAAGCATAGCCGAAAAATTTATTCTCTCTGGGGTATATAGGAATGCTCTGGTAGTGGGCTCAGAAAAGCTTTCTTCTATTACTAACTGGAAAGACCGCAATACCTGTGTTTTATTTGGCGACGGTGCGGGTGCCTGTATTCTGGCTTCGGTTAAAAGCGGCGGTATAATTTCTACTTATTTAGGCGCAGATGGGAAAAATTCCCATTTATTAACCTTACCAGCCGGTGGCTCGCGGCTGCCTACCAGTAAAGAGACGGTTAGTAAAAAACTGCATTTTGTTAAGATGCAGGGTAATGAATTGTTTAAATCAGCCGTAAGGATTATGTCTGATTCCGTAGATAAGGTTTTACGCAAGGCAGGTTTGAGCTGTAAAGATTTAGATATTCTTATTCCGCATCAGGCAAATATCCGGATACTCCTCGCCGTAGCTAAAAAAACCGCATTGCCTGCGGGGAAAATATATTTCAATATTGAAAAATACGGTAATATGTCTTCTGCTTCTACCGCTATTGCCCTTTGCGAAGCGGTAAAATCCGGCCGTATTAAAAAAGGCGATATTGTGGTTTTAGATGCTTTTGGCGCAGGATTAGTCTGGGGCGCAATGGTTATAAAATGGTAGAGAAGATTGCTTATATCTTTCCCGGCCAGGGCGCACAGTATGTGGGAATGGGAAGGGATTTATACGAAAAATTGCCCGTTTCCCGCGAGGTCTTTGATAAGGCAGATAAAATTTTGGGGTTTAGCGTTTCAAGACTCTGTTTTGAGGGGCCTCAGGATGCGCTGGGAGAGACAAGGAATTGCCAATTGGCAATTTTAGTAACCAGCATTGCTGCCTTGGAAGCGTTTAACACAGAACCCAGAACTCGGAACTCAGAACTAAAATATGCGGCGGGCTTAAGTTTAGGGGAGTATTCGGCGCTGGTTGCGGCAGGCGCAATTAGTTTTGAGGAGGCGTTGATACTAGTAAGGAAGCGTTCAGAACTGATGAGCGAGGCGTCAGAAAGATTCCCCGGTAAGATGCTTGCGGTTTTAGGGTTAGATTTGGAGACAGTAAAAAACTTATCTAAACAAACGGATATCGAAATTGCTAATCTTAACTGCCCGGGCCAGGTCGTCGTTACCGGAAAGAGCCAAAACATTGATAGTTTCAGCGCCTTAGCGAAGACAGAGGGTGCTGCGCGGTTAGTTGAATTAGAGGTAAGCGGAGCTTTTCATTCAAAGTTAATGAGCGAGGCAAGTGTAAAGTTTAAACAAGAATTAGAAAGAGCAAACTTTGCTATCCCTAAGATAAACGTAATCAGTAATGTTACGGCAAGGCCATTTGCATCTATTGAAGTTTTGCGCACAAATCTTGCGCTTCAGGTGAAATCTTCGGTGCTTTGGGAGGATTCGGTGCGGTTTATGGCAGCAGCTGGAGTAAAGAAATTTTTTGAAATCGGCCCAGGAAG
>CAKKQO010000040.1:4163-6638 GCA_919902105.1 Omnitrophica bacterium GWA2_41_15 | reverse complement strand
GGCCGTGGTATTGGCAGGGAAATAGCTTTGCTTTTTGCTCAGGAAGGCTCAAGCTTAGCTATTTGTGATATAAACTTGGAGTCTGCGGAAGCCACCGCAAAAGAGATAGGGGCCTTAGGCAGGCAGGCGCTTGGTATTGCGGCAGATGTTACGAGCGTGGCTTCTGTAGATGAGACGATAAATAAAATTCTTGACAAATTCGGTAAGATTGATATATTAGTTAACAATGCGGGCATTACCCGCGATAATCTAATGCTGCGTATGCCTGAGGCAGATTGGGATGCAGTGATAAATGTGAACCTAAAAGGCACATTTAATGTATCTAAGTCTGTTTCAAAAGTAATGCTCAAGCAGAGGCAAGGTAAGATAATTAATATTGCCTCGATTATCGGCCTGATTGGAAATGCGGGACAGGCCAATTATGCGGCATCTAAGGCAGGTATCATTGGCCTTACAAAGTCAACGGCAAAAGAGCTTGCGCCTCGAAATATCTGTGTCAATGCAGTAGCACCCGGTTTTATCCAGACGGATATGACCGCAAAATTGCCTGAGGATATTAAGGAAAAAATGCTGAAAAATATCCCTTTAGGCAAATTTGGCACAGCATCAGATGTAGCCAAGACATGCCTGTTTTTAGCGGGCGGCGAATCAGATTATATCACAGGCCAGGTGATTGTTGTTGATGGCGGAATGGTGATGTAAGTGAGCGCATAACTTATGGAGCACATAGTGCGACATAAGTTATAAGCGTGAACTTACCCCGCCGCATTCTTGCCCTGTGAAATTCGAAGAATTTCCAGGACTTAAGTCCCTGAAATTGCATTCGCAATTTCTAGGGGCAGAATGCAAGAGGCGGGGTTGAATTCCGACGCACAACTTACGTCGTAAGTTGTGTCGTCATTCAAGGAGGAAAAAGATGGCAGTAACAGATAAAGTGAAGTCGATCATCGCAGAGCAGCTGGGGGTAAAGGTTGAGGAGGTTACTCCTCAGGCTTCGTTTATTGATGATTTAGGGGCTGACTCTCTGGATACAGTTGAGTTAGTAATGGCTTTAGAGGAAGAGTTTGGTATCGAAATTCCTGATGAAGATGCAGAAAAAATGGGCACAGTAGGAGATGCAATAAAATATATAGAAGAAAAAGCCGTAAATAAATAATATTAACTTGGTAGCAGTTTGAAGCGAACTTCTTCAATTAAACAGCCCCCCGAAGTACCGTCGGGGGGCGAATGCTATATTGAATATGGAGAGAGTAGTTGTAACCGGACTGGGTAGTATTTCGCCCTTAGGTAATGACACAAAGGCATTGTGGGAGGGACTTATTTCCTCAAGAAGCGGGGTGGGGAAAATAACTACTTTCGATGTCTCGCTTTTTGACTCCCAGATAGCCGGAGAAGTCAAAGGTTTTGACGCTGCTAAATATTTCTCAGCCAAAGAATTAAAACGGGTGGATAATTTTGTACGTTTTGCTGTCGCCGCTTCTATTGAGGCATTTAAGGATTCTCTCTTGGATGTGGCTAAACAAGACCCCCGCCGCATTGGTGTTTTTATCGGTTCAGGTATCGGGAGTTTACATGTTATTGAGGAACAGCATAAGGTATACTTGGAAAAAGGGCCTTCTAAGCTTTCTCCTTTCCTTATTCCGATGTTAATAGTTAATGGGGCAGCTGGTTATGTCTCAATGATGCTGGGGCTAAAAGGCCCGAATTCCTGTGTGGCTACGGCTTGTGCATCAGGAAGTCATGCCATAGGGGATGCTTTTAAAATCATTCAACGCGGCGATGCTGATATTATGGTTACCGGCGGCACAGAAAGTGCAATTACCCCTTTAGGCGTAGGCGGGTTTTGTGCGTTAAAAGCGCTTTCCCGCAGGAATAATGAGCCCGAATGCGCCTCACGCCCCTTTGAGCGTGACAGAGACGGTTTTGTTATGGCAGAAGGTTCAGGAGTTGTAGTTTTAGAGTCTTTAACTTCCGCTTTAAAACGCAATGCCAAGATTTACGCCGAGATGGCGGGATACGGTATGAGCGGAGACGCCTATCATATTACCGCACCTGACCCTAGCGCTGACGGAGCATTAAGGGCGATGGGGGCTGCCTTAAAAGACGCCGGTCTTTCCCCAAAAGATGTTTCTTATATTAACGCACACGGCACTTCAACGCTTTTAAATGACCGGATTGAGACTTTAGCGATAAAGAAATTATTTGGAGACTATGCTAAAAAGGTGGCTGTAAGTTCCACTAAGTCAATGACCGGCCATTTATTGGGCGCGGCTGGAGGAATTGAGTTTATCGCCTGCGTCTTAGCAATAAAAAATAGTCTTATCCCTCCCACTATTAACTACGAAAATCCTGACCCAGAATGCGATTTAGACTACGTGCCGAATAAAGCAAGATATGCAAAAGTAGAAGTCGCAATGTCTAATTCTCTGGGATTTGGCGGGCATAATGCCACCCTTGTAGTGAAAAAATTTAAAT
>CAKKQO010000040.1:0-4063 GCA_919902105.1 Omnitrophica bacterium GWA2_41_15 | reverse complement strand
AATTCTCTGGGATTTGGCGGGCATAATGCCACCCTTGTAGTGAAAAAATTTAAATAATGCCTTACACAATTACCGAAAAGATATTATTGGCTCATACGCCTAAAAAAAAAGATATCCGTCCGGGAGAATTTGTCTGGACAAGAATTGATTTGTCTTTAGGCAATGATATTACCGCGCCATTAGCTATCGAGGAGTTTGAAAAATTAGGGATAAGCCCTCTAAATAAAGAAAAAATTGTGCTGGTTCCGGATCACTTTGTTCCGGCAAAGGATAAAAAGAGCGCCCAACAGGCAAAAGCTCTAAAAGACTTTGCCGCTAAATACAAAATAAAACATTATTATGAAGTTGGCCGCATGGGTATTGAGCATGCCCTTTTGCCGGAGTTGGGACTGGTTGGTCCGGGGGATTTGGTTATTGGTGCCGATTCACACACTTGTACCTATGGAGCATTAGGCGCATTTTCCACAGGTATTGGCTCAACTGACCTAGCCGCTTCCTGGGCAACTGGCAAGGTTTGGCTGAGGGTTCCCGAGACGATAAAATTTATTTTTTACGGTAAATTAAATAAGTGGGTCGGCGGCAAAGATTTAATACTTCATACCATCGGCAATATCGGCGTAGACGGTGCATTGTATAAGGCAATGGAATTTTCCGGTGAAACAATCAGGAAAATGCCGATGGACGGCCGGTTTACAATGTGCAATATGGCTATTGAGGCCGGAGGGAAAAACGGGATTATAGAGCCGGACGAAATAACGTTTGACTACGTCAAACAAGTCAATAGTCGACAGTCGGTCGTCAGTAGAAAAAAACTACGGACTACGGACTATGGACTATGGACTAAATTAAAATCAGACAAAGATGCAACTTATGCGCAAGTTAAAGAGTATGATGTTTCTAAAATAGAGCCGCTGGTTGCCTGCCCGCATCTGCCCAGTAATGTTCACCCCGTTAGAAGTCCGCACCGAAGCTGCGGCAGTCGCCTTCGGCGACTTACTTCTAACGGGGTTAAGCCGGTAAGCGCATTAAAAAATATAAATTTAGAGCAGGTAGTTATCGGCTCCTGTACCAACGGAAGATTGTCTGATTTGCGTTTGGCGGCAAAAGTTTTAAAAGGCAAAAAAGTTAACGCATATACGCGTTGTATTGTAATTCCGGCGACGCAGAACATATATTTGGAGGCAATAAAAGAGGGATTGGTAAAGATATTTGTTGAAGCCGGGGCAGTAATGGTAACGCCTACTTGCGGGCCGTGTTTAGGAGGCCATGCCGGCATATTAACACAAGGTGAGCGCTGCCTTGCCACAACCAATCGGAATTTTGTCGGCAGGATGGGAGATTTAAAAAGCGAGGTATATTTATCTAACCCGGCGGTTGCGGCGGCAAGCGCAGTAAAAGGCAGGATTGCGCATCCGGATGAAGTGGTGGGAAAGAATAAATAAAGTACTATGATACTTAAAGGGAAGGTTTTTAAATTTGGCGATGATCTAAATACGGATGAGATAATCCCGGCTAAGTTCTTGGTTACCACTGCTCCGCAGGAGTTAGGCAAAAACTGTATGGAAGGGATACGGCCGGGATTTTCCAAGCTTATATCCAGCGGCGATATTATTGTGGCCGGGAAAAATTTCGGCTGCGGCTCATCGCGCGAACATGCGCCTATTTCCATTAAAGGCTCAAGTGTTTCCTGTGTTATCGCTAAAAGTTTTGCCCGGATTTTTTATCGTAATTCCATTAATATCGGCCTGCCCATACTTGAGTGTAAAGATGCCGGCAGGATAAATGAAGGCGATTTGCTGGAAATAGACTTAAAAAGCGGTATAATAAAAAATATGACACAGGATAAAACCTACCATACGCAGGAGTACCCGGATTTTATGCAGGGGCTTATAAATGCCGGTGGATTAATGCAGTGGGTTAAAAAGAAGTTATAAATGATAAGCGCTAAGTTAAAAAAACAAATTCTTGATAAAATATTTCAATATATTCTTCGGGATGATTGTCTTGTTTTTTTGTTTGGCTCTTTTGGCAAGGGTAATGTTTACCGCAGCTCGGATATAGATATAGGAATTCTCTCAAGCAGGCCTTTAGAAAATTCAATTATTGTCAAGATAAAAGAGGAAATGTCGCAAGTAAAAACATTACGCGATATAGATCTGGTGGACTTCTTATCAGTTCAGGATAATGATTTTTTAAGAATTGCTTTAAAGGAGATAAAGATATGGCACAAGACATCGAGGTCAAAAGTTTATTTAGACAATTTAAAGAAGCGCATAAGAGATTAAAAGAAGCTCTAAATTTAAAAGAAGAGACAGATATAAAACGTGATGCCGTAATCAAACGTTTTGAATTTACATACGAGTTATTATGGAAGACTTATAAGAAAATAGCCCGTTTGCAAAAATTGGACTATTTCAACCCCAAAGCCTGTTTTCAATTTGCCTTTAAGTCTGGATTGATAGAAGATGAACAGCTTTTCCTTGAAATTATTGACGCTCGGAATAAAACAACTCATGTATATTCAGAGGAGGAGGCAAAGAAGATTTATGAGTTTATAAAAGAGAAAGTTCTAGCGGCTTTTGAAAAAGCAGCTGAACTTTTGGACAAAAGCAGTGATAATTTTTAAAAGATTGAAACCCTGGTAAAAAAACAGGAGGCAGGCGATGCAGGAAAAATTAATCTTAGCCTTAGCTTTAACCCTAACTCTGCTGGGGGGGGCAAACATAATAGCTTCTGCCCAGACAAGCAGCGAGGAAATCACCATCACCACCTATTATCCTTCGCCTTACGGAATATACAAGAACTTAAGGCTTTATCCTAATGATGATGTCAATCCTGGCGAGGCTTGCGCCAATGAAGGTGAGATGTATTTTGATGACTCTGATAGCCAGCCTATGGTATGCAGAGATGGTGCCACTTGGCTTGAATGGCAGACTTTAGGAGGCGGTGGAGGAGTATTAAGTGTATACACTATAAAAAGTGTTTCTTATGCACCTAAGACTCTTACTTGTAATGCAGGGGATTTAATTACGGGTTGTTTGAGCTTCAATCTTGAGGCTTGTACTGGTGGCAATCTAGATATCGACCCTGAGGTTGATGCAGTAGCTAATAGTTGTTCCAGGGGTTTGAATGATTGCGACTATGATATCCAGATAGTTTGTTTAGATATAAATTAGTATTAAGAAAATTGTTAAATGGGGAAAGGTAAGGTCAGAGAGTAATTAAAAGATAGCAAAAGGATAACTAATGTATACAATAGCAGTAATCCCCGGAGATGGGACAGGGCCGGAAGTGGTGCGGGAGGGATTGAAGGTTTTAAAGAAGGCCTCGGAGAAATTTGGCTTTAAATACGAAAGCAAAATTTTTGATTTTGGCGGGGAGCGGTATTTAAAAACAGGCAAGACGCTTGAAGATAATGACCTTCAAGAGTTAAAAGAATATTCAGCAATATATTTGGGCGCAATTGGCCATCCGGAAGTTGCGCCGGGAATTTTAGAGACTGGCATACTCTTAAAATTAAGGTTTTCTTTAGACCAATATATAAATTTACGTCCGGTAAAATTATATAATGCCGATTTTTGTCCGCTAAAGGATAAAAAGCCTGAGGATATTGATTTTGTGGTGGTGCGTGAAAACTCCGAAGGCCTGTATAAGGGAATGGGTGAATTTAAAGATAAAGGCACAAAGGATGAGGTGGCAATACAAATTTCTCATAATACCAGGGCTGGGGTTGAACGTTGTATACGTTATGCCTTTGAATATACAATGAAGCGTAACAGAAAAAAGAAATTGACGCTTTGCGGCAAGACCAATGTTTTAACTTATGCCTGGGATTTATGGCAAAGAACCTTTAATGAAGTCGCTGGCGAATATCCGGATGTAACCACTGATTACGCCCATGTGGATGCGACCACAATGTGGTTTGTGAAAAACCCGGAGTGGTTTGATGTGATCGTAACCGATAATATGTTCGGTGATATTATTACTGATTTGGGCGCGATGATTCAGGGGGGGATGGGTATTGCCGCAGGCGCAAATATTAACCCCAAAGGTGTATCTATGT
>CAKKQO010000039.1:12818-22733 GCA_919902105.1 Omnitrophica bacterium GWA2_41_15 | reverse complement strand
CAACTGGCGATTAGATTTTGCGCGATGCCGCACATACTTGTGCGGCGCAAGAGAAAAAGTTTTAGTTGCTTAACCTTATGTACCACAATGGGTAGTATTATATGGGGTGGGGTTGTAACCTAATCTGTAGGGGGATTCATATTAAGGGAGTATCGAGCGGGCGTAAAGAATATCCTCTTTTATCTGCGCAGAAAGCTCTCTTAAGGCAGAGAACATTTCTTCCTGGCGTATTTTCTTGAGAAACTCTACCTCTATTTTCTTACCATAGATATTTTTATGGAAATTCATAATATATACTTCTAAACGCGGCCGCGTCAGCCTAAAATGCAACGTCGGACTAGTACCGATATAGGCGGCGCCGTTAAATTTTTTATTTTTTATTTTAACCCTTGCTGCATAAACTCCCGAGGGTGGAATAATTTCATGCTCAGTATCAATATTTGCCGTATGATAACCTAACTTTCTCCCCGCTTGTTTTCCTCTAATTACCTTACCTAAAATAGTAACGTTTCTGCCTAAATATTTTTTTGCTAAATCTAATTTTCCTTGCGTTATCAATGTACGAATAAGGGTAGAACTAATGATTTTATTATTTAATCGTAGTGGAGCAATTAGTCTAACATCAAAATTATATTTTTTTGACAAATCTTTAAGCAGACTTATATCTCCTGCGCCTCCTCTACCGAACGTAAAGTTTTTTCCCACAAAGATGGCTTTAGGATTGATTTTTTCTTTTAATATTTTTATAAAATGTTCTGGCGCAATTTGTGAAAAATGACGGTTGAAATCTATTACGATACAGGCATCAATCCCTAAATCCTCTATAAGCCTAAGTTTGTGCTCTAAAGAAACGAGATGCACAAAAATATTTTTTGAACTTAATATTTTTTCGGGATGGGGATAAAAGGTAATACAGGCGGTTTTTTTATTCTTGAGGCTTGCTTCTTTGAGCATCTTTTTTAAGATATACTGATGCCCTAAATGCAGGCCGTCAAAAATGCCCAAAGCGGCATAAGGCCTGTCAAAACCCTTAAGGCCTTTTCCAAAGTTGTAGATGACTTTCATTAACTTCCTCAAGGCTTATGCTTTTCTTTATATCAAATGGCCCGATACTTATCCTTTTTATGCTAGATATACATCCGCCGCAATTTAAGCCTTTGGCGATATCTTCTCCTAAGGTACGCACATAGGTTCCTTTAGAACATTTTACCTCAAAAACGATATCCGGCAGAGAAAAGCTTAAAAGCTTTAAGCTGTGTATGGTAATTTCACGGGGAGAACGCGGGACCTCTATTCCGCGGCGGGCTAATTTATAAAGCGGCTTTCCTTTATATTTCACCGCAGAAACCATAGGGGGGACTTGACTAATCTTGCCTATAAAACTACTAAATACGCTTTTTACATTCTCTAAACTAACTCCTTCATAAGAAAACTTTTCAATTATCCTGCCATAAGAATCCCCCGTATCCGTTACGGCCCCTAAGGTAAGGGTGGCCTCATAAACCTTATCGAAATCCGTAAATGTCTTAAAGAGCTTGGTTGCCGAACCAACCAAAATTATTAAAACACCGGTGGCTAACGGATCTAATGTCCCGGCGTGCCCTACTTTTTTTATTTTTAGGCGCCTGCGCACAACATTAACCACATCGTGGGATGTAAAATCCCGCGGCTTATTTATAACCAATATGCCTTCCATTTTTAATTGCGCTCTTTATTCTCCCTATTACTTTTTTTTCCACATCAGCAAATGTGCCCTTAATCGTACAGCCACTGGCATTCTTATGGCCGCCGCCGCCAAAATATTGGGCGATTTTGCTTACATCTATTTTTCCACGCGACCTTAAATTAACACGTATATTTTTCTTATCTTTGGATTTCTTTAATAGGAAACAAACTTCTACGCCTCTGATGCGCCTGGCAAAATCTAATATATTTTCTGTCTGGTCTGCCTGCGTATCTGAATCAATAAAGTCCTTATTTATCTTAAACCAGGCGATTCTGCCGCCTTTGTCTATACTCAAACTATCCAATGCCTCCTTGAGTAATAATAGGTCAGCGTAAGAATTAGATTGATAAACATTTTGATAAATTTTATCGGCAGAGATATTAAACCTAAGTAATTCTGCTGCGGCCTGATGGGTTTTGTAACTGGTGGTGGAATAACGAAACGAACCCGTATCCGTCATTATGGCGGTATATAAACAAAGAGCGCTTGCGCGATCAAGGGGAACCTTCATTGCTTTATAAAGCTCGTAAATCATCTCACCGGTGGATGAACTTTTGGGTTTTACCCAGTTAATCTTAGCAAATTGACTATTACTTATATGATGGTCAATGGCTATTAAAGGTATTTTTTTAGGGATAATTTTGGCAACTTTGCCGCAACGATTAAAATCAGAACAGTCTAAGATAAAGGCCGCCTCGGGTAGTTTTATTTTAGAGCCGAGAGGCTTAATTAACCTGCGGTTATTTAAAAAGATATAATTGTTTGGGACGCTATCTTCATTAACAATAAAAGCGTCTTTACCTTTATGCCTAAGCAGCAATGCTAAAGCTAATTCACTGCCTATGGCATCCCCTTCTAAACCGACGTGAGCAGTAATCAGGAAGCTGTTATATTTATTTATTGCGTTTATTAGTTTTCTTAGGCTCACAGCACTCTTCCTTTCTTAGGCTTTCCAGCGTCTTCTCAATTTCTATGCTGTATTTAATGGAATTATCCAACTTCAACATTATCTCTGGAGCAAAACGCAAATTCAGACGCTGGGCAATCATGCTCCTGATAAAACCTAAGGCGCTCTTCATGGCGGAAACCGTATCTTTCTCTTCCTTCTGGCTTCCTAAGACACTGTAATATATTTTGGCGTATCTTAAATCATCAGTTACCTCAGCGCGTATTATAGTAACAAAACGTATCCGAGGGTCGTGTAATTCTTCCAGAATAATCCGGCTCATCTCTTTTCTTATTGCTTCCTGAACTTTTTCTTTTCTGCGCATTAACCTACCCCCTCATATGCCGACTACCATGTTCTTTTATAAATTTAATTTCGTCTTTTTTGTTTTTTATGACTTTATCTATCTTGGCATGTAAAGTACTGGTTAGGATTTCCTTAAAATGGGGGCCGGGGACAAAGCCGATTTTTTTTAAATCCTCGCCTGTAACAGCCAATTTTATCCCGTTATGCGCTTCTAAAAACTCGTTAATTCTTTTTATTATATCAGGTTTGCTGGTTTTCGCCATCAGCAAAACTATCGCCTCAAAACTCAACGGCTCTAATATCCTATATATTGATGAAGCGCTTAAAGCTTTCTTTTGCAAGAGCTCCTTGAGGATTGCCTTGTATTCCTGATGGTAAGATACTATCCGCTTTGTATCGCCCCGCCTTAAAGCAAAGTCATAGCAGATTTTTCTTACCTCTTCTAAACTTAATCCGTCCAATATGGCAGTAAATAAAATAACCCAGGTATCTAATACGCGCTTGGCGGGAAACCTGCGGTGAAAAGATTTTATTAACCTGTCTAAATCCTTAAGAAAACTGTCGGCATTCTTATCTAACTTAACGTTCTTATGAATAAAGGTTAAACCGTAAAGTTTATTTAAACGTTTAAGCATAGTTAAAACGCGCGCTTCTTTGAGCATTAAGATAAACTCGTCCCTAACACGGTGCTTAGTGACCCTATGCAGCATATTAAGTTTTTTTGCTTCATTGAATAGGCGGCGTGTTAGTTTTTCTAACGAGAAGCCGTACCTCTCTGTAAAACGCACCGCGCGCAAAAGCCGTGTCGGGTCGTCCATAAAACTTAGCTTGTGCAGGATGCGGATTTTTTTCTCATTTAAATCTTTTAAGCCGTTAAAATAATCCAGGAGTTTAGCAAAATTATGTTTATTGATGCTCACTGCCATAGCATTAATGCTAAAATCCCGGCGGAATAAATCATCGTAAACTGCCCCTGGTTTAACCACAGGAAGCGCTGCCGGCGCAGCATAATTCTCTGACCTTGCGGTAGCGATATCTATTTTTATCTTATTCGGCAGGGTTAATACGGCTGTGCCGAACCTTTTATGCCTAAGGATATGCGCGTCCAAGACAAGAGCGAATTTTTCGGCAAATAAAATTCCATCGCCCTCAATAACAATATCCACATCCAGATTCTTCCGCGCCAGCAGCATATCCCGTACAAACCCGCCGACTAAATAAGTCGAAACTCCGAGCTCATCGGCTAAATTTCCCGCCTTTTTAATAATAGAATTTATTTCTGAAGAAAGATTATTTATCTTATCCGCTAAGTTCATAATTTATCCGCCTCTTCTAAGATAGCCTGTTCAACTTTTCCGCTTTGACAAAACTTCCCACCTGCCGCCTTTATCCGGGCCGATACGGCGCAAAACTCCTTCTCTTCTTAATTTTCTTAAATTCCATTCAACCCCTCTACGAGTCAAGCCTGTTTGCTTCATAATTTCCTGTTGGGTAATTTTAGGGTTTTCTTTAATCAGCCCTAAAATTTTCTCCACAGTTTTCTCCACAGTTTTCTCCACAGTTCTTGGGGTATTTTTTTCTTCTCCAGAGGCGCTTTTTCTCTTAAAAACTACGATAAAATGTTTCCCGACTTCTTTAAAAATTGCCGCGGGTTCTTTTGAAAGGATCAAGGCAATGCCCCTGCCCCATCTTTCAACAATATGTATCCTGTGAAATAATTCGGCAATAAGTTCATTTCGCCTTTCTGAAACCATTTCCGTAGTTATTTTTTTAATGGTCAAGCCGCCATAAAGCAGGCCCGGACTTCTTATTTCCACCCGGTCCTTAAAAATAGCGATATTTACAGAGTCGTATTCTCTGTAATCCCGATGGCAAAAGGCGTTGATTATCGCTTCGCGAAACGCCTCTTTATCTATCTCGGGAACATCTATTCTGCGCAATCCTTCAATGCGCATGCCGATATGAATATTTTCTAAAATATACTCTTGCGCTTTCTCAATAAGATAAAAAATATCGCCTTCAAACTCTTTTCTGTCTATTATGTATGAGGTGTCTGCCCTTGCGAAAACAGCGCAACGTAGTTTGGCATTTGGAAAAAAATCTTGCGGTCTTTGGGCAAAGAGGATTACGGCGGCATTTAACAATTTCTTGCCGTAAAGAAGCTTTAATTTAGCCAACGAAGCAGAAACTTTACCATATTTTAAGCCGGCGATTTTTATAAATGCCTTTAGTTTTTTAGCGCTGATATCGGATAATTTTGCCTTTGGGCAAATCTCATTATCCCAGCGCAATTCATCTTTATGCTTCTTTATAATCAAATGTTCAAGTTCGCGAGCGCTTATCTGACGGTCTTCGTCGGCAACGCGCATATAAGCGCGGCCAAAGGCAAAATAGGGGGCATCTTTACCCTCAAAGATTACTTTCGCACAGGTCTTATTATTTATTCTTTTCTCTTCTACCTTAGGATAAATTTTGGGTTCAATATTCTCAGAGATTGCCCTAGAGACATAACGAAGCGTATCCTTACCAATATCCTGACCTATAACAGTACCGTCGTTTTTAATGCCAAAATATGCTTCGCCGCGGCAATGCTTATTAAGAATAGCGGATATAGAAATAATTGCTTCTTTTAATTCAGAAGTAGATTTTTTAAATTCTGTTGTCTCAGATTCTTTGTAGTTCATAAAATTATAATAAACCTTTTTCCTTAAAACTCAAGTGTTGATTATTGGTTACCCTCGAGGATGAAATTGTTTATGTATAAGTTTAAGCCGGTCTTTATTGATATGGGTGTATATTTGCGTCGTGGAAATATCCGCATGCCCGAGCATTTCCTGCACACTTCTTAAATCCGCCCCGCCCTCGAGCAAATGCGTCGCAAACGAATGCCGAAGAGTATGCGGTTTAATTACTTTCTTAATTTTCGCCTCTTTAGCATATTTTTTTATAATATTCCAGAGGGCCTGACGGGAAATCTTTTTCCCTAGCCGGCTTAAGAAAATCTCAAAGATAGTTTTTCCTTTAAGTAATTTTGGCCGGACCCTATCAAGATACCTCACCAAGGCTTCTTTAGCTTTTCTGCCCAAGGGGACAATGCGTTCTTTTCTCCCCTTTCCCAGACAGCGCAGATACCCAACTTCTAAATTTATATCTTCCAGCCTTAAATTCACCACTTCTGAAGCACGCATCCCTGTAGCATAGATAACCTCTAAAATTGCCCTATCCCGGATGCCTTCGTCTTTACTTAGATTAGGGGCATTTATCAGGGCCTCAACTTCAGATAAAAGCATAACCTCAGGAAGCCTCTTCCATAATTTTGGCGCCTCAAGCACACTCGTCGGATCCGCTTTTAAAATACGTTCTCTTACCAAGAACCTATAAAATGTTTTTGCAGCTACTAAACTCCTGGCGATAGAAGACGCGGATAAACCTTTCTCTTTTTGATAAAACATAAAGTTTGTAATATCCTCCCTGCTTGCCTTCAGCAAAGAATTAATCTTTTTATCCTCCAAATAAGCGGCATACTTATCTAAATCACGGCGATAGGAAGAAATAGTATTATTGCTTAAACCACGCTCAACAGATAAATAATTTAAAAACGTTTCTATTAGTTCTTTCATTAAATGAAGACATAAGTTATGGAATCTCGAAGCATCAAGATGACATAACTTATTTGTCTAAATTTACCCCGCCTCTTGCATTCTGCAAGAATGCGGCGGGGTTAATTCGCAGACGCTCCGCTATGATTTACGTAGTCTTACAAATCCGTAAATCATCTGCTCATTAAAAAGGGATTTCCTTTCTTTTCTTTGGCGATAGTCGTCGGTTCTCCATGCCCCGGGTAAACAACAGTATTATCCGGTAAACTAAAAAGCTTATCTTTGATAGACTTAATCAATTGTTCATATACGGCACCGGGAAAATCCGTCCTGCCTACGCCTTGCGCAAACAATGTATCTCCGCTAAATAATGCGTTACCTAAAATTATACATATTCCGCCCGGGGTATGCCCTGGCGTATGGATTATCTTTAAAAAAGAATTTCCAAATTTTATCTCAGCATTATCTTCTAAAATATTTATGGTTTTCTTGCTTAATTTAAAAGCCTTGCCTAAAAAATTAGAAAGATTCGTATCTGGGTCTAAAAGATAATTTCTATCTAAAGCATGAATATATATCGGCAAATCAAAACCTACGTCAGCCTGAATATGGTCAATATGGCCGTGGGTATGGATAATAAATTTTGCTTCTAACTTATTATCTTGTAAATATCTTGCAATAATAACATAATCATCTCCGGGATCAATTAAAAATGCCTCTTTAGTTTCTTTATTGTATATGATATAACAATTTACCGCCATAGATCCAACAACTATGGTCTTAAGGGTTAAATTGTTGTTTAATATACTCATTTTAAATCATTTTTCACTTTTGAATACATAAAATTATGCAAAATATTTCTTCGGTTTATAGTTAATTTATGTTTTATAAGTGCTAAATTAGCGCCGCTTAAATTACCTTCTTTAATTTTATCCCGTAAATTTTTCAGTTCCTCCAAATACACATCCAGAACCTGCTGTTTTTCTGGTTTTAAAAAATCACGCAGTTTCTCTAAGTTCAAAACTGCCTGCTGGGCACAGTCAATCTGCTTTTTGTGGCTTAAATTTGCCTCTAAGTGCGCAATTAATTCATCCTGCCAGCTCCTCCAATAAACAAGATAATCTTTATACAGGACATCTTTATTAAATTCAGGGTTATATTCCTCGGGCATTAAAAGCGGCTCTTCCTGAGCTGGTTGGTGTTTTGGTTTACGGGTGAATTTCTTCCTCATAGTCTCGCAGCCGCATAAGGAAGTAGAGAGTAGAGAGCAGAGAGTAGAGAGTAAAATAAATTTAAATGCTAAAGATTTAAGAGCAGGCTTCACTTTACGCCTCCAATCATTTTCTTGAATTCTGTTTCATCTATAATCTTTACGCCTAATTTTTTGGCCTTGTCGAATTTTGAGCCGGGATTTACCCCCACTACAACAAAATCAGTATTTTTAGTCACGGCGGATGCGGAATTCCCTCCTAAATCGCGCACAATTTTTTCTGCCTGCGAACGAGAAAAACCTGAAAGCTCGCCGGTAAAAACAAAAGCCTTACCTGAAAGCCTCCTGGCTTCTCCTACCTCTGGTTCTATCATATTTAAGCCGGCGTCTTTAAGCCGGGTAATCAATTTTTTATTTTCGGGCTGACTAAAAAAATCTTCTACCGAACTAGCTATTTTACTGCCAAATTCATAAATAGAATCGATTTCTTCCTTACTTGTATTGGCTAACTTATCCATAGTCTTAAACTCGTAAGCCAATACATAAGCCGCTTTCTCTCCTACGTGCCTAATCCCTAAAGCATAGATAAGCCTAGAGAGCGGACGGTGCTTACTTTTCTCAATTGCCGAGATTAAATTATCCGCTTTTTTATCTCTAAATAATTCGAGCCCTAAAAAATCTTCCCGTGCGAGCTGATAAATATCGGCGAAATCACGCACTTTCTTTTTCTCCACCAATTGATTTGCTACTGCCTCTCCGAGCCCTTCAATGTCTAAGGCATCCCGGGAAGCAAAATGAATTAATGATTTTTCAATCTGTGCCGGGCAACTTACATTGACACAGCGGTAGGCAACCTCTTCCGCCGCAGAAGGCGGCGCACCGGCCTTTCCTCTTAGGCCGGGTGTATGCTTCTTGACTACTTTGCCGGAACAAACCGGGCATTTCTTAGGTATTTTAAATATCTTTTCTTCGCCCGTCCTCAACGACTCAACCGCTTTAATAATTTTAGGAATAACCTCTCCGGCACGCTCAATGATTACCCGATCTCCTATACGCACGCCTAAGCGCTCTATCTCATCAAAATTATGCAGTGTCGCATGCTGGATAACTACCCCGCCGCATTCTACCGGTTCAAGCTCAGCGACCGGAGTAATCACGCCGGTCCTGCCTACCTGCGGTATAATATTGATAATCCGCGTGGTCGCCTGCTTTGCCGGATATTTATAGGCAACTGCCCAGCGCGGGCTTTTTAAAGTACTGCCCAATATTGCCTGCTGTTTAAAGGCATTCACCTTAATCACTATGCCGTCTATTTGGTAATCTAATTTTCCCTTTTTATCCTCGTAAAATTTGCAAAAATCGAATACTTCGTCTAAATTTTTGCATAGTTTAAAATCAGGGTTTATGCGTAAACTCCATTTTTTCGCCAAATTTAAAAAATCGTATTGGCTTTCTATCTTCATCCCTTCGATAATCCCGAAAGAATGTATAAAACAGGATAAATTTCGCAAGGCAGTTAATTTTGTATCTAATAATTTTAATGAACCGGAGGCAACGTTACGGGGATTAGCAAATAAATCTTCGCCTTGTTTTTTTCTTTCTTTATTTAACCTTTCAAATTCTTTTTTGGGCATATATACCTCACCCCTTACCTCTAAAATTTGCGGCGGATTATCCGTCAATAACTTAAGTGGTATGGCTGGAATTGTCCTTACATTAAATGTTACATCCTCACCGGTTTCACCGTCGCCGCGCGTAGCGCCTAATTCCAATATGCCTTTTTTATAGGTTAAAGCAATACTTACGCCATCTATTTTTAATTCGGCTGTGTATTCAATTCTTCGACTACGCTCAGAATTGAGCCCCTTATGCACGCGTTCATCCCAATCTTTAATTTCATCATACGAATAGGCATTATCCAAAGAAAACATTTTTACAGCGTGTTTAACCGTCTTAAAACCTTTCTGCAGGACATTGGTTAGACGCTGAGTAGGCGAATCAAGAGTGATTAACTCCGAATACTTTGCTTCTAACTCTTTTAACTCCTTAAGTAAATCATCATACTCCTTGTCCGAAATCTCCGGTTGTGAAAGAGCATAATAGCGCCAGTCATGATGGCGGATTTGAT
>CAKKQO010000039.1:1280-12718 GCA_919902105.1 Omnitrophica bacterium GWA2_41_15 | reverse complement strand
GAAATCTCCGGTTGTGAAAGAGCATAATAGCGCCAGTCATGATGGCGGATTTGATCCCGTAATTCCTCTATGCGCTTTTCTACACTTTTCATATTACCGTCCCACTGCTAATCTCTCTGCCAAAAAGCGCGGAATCCCCGCCTCAATAATTTTTCGCTGCGCTTTTTCTATATCGTAAGAAACCCTTTTAATTTCTACGTCCTGCTTATTTGTGTCATAAATGCAATATGAGGCTCTGTTGTCGCCATCGCGCGGCTGACCCACACTGCCAATATTGACTACATATTTATATTCGGGGTTAATCTCGATTTTATATCCGGATAAAAGGCTAACGATTATATCTCTTTTGACAAATATCTTTGGCCGGTGAGTATGGCCGATAAAACAAATATTTTTTTTCAATAACTCAAATGTTTCCCTTGAGTCGTGCGGTTGGTATAAATAATAGAAATCCTGCGGGTCGTCAAGGGATCCGTGCGCCATTACCAAATCTTTATTTTCAAAAATTAAAGGCAGGTTCTTAAAAAATTCTAATTCTTTCGCCGGCAAAGTTTTCCTTGTCCAAACAACCGCTTCAGCCGCCGCATCAACAAGATTACTCAGTGCAAATAATCCTGCGCAGGCATATTCGTGGTTTCCGGCAACAATATTCTGCGTAACTAACCTTACCTTATTGATACAGGATAGGGGATCAGCCCCGTATCCGACAATATCGCCGATACAAAGGTATTCATCAATATTTTCCCCGGATATGGCCGCCAAAACCGCATCCAGCGCTTCTAAATTAGAATGGACATCGGCAAAGATGGCATATCGCATAAATGAGTACACAATTTACAGAACGACAGTGAATGTAAATTGTATGTACGAATTTATCCCGCCGAAGGCGGGGTTAAAACCGAATTTGGAAATCTTCAAATTCACCCGTAGCGGCAAGCCATGCAACGTCTTTATTCCCAATGTAACTAGAAAAAACCTCTTCAATTCTGTGTAAAAAATTTTTTAACGCGTCTTCCTCTGCTTCAACCACTAACTCTACTCTGCCGTCGCGTAAATTCTTTACCCAACCAGAAACCCCCATTTCCCGCGCCAAATCTTCGGCAGTATAGCGAAACCCCACCCCCTGCACGCGGCCAACATAATAAACGTGGATTTGTTTCTTCATTTGCGCCTACTATATCGACAACTTCTTCCTTAATACGGCGGGAACCAAAGAAACAAGGCCTTTTTTCATCTCTACCAAGCGCATAATATCCGCTAGATCCTTCTGGCGCTTGCTTGGCCGGCGGGTTTCATCTCCTGCTGCCCAAACCTTACCCCGCAACACGTCTTCTACTCTGGCACCAGTAGCGCCGGTAACCCCTCGTGCCGACGTTGCGTCTATGCCTGGCCAGTCAGTATTGGTGGCGTTGCCTTCATAGCCCGTCGTGGTTGTAAGAAGGCCATCTCCATGGGTCCCGGTAAATAACCTGCCTGTGGAATTTCCCACACTAACTGCTCTCTCATATACGCTCCCTGAGAGTTCAAGCGCTCCATAATACCCTGCGCCGGCATTTGCCCGGGTTGAACTTGCATCAGCAAAACTTCCTACACGAAATGGCCCATCAGGAGAACTGGAAGAATAATTTAAATTTCCCTGATTTGGCACCTCTGAAGTAGTCCCGGCATTAGTCAGAGAAGTAGTAGCGCTTTCCACAGTAGCATCACCCCAGGCATATTCATTAGCCACTGGAGTCTGGCCGCCTCTTGCCGCCTTTTCAAACTCTAATTCTGTCATTGGCCTTAGAGCTGCCCAGTCAGTATAAGCAGCCACATCCATCCAGGGACTATGATGACAAGCAATCCATTCTCCGTCATCAGATTCATTAAAGGTTTTGTCTGCGTCTAAATCGCAGCCAAAGGTAATTGCGCCGGAAGGAATAGCTGAAGGCGCTCTTATGCCGTCTCGTTGCAAGATACTTGTGGTGTTAACCATTACAAAGCGATCTGCGGTCTGGGAAGCAGTCCTTGTGTTCTGCTGGGTCCTGGTAAGCGTATTTAAGAAGTCCCGGTATTGACCTTGGGATATTTCGTATTTCATAATGTAAAAGGCGTTGTAGCCCTTAGGAAAGCCAGCTGGCAGGGTTTGCGAGGTAGAGTCATTAAAGTCATCGGCAGGGCTCATTCCGCCACCATTGTTATTGCCTAAACTTCCTGCGCCCCCTCCGCCTAAGGTAAGCGCTCCCTCGCTGGTAACCTCAAAGGCTGAACCAGAGGTTTGCGCTTCAAACTGCCCTCGGATATTAGTTGAGGTGCCATCGCCTACATAGAAATTACCTGTAGGTATATAGACCATCTCCATGGCAAAAAGTTTTACCTTTACCGTATCGGTATCACCCACACCATCGGTTCCATAAGCCCACCTAATCTCAGCATCATCCCAATCCACTGAGCCTGAGCCGGCTGAGGAGCGGTAGATAAATACTCCTTTGTATACGCTGTCAGTTGCACCAAAACTCATCTGTGAGCCGCTTGGCGCGGTATTACCAGTATTTAAAAGGGTGCAATGTGCCCAATCTGACCAAGTGGCTCCGCTATCTGTGGATTTTGAGAATTTTGCAAATACCCAGGCCGTATCCCAGTTGGCGGTGGCGCTGGGCGCACCAGTGATAAACCAGCAATTATCCCAGGCAATATCAAACTGGATATCATAGGTGTCATTGGTCATATTCTTGTCCACTAAGGAAACATTCTCAACTGCGAGGTTATTGGCAAAAGCAGGCTTTTGGCCAAAGATACAAGTTACTAAACAAAAAACTAAAATAATATTTTTTTTCATGACGCTCTCCTGACCTCACAAAAATGAAAAACCCAAGCTAAGTTTTCATAAGTCGCCGAAGGTGCGGCAGTCGCCTTCGGCGACTTACTTCTAACGGGGTAAATCCTAATAAATTTTTACTTAGAGTGTTTCTTTGTGTGTGTGTGTGTGTGTGTGTGTGTGGAATTACTGCAGTTACGGCATTTCTCATCTGTCTTTTCTTCCCATTATTAGATACTAACTCCTATTTCTAAAACTTCTATCTATTTTTTAGACGTTATATATTGTGTAACACACCTGGCATAAAAATCAAAATCCTTTAGGTCTTCTTGCAGATGTTGATGAACTTTCTTAAAATCAATTTCTAAGTATTCATGGACTAAAATATTCCGAAAGCCGGCTACAGAAGCAAACTTTTCTGCAAAGCGAGAAGAAATAATTTTATTTTCACCTAAGATTGTAATCACCTCTTTGGCATCGTTGGGTTTACGTAGCCCCAAAGAGCTTATTAGCAGTTCTCCAATATCAATTACACACTCAACTGCTAATTGAAAATAACGACACACCGCTCCCTGAACGGTATAGTCTTTTTTAAATTCAGCAAAAGAAATCTTCTGATAGCTTTTTAGAAACTTTAGATATTCATCTAGTTTGTCTAATCTAGTGGCGATACTCTTGTAATCAATCATAAGATTCCCTCCTTTGCAATACGTTCAATAGTTAGTTTCGCATGACGGTCATAGTAATATTGTTGGTCAAAATACAGGCTTAATGTTTTCGCTTCATAGCGAATACGGTTTAATTCATCTTTAGAATAAATAATTTTCCCAAAATATACCACTTGATAAGCTAGAAATATATCCACATCATTCAAAATTACCAAATCTATTTTATCCGTCTTTAGTAAGCTTCCTACCTCACCAATCAACTCAAGCCGAATATCAAATCTTTTATATTCGTCTATTTCATCAAGATATACAGCAATATCTATATCACTTAATTTGCCAGCATCATTTTTTGCCTGTGAACCAAATAGATAAACAAACCTTATCTCTGGCCTCGCAGAAAAGTATTCAGCGACTTTATCTCTAATCTCTTTTATCGTCATTATTATCACCTATTAAGTCTTTATACTATATACTAATCCCCATTTCTAAAACTTCCTTTAAGAAACTGGCCTCTTGTGTCATCTCTATTTCCTGCGGAGTATATCCTTTCGCCTCAACTGGTTTCATTATTCTTGCCGCCGCTATGCCTAAAACTTCCAATCGTTCTCTTAAGTTCATCTTTCGAAAATCCTTTGAAATAACGATAAGGTCACCAATGCCTTTAAAGCTTGTTTATATTCCTCTATGATTTCTTTAATCTCAAGTCCTGCCTTATGCATTTTATTACCTCCAATGTCTTGTCTAAATATTCTCGAGTAATTTCCTTGGGATAACTTGAAATGAGTTTTGATAAATCTTCCGGATACCTTGTTACTATGCAAGAGAGGGTTGAAACCCTCTCTTGCTGTTCAATGAACCCGCCAAGTCAGATTTGGTCGGGGAGGACGGACTTGAACCGTCGACCTTTTGGTCCCGAACCAAACGCGCTAGCCAAACTGCGCTACTCCCCGTGTAATTATTATTTTAAGAATACCCCACAATACATTTTAGCCAAATGCCGAATGTTGCGATTCTTTGAAGCGTAACTTCGGCATCCCGAAGCGTCTCTTGAAAATCCGCTACATTCGGGACTGCGCTACTCCTCAATTAAAATAGTATACCAAAAAACCGCCGCTTCGCCAATAGAAAATCCCAGTCCGGTTTTTTCGAATTCCGGGGACACGTACTTAATTATTCATTAGATGAGAGCGGGAAAAGCTAAAATAATTTTATTTTTTTAGGGTCTAAGTTTAACAGGAATTCATCGCAGGGGATACAAAGCACATTGTTTTTCCTTAAACGTTCTTTCCCGCGGTACAATAGAAACGCATTGCTTTGCGGGTACTCGGATTTAAAACTTCTTAGCGATCGAAGATCTTCTGTCCTGATCTTTGAAGTATTTTTAACTTCTATAGCCCAAAATACCTCTTCTCCGTATACTACAAAATCCACTTCAGAGCCGGCTGTCGTCCTCCAAAAATAAACCTTGTTTTTTTCACCTCGATAGGAACTCCAGGCTATCAAATGCTGGGCGATAAGCCCTTCAAGTGAGGCGCCTTCTATTTCCTCCGGCCTATCCAAAGAGCCGCAAGGCCGGAGCGAGCGGTAAACCCCGGCATCGAAATAGTAGAATTTAGGATGGGCTATCGTTGCCCTTTTAGCCTTTTTTGAAAAAACAGGCACGCGGAAAGCCAAAAGAAGATCTTCAAGAATCGTAATATATGCTTCCACCACTTTTCTTTCAACCTCACATTCCCTGGCCACATTACTCATATTAAGCAAAGATCCGTGCGAAAAACTGATGGCTTCAAGAAATCTTGAAAAATTGCCGATGTTTCGCGCCAGCCCTTCCATTTGCACTTCTTCCCTGACATACAACGATGCATAAGTTCTTAAAACTGCGGCAGGGTCAACAGCGGAAAATACCAGGGGCAAAAGGCCAAGTTTAAGCGCGGAAGTGAGATTGAATTTCCGGCTAAGTTCAACCGCCATAAAAGGGTGAAGTGTCTGCTTGATCAGTCTTCCGGCAAGCAGATCCGTTCCTGTTTTCTTTAATTTTCGCGAGCTTGATCCGGTAAGGATAAACCGCAGTCCGAGTTTCTTTTCAATAAGAGAATGCACTACGTTTAATAAACCGGGAACTTTTTGAATTTCATCAATAACTACGATTTTTCTTTCGCTGTTGGCAAGCACCAACTCTTTTAGCCGTTCCGGCCTAGCACTATATGAGCGGAACTCGTCAGCCTCCAATAAATCAATCCACACGGCATCTGGCATATTTGCCTTGAGCCATGTCGATTTCCCTGTGCCGCGAGGCCCGAAAAGAAAAAAACTTTGTTTCGGCGGTATAAATAATCTTGGTATTAGTGATTCCATAATAAGTCCTTTAATGGAGTTAGCTACTCCATAATAATACTATTTATATCGGTAATTGTCAATATAAATTCTTCTTGTAATCTTAGACTAGATATACGTCGATTTTTTTGACCAAGCCTTGGCGGATTTTTTCCGCATAGGGGTGAGGGACAATATTGGATTTGATTGTGACCAGCCCTTCTTTCTCATCTTCAAAAAGATACATTCCAGGTGATAATCCATTTTCCCCATAGGTGTGAGATTTGCGGCGGGCGTGGTAAGTAACCAGCGTTTTATTCAAGAATTTAAAGCTGTAAGTTTTTTTCTTGGTAAATAATTCTTTATGCAATATCGGCCTAAATTCCAAAGTAAGCTCACCTTTAGTATCCAGCTTAAAGGGGTTAAAGCCGATATTCATTGCCAGCCAAATACTCACAAACTCAGCAGTTGACCCTGAAAGGCGCGCGACAAAACCGTTTCCGTGCAGTTTTTCGTCGCAAAATGCGCTGCTTACCAAAAATGACGAATTCTCCAAAATGCTTCTTCCGTATTGTTTAGCATTTAAAAATGGGATAAGAGCGTTAAATAAATCGTGGTAAAATTCTTCGTATAGGCCGCTTCTTAAAACCTCTAACAGGTATTTATACTCCATATGCAGCCAGATAGACTCATTTTCCAGCCACCCCGGGCTAAAAACCCGGCACCTGCCGATTTCAATCGGGGCTTTTTCTAATTTTCCGCAGACTTTATACATCTTTAATTTTCTGTCATAAAGCGCGGATGTATGCACTGAGCGATAAAGGGTTGCGGCTTTCTTTTTATCTTTCTCTATCCTTAAGGCATGTACCTGTGCCTCTAAGAAAAACGGTAAAGGTATCTGGCGGAATTTCTTTACCTTGACACATCCAGAGACTAATTCGTAATCAATTACCTCATTCATAAAATAGGCATGATAAAGCCCGGATTTCTTATCAAAGGACCGCTCAAGGCCGAGGCCGATTTTACGCTTTGCCATATCCAAAATAGTGAATAAATCAGTGAGTTTGGCGCCGCTTTCTTTCCCGCCAAAACCCAATTTTGTAATATCACGGTATTTTTCCTTTAAGGCATAAGATTTATCCCAGAAGATAAAATCACGTTCCTCATTTTTAAAAGCGAAAAAATCATCCAATAATTTGCCTATGCCCTTTAAAAAATCATAAATTTCCAAAGGCAGCGCTATCTCTTCGTATTGAAAAGCACGCGAATCTTTTAATGCATCTTCTATAAAAATAACGAGGCGCTTAAGTTCAAATGTTTCGTTGGTTGATGAGCCGAAAAGCGAAGGCAACCCGTTTAAAGAATCAAACCAGTTGGGCTTATTTGCCTCCATTTCAATACCGCAGCCGAAGCTGTCTAAAGAGGAAATTTTGTTTACAAAAAGGCAGACGAGTTTTGTCAGGAGGCTTACATAGACAATCTCACCTTTGCCGAAATCGGCCCTTACCTTATGCGCATCGCGAGTTCTTGAATGAATTAATTTTTCTTTTTCGCTGTCTTTTTTTAAAGCGTGGCGCTGGGCGGTTTTGCCATCGGAAAGCAAAATATATTTTGCGTTTCTCGGTTGTACTACTTCACTATTATCAAAGAAAGTAAAGAGCTTTTTCTCAATAAAGAGTTCGCGAAGCTTTTCCGGATAAAGGTTAAGGAAACTTTCCAAGAGGTCTAAATTATAAATCCAGTGGTCGCTCCAGAACCCCTCGGAATGCTCCGCCTCTTCTTTTTTTTCTGATAAACACAATGCCTTTGCGATAAAGTCATATCTCTCAATATCCAGCTTAATAAACTTATCTTCAAGAAACATCGCCAGCGACCCCGGCTGAAACGGCTGGCTTACGAATTGCCCGATAATTTCTTTAGCTTCTCTATTTACGATATCTTTTAATAATTCCTCTTTCTCATCTTTGCCTAAAACAAAACTTACCCCCTTTATCACTAAAGGGTTAAACCCGTCGGCCTGGATAAGATTTAAGAAATTCAGTAAATTATTTTCTAATACATCCGGATTAAACCAATTATCCAAACGGCGGTTTTGGTTCATATCGCGGTAGTTACCGTTGCCTTGCGAAAAATATGTGGGATAAAGCAAGAAATTATTGTAGTCTCGTTCTAAATCGCCGTGCTTGCGCGAATATAAATAGAATACAGTCTTTTTGCCTTGGGATGAAAAAGTATAAGGATAGCCGCCTCTTAAGGCATTATCTAAGAAAGTCTCTTTTGTATATAAATCAAATTGAGGAAATGCGCTTTCGGTATAAACGTTGTCTTCGATTTCCTTAATAAGACGTGCGTTTTCAGCGGCTTTTTCAAGGATAAAATTATTCTGGAGGATTTTTTCAATCTGAGGAGTGAGTTTCTCTTTATCTTCGGCATAACCGATAATAGAAAAAATGGATTTTCCTCCTCCGGAGAGAAGCCCAAAATTAGCGTAAGAAAAGGCACAAGGCATACGGCCTTCTTTTATCTGGTTGGTTAAAGACGGATTAAGCTTTTCTTTAGCGATAAAATTGCGCGGATAAGAAAAATCACCCATCCCGAATAAATACTGAGGGTCAACAATGGTTTTTAAAAGATGGGGTTTACTTCGCTCCTCATCAAAGGCAAGGTAAAAATTGCCACCCTTAATATAAAACGTCTCGGGCCGGTCTGCCGGGTCGATATAGAGATTATAAAAAGGTACATGGGTATTTAAAAAATCAACGCGCATCCATGCCTCAACGGTACGCGACATATCTTTTAAAAAAAAATTAGCAGTGCCGTAAGGAGTAATTTTAGGCAGGCCGTCAACCACCTCTATTTCAAGAGGCCTCTTTCCGACATTGGTTATTTTTAGTTCTCGGACTAGGCCTGCAATCGGCGTATTGGGCAGGGTAAAATAACGCACTTCTGTCTTTATTCCTAAAGTAAGGTTGACTTCTTCAATTGCCAATTCATAAGATTTTATCCTCATTAAATTAGACAACTCAAAATTAAGATTATCTAGATTATCGACAAATGGCTCGTAATAAATAACCCCTTTGGCACTTTTTACTTTAAGGAAGGTACGGAAACCTTCTGAGCTCGCTACCTGCCACGCTTGGTTTGCCGGCAGAAATTCCAAGATAGAATGGTTTTTATCCTTGGTACCAAAACTAACTATTGCCTGTCCGCGGTTTACATAAAAAACCCACATTGGTATGCCAAATATTCCGGCGATACCCGGGAAAAAGCTGGCAAAAGGCTTTGCCGCATTATAATCCTGGATTACAAATTCACCGGATTTATTTAGATAATATTTTGCTTTTGGTGCCAATGCCATTTAATTTTATCTCCTAATTTTAAAAAATTACTAGAAGGCTAAAATTTTCTTAAACTTATTCAGGCGGGATTTAATTCTATCTTTAGTCAAAGACGAGATCTTATCCATTCCAAAGCCTTCCACATTAAAGGAAGAAAGAATGGTTCCATAAACTACGGCTCTTTTTAAGCTTTTTTCATTTATATTTTTTTCTTGCGATAAATAACCCATAAACCCTCCGGCAAAAGTATCACCTGCGCCCGTAGGGTCAATTACCCGTTCCACGGGAAATGCCGGATACGAAAAAATAAATTTATCACAGTAAAACAAAACTCCGTGCTCGCCTTTCTTTATCACGATAAAACGGGGCCCGAGTTTACGTAACGCCCTTGCCGCCTTTATTAAATTATGTTCTCCTGATAAATCCCGCGCCTCTTGATCATTCGCAACATAAATATCTACTTCCTTTAATAATTTATTAAGGGAATGTTTCTTATTTTTTATCCAATAATTCATGCTGTCTAAACCGACTAAGCGCGTAGATTCCATACAATTTAACAGATGCATTTGTATATCTGGATCAATATTGGCTAAAAAGACATTCTCGATTTTTCTTTGATGATGGGGTATCTGCGGTTTAAAAATAGAAAGCACGCCTAATTCTGTGCTAAGGGTAAGGGCGGTATTTAAATCACCGGCATACTCACCTGACCAGCGGAAAGTTTTACCTTCGCTACGGATAAGCGAAGTAAGAATGATTCCTTTTTTACGGAGAAAATTAATGTATTCTTTAGGGAAATCGCCTCCGACAATAGCCACAAGGTGGACTTCGGTAAAAAAACGCGCGGCAACCGCAAAATGCGCGGCTGAGCCGCCTAATAAATTATGCCGTTTTCCGTGAGGGGTCTTTACCGTATCTAAGGCGACTGTGCCTAAGACGATTATGCTCATCAATAAAAATTTAAAAAAAATAGATACCTATAAAGCTTCCACGTTTTTTATCTCGGGGATTTCCGCCTTTAGCATTTTTTCTACGCCGTTTTTCAACGTCATCTGGCTCATCGGGCAGCATCCGCATGTACCGGTAAGCTTTAAACGCACAATGTTATCACTGGTTACCTCTACTAATTCCACGTCTCCGCCGTCTGCGGCCAGCATCGGGCGAACCTTATCCAACGCCTTCTCAACTTTTACTTTGTCTAACATAGTTACCCCCTCAATGAGGCCATAATTTATGGAAGCGGTATGCTGACATAAATTATCCGGCTGAATTGATCCCGTTGAGTGTGCCAAAATTATCGAAGAAAATTTTGGCACTTTTTACGAAACGGGACAGATTAAAAATTTACAAGCGTTCAAGCAAGGAGCAATTTCCCTACCATCTTACTGTGCCTTGCGCAAAACTTTCTGTTTTTAACTTGGGAATAAATCAATTCTTCCTGCCAGTGCGCGTTATAAAGCCGGCATTTTTTTGCTCTACAGAACGGCTCGCCCGTCAGATAAAAAAACATTGCCTGCGCAGCCAAACCTTTTACTACCTCGATAAGCCGCTTATCTTCGTAATCAATGAAACGGCCTTTTAGTTTTTGTTTTAACTGCGCTTCTTCTAATTCCCAAAAGCCGCTGCCTGCCAAGCTCTCTTTTGCCAAATAGTATTCTCTTGGCTTTGCCGGCGCCTCAACTACACCTGAAAGCGAAATTACCGAAGGATAGCTAAAAAATGCAGACCTCAAATGCATACGCCTGTCTATATTGTCAAACGTGCCAAATAGCCTGACGGTAATAATAATTGCGTAAGCATCCGGATCTTCTTTAATGCTTTTCTTCGTGGCGATAAAATCAAGAGCTAAGCCTTTTACAACTACTACGGCTTTTATTCTTTTTATTATAACAGGAATTTTAAATGTTCTCTCTATAAATTCCTTTACCGGATTTAAGTTCAAAGAACAATTATCGTCGTATAGATATACTTTTTTACAATTCACTTATGATAAATGAATCTGGTATTTTTGAGCGAATTGACGATTTAGCAAAGCAGATTGAGCAATTTTGGGAATCACGCTCAAAGAGCATGAGGGCGAGCACTGTTTGAGTCCGCCATTGTTTCAGTGGCGGACGAGTTGCGCAGCCGCCAAAATTGCGAAAGAACTTTGCGTTAAAAATCGTCACCTGAGCGAAAAAATAGCCAGATTTGTTTATTCCTTTTTTCTTAAAATCTTCAGCGCTACTTCTGCGGCGCGCCTTCCGGATAAAAGCATTGCGCCGAAAGTTGGCCCCATGCGCGGCAGGCCATAAGTCGTAGTAACGCTCATTCCGCAGACAA
>CAKKQO010000039.1:0-1180 GCA_919902105.1 Omnitrophica bacterium GWA2_41_15 | reverse complement strand
GTTGGCCCCATGCGCGGCAGGCCATAAGTCGTAGTAACGCTCATTCCGCAGACAACTAAACCGGGGTGTGCCTCCTGCGTATATTCTACCACCAGGTCTTCTGAACGCTCCACCCACATTGCGCCAAAGCCGATTTTTTTCATAATCCCGCGCTCTTCTAACTTTGATACAACACAGGCATCATGGCCGGTAGAATCAATAACTAATTTTGACTCAATAGCTACCGGGTCAACGCAGGTTATCTCGCGGGGCAAAGCTCTTACCGGCGTCCAGTTAATCACCACGCCTGAGACACGGTTATCCTCGCGCAGCACCACATCTTCAAAAATCGTCATATTGGCAAATTTTACCCCGGCATCACAGGCCGCGGCAATGAGTTTTGAACAGGCATGAGGCCCTTCGGCAACAAAAAGCCCTTTGCTGTACTCTTTATGCGGAATACCCAGCTCTTTTAAAACTTTCTCAGCCGGTGCCCTTACTGTCAAGGTATTCATCAGGTAACCGCCAATCCAAAAGCCGCCGCCTAAATAATTATTCCTCTCAATAATAAAAACTTTCACCCCCGCGCGGGCCAAATCCCTGCCACACATAAGGCCAGAGGGGCCTGCACCGATAATTATACAATCAGAATCTACATAACTCTTGAATTGTTTTGAAAATTGATCGACTATTGCCCGGGTTACTTCTTTTTCTCCTACATCAGCAAATATTTTCTTATGTTTTTTTACCATTATATCTCCTCAATGAAGCCATAACTTATGGAACTCATAGAGTGACATAAGTTATTTGGCTGAATTGACTCCGAAGCTTGCCGAGGAAAATATCGTAGAGATTTTCCTCGGCGTTTAAGCAAGGAGTTAAACCTTTATTCAATAATATCCCCCACTACCGGCTCAACCGTTACTCCGGATTTTTCCAAAAACTTAATTCCTTTCTGCAGATTTTCCTCTTTACCGTCTAATTCCAAAACTATCTCGCCGATTTTATCAGTTACCCGCGCTCTTCTGATATTCGGCATCACATCAAACTTCTTTGCCATCTGAAAAGTCAGCGGTTTTTTTATGGTTTCGCCGGTAAAGGTGAGTTTTACGATTTTTTTAGCCATTCTTCATCCTTTCAATGAGCGCATAACTTACGAATACACAGTATGAGTAAGTTATTTGTGCGAATTGATGCCGAA
>CAKKQO010000038.1 GCA_919902105.1 Omnitrophica bacterium GWA2_41_15 | reverse complement strand
AAGAACAGGTGATTGAGAGGTTCTTAACCGGGATGCCCACGCGTTTTGAAGTTGCGCTTGAGGATGTGCAATTACAAGGAGTAGTCTGTGAAATAGACCAGAATTCTGGTCGTGCCCGCGCGATAAAAAGAGTAAAAGAATGCCTGTCCTAAAAGAAGATTTATTCCGAGAACGCAAAATCTTAACCGTTACCCAGCTTACTCAGGATATAAAACTAATTTTAGAAAGCACATTCCCCGAAATCTGGGTAGAAGGCGAGATCTCTAATTTTTCTAAATCGAGCGCGGGGCATATTTATTTTACTTTAAAAGATGCAAATGCGCAGTTAAAATGCGCCTTTTTCTATAATGCCAACAAAGCAATAAAATTTAATCTAAAAGACGGCTTAAGCATTATTGCCTTCGGCCGCATAAGTATTTACGGCCCGCAAGGCCAGTATCAGTTATATGTGCAAAAAGTTGAACCCAAGGGTTTAGGCCAGTTACAGCTTGCCTTTGAACAACTAAAAGAAAAACTATCTAAAGAAGGCCTATTTGACGAAAAACACAAAAGGCCGATTCCCGCGCTCCCTCTGAATATTGGCGTAGTTACGTCTAAGGATGGAGCGGCCTTAAGAGATATCCTCACTGTTTTAAAAAGAAGAGCGCCGTTTGTCTCAGTATTAATTCGTCCGGTAAAGGTGCAGGGTGAAGGCGCGAAAGAAGAAATTGCGGCAGCGCTAAAAGATTTTAATGACTATAGAGAAACAGGCGGCACAGTTGATGTTTTAATCGTTGGACGCGGCGGCGGCTCGATTGAAGACCTTTGGGCATTTAATGAAGAGCTCGTCGCCCGCGCCATTTATAATTCAAAAATTCCGGTTATTTCCGCAGTAGGCCACGAAATAGATTATACAATTTCCGACTTTGCCGCAGATTTACGCGCCGCGACACCTTCTGCCGCCGCCGAGCTCGTAATTAAGCAGAAAGAAGAAATAGTCGATGGGATAGAGAATAACTTAAGTTTTATCCGTAATTATATCGCTTCTAAATTAGAAGATTGCCAGCAGGGCCTTGATGAAGAAAAGGAAAGTTTGCGTTTAGGTTTTAGGCATTATTACGAGATTAACCAGCATAAATTTAAAAATTTAGAGAATAAAATCCGCCTGCTGAATCCGTGCGATATTATCTTAGAAAGAATAAGACAGTTAGCATATTTTAAGAAAATATTAAACGTAAAAATAGGCCATATGCTTACGATTAACCATGAGAAAATCCGCACTTATGCCCATCGCTTAAATGCCTTAAATCCGCTAGCAATTCTATCGCGAGGATTTAGCCTTTCGACGGTATTAGATACGGGTAGAGTAATAAGAGATGTGCAAGAATTAAAGCTCGGCGAGCAGGTAAAAACAAAATTAGCCAAGGGAGCGTTTGTCAGCACGGTAGATA
>CAKKQO010000037.1:3047-83459 GCA_919902105.1 Omnitrophica bacterium GWA2_41_15 | reverse complement strand
TAATCTTTGGTCCGCTAAGATTAAGTTGACTTTTTAAAGATTAAATGTTAAGATATAAAAAATTTAGGGGGGGGTATATGCCGATTTCTAAAGAACAAGTAAAATATACCACAGATTTGGCGCGCATCGCGATCAAAGAAGAAGAGTTAGAAACGCTTTCTAAACAGCTTGAGAAAATCGTCGATTTTATCGATAAATTAAAAACTCTCGATATCAGTCAAGTTGAACCAACGAGCCATGTCTTGCCAATAGAGAATGTTTTTAGAGAAGATAAGTTAGCCGCTTCCTTAAAAATTGAAGATACGCTTAAAAGCGCGCCTTCCAAAGAAGGAAATTTCTTTAAAGTCCCTAAGATAATTGAATAAGCATTGTTTGTATCGAGAAATGCATAAGCAATGGTAATACCTGTTCCCACACGAAATTTTTTGCCGTCTGCTACGGTTTACGGCTCGTTCGTCTGGCGAAATTCCCTGCGGTCAGTTTCGCCACTCCCGCGCCGTAATCCCTTGCAGAGTTTTGCCAAAAAATTTCTAATTGTGTGCTCACAGATATTCCCATTACTTATGCGTAACTGTATAAGTATAGATGGAAAATAAAAAAGAGCTATTCAGGTGGACTGCCGGAGAGATTAAGCAAAATAAAACTAATCCGCAGGAATTAATCCTTTCCTTGGATGACCGTATAAACCTTATAGAAGATAAGGTAAAGGCGTTTACCAAAAAACCCGATGTTTTACCTGATGCGGTCCCGCAAAATTCAGGCCTGCTTTGTGGTATCCCGGTTTCAATTAAAGATAATATTTGCGTCCAGAACGAACCGACTACCTGCGCTTCAAAAATTCTCTCTGGGTTTCTGGCGCCTTATGACGCAGAAGTAATACGCCGCCTGAAAGTTGCCGGAGCCATCCTTTGGGGTAAAACCAATATGGATGAATTTGCCTTCGGCTCATCCACTGAGAATTCTTTTTACGGGCCGACAAAAAATCCGCATAATCTTGACTGTGTCCCCGGCGGCTCAAGCGGCGGCTCGGCTGCGGCAGTAGCGGCAGATGAAACAATAATGAGTTTAGGTTCAGATACCGGCGGCTCAATCCGCCAGCCGGCGAGTTTCTGCGGCGTCGTCGGACTAAAGCCTACTTACGGCAGGGTTTCCCGATATGGACTGATTGCCTTCGCTTCAAGCCTTGACCAAATCGGGCCTCTCACTAAAGATGTGCGTGACTCTGCATTGCTGATGAATGTTATTGCAGGCTATGACCCGAAAGACTCTACCTCTGTCCATGTAGAAGTGCCGGATTATAGCAAAATTTTAGGAAAAGATTTAAAAGGATTAAAAGTCGGCCTGCCTAAAGAATACTTTAGGGAAGGCATGGACAGGGAAGTAAAACTTGCCGTAGATGAAGCGATAAACATATTGAAAAATAAGGGGGCGAAATTTACCGAGGTAAGTCTGCCACATACTGAATATGCCGTAGCAGTTTACTATATTATTGCTACTGCCGAAGCAAGCTCTAATTTAGCACGCTTTGACGGGGTGCAATACGGATATCGAACCACGAACCGCGAACCGCGAACCGCGAACCGATTGATAGATATGTATAAGGCAAGCCGCGGTGAAGGTTTCGGTAAAGAAGCAAAACGCCGTATCCTTTTAGGAACCTTTGTTTTATCCAGCGGTTATTATGATGCTTATTACCTGCGGGCGCAGAAGGTGCGCACCCTCATCAAGCGCGATTTTGATGAAGTATTTAAGGGCCTTGACTGCATTATTACGCCGACTTCCCCGACTGCGGCATTTAAAATCGGAGAAAAAACCGATGACCCATTAAAAATGTATCTTTCGGATATCTATACTATTTCGGCAAACTTAGCCGGGATACCGGCGATTTCTATACCTTGCGGTTTTAACCAAGAGGGATTACCTATAGGATTGCAGATTATGGCAAAGCCGTTTGCAGAAGAGACACTTTTTAAAGCCGCATTCGCTTACGAGCAGGAAACTAATTGGAGAAGGATAAGACCAACGTTATAACCGTTATCACACCTACGCGGTGTGCATAAATACACACCGCGTAGGTGAAATTGGTCTCTATATGGAATACGAACCCGTCATCGGATTAGAAGTTCACGCGCAGTTAAAAACCAAAACCAAGGCGTTCTGCGGATGCTCAACGGAATTTGGTAAGGCGCCTAATTCGCAGGTCTGCCCGGTATGTCTTGGTTTTCCGGGAAGCCTGCCGGTTTTAAATAAGACTGCCTTGGATTATGCAATCAAAGTAGGCCTTGCTCTTAGTTGCAAAATAGAGGAGGACACCAAGTTTGACCGTAAAAATTACTTTTACCCCGACCTGCCTAAAAATTACCAGATTTCGCAATATGACCGGCCCTTGGCTTACGCAGGATATCTCGACATTCAAACCGAGAGCGGAATTAAGAGAATCGCTATAAAACGCGTGCATTTGGAGGAAGATGCGGGAAAATTACTCCACGAAGGAAATGACCCCGACTCTAGTTATGTTGACTATAATCGAGCCGGCATTCCGCTTTTAGAAATAGTCAGCGAACCAGAGATAAATTCACCATTTGAAGCATACCAGTATCTTGCGAGTATAAAGGCGATACTAAAATATTTAGATGTCTCAGACTGCGATATGGAGAAGGGAAGCTTAAGGTGCGATGCAAATATTTCTTTGCGTGAGTATGGCGAAAAAAAATTAGGCGTAAAAACTGAGTTAAAAAATATGAATTCCTTTAAGGCGATTAAGTCCGCCCTTGATTACGAAATAAAAAGACAAAGCCAAATTTTAAGAGATGGTGGCGCAATAGGACAACAAACCCTGCTTTGGGATGCTCAAGAGGAAAAAACTCATCCGATGCGCACAAAAGAAGAAGCGCATGACTACCGCTATTTTCCTGAGCCGGATTTAGTGCCCTTCACATTTAAACCTGATGAAATACAAAAGATAAAGAATGGCCTACCTGAGCTGCCGAACGCAAGACTTACCCGTTTTATAAAAGAATTCAGCCTCTCTAATTACGAGGCAAATATTCTCACCTCGGATAAGCACCTCGCTGATTATTTCCAAAAATGCGCCAAAAATTATAAAAACTACAAAAATTTAGCCAATTGGCTTATCGGGCCGTTTCTTTCCGAATTAAATAATAGAAAGATAGAACCTGATGATATTCCGATTGCGGCAGATAGCTTGGTTAGATTGATAGAGATAACCGAAGAGGGGGCAATTAACAATCTTAGCGCCAAGACGGCGTTAGGCGAAATGTTTAACTCGAATAAATCTGCTGAAGTAATTATTAAAGAAAGGGATTTAGCTCAAATTTCCGCTCCCGGCGCTTTAGAAGACATAATTAAGGAAGTGATTAGCAGCAACGAAAAAACTGTTTCTGATTACAAAAGCGGAAAAGCCAATGCGCTTATGTTTTTAGTCGGCCAAGTTATGAAAAAAACCAAAGGCAAGGCAAACCCTAATATAGTTACCGAGATGCTTAAGGAAAGGATTCAAAATGCGTAGGAAAATTTTAATATCATCTTTAATTATCATTATCGGATTTTTTTCTTTTACTCACTACAGTAAAGCGCTGGAAAAAAAGAATAAGGATAGAGACGATGTATATAAGCAGCTGGATTTGTTCGCTGATGTTTTTACGTATATTAAAAATGATTATGTGGAAGAGGCGCAAAATAAAGATTTAATCTACGGTTCACTTAAGGGGATGCTGGCGGCATTAGATGCGCATAGCCAGTTTTTAGATCCCCAAGATTATGCTGAGCTAAAGGTTGATACGCAAGGAAAATTCGGCGGCCTTGGCATAGAAATTACGATAAAGGACGGTTTAATTACTGTCGTTACACCCATTGAGGATACTCCGGCATGGAAGGCGGGAATAAAGAGCCAGGATAGAATTGTAAAAATTAATAATGAAGTAACCCGTAATTTTTCCATTAGCGAAGCTGTAAAGAAAATGCGCGGCGCGCCCGGGACAGAAGTAACAATCACGGTCCTGCGCGAAAATGAAGCTAAATTATTAAATTTTACCATTAAGCGCGATATTATAAAAATAAAAGATATTAAAGAACCGAAGATATTAGAAGACGGCATTGCTTATATTCGTTTGGTAGAATTTAGAGAACGGACACAAGAAGAATTAGAAAGAGCGCTGCAAAATTTAAAGAAAGAAGGTATGCGCGCCCTCATCGTTGATTTACGCAATAATCCCGGCGGGCTTCTTAGTGCGGCAGTGGAAACGGCAGAAAAATTTATTGAAAGAAATAAAATTATTGTATCCACTGTTGGAAGGGATGCGAAAAATAAAATAGAATTTAAGTCTAACGAAGGTGAACCGATTTTAGACATTCCAATGGCAATATTGATAAACGAGGGCAGCGCCTCGGGCAGTGAAATTTTCGCAGGGTGCCTCCAGGATTATAAACGCGCAATAATCATCGGCACAAAGTCATTCGGCAAAGCCTCGGTCCAGACTTTAATCCCTCTTTCTGACGGCTCAGCAATTAAACTCACCACCAGTAAATATTTTACGCCTCTGGGGCGCTCAATCCATAATCAGGGGATTATGCCTGATATCGTAATAGAAGCCAAAGAAATGCCGCTGGATAAAGAGGAAAAGAAAGAAGAGATAACGAGAGCAGAAGAAGTATTTGAAAAAATCGAAAATAAAACTCATGAGATGCCGCCTAAAGATGAGAGCCTGAAGAAGGATTTTCAGGTTTTATCTGCTGTAAATGTCTTAAAAGGCGTTCTTGTTTATAATGCCCAAGAAAACCGGCAATGAAAAATAAGATTATTTTTATACTTTCTCTCGTCATAATCGCCCAGGCTTTATTAATATTTAAGTTCTTTAAAAAAGAACGTTCAGGGGTTAGTCTACCTAAAGCAAAAATAACTCAAAAAGCAAAGCCCATGCCTTATATAGTTAAAGTCGCAATCGTCTTGGACGATTGGGGGTATAATCGCAATAATTTAGAAATATTGCGCCTGATAGAATATCCCTTAACTTTGGCAGTGCTGCCTAATTTAGCCTACTCTCAAGAAATAGCCCAAGAGGCGCATGGCTTAAATAAAGAAATTATCCTGCATCTGCCGATGGAGCCGCAGGCGTCGGAAAAACTCCGCTTAGAGCAGGATACAATTATGACGCAGATGCCGAAGGATAAAATCCTCGCCATTTTAGCTCAAGACTTGGAAAACTTATCTTATGCTGTTGGGGTTTCTAACCATATGGGTTCAAAATTAACGCTTGATGAGAAGGCAATTAAAATCATCTTTGAGAAACTTAAGGAAAAAAGGCTCTTCTTTTTGGATAGCATAACCAGTAAATCTATATGTAAAAAAGTTGCTGAGAATTTAGGCGTCAGGTTCGTTGGGCGTTCGGTATTTTTAGATAATAATTTGAATGAAGATTATATAGCTCAACAAATGCGCCTATTGGTAAAAAAAGCGAAAATAAAAGGTTCGGCGGTAGGAATAGGCCATGACCGTAAGATAACTTTAGAGACCTTAAAAAAACTAATGCCTGAATTAGAAAAAGAAGAAGGCGTCCAGTTTGTTTTTGTTTCAGAATTAGCGAGATAATGTTAACGTTAGGAATAGAGACATCCTGCGATGAAACTTCGGTAAGCGTTGTAGAAAACGGTAAAAACGTTCTTTCTAATATCGTTTCCTCAAGCCTTTCTTTACATAAAAAATATGGGGGAGTTATTCCTGAAATAGCCTCGCGGGCCCAGCTGGAATTTATCTATCCTGCGGCTTGCCAGGCGCTAACGCAAGCAAAAGTTAGCATAGGCGATATAGGTTTAGTCTCAGTTACTTATGGGCCGGGTCTAAACGGTTCATTGCTGGTAGGATTATCATTTGCTAAAGCCATAAGCTTTGCCCAAAACATACCCTTGATCGGTATTGATCATATTAAAGCGCATCTTTATGCGCCGCTACTTTGCCAAAAAATAGGCTTTCCTTTTGTAGGGTTAGTAGTTTCCGGTGGGCATACAAGTTTATTTTTAGTTAAAGATTTCGATAATTTTACTCTTTTGGGGCAAACTGTCGATGATGCGATAGGTGAAGCATTTGACAAGGTGGCTAAAATCTTGGGACTGGGTTATCCCGGCGGGCCGCTGATTGAAAAAATAGCATTAAAAGGCAATCCCGAGATGAGATTTTCCTGCGGGAATTTAGAAAAAAAATTTGATTTTAGTTTTAGCGGTATAAAGACCGCGGTGCTATATCGGGTTAAGGGGCAAGGGGTAAGGGTTAAGCAAGAATATAAAGCGGATATTGCTTACGCGTTTCAAGAAGCCGTATTTGATGATATTGCCAAAAAATCAATCCTTGCCTGTGTAATGAAAAGAACAAACTCTTTAGTAGTGGGCGGAGGAGTTGCCTGTAATAAGCGGCTTAGGCAAAAATTGCACACATTAGCTTCTACTCATAACATCAAGGTTTATTTAGCTAAGCCCGAATACTGCTTAGATAATGCCGCCATGGTTGCCGGTTTAGGTTATCGGCTTTATAAAAAAGGGATGAGTTCAAGGCTTACTTTAAATACAGAACCGACGTAAATCGCGTATTTGACTGTAATATTTATCTATCCCGCCTCATAATATGTATGGAAATTTTCTACGATAATTTCCATACATTCGGCGGGATCATTGTCCCGATAGCAAAGCGCTGCGTAGATTTTTTCAAAATCTACTTGCAGCTATCGGGATCAATTCCGGCTGATAACTTATGTCGCCCCCAGGCTCCATAAGTTATGCCGTCATTGAGGAGGAAGAATATGCTATCAAATCATGATGTGGTTATTCGCCTATTGGTTTCGGTCATCTTAGGCGGATTGATAGGCCTTGAGCGTGAAATCCAACACAGGGAAGCAGGTCTGCGTACGCACATATTGGTTTGTATGGGTTCAACATTGATTATGTTGACATCCATATATATTTTTGATATATATAGAGCTATAGGCAACCTTGATCCTACCCGTATTGCCGCAGGTGTGGTGACCGGAATCGGCTTTATTGGGGCAGGAGCAATTATGCGAGATAGGGAAGGCGTTAAGGGTTTAACCACGGCTGCGAGTATTTGGGTAGTTTCAGGGATAGGCCTATGCGTAGGATGCGGTTTTTTGTATGCAGGTTATGTAACCACACTCTTAGTATTAATAGTATTATTTATTCTGCGTCGTATAGAGCGGTTATTTTCTAAAGATAAGTAAGAAGAAGCAATCTTGCTCCGGCTCACCCCTAGAAATTACGTTGTAATTTCAGGGACTAAGTCCTCGCAATTCTTTGAATTGCAGAGGGTAAGATATTCGAAAATTTTCGACGATAATTTTCGAATATTCGCCGGAGTTAATTCGCCCAAAACAACTTACGAAAATTGTCATTTTCGTAAGTTGCGGGCTCATTAAGGAGGTGAGCTTTATGGCGTTAAGAGACAGAAGGCATAACCAAGAAGAAAAAGTTTTGGATGTGGACGCAAGCATGCAAGGCTCTCTTTGCTTTAAAGACCCGGTTAATCTGCGCATTAATGGAAAGTTTGAGGGCGTCTTGGAGACACGGGGCAATCTTACTATTAGCGATACTGCTTTAGTTATTGCCCGCATTATCGGAGACAACATCACTATTTCCGGCCACGTAAAGGGAGAAATCCTGGCAAAAGACAAAATTTCGCTTCTTTCGCCAGCACTCGTCGAAGGCACCATTAAGACCTCGAAACTTGTCATAGCTGAAGGCGCCAAATTTGAGGGAACCTGCCATATGTTAGAAGATGTTCTGACTGTGGAAGACTTAGCCAAGTATTTAGAGGTAGATAGCAATTCTATTCTCGACTGGGCTAGTTCTGGCAAGGTCCCGGCTTACAAAGACGGCGACAGATGGAAATTCCAACGCACTAAAATTGATGAATGGGTGGCCAGCGGAGCCATAAAATAAGGGAGAGTTTTAAGAGTGACACAAAAACTTTTAACCGTGCGAGATGTTGCGCAAATTTTAGATGTTTCCGAACAAGAGCTGATTGAACTTGCTGAGCAGGGAGCAATACCAGCTTACAAAATTGCCGGGACCCACCTAAGGTTTCGAAAAGAACAGATTAATCATATAAGGCAGTTAGAGCATATTAAATTCAAAAGCAAGGTTAAGCATATTAAATACTCTTCCGCTGAAAGAATAGCTGATTTTATATACTTTAATGATTTTTACATCGTTTCTTTTATGTTGGTTATCGTTATGCTTTGGTTGATCTTTAAATGATACATAAGGGTTATCGGGATTTGGGCTTTGCTAAAGTCGATATAGATAGAGAAAAAAGGCGGGGATATCCGGAAGTAATATATTGCCCAGGAAAAACAAAAGAACAAATAAGAGATATCGCCCGCATTATTACGAAAGAAAAACACACTCTTTTGCTTACCAGGGTTGAGCGGAAAGTTTTCGTATATCTTAAAAAGCACTATCCCCGATTAAAATATAGCCCTCTAGCAAAACTTGCCTATATCCAGCAAAGTGAAAAAAAAACCCTTAAAAAAAGTTTAGTGTTAGTGATTAGCGCTGGGACCGCTGATACATCTGTTGCTGAAGAAGCCGCCTTAACCTGTGAAATTTTCGGCAGCCCTGTTCGGCGGATCTATGATGCTGGCGTTGCCGGTATTCACCGCCTTCTCGATAAAAATAAACTTTTAGAAGAGGCTGCGGTAATTATAGTTGTTGCTGGTATGGAAGGAGCGCTGGCAAGTATCGTCAGCGGGATGTTCAAATCTCCGGTTATCGCTGTGCCCACCAGCGTAGGTTACGGAGCAAGCTTTAAAGGAGTCTCAGCGCTGCTTACGATGCTTAACAGCTGCTCTCCTGGGATAGCGACAGTAAATATTGATAACGGATTTGGGGCAGGATATTTTGCTAATTTGATTAATAAATGATCCCCTTAAATACTGCAAGAGAATTTCACGGTCATTTAGGGCCGTGGCTGGTTTTAGGGCTCTTAATGGGAGAATACGGAGTTAAAAAAATAGGCGCTAAAAAATATTTTGGATTAAACGTGGAGGTAAACGGCCTAAATTCAAAGCCGCGAACCTGTCTTATTGATGGGCTACAGCTGTCAACCGGATGCACCCTAGGCAAAGGTAACATCAAAATTTTAAAATCAAAAGGTATTTTCGTAAATTTCATAAATAATAAAACTAACAAAAAAATAAGTATATCCCTAAACAACGAAATGTTCAAAAAAATCGAATCAACCGAAGACCACTCAGCCTGCGAGATCTTAGCAAAAAAACTGTACAGACAAAAACCGCAACGGCTATTTGTAACAAGTAGTACTTGAGCATTTAATCATTTATTCGTCATTCGGTTTTCGCCATTAGGCATTCATAATAAAAGGAAACAATATGGCGCTTTCAGGTTTAGATATCTATAAACTTTTACCTAAAACTAACTGCCGCAAATGCGGCTTTCCAACCTGCCTTGCCTTTGCAATGCAATTGGCTAAAAAAGCAGTTGACTTAAGCAAATGCCCTGAGATTACCAAAGAAGCAAGGGCCGCCCTAGAAAGCTCAGCTCAGCCGCCGATAAAACTGATTACCGTAGGTGTTGGAGAAACGAAGCTTGAAATCGGCAACGAAAACGTTCTCTTTAGGCACGAGGAGAAATTTTTCCATCCGGCAGGCATAGGCATAATTTTAGAAGATAACCTTTCAGAAAATGAACTTGTAAGCAGGGTTAACCAAATAAATAGACTGCATTTTGAACGTATCGGACAAACCATCTCGGTAAACCTGATTGCTATAAAACAAACCGGCAACGATAAGGGAAAATTTATAAATGCCGTTAAAAAAGTATCTGAATTGACTAAACTCAGCCTTGTTTTATATTCAAGCGATGCCGAAAGCATAAAATCTTCGCTAGAGATTGTATCTCTTCGTAAGCCTTTAATTTATGCGGCTGATAAAAATAACTATAAAGAGCTCGCTAAAATTGCCAAAGAATTTACCTGTCCCTTAGCCATAAAAGAAGACAATCTGGAGAAGCTTTCAGAACTATCGCAGCTAGTTAGCTCAGAAGGCGCAGACGGACTTATCTTAGATAGCGGGGATAAGCCGCTGAATAAAAAAATCTGGGATTTGACCCAAATCCGGCGCTTGGCACTCAGAAAAAATTACCGCCCTTTTGGTTATCCGACTATAGCAATAGTAAGAAAAAGAGAAACTTACGAACAGATAATCGAAGCCTGTATTTATGTGTTAAAATACGCTGGAATTGTATTGTTAGAAGGTTTTAGCCCTCAGCAGATACTTCCGCTCCTAACACTGCGGCAGAATATTTATACCGACCCGCAGAAACCCTTACAGGTTGAGCCAAAGGCATACCCGATAGGGCAAGTGAGCGTTAATTCGCCGGTTTTAATCACCACTAATTTTTCGCTTACTTACTATACGGTTTTAAGCGAACTGGAGGCGAGTAAAGTCCCGTCGTATCTGGTGAGCATCGATACTGAGGGAATGTCGGTTTTGACTGCCTGGGCCGCGGAAAAATTTACCCCTGAAAAAATCAGTGAATCATTAAACAAGTTTGAAATTACCGGGAAGGTAAACCATAAACAGATTGTAATTCCCGGATACGTTGCGGTAATGAGCGGAGACTTAGAAGAAAAAAGCGGATTCAAAGTTATTGTTGGCCCTAAAGAAGCCGCAGGTATTCCGTCATTTTTAAGGAATTTGTAACCTGATGCCAAAGTTTAAAATTGCATTTTATCCAGATAACAAAACGATAGAATTAGAAAAGGGGAAAACCCTGCTTGCTGCGGCAATTTCTTTAGGCCTAAACATTAACTCAAGCTGTGCCGGAGACGGCGTCTGCGGAAGATGCAAGGTTCTTATTAAAAAAGGTCAAGTAAATTCTCTTCCTACCGGGCGTATCACCGCTGAAGAGCGTAAGCTTGGCCTATGCCTTGCCTGCCTAACTATGCCGTTATCCGACGTCGAGGTAGAAATTCCTCAAGACTCCCGGGTAGATTTATCCAAAATCAGCGAAGAAGAGGCGTATTTATCACGGCTTAAAGGTATATACACTAAACCCGAGACTATAGAGAAAAGTACACCTGTCATCAACGAGGACATCTTTATCCATTCACCGCTGGCAACAAAACTATACCTTAAGATGCCTAAACCTACGCCAGAAGATAAAATCAGCGACTTAGAAAGGCTCTACCGTGAAATTCGTAAGATTAAAAGTATCCAAATAATACAGACCGGCCTTGCAAACATCCGGAATTTAGGAAATTTATTACGCTCATCGGAGTTTAAAATTACGGTTACACTCGGTAACCGTAATGACACAACAGAGATAGTCCTAATCGAGCCGAGCAATACCTCAAGAAAGAATTTCGGTATAGCTTTTGATATCGGCACAACTACTATTTCCGGACAACTTGTTGATTTAAATACAAAGGAGATTTTAGGAACCAAGGCTACCTTCAACCAGCAGGCAACTTTTGGAAGCGATATCATTACTCGCATAATTTATGCCCAGAAAGAAGAGGGTTTAGAGCGCCTGCACCATGCGGTTATCGACGGAATGAATAATATCATTCAGGAATTAATCCAAGAAAATAAAATAGACTTAAATAATGTTACCTGCTGTGTCTGTGCGGGCAACACAACAATGATACATCTTTTACTGCGGGTAGACCCTACTTATATTCGGCGCGAGCCCTATGTTCCCACGGCAAATTTTGTGCCGGTTATCCGTAGTCAAGAAGCAGGAATTAAGCTAAACACGCGGGGACTCCTGGCCTGTGTCCCAGGAATATCCAGCTATGTAGGCGGCGATGTAACGGCGGGTGTGCTTGCCTGCGGCTTAGATACGGAAGAAGAATTATGTTTACTTATTGATATCGGCACTAACGGCGAGATAGTCTTGGGTAGTCGCGAGTGGATGATTTCTGCCGCCGCGTCCGCCGGACCTGCCTTTGAAGGTTCAGGTGTTTCCTGCGGAATGCGCGCAGCAAAAGGGGCGATTCAGCGCGTAAGAATAGATAAATCTAACTATAGCGTTAACTATACAACTATTGCTAGTGCAGAACCTCAAGGCATCTGCGGCTCAGGATATATCGACCTAATTGCCCAAATGCTTCGCGCCGGAATAATCGATAAAAATGGAAAAATAAATGACCTTAAAAGTGAACGTATCCGTACGGGTGAGAATGGAAAAGAATTTATCTTAATAGATAATGTTTATATCAGTGAGGCTGATATCGATAATCTAAAACGGGCAAAAGGGGCAATATATTCTGCTGCGGCAATTTTGGTAAAACATATGGGCTTTAGCTTTCAAGACGTAAAAAAAGTCTTTATCGCAGGCGGATTTGGGAGCTACTTAGATATTGAAAACGCAATAACCATTGGAATCTTGCCTGACATTGCGCGCCAGAGGTTTAAATTTGTAGGGAATAGTTCGTTGATAGGTGCGCGAGAAATCATCCTCTCAAGTAATGCAATACACAAAGCAGAGGATATCGCCAGAAAAATTACCTATTTTGAGCTCTCAACGGACTCAGGTTATATGGACGAATATGTCGCATCGCTATTTTTTCCGCATACGGATTTAAAACAATTTCCAAATATAAAATTTTGATATGTATTCTATTGCAGTTGCCGGAAAAGGCGGCACAGGGAAAACTACGATTGCCGGTTTAATTGTCCGCTATTTGAAAGATTTTAAAAAAGGTTCCCTTTTGGCTATAGATGCCGACCCTAACACTAACTTTGGAGAGGTTTTAGGTATGTTGCCGAAAGAGAATATCGGTGCGATTATCGACGAAGTCAGTAAAAATTTAGATAAAATCCCCGCGGGTATGACCAAAGATAGGTATATTGAATACAGGGTGCAGTCTGCCATAGAGGAGAGAGAGGGTTTAGATTTATTGGCTATGGGCAGGCCTGAAGGCCCGGGTTGTTATTGCTACGCCAATAATATCCTAAGAAATATCACCGGAAAAATTTCCGGAGATTATGGCTTCGTGGTTATCGATAATGAGGCGGGATTAGAACATTTATCGCGCCGCACGACCAGACGCGCAGATTGCCTTTTTATTATTTCAGATGCAACCCCTGTGGGACTAAAATCTGCAAAAAGAATTTATGAGTTGATAAAAGAATTAAATATCAGTATCAAAAAATTTGTGTTCGTAATTAATCGCGCAAAAAGCGAAAAAATAGATTTAGATATATTAGCTGGAATAAAAGTTGATAATTTAAAATTTGTGCCGGATGATGAAGAGATTCTGAGGCTATCGCTTGCAGGCAGGCCGCTTTCTGAATTAAATAAAAATTCACCGGCTTTGAAAGCAGTAAGTGAGATAATGCAGGACATTGTTCCCGCCGTAAAAATTATCGTATGATAATTTTTACGGGTCATTGCGCCGAAAGCTTCACTTTCGGCATCAATTCGCCCAAACAACTTACGAAAATTATCATTTTCGTAAGTTGTGGGCTCATTGAGGAGGAGATATGCCGTTAGAGTTGCTCAAAGAAAAGTGCTCTAATGCTATTGATGTAGTTGAGATAGGCGCAACCGCGTCTGAAGGCGGAAGCCGCGACCGCGTGGTAAAAGTCGGCGGCCAGACCGGCCTGCCCTTTTTATTTGAAGAAATGGATGCGCCTAATAAACCGCAGGTAGCAATAGAAATTTTTGATACAGAGCCGGCAGATTGGCCGGATACTCTAAAAGAACCGTATGGGGAGGCATTAAAAAATCCCGTTGACTGGGCAATAAAATGCGAAAAGGAATTTAAGGCGGATTTATTAGCCTTAAGGCTCTCCGCTATCCATCCCGATAGTGGCAATAAATCTGCTGATGAAGCAGTAAAATTGATAAGAGACGTCTTAAGCGCTGTTAAAATTCCTTTGATTATTATCGGCTGTAATGATGAAGCCAAAGATAATTTGGTTTTGCCTAAGATTGCCGAGGCGGCCAAAGGCGAACGTTGCCTTATCGGAGATGCGCTGCAAAAGAATTATAAGACCCTAACTGCCGCCTGCCTTGCTTACGGGCATAATATTATCGCTGAATCACCCATTGATATAAATATTGCCAAACAGCTAAATATCTTAATCAGTGAAATGGGATTTGCCGTAAACAGAATAGTAATCAACCCGACGGTTGGCGCCTTAGGTTACGGATTAGAGTATGCTTACTCTATTATGGAGCGCGCGCGCCTTGCCGCTCTTGGCGGCGACAGGATACTTTCTCAAGCCTTCATCTGCTTTGTAGGGCAGGAGGCATGGCGCGCAAAAGAAGCAAAAACTACCGCTAAAGAGTGTCCGGAATGGGGAAATGAACTTGAGCGTGGAATACTCTGGGAAACAGTAACTGCCTCCGCCTTTTTACAGGCCGGCGCAGATATCCTGATAATGCGCCATCCCAAGGCAATTGAGTTAATCAAGAAAAATATAGAAGAATTAATGAAAAGATGACACCCCGCGCTAATTGGAATTGCGCGGGTGTTGTCTAGCTGACAAGGAGAATTAACCCATGTTCATCGTAGGCGAACTGATTAACGGAATGTATAGAAATGTCCGTGAAGCAATAAAGGATAAGAACAAGAAAATAATCCAAGAAATTGCTCTTGCCCAGACAAAGGCCGGCGCAAGCGCCTTGGATGTCAACTGCGGCCCGGCTTCCGCAACGCCTGGCGATACGATGAAATGGCTGGTAGAATCTATACAGGAAGTGGTAGACACCCCGCTATGCCTGGACTCTACAAAAGCCGATGTCATTGAGGCCGGTCTATCAATGGCCAAAAATAAAACTATCATTAATTCAACCGGCGCAGATAAGGAAAGGCTGGATATACTCGTACCGCTGGCGCTAAGGTATAACAGCCTGCTTATCGGTCTTGCAATGAATAAAAAAGGCGTGCCGCAGGACCGCTTCCAGCGCCTAGAGCTTGCGGCACAAATTGTAACCTACTGCCAGGAAAATAATTTTAATCTATCTGATTTATATCTTGACCCAATAATCCTGCCGGTAAATGTCGCGCAATCGCAAGGCACGGAAGCACTTGAGGCGATAAGAGAATTTAAGCTCCTGTCGGAACCGCCGCCAAAGACAATCGTCGGTCTAAGTAATGTATCGCAAGGGACAGGTGTCCGCAGCCTAATCAACCGCACTTTTTTAGTAATGGCTCAGGCCTGCGGTCTTGACGGGGCAATCCTGGACCCTTTAGATAAAGACCTGATGGATGCGCTGATTACGGCGGAGCTAATTTTAAATAGACAAATATACTGCGATTCATTTTTAGATGCGTATAGAAAGAAATAAAGAAATGACTAAATCATAAATCCGAATGCCTAATAAAACCATAATGATGCAATTATTAAATTCGACATTAAGATTTCGTCATTTATTCGGCATTCGTCATTAGAAATTCGGAATTAATACAATGTATAATGTCAAAAACATACTAATTTCTATACCAGAATGGTGGGGGACGCTGGATATTCCCCTTACACTAAAAATTGGACTACCGATTTTTTTTCTGGTATGCCTAATTACTTATATCTGCCGCCGGGCAATCCTTTTGATTACTATTATTTTAATTATACTTGTCGCGGCGTTCTTTTTCCTGATGGGTAATTTGTCACTTTTTATGCATAAATAAAAACTTAATTTTGGCGGCGTAGCTCAGCCTGGTAGAGCAAGCGGCTCATACCCGCTCGGTCAGTGGTTCAAATCCACTCGCCGTCACATTGAATAAATTATGAAGTCTTTTTCTTGGAGTAGTTTGTCGTCTGATGAAGCTCACCGATAGGGTCAAATCAACCGTTCAAAAATACAGACTTTTAAAGAAGGGGGATTGCGTCTTAGTTGCGCTTTCCGGCGGGCCGGATTCCGTCTCTCTTTTATACCTGCTAAATTCCCTAAAAAAAGATTTTTGCCTTAAACTTATTTGCGCTCACCTTAATCATATGTTCAGAGGAAGAGATTCCCATCAGGATTTATTATTTGCGCAAAAATTATCAGAAAAATTTAAAATCCCATTTTTCTATGAAGAAATAGATGTAAGGAAGTTAAAAACTAATTCGTCGCTTGAAGAAACAGCAAGAAAAATGCGCCAGGATTTTTTATTCCGGGTTGCCAATGAGGTAGGGGCCGATAAAATTGCATCGGGGCATACGAAAGACGACCAGTCAGAAACCGTGCTTATGCGCTTATTAAGGGGTGCGGGATTATACGGACTTTCGGCAATATTGCCTAGAAGAAAAATATCAAAATATATATTTATCCGTCCGTTAATCGAGGTAACTAAAAATGAAGTTTTGGCTTATCTATCCGCTAAGTTCATCCCTTATCGGGTTGATAAAACAAATAAGCAAGACATCTATTTTAGGAACCGTATCCGTAACCGTCTTATTCCGGAATTAAAGAAATACAACAAAAATATCGTTGATATCCTTTCTCATACCGCAGAGAGCGCTAGTTTAGATTATGACTTTATGAGAAAAGAGGCAGAAGGATGTTTTAAAAAAATAAAAATCCCAAAAAATTGTAAAGAGATACGCATCAAGATAAAGGATATTCTAAAGCTGCACCCTGCTTTAAGGCGCATGATACTGCGTCTAAGCATCGAGAAACTTAAAGGCAATCTAAGGCGCATAGATTATCGGCACATAGAGGAGCTGGAAGATTTAATAGATAATAGAAAATTTGGTTCTATAGTTGATTTGCCGCAGGGCATATCGGCATTAAAAGGTGAGCGGCTTATTAAATTTATCGTCAGGTAATAAATCTTGATTAAACCTTTTGTTTGTTATACAATACTAAACGATTAGAGGAGAAATATCTACGATGAACAAAACAGCAAGTAATAATAAAAAGGCGCCGAAGGATAACTTTGTCTTACGAAGGTTGATATTAAGCATAGCCATTTTCCTCGCTTTGTTATATATGCTTTATCCGAACATTGGAGTTAAGGGGGGCGCTAAAGAGCTCAGCTATGGAGAATTCTATCGCCTGCTTAAAGAAAATCCCAGCAACCTAAGGATAAAGTCTGTTTCTAAAACTGAAAGTATGCTTCAAGGAGAGTTTAGTGACGGCGAAAGATTTATTGTGAATATTCCCGAGGGAGATTCTGATTTAATCCCTTTATTGCGAAATAACGTTGGGCAATTTGAAATAAAACCCTTAAAGACTTTCTGGGCGAGCCTGTTTTATACTTTAGGCCCGATGGTTCTTTTTATCGCCTTTCTCTGGTATTTTAGCTATCGCGGAAATCAATTAGGCAACAAAATTTGGTCATTTGGAAAAATACGCTCTAAACCCCAGGAAGATTTATCCGCTAAAAAAATAACCTTTCAGGATGTAGCCGGCATAGAAGAGGCAAAAGAAGAACTGCAGGAAGTAATTGAATTCCTAAAAGACCCAAAGAGATTCCAAAAACTGGGAGGAAAAATTCCCAAAGGAGTTTTACTCGTAGGCCCCCCCGGATGCGGAAAAACACTTTTAGCCAAAGCAGTAGCAGGAGAAGCAGGGGTGCCGTTTTTTTCTATCAGCGGCTCGGATTTCGTAGAGATGTTCGTTGGTGTGGGAGCATCGCGTGTGCGTGACCTTTTTGAACAGGGCAGGCATGCGGCAAAAATTTCAGGCAAGGGCGGCATTGTATTTATTGACGAAATAGACGCTGTTGGCAGGCAGCGTTTTGCAGGCATTGGCGGCGGGCATGATGAAAGAGAACAGACTTTAAACCAGCTCTTGTCAGAGATGGATGGCTTCGATACCACCGAGGGTTTAATCATTATTGCTGCAACTAACCGTCCTGATACCTTAGATCCGGCGTTACTGCGCCCCGGAAGGTTTGACCGGCACATAGTCGTTAATCTGCCCGATATCGTAGGTAGAGAGGCAATATTAAAGGTGCATACGCGTAAAATTAAACTTGCCCCGGAAGTAGATTTAAAAGCCATTGCCAGGCAAACTTCCGGATTTTCAGGTGCCGATTTAGCAAATTTATGTAATGAAGCTGCACTCTTGGCGGCGCGTTTTAATAAAGAAGCGGTTACTGTAAAAGAAATGGAAGCGGCGATGGAGCGAGTAATTATGGGGCCGGAGACAAAAAGCAGAATAATCTCTAAACGCGAAAGGGAGATTACGGCATTCCATGAAGCCGGCCATGCGCTGTTATCGCTTTTAATACCGGAGGCAAATCCCTTAACAAAAGTCTCAATCATCCCCCGGGGTATGGCCGGAGGTTATACGCTTATGCCACCGCAGGAGGATAAACATAATTATTCAAAGAATGAATTGCTTGCCATTTTGACTGTGAGTTTAGCGGGGAGGGTGGCTGAGCAAATGATATTGGGCGAGATTACTACCGGCGCTCAGGACGACTTAGGACGGACAAGTAAACTTGCCCGGAAAATGGTCTGTGAATTCGGAATGAGCGAAAAAATCGGCAATATTACCCTCGGTTCGCACCATGGCCCGTTATTTTTAGGCCGTGACATTATGGAAGAAAGGGATTATAGCGAAGAAACCGCTAAGCTCATCGATGAAGAGGTCAGAAAGATAATTTATCACGCTTATGAGCGCGCTAAAACCCTCATAGAGCAGCACAGAGACAAACTTACGCTTTTAGCCAATACGCTCTTAGAAAAAGAGGTTTTAGATGTCGAAGAAGTTAAAAAAATCACCGGCTTAGGTATAACTGATACTAATAAAGATAAAACTCCCGCTACAACTGCCTCCTAATTCTACAGGGCCTAAAACTCGCTTGACACATGAAACCATCCCATAACGACAGGATTTCCCTGCGGCAAAGCTTTATTCTGAAAGCCAGAGGATTCAAACTAAGACTTGGAGAACGTACCCAGATAATGGGAATATTAAACCTTACGCCAGATTCCTTTAGCGGAGATGGGCTTTACAGGCTGCAGGCTGCAAGCTCCAAGCTAGAAGCAAATAAAATTATCAATATAGCGAAAGAGATGATGAAAGATGGGGCAGATATTTTGGATATCGGCGGTGAATCAAGCCGGCCCGGAGCAAAGCCTATATCGGTCAAAGAAGAATTAAATCGGGTTATTCCTCTGATAAAGGTATTAGCAAAAAAAATAAAGATTCCTCTTTCTATCGATACCTATAAACATGAAGTTGCTCAAGCCGCATTAGATAATGGGGCTTCTTTCGTTAATGACATCACAGCGCTCTCTGACAAAAAAATGCCGGAAATAATAAAAAAATATGATGCCGCGGTTGTGCTTATGCATATGCAGGGCAGGCCGCAGGACATGCAAAATAGGCCTCACTATAAATCTTTAATCCCTGAAATTATTAAGTATCTTTCTAAAAAAATAGAAATAGCTGTTGATTCTGGCATAAATCCGGATAAAATAATAATAGACCCCGGAATAGGATTTGGAAAAACTGCCGAACATAATTTAGAAATTATAAATCGGCTGAGAGAGTTTGAGGTTTTGAAGCGGCCTATTTTAGTGGGGCCGTCCCGAAAGTCCTTTATCGGGAAAATTCTAAACAAGGATGTCCAAGAGCGCATCTTCGGCACAGCCGCGGCAGTAGCCTTAAGCATTGCCCAGGGCGCGCATATTGTCCGCATGCATGACATAGGCCAGATGCGTAATGTAGCCGATGTCTGCGATGCAATCATACAATGCCAAATAAAATAAACCCCGTTAGAGATAACACTTCAACCCTAAAATTACAAAATTTGTATTATAATGAAGCGCTTGCGCAATAGAAGAATATCAGATACAGAGACGGTCGTCGAAAGACGACCTATCTCTAACGGGGTAAAAAGATTAGGGGTGAATATCGACCATATTGCGACCTTGCGGCAACTCCGGAAAGGAACGTATCCGGATCCTGTTAAGGCGGCAAGGGTGGTTGAGCGCGCCGGAGCAGATGGAATTGTGGCGCATCTCAGGGAAGACCGCCGCCATATTAATGACAATGACTTAAAGCGGCTTAAAGAGAGCGTAACTACGCATTTAAATTTAGAGATGTCCATTGATCCGGAAATTGTGGCTATCGCCATAAAAACTAAGCCTGAACAAGCAACTTTAGTCCCGGAAAAACGAGCTGAATTGACTACCGAAGGCGGCCTGGACATAATTTCCTTAAAATTAAAAGTTAGAAACGTTATAGATAAACTAAAAGACAGCGGCATTAAAGTAAGTTTATTTATCGAACCAGATATCTGCCAAATCGATATGGCTAAAGAGATTAACGCCAATGCCATCGAATTACATACAGGAAGATACGCTAACGCTGCCGCTAAAGAAAAGAATAAAGAATTAGCGCAGATAAAAAAATCCGCGCGTTTTGCTGCGGAAATCGGCCTTGCAGTTTTTGCCGGTCATGGCCTTGATTATGAGAATGTTACGCCAATAGTAAACATCCCTGAAGTCGAAGAATTAAATATTGGCTATTCCATAATTACCCGGGCGGTATTTGTCGGGTTAGAAAATGCGGTCAAGGAAATGCTGGGGTTAATAAACCCACGATAGATTACACACCCCCGCGGTGTACGTAAACGTGCACCGCGGGGGTGAAATCGGTTTATGGAAATAATCGGCACCGGCATAGATATCGTCGAAGTAAAACGGCTCAAACAGTCGGTTAAAAGATGGGGCGATTTGTTTTTAAGCCGCGTCTTTACTGATAAAGAGATTGCCTATGCTAAAAGTAAACGCTTCAGTTATGAACACTTAGCCGGCAGGTTTGCCGCCAAAGAAGCGGTGATTAAAGCTGCAGGTTCTGCGGAATTCGCCTTTAAAGACATAGAAATCACCAACAATCAATCCGGAAAACCAATAGTAAAGTTAACCAAGGCGGATAAAAAATATAAAATTTCGCTTTCTATTTCCCACATTAAAGATTATGCGGTTGCCAGCGCAATTATTACAAAGAAAGGCTAACGCTCATAAAGGCGACTTTGGGCACGTATTTATTTTAGCCGGCTCGTTAGGAATGACGGGCTCGGCAATACTTACCGCAACCGCTTGCTTACGTTGCGGCGCAGGATTAGTAACTTTAGGCATAGCTGGCTCCCTGCATAATATTTTTGCCCGGCGTATAGTCGAGCTGATGCTAAAACCGCTCGCCGAAACCAAAGATAAAACATTAAGCCTCAAAGCCTACCCGCAAATCAGCGAATTTTTGGACAAAAAAGCAGACGTATTAGTGATCGGCCCGGGGCTGTCGCAGAATAAAGCCACGCAAAAGTTAATTCGCAGGATTATCCAAAATTGCCCCAAGCCAATGGTCATCGACGCTGACGGTCTGAACGCATTAACCGACCATCTAAATATCCTACGAACGACGAACGACGAACGACGAACGACGATATTAACACCTCACCCCGGAGAGATGTCAAGGCTGACCGGCTTAAGTATCGCTGAAATAAACAAAAACCGTAAAAGTGTTGCAAAAAGAGTGGCTTCTGATTATAATATTACGGTTGTGCTAAAAGGCCATAATACGCTTGTTGCAGATAAAAACAATATTTATCTAAACAAAACCGGAAACCCGGGAATGGCCACAGCCGGATCAGGCGATGTATTAAGCGGCATCATCGGCGCATTTTTAGCGCAAGGGTTAGATGCGTTTAACTCCGCAAAATACGGCGTCTATATTCACGGTTTAGCTGGCGACCTTGCCGCTCACGAAAAAACACAGCTGGGAATGATTGCTTCGGACATCATCGAAAAAATCCCCGCGGCAATTAAAAAATGTAGTTGACGCTGGCGTAGCTCAGTTGGTAGAGCAGGGGTTTTGTAAACCTCAGGCCGGAGGTTCAAGTCCTCTCGCCAGCTCCATAGAAATATTTCGATTTTTTGATATTTAAACTTGAGTAAAGCAAAATAAGGTTCGAAGGCTGTTATCCCGCAAAGCGGGATATAAAATCAACAGCCGAAAACCTAAAAAGAGAGGACTGGAGAGAAAAGATTGTTTTCTCTCCAGAGGCGTTCGCATCCTTGCGGAAGGAAAAGAAATATTAAAGAAAAACCATCAGGGTTTTTCTTTAAGGAGTGAACGTCATAGTTTCCCAATGAAATTTTTGATAAACTAATTACTATTATTTTTTTGCGTAGACAACCATATCAATATCTATAGTGAACGACGGGCAGGTACCCAAGTGGCCAAAGGGGACAGACTGTAAATCTGTTGCGCAATGCTTCAGAGGTTCGAACCCTCTCCTGCCCACCATGTTAGCATCAGAGTATCAAAGTGTCAGAGCATCAAAGTAAAAAACTTTGAATCTTTGGCGCTTTGACTCTTTGATACTTTTAAAATGCCCGAAAAAGAAACATTCCTAACTCCCGTCCATATCGACGCCTTTGACTTAGATGATGCCTGGTTTCAATGCCTCTATCAAATCCTTGATAAAGGCCATATCTATACTATTGACCGCGGCAGTTATAAAGGCCAAAAACGGCTTGAATTTGATTTTGTAAGTGTGCGAGTGAAAAAACCCTCCCGTCAAATAATTCCCATAATTCCGGAAGGAATGAATATCCCGCCGCCGACAGATATGGACTATATAAACTCATACTTAAGTTATCTTCTTACCGGCCAAAAGACCAATACCGAAGATTATACCTACGGCGAAAGATTAGTCGATCCTAAAATCAGAGTAAAAATCGATGTTGCAAGCGGACTAATAAAAGAGATTCCTCTAGAATGTAACCAAGTGGAAGAAGTCATTAAAATCTATAAAACCCAGGGCCACGGCACAAATCAGGCAATAATGGAAATTGGGATGCCTAGCGATATTAAATTAGCCGATCCGCCATGCCTGCGCCTGATTGACACGCGCATCAGGTACGGCAAACTGCATTTCATCCTCTATTTTAGGTCATGGGATCTTTGGGGAGGGTTTCCCTCTAATTGTGGCGGCCTGCAATTGGTCAAAAATTATATGGCTGACGAAATCGGCGTAGAAGATGGCGAGATTATCGCGGTCAGTAAAGGTTTGCATCTTTATGACTACAGCTGGGAATTAGCCAAAATCCGCACCAACAAATTCGACCGCGAAGAATTAAAACAAAAATCATAATTTTGTAATTTGTCATTTGAAATTTGGTATTTATCATTTATATATGCGAGCGTAGTTCAGTGGTAGAACAATAGCCTTCCAAGCTATATATGTGGGTTCGATTCCCATCGCTCGCTCCAATAAAATTTTCAAATGCGGGATCCCGAAGTAATACTGCGAAGGAAAACAGCATTCGGGACAAGCACAATATCTATGATACAAGATTTAATCATTCTTGGGCTCTTGATGGACGGCCCTAAACATGGCTATCAAATCAAGAAACTCATCCGCGAAATTGCCGCAAAATACGCCTCAATCGAGAGCACATCTATTTATTATCCCTTAAGACGGATGCAAAAGGAGGGATTACTTAGCGAAAAACACATAAAAACAAAAAAACACCATGAAAAATTCGTTTACCATATCACGCAAAAAGGCAGAGCCGCATTCAAAAAGATGCTCTATAAGAATTTTTTAATGCTTGAGCGTCCGTTTATCAATACGGATGTATCGCTTTATTTTTTAAAATATACGGATAAAAATATGGTAGAGAAACGCCTGTGCCAGAGAATGAATTGGCTTAAACGCATAGAAAACTGGTTAATCAAAACGGAAGAAGACCTTGAAAAAAATAGAAGAAAACATTCCTTGGCCCTAATTATTCGGCATAATATTGAACTTATAAAAACAGAAATAAAGTTCAGCCGATACTTAATTAAATGCGCATTTTAACAAAAAAATATTTTTTATAACATTAACTCTGCCTTTATGCCTTGTATTATTTTCATGCCAACCCAGCGAAAAAACTAAAAGTAACAGTAAAAAACATACAGCGGACAATAAAATCATTTGACAAACTGCCTTAAATTTAGTAAAATTTTACTATTGTGAAGGTAGTAAAATTTTACTATGGATACAATAAAGCTCCTAATCCACAACGCCAAAATCTCGCCTGATAAACCTGCCTTAATCTTTAAGGATAACGCCGTAAGCTTTAGCCGACTAAAAGATAACGTCTTTAAGTTAGCCGAGGCGCTTAAAAAAAATGGCGTAAAGAAACAGGATAAGGCAGCAATTTATCTTCCGAATTGCCCGGAATATGTCTATAGTTACTTATCTTTGTTTTGCTTAGGCGTGACGGTTGTCCCTCTTGATTTTATGTTTAAGAACGAAGAGTTAATTTCCTGCCTGAAACATTCCGAAACTAAACTCCTTATTACCGCAAGAAAGCCGGATGTATCTTTGGAAGAAATTAAAAAACAGGTAAAATCTTTGGAAAATATTATTATTTTGGGGAAAGATAGCGGCGAATTCATTAGTTTTGAAGAAATTATGCATAATGCCGAAAGTATTACCCCGCAAAATCAAGTCTCGGAAACTGACGATGCCTTAATAATGTATACTTCGGGCACCAGCGGAAATCCCAAGGGTGTATTACTTACCTATAAACATCTATCCGGCTCGCCCGAGGCAATGAAATATTTTGTTGACCTGACCGAGAAAGACATAAAACTTTCAAGTCTTCCGCTTTCACACAGCGGCGGATTAATCTATATCCAGAACTGTGTCTGTTTTAATATTACACTGGTTCTAATGGAACGGTTTTCACCACTTGAATTCTTAAAGAACATTGAAAGGTATAAAGTAACTTGTTTTCATATTGTGCCTTCAATGTATTATGCGATTTTACAGCTAAAAGAGTTCGAGAGGCATGATTTATCTTCCTTGCGCTGGATGGTGGTCTTTGGCGCGCCCAGCAGCTCCGATGTCCTGGCGCGTTTTCATCAATACTGCCCGAATACGCATCTTTTAAACGGCTGGGGGCTAACCGAAACCTGCCCGCCGAATACAGTTATCCCCTTAGGTAGTAAAAATATCGCCAGCGTCGGTAAGCCCGCGCCATGGATTGAAATCTCCATCATCGACGAAAAAGATGAGCCGGTTGCGCCTGGTGAAATAGGAGAGGTAGCCATAAAAAGCTGGGTAGTAATGAAGGGTTATTATAAAAACCCGCAAGAAACAAACCGTGTGCTAAAAAACGGCTGGTTTTATACCGGAGATTTAGGCAGGTTTAATGAAGAAAGGTTTTTATATATCGCAGGCAGAAAAAAAGAAATGATTAAGGTTTCCGGACAATTAGTCTATGCGCCGGAAGTAGAAGCAGCCCTGCATAAGCATCAAGATATTTTAGAGGCCGCGGTTATCGGAGTGCCGGATAAGTTAAGAGGGGAAACTATTAAGGCATTTGTCGTTAAAAACAAACGCAGCGATCTTTGCGAGAGTGATTTAAGGGTTTTTTGCCAAGAGCACCTTGCGCACTTTAAAGTGCCACAGAGAATAGAATTTGTTGGCTCTATACCAAAAAACAGGGTAGGTAAGGTTGATAAGGAGGCATTGAAATGCCAATGAAGAAAGATATTCACTTAACGGCGAAAGAATTATTATATATGCTTGGGATAAAACCGCATGACTTTGGAAAATATGCGCTTGTCACCGGCCCAGCTGACCGCCGCGATGCGGCCTTAAAACAGATAAAAAATCCGGTGAGGAACTTCTCTTTTATGGAATATACCTTTTATTCCGGAGATTTTAACGGCACAAAGGTTACGGTAGGAAACGGAGGCAGGTATTCTGCAGACAGCGCCATCAGCGCCGAAATCCTCACAAACGGCGGGGTAGATAATTTAATTCGCACCGGCTCAAGTGGTGCACTTCGCGAAGATATACAAATAGGAGACATCATTATTGTAACCTCTGCCATCCGCGGCGATGGCGTTACCCCATACTACGTAAAAGACAATTTTAAAACAATACCAGACAATAAATTAACCGATGCCTTAGTTAAGGCGGCGCAAAATTTAGGTGTGCGTTACCACAAAGGCCCGATTTGGACAACTGACGCGCTCTTGCGCGAAACGCGCCAAATCGTTGAAAGTTTTATATCTAAAGGCGCAATTGCCGTGGATATGGTTTCATCAAGCTTCCTGACCATTGCCCAGTTAAATAACTGTAAGGCTGCCTCAATTATGGCCGTCTCGGATAACGTAATTACCGGTGAAATGGGTTTTACGAATATCAATTACTACGAAGCCGAACAGAAGATTATCAAAGTTGCGTTTGAGGCAATTAAACTCTTAGAAAGTAAGTAATGAAAGAATCATTGTTGTTCCATCCAGCTATCTTTAAGGGCGGGCATATCGCGGTTTTAGACGAAACGCGGCTTCCTTTTGACGTAAAATACATCAAGGTAAAAAATCTAAAAAACGCACTTTCGGTGCTGGCGGAAATGAAGACGCGTGCTTTTGGGCAGGTGCTTTTATTTTATTACATACTTATTCTCGAGGCAAAAAATAGAAAAATAGACGCATTAAATAAGTTCCTGCCGCTTCTAGAAGAAACAACCGAAAAATTTATTAAAAGCCGGCCAACCTTTGCCTTTGGACAGCTAAAAGACGAATTAATCAATATGCTTAAGAACGACAAAAATGATAATTTTTTTGCCGGGCTTAAAAATACCGTAATCAATTATATCGAGTCAATACAGAATGCGCGCAGGTACCGGGCAAAACTTGCCGCGCAAGTTATTCCCCAAAATACGCGTATCTTAACCCATTGTAATATTTCAGGCGAATTAGTTGCATTAACAAATGAAGCGGAAAAATTAGGTAAACATGTAGAATTTTTTGCCGCAGAAACCCGGCCGTATTTTCAAGGCTCGCGCCTTACCACCTGGGAATTAAACCGGGCTGATATTTCCGTGTATCTTTTTTGCGATAATCAAGCGGCGGACATTTTAAAAAGATGCCGCATAGATATGGTCCTAACTGGCGCTGACCGCGTCACCATTGGCGGCGATATTGCCAATAAAACCGGAACCTATCAGCTTGCGGTTTTAGCAAAACATTTCCGTATACCGTTTTATTCTTTTGTCCAGCCTCCGGGAGAAACTAAAAGCATAAAAGACATAAAAATAGAATACCGCCCCAAGGAAGAAATGCTCTTATTTAGAAATAAATGGCTTACTTCCAAAAGCCAAGATGCGCTTTATCCGGCTTTTGACGTTGTGCCTAATGAACTAATCAGCGGCTTAATCTTTTTTGACGGAATATATACGCCGCAGGAGTTTGCGAAAAAATGGAAAGGATAAATAAATACATACTTATTTATGGCATACCCCCGGAAGATTTTTATAGAGAAGTAAAGGATAAACATATCCTTATCCCTGAGATGCGTCCGTATCTTTTGGGGGCAAAGATAGTCGCAAAAGCATTAGAAAAAAGGAAAATAAAATCTACGCTTATTTCTGATAACGGCTTAGGGCATTTATTTTTCTTAAAGGCCATAGATAAAGTATATCTGTTTGGTTTTGACGATAATACTTTTCCGGTGGGCGCGCAGGCGGTAAAAATACTTGCCCAGCGGCACGCTGTTGCGCTTGAAATACAAAAAGGGAAAGATGTTAAATTAGATAAGTTTCCCGATCAAAACGCCAAGACTTTTTTAGGGATAAAAACCTGTGTTAACAAAACAAAGGTGATTACGCCGCAGAACGAATCCTTAAACTAAGGATAAATAGCTAACCATGTAGACCGCGTAGGTCTACATGGGGTAAATATAATGTTATATGCAAGAGAACGTAAAGAAATAGTATTCTGGGCGAAAGAACTGCATAACCGCTCTTTTGTCAGCGGCCCCTGCGGCAATATTTCTCTACGCCTGGATAAGGATAAGTTTTTAGTCACCGCGCATAATGCTTATCTGGGTTATTTAAGCGAAGAGGAAATCATAATCGTTGATAAGAAAGGTAAACCTGTTTCTGGAACTAACTTAAAACCCACATCAGAATTAGCAATGCATTTGGCGGCTTATGAAAAAGAGGGGATTAATGCCATTATCCATGCCCACCCAAACTTTACTACTGCCTTTTATGCTAAATTTAACACATTAGATATATTCAGCTACGAAGCGCGTCTTTATCTGTCTAACATCCCGGTAATTGAGCAGGGTGGCCCGATTGTAACCAATGTTTTACCTGTTTTAGATGCATTAAGCTTAAGCAATATCGTTGTCTTAAAAAAACACGGCATTGTCTCAGTCGGGTCATCTTTCAAAGAGGCATTCTCATGGCTTGAAATGTTAGAAGAAGCCTGCAAAGTAAACCTTACCCTGAGAAACGCTCCCGCAACATTTTCTAACCTAAAACCAATATCAACCTACGCGGTTGATACGGTCAAAAAATACGATTTATTTTCAAAAGATCATATTAATAAAATTGTTTCTCTGGTTAATGAGGATAAGGAAGCAAAAGAAAAGGGAGAGGCGCTTAATTTAACCACGAAATTAGCAATAAGGGTTGATGAAGAAAATAAAGTTTATAATTTTCACTTTAATAAAGGAAAAATTGAAGAAGTAACCAACGATGAAGACGCGGAATTTGTTATCTCGGGGCCTGCGGCTGTCTGGCGCTTGGTTTTCGAGAGAAAACTTGACCCTTTTGCTGCGGCAACACAACACAAGCTTAAACTAAAAGGCGATATGGCAAAACTATCCCGCTGGTATGCCCCGTTTAACCGCATCTTTGATTTGTGGAAACTAGCACCCACGAAGTGAGTAGCGAGAAAAAAATGAAAAAATATCAAACGTATATTAATGGCGAATTTGTAGAAGCCGGTAATAAAAATACTATTGCCAGTATTAATCCTTCTATTGGAGAAACATTGGCGGAATTTCCTGCCGCAGACGCTAAAGATACAGAAAAAGCGATTAAAGCCGCTAGATTCGCCTTTGATAGCGGCGACTGGCCTAAAATGCAGATTATTGAACGCGCGCCCTATCTACAAAAAATTGCCCAGATTATAAGGGAAGAAGCAGCGGAATTAGCCAAGTTGGAATCGCAAGACACCGGAAAAACTATAAAACAAACCACTTTTATTGATATCCCGACAGCCGCATCGGCCTTTGAGTATTTTGCAGCTGCGGCATCTGCGGTTAAAGGCGAAACCATACCTATACATAATCCGGCGCTAAGTTTTACATTTCGCGAGCCAATAGGCGTTATCGGCCAGATTATCCCTTGGAATTATCCGTTTTTAATGGCGGCTTGGAAAATAGCACCGGCAATTATTTTGGGAAACACGATAGTTTTTAAACCCTCACAACTTGCTTCATTAAGCTGCTTAGAATTAGCCAAAATAATACAAGAGGCTGGCTTACCCAAAGGCGTAGTGAATATTATTACCGGAACCGCTAATGAGGTAGGTAAAACAATCTGTGAGAGTAAACTCGTAGATATGGTCTCTTTTACCGGGGGAAATACCGCGGGAAAAGAAATAATGAAAATGGCATCAGGCAACACCAAAAAACTCTCTCTTGAATTGGGCGGCAAAAGCCCAAATATTGTATTTGCCGACTGCGATATAGAGGCGGCAGTTGGCGGTTCAATGTCGGCAATCTTTATGAATCAAGGGCAGATGTGCACCGCCGGCTCACGATTAATACTTGAAGATAAAATATACGATAAATTTATTGATTTATTGGTTACAAAAACTAAAAAGTTAAAAATCGGTAATGCCGCATCTTACGACACCGACTTTGGTCCATTAATTTCAGCTGAGCATCGGCAAAACGTTTTAAATTATATCGAAATCGGTAAACATGAAGCCAAACTCATCTCTGGCGGCACCATCCCCGATGTAGACCGCGTAGGTCTACATGGTTTGGAAAATGGGTTTTATTTGGAGCCAACGATATTTACGGATGTGGATAATAACGCGCGTATTGCGCAAGAGGAAATATTCGGGCCGGTGCTATCAATTATTAAATTTTCCGGACAAGATGAAGCGGTTAAAATCGCAAATAATACACGCTTTGGCTTAGCCGCGATGGTCTGGACCAAGGACCTAACCCGCGCCAATCAAGTAGCACAGCAACTGCGCTGTGGAACCGTCTGGATAAATACCTATGGCGGTTTTTATAACGAAGCGCCTTTTGGGGGATACAAAGAAAGTGGTTTTGGCCGCGAACTTGGCAAAGAAGGTCTCTTAGAATACACTCAAACCAAACACGTAAATATTGACTTAAACCCTACAGGTAAATCTTTGGTTACGTCGTGGTTTGCGTAAAAAATATAAAATGAACTGGGATAGTGAGACTCAGCAAAAATTTAAAGAAATGATCGCGAAAATTCCGGTCTTTCACCGTCGGATTACCGAAAGCGTTGTCACTAAAAAGGCGGAGGAAAATGCCTTTAGGCGTAACGCCGGAGAAGTAGGAGAACAAGACGTAATTTCCGCCTTTTTCTCGGACGTGCCATCGCCATTTTATAGCATGATGGTGCGCTTGTTAGAAAAAAGCGGGTTTGACTATAAAAAATACGGATACCCAAAATGAGAATAGCAGTCATTGGCGCAGGGGCAATCGGCGGATTAGTCGCGGCGTATCTAAAGGATAAGGGTGCAGACGTCATCTTAGTCGCTAAAAAAGAACAGGCCGAATTTATCAATAAAAATGGTTTAAAGATTGAAGGCGTACGCGGCAAATTATCAGTAAAAATAAACGCGCGCGCGCAAATGGATACACCCGCGGATTTAGTAATATTAGCGGTCAAAACGCAAGACATAGAAGAAGCAATTTCACAAAACGAAACATTTTTAGTAAATAGCATAATTTTAACTACGCAAAACGGGATACGCGCTGATGAAATTGTCGCCAAGTCAGCTAAAGGCGCGGATATTATTTCCAGCATCGTAATGTTCGGCTCAACTTATTTGGATTACGGCCATATCACCCATAACTTTGAAGGTGGCTGCATTATTGGTCGGTTAGACGGAAAAATTGACGATAAATTAAAAGAGGTAGAGCAATCCTTAAGTAGCACTTTTAAAGTTAGTGTTTCTGAACACATAAAGGGGATGAAATGGACAAAGTTATTTATCAACTTAAATAACTGCATCCCCGCTGTCGTAGGCCTCAGCATGCAAGAGACTTTTAAAGAGGTAGAGATGGCGGCGATAAGCATTCAACTGCTTAAAGAAACCTTTAATATCATAGAAAAATGCGGAATTCAGCCGGTGTCGCTACCGGAATTCGACATTAGACGATATGTGGCGCTTGCAAATATGCCGCGTGATGAAGCGGCGAAGATTTTTTCTAATATTATGTTTAATCTAAGCCGCCAGCCGCTTTACGGCTCTATATTACAAAGTATTAAAAGAAATCGCACATCTGAGATAGACTACATCAACGGCGAGTTTGTGAATCTAGCTAAGAAAAATAATCTCAAGGCACCCCTAAACGAAAAACTAGTTGAAATGGTGCATCAGGTGGAGAAAACCGGAAAATTTTTGAGTAAAGAGGAATTAATTGAGGCCGTGACTAAATGATCGATACTCCTTTTCCTAAATTAAAACTTACGGTCAATAAAGTTGAAGGCCATTGCTATCACGGCTATAAAATTGGCGATGAACTGATTTTAGAGGATTTTACCCATCCGCCCGAGTTCTTCTGTTTGGGCTTAGCGCATGTATTATTCCCGGTGATTTATGCCTTAAGTTGGGGTGCAAAATTTCCTTTTATGGAGAACCAACGTTCATTGCTGATTACCTGTCCAGATGGCGGGAAATTAGAGTTTAAGGTAGAAATCTTAAATAAGGAAGGGAAAGTTGAATTTATTCCCAAAGACCCTAATTATAAGGGCCCTCAACCAAAGAAGATGGTCATTGAGGTAGTAAAGGCAGAAGGGAAATGCAGCTTTGGTTATAAGGTAGGCGATAAATGGGAAACCACCGGGCTAAAATGCATACCCGGGTTTTGCGGAGCGGCATTCCATACCGCCTTTCCTGCATTATTTGCTTTAAACTTTGGCGGAAAGTTTTGGTTTATGAAAGAACCCGATGCTATTGATACTGTGACTTGTCCGGATGGAGGAAAGATTGTGTTTAAGGTAAGCGGGATAGAGCAGGAGGAGAAATAAAATATGTTAAAACGCCGCGTCGTCATAACCGGTATCGGCGTTATTTCGCCTAACGGCATCGGCAAAGACAATGCCTATCAGGCATTTATCTCGGGAAAATCCGGGGTAAAGCTAGTTGACGGCTTTGACGTTTCTATTTTTAACACAAAAATCGCCGCGGAAGTCCGCGATTTTAACCCCTTTAAATTTGGCCTGACGCATGATGAAGTTATGCGTATGGATAGGTATGTGCAGTTTGCAGTCTGTGCGGCCAAGATAGCAATAGAGGGCTCAAAACTAAATTTCTCCAAAGAAAATCCTGAAGTGATCGGCGTTAGTTTAGCCAATGCCATCTGCGGCACAAAATATATGGAAGAGGAATTTGCCTTAGTGACTAACGACGGAAAAGAGCCGATTGACCCATCTAAAGTTCGGCCTGACCTCTACGATGCCTCTATGTTTAATACACCGTCTATTGAAATCTCAAGCCGCTACGGCCTAAAGGGAATTTGCAACACTATTTCTACCGGATGCACTGCCGGAACTGATTCTTTAGGATATGCCCTTGAAGTAATTCAAGACGGTGAGGCGGATATTATAATAGCAGGCGCGGCAGAGGCACCGATTACGCCGATAACTTTCGGCGCCTTTGACGTAGTAAACGTCTTATCTGTGCGTAACGACTGTCCGGAAAAAGCCAGCCGGCCATTTGACAATAAGCGTGACGGATTTGTGCTTTCTGAAGGGGCAGGCATTTTAGTTTTAGAAGAATTAAACCATGCCTTAAAACGCAATGCCCATATCTATGCCGAGGTCATCGGTTTTGGCACAAGCTGTAATGCATATCACATGACGGACTTACCGGCTGACGGAACAGCGATGGCAAATTGTATTAGTCTTGCGCTTAAAGACGCTGAAATTAAGCCGCAAGATATCGATTACATAAATGCCCACGGCTCATCTACCCGAATGAACGACATCTTTGAAACCAGTGCTTACAAAATGGTCTTTGGCGACTATGCCTATAAATTGCCGATTAGCTCGCTTAAATCAATGATCGGCCATCCCTTGGCCGCGGCAAACGCCATAGAACTAACGGCGGGTTGTATGATTTTTGAAAAAAATATTTTACCGCCGACAATAAATCAGGAAGGAAAAGACCATTTATGCGACTTGGATTATATCCCCAATAAAGCGCGCGAAAAAAAAGTGAATACGATTTTAAAAACCTCAAGCGGATTTTCTGGAATCCACTCATCGTTAATTATGAAACGATTCAAAGGATAACCATGTAGACCGCGTAGGTCTACATGGTTAAAATAGATGCTAGACAAAATTGCAGTTACAGGTGTGGGAGTAGTTGCGCCCAGCGGAATAGGAAAGCGCCAGTTTTGGGCGAATGTTAAATCCGGCAGGTCTTTTATTAAAGAAATTACCCGCTTTGACGCTTCAAAATATCCATCGCACATCGCCGGGCAAATTGATGAACTGGAAAAATATTCCCACATCCCAGAACGGCTCTTAAAAAAAATTGATGCCTTTTCCCATATGGCGCTGATCGCTTCAGAACTTGCCCTGCAAGATGCCGGTATAGAGATTAGAAACGAAGACCCGAATCTCATAGGCATTTTCCTCGGCAATGCTCTTGGCGGCTGGCTCTATGCCGAAACGGAATTGCGCGATATGTATATAGAAGGACGCCAAGGTGTTTCTCCCTATATGGCATCTGCCTGGTTTCCGGCCGCGCCCCAAGGACAAGTTTCCATATATTACGGCATAAAGGGATTTTCAAAAACAGTGGTTGCTGACCGCGCCAGCTCTCTTGAGGCAATCGGTTATGCTAACAAAACATTGCAAAAAGGAAAACTAAATATGATTTTAGCCGGAGGGATGGAGGCGCCGGTTACGCCTTATGCGTTACTTTGTTGCAATACTTACGGCGGACTTTCAGAAGATAATGAACATCCGGAAACCGCCTATCGTCCGTTTGATAAAGATAAATCCGGCTTTGTCATCGCAGAAGGCGCGGGGATTATGGTTTTAGAAAGTGTGGAGCGCGCCCAAAAAAGAGGCGCCAATATCATGGCAACAATTTCCGGTTATGCCTCAACCTGCGATGGGGCAAACCGAATCAATCCTGACACTTACGGCAAACAATTAGCTAGAGCAATAAGATTAGTATTAGAACGCGCAAAAACTAACCCCGAAGAGATAGATTTTATCAGTTTAGACGGATTAGCGCTAGACTTATGGGATAATAGCGAAGTTACGGCGATAAAAGAAGTGTTCGGCAATAATACCAAAGATATTCCAGTTAGCTGTCCCAAATCAATGTTCGGAAATTTATTAGGGGCATCTGGCGCTTTGGATACAATTATCACCGTATTGGCAATGGAGAACGGCTTAATTCCGCCGACGATAAACTTAGAAAATCCGAACCCTAACGGCTTAAATTATGTCGCCAACCAAGCAAGGGAATATAAAATAAATAAAGCACTGATTATCTCCCGCGGAAGAGGCGGGATAAACGCGGTTTTAATTGTTGAAAAACCTTAAAAGGAAGGGGTTAGAATGAAAATTTTATTTGTTATGCCGAAAGTAGGCGCTTGGGCAACGCATGGAAAACATGTAGCACCTAACCAGCTCTACGCGCACTGGGCGGCGTATGTCAGGGAAAAAGGATACGAAACGATAGAAGTTTTAGACTGTAAGGCCCTTGAAATCCAGGCAGATGAAATGGTCGCTAAAGTAAAAGAAAAAAATCCTGATATCGTAGTTTTAGGGGAGCAATTACATTCTTACGGCGGATACGCTGTGGTAGCGCATTTTAACGACGCAGCAAAACGGATAAAAGAAGCTCTGCCTAAAACCAAGATTATTTTCGGCGGGCTTTGGTATTCAGCAATGCCTACGGAAACACTTACGGCAAATCCGGCCGTAGATTTTGTAGTTATGGGCGAAGAAGAATCATTCGGCGATTTAATAGAGGCAATAGACAAGAAAAAAGACCTAACGAAAGTTGCCGGTGTCACCAGCCGCGCCAGCGGTAAACCCGTAATGGGCCCCTACAGCCCGCTGAATATGGACTTGGATAAACTTCCGCTTCCGGCTTATGATTTATTCCCGATGGATAAATATGTCGGGCATACCCACTGGAAGCCGTTTGTGGATATGGTCACCTCGCGGGGATGTCCCTCTGCCTGCACATTCTGTTATGAATGGGACCAGTATGACCCGCGCAACCCTTCGGACTTCTTGAAATGGCGGGCAAAATCTCCAGAAAGGGTAATTGAAGAATTGGATATCTTACATAAAAAATACGGTGTAAAAGTAGTAGTTTTACAAGACGATAACTTTAATACCAATCCGGAAAGGGTAAAGAAATTCTGCGAACTCAAAAAAGCCCATAATAACCCGATTAAATGGGTTTCTTTGGGGCGCGCGATTGACTGGGTTAACTGTGAGCCAATATTACCCCTAATGAAAGAAACCGGCCTTTTTATCGGCGTATTCGGCATAGAAGTTACTACGCCGGAAGAATTAAAGAAAATCGCCAAAGGCATTACTGTTGAGCAGATAAAACGCACAGTTGAGATATTACGTAAACACGACATCGCCGTAGTTGCCGATATTATGATGGGTTTTGATTATGACAACGAGGCGATTATCAAACAAAGATATGAATTTACCGACGAGGTTGACCCGGATATCTTATGGATCGGCTATGTTACACCTTCGCCGAATTCACCGATGTGGAGGATGGGCTTAAAGAAAAACTGGATTAACCCTAAAACAATTAATTTCCTGCAATGGGATTTCCTGCATCCGGTTATGCCAACAGACCATTTATCCCTTCAGCAATTAGGCGAGTTAGGCGCTTGGTGTATGCGCGAATTTTATTCAAAGCCGGGAAGAATCCACCGTATCTTAGAAAGCGATTTTGACGAACTCGCCAAACTTTGCTTTAAAGACGTAATGGCAGGTGTCGGCCGATGGGAAGCAGGTGCCACCAAAGGCGAAGTGCATATCTAAATTCAGGGAGAAAAAAATGGAAACAAAAACTAAAATTAAGGATACATTGGTTAAATTGCTAAAGATTAAACCTGAAGAATTAAAAGACGAGGTTTCTTTGCAAGATAGCATCGGCGTTGATTCAACGGAAATGGTTGAGGCAGTAATTGCCCTTGAGAAGGCATTTAGCACAAAATTCAGCGCCAAAGAAATCACTAAATTCAGTACTGTAAACGATATTGAAAAAATCATCACTTCCAAATTCTAACCATGTAGACCGCGTAGGTCTACATAAACGGTAATGAGACAACATCCATTAGTTACGGGCGAAATTTATCATATCTTTAATAAGAGCATAGCCGGATTCACCATATTTAACACCAACTGGGAATATCAAAGAATCCTAACAACAGTGAGATATTACATGATAGGCAAACACTCCTCATGCCTGGCGCGCTTTCTTGAGTTGAACGAAACAAACAATTCTGATATAAATATAGTTCTTGGCGATTATCTTCGCCAAAAAGCCAAGATCGTAGATATAATCGCATATTGCATAATGCCAACCCATATTCATTTAATTTTTAAACAATTAGAAGATAATGGAATTTCGCGTTCTGTAAATAATATTCTCAATAGCTATACACGTTATTTCAATACAAAACATAAGCGTAAAGGACCTCTCTGGGAAAGCCGATTTAAAAGTAAACTCGTAGAGAACGAAGAGCAACTTCTTCATTTAAGTCGGTACATACATTTAAATCCTGTAACTGCTTTTTTAGTAGATAAGCCTGAATTATGGCGGTACTCCTCGTATAGAGAATACTTAGGCATTGAAGAAACGCCAAGATACTGTCATTTTAATAGCCATATCAATGTTCTGCCGGGAAATTATAAAAAATTTACAGAGGATAGAATTTCATACCAAAGAGAATTAACGCGAATTAAAGACTTGTTTATAGAATAAACCTTATGTAGACCTACGCGGTCTACATGGTTAGATGAGATGAAAATAATTGATTTGAGTTTGCCGATTGATGATACGGCATTTGAAGTGCATAAGGTTGAGATTGAACGCGTAAACCACGCGGCGGGGGTGGAAAAGTTTAATCGCGTGATGATGGGGAAAACCCTGCTGGGTAAGATAAAATATGCTCTCGGTATGCGCATCATCAGAAAAGAAGACTTGCCCGATGAAGAATTTTTATCGTTAGAAACGGTGCATTCGCCGGTACATATTGGCACGCACCTTGACTACTCCTACCACTACGGCTCAAAATCAGAAGGGCGCGCCGCAAAAACCGCCGAAGAAATTCCCTTAGAATATTGCATACAGAACGGCGTAAAAATTGACCTTAAGCACAAAAAACCGAATGAAGTTATCACCAACAGCGATATCAAATCCGCCCTTTCAAAAATTAACTACCAGCTTAAGCCTTTCAATATCGTTCTTTTAGCCACTGGAGCGGATAAGCTATACGGTGGACCAAAATACTTCTCGGATTATCCGGGAGTGGATATTTCGGCAATAGATTATCTCTTAGACCATGGAATAAAAATTTTCGGCGTAGATACGATGGGAATAGATAGGCCCTACAGGTTTATGCTTAAAGAGTTCTTAGAACAAAAGAAACCTTTATACCCGGCGCATTTTTACGGCAGAATTAGGGAATTTATTCATATTGAGAGGTTAGCCAATTTGGACAAGTTACCCGATTACGGCTTTAAAATCCATTGCCTTCCGGTGAAAATCAGAAAAACTGGTGCTGCTTGGGCAAGAGTAGCGGCAATTATAACATAAGAGGTAATTTATGGTTAAATCAGCAATAGAAAATTTAGAGCAGATGATGGAATTCCCCAAACAGGGCATTTTTAGTAAGGTTTTGGTTAAGACGGATATTTCTAATCATACGCTAATGTGTTTAGCTAAAGGCAGCGATATTTCCGAGCATACTTCAACCAGAGAAGCCGCGGTTACGGTTTTAAAAGGGAAGGGAACATTTGTATTAAACGGCAAAAAGATCAAAATGAAACCGGGTATATTTATTTTTATGCCGAAAAACGCGCCACACTCACTAAGCGCGAATGAGAACTTAGCAATACTTTTAAGCCTTTCTGGTAAATGATTTTTTCTGTAAACTGTTCATTATTAACTGTAAACTTTCCGACCGAAGGGAGGAATTATGGGACATACTTGTAATTCTATAATCATTAACGCGCCGTACGATAAAGTTTTTGATATTTCCAATGATATACTACGCTGGACAGAGCTATTTGGTACAGAATACCAAAAAGCAGAAGTCGTGAAAAAAGAAGGCAATAAAATAACTTTCCGCCTGACTGATGATGAAGGAAAATCCTGGCAGTCATGGCGGCTGCTTTTTAAAGATAAATTTTTTGCCTATGCCGAACGGGAAGAGCCAAAATTCCCCTTTAAATATATGAAAATTATCTGGCTCTACACTCACAAAGCGGAGGGCATCGAGCTAATATGGATACAACACTTTGAAATGGATACAAAAGCCAAATTCAATGACGAGCAGGTAGAGGGCTTCATTAACAAACATTCTAAAGAAAACCTAAAAATTTTTAAAGAAATTATCGAAAAGGAAGCAAGTGAGAAAATTAATGCCTAAAGGAGGATAAATGCCTGACTTAAAAGGAAAAACGGCAATTATAACCGGCGCCAGCCGCGGCATAGGCAAAGCCATTGCCAAAACCTGCGCAAGCTTAGGCATAAACTTAAGCATTGCTGCGCGAGCCGAAGGGCCGTTGGAAGAAACGGCGGATGAAATCGCCCAAAAATACAAAGTAGGGGTTTTAGCTGTGCCTTGCGATGTAACCAAATTAGAAGATTTGGAAAATCTGATTAATAAAACTAAAGACAAATTCGGTAAAATTGACATCTTGATTAATAATGCCGGCGTATCCAGCCAGTATCCTTTTGAAAAACAACCGCTTGAAGATTTCGAAAAATTAGCGCATACTAATTATCTCGGATATGTGCGCCTGATACGTCTCGTCATAAACGATATGATTAACAACAAAAGCGGTGCGATTATCAATCTGGTCTCCGGCTCAACTTTATGTGACCCGTTACCGAGAAATTTTCTGGTTTATAGCTCGCTTAAAGTAGGACTAAGGGCATTTTCTAAAGGCTTATTCTGGGAAATGCGTGACCGCGGGATAAAAATAACATCGATTCTTCCCGGCGTAACCGATACGGATTTAACGGGAAAATTGCAGGAAATAACCGCCGATACTTCTCGGCTGATGACAACCGAAGCAATTGAAAACGCAGTTAAATTTGCCTTAACCGTTCCGGCAAATGTCTGTCCGTTAGAGATTGCAGTAATAAATCAGCAGACACCGTGGACTGCGCCGGTAATACCGTTTAAACAGGTGCATCCTGAGAAGTAATGACAAATGGCAAAATTCAAAGAATAAAATTTTAAAAACAGGGGGCAAAATAATGAAAATAACAAAACTTATTCTTATTCTGTTTTTCTTATTCTCAATGCCTTGTTTTGCGCAGGAAAAAGGTTTGTTAATCGAAGATTTTGAAGGTGAAATTTCCGGAGGAGAAAATGGCACGGTGGACTTTGGCTCAGGCAACGGCTCATCAGTCGCAGTAACTGCCGATACAAATATTAAAAATTCAGGCGCGCAATCACTAAAAATAGTTTACGATGCAGTTTCAGGCGGTTACATGTGGATAGCCAAAGGATTCAGTTTAGACGTTAAAAATTCTGCATGGCTCCTCACTCCGGAAAGCATTGACTGGAAAAAATACAACGCCATAAGTTTTTATATCTACGGCAGCGGCTCAAAAACAAAAATTGCCTTCGATATTAAAGATTCCGGCAATGAAATGTGGCGTTTTATAATTACCGATGATTTTAGCGGCTGGAAACAAATAAGCTGTCCGTTCAACGAATTCTTTGCCAGAGGCGACTGGCAGCCGCAGACAGCCAATGCAAATGCCATATTAGACTTTCCCGTAAAAAGTTTTCAATTTGAGCCGCTGGCTGAGGCAAAAGGCGCGCTTTATATTGACACAGCAGAACTAACAATATGATAATCGACGCACATAGCCACTGGTTACCCCAAGATATTATCAATAACGCCCATTTTTTTCATCAGGGCTGGGGGGACATTGAAGCGCATCTTAAGATGATGGATGAGACAGGCATTGATATGGCCGTCTTAAGTTATCCCACCTCAGATGCGCATTTAAAATTAGGAAGCATCAGTAAAGTAGCGCGGATTTATAACGATAACGTCGGAAAAATTATTAAACGCTATCCTAGCCGATTTATCGGCGCCTCAATCCTGCCGATAGACAATGGACAGGATATACTTGATGAAATTAAGCGCGCAACCGAAAAACTTGGCTTTAAGGCAATTTCTTTAGCCAGTAGTTACAATGGTAAATATTTAGATGATGTTCTATTTTTACCTGTTTATAATGAAGCTGCGCAAAAGAATATTCCCGTATTCGTCCATTCCCAGATCATCAACCCAATCGGTTTTGAGCGCGTCAAAGACCCATTGCTTACGCCGGTAATTGAATACGTCTTTGATACTACTATTTGTATCGGTAAACTCTTAATGGCGGATATATTACGCGAATTTGCTGGCGTTAAATTTATCTTTGCCTATTTCGGGGGAGTAATTACGCATTTAGCCGGCCGTTTTGAGGCAACTTATGGCATGCTTCGCGGCATAAATTTCGTAAAAGACTTAAAAGGCAATCCTGGCGAATATCTAAAGAATATCTATGTGGATACCAGCGGCGACACGAAAGACACAAACTTCCAAGCCGCCTTAGAATTATTAGGGCCTGGGCATATCCTCTGGGGAAGCGACTGGCCGGCAAAAAAAGATATTGCCGGCTCGATAAACGCAGTCAGGAATTTAAAAATCTCCCAAGAAGATAAACAGAACATTCTAGGTAAAAATTTAGAAGGGATGCTCTCATGAACAAAAAAATAGCAATGGTGAATGTATCAGATAAACCGAAAACACAGCGCAGGGCGGTGGCGGAGGCGAAGGTTTCCATGCAAAAAGAAACCTTAAAGTTAATTATGCAAGGTAAAATTAAAAAGGGAGATGCATTAGCAGTTTCAACCCTTGCCGGCATACAGGCGGCAAAAAAAACCAGGGATTTAATCCTGCTCGCTCATCCAATAGAATTTTCCCACATTGATATCTCTTTTTCCTTTAAGAAGGACGCGCTTCTGATAAAATCCGAAGTTTCAGGCAATGCACGCACCGGCTTTGAAATGGAGGCGTTAAACGCGGCAGCAATAGCCGCACTAAATGTCTATGATATGTGCAAATATTTAGATAAAAATATGACTATAGAAGTAAAGCTCTTAGAAAAAGAAGGCGGTAAAAGCGGAAAATTTACCAGACCCCTGTAGACCTACGCGGTCTACATAAGGTAAAACAAAAATAAATGAAAAATGAAGGAAAAGGTGTTTTCCATAAATATCAGCGCAAAAAAAGGGCTTCCTAAAACTCAAATCCCAACAGCTAATTTAATAGAAAATTTTGGCATAGAAGGGGACGTTCACGCCGGAGATAAAACCCGCCAAGTTAGTTTACTCTCATGGGAAAGCATCTCTCAACAACAGGACTGCCCAAAAGTTAAAAAGCAGGAAATTAAGTTTAAACCGGGCGATTTCGCCGAAAACATTACTACCCAAGGCATAAATCTGGCGAAATTAAAGATAGGGGATAGGCTTATTATAAAGGATACAATAATCTTAGAAGTAAGCCAAATCGGCAAGGAATGTCATAATTACTGCGAGACTTATAAAAAAATTGGCACCTGTATTATGCCTAAAGAAGGAATTTTTGCTAAGGTTATAAAAGGCGGTCAAATCTCTGTCGGTAACCCCATCACAACATCTGCGTAATTAGTTGTATCGAGTTCAACCCATGTAGACCGCGTAGGTCTACATGGGGTTATGCTTTTCTGAGATAGGAGGGGAGGATTTTAAGTTGAGTCCGGTATTTAGCGATTGTTCTGCGGGACAATTTAAGATTTTCTAAGTGTAATTGTTTTAATAAGTCCTCATCGCTTAAAGGATTGACCTTGTCTTCATTCTCCACCAGAATACGAATACGTTCTTTAATGCTAGCAGAGGATATAGCTTGAGTATCACCTGTGCCGTTAACCTGACTAGAAAATAAATCCTTAAGCCTAAAAATACCCTGAGGAGTATCCATATATTTATTATTTACCGCGCGGCATACAGTAGATTCATCTCTGCCTATTTCTTGGGCAACCTGTTTAAACGTTAAAGGCTTAAGATATTCCCGGCCTTTATCTAAAAACTCCTCCTGAAACTTAACTAAATATTCTGCAAGCCGCTTAATCGTTTCCTTGCGCATTTGGATACATTTGATAAAATTCTGCCCGGCAGAGATTCTTTCCCTGATAAAATCCCTTTCTTTATCGGATATATTTTTTCGAGCGAGCACCGACTTATAAAAATTATTTACCCTCAAGAAAAACGGTTCATCTTCATTAAGGCTAACCTTATAACTCCCTTCGCCGCCGGAATCTACAATTATATCCGGTATAATATATACTGACTTATCAACGTAAGAGAAATTTCGCGCCGGATTTGGCTCAAGCAATGAGATTTCTTTAGCGGCTGATTTTATTTCCTCTAAATCTACGTTTAGCTGTTTAGCAATTAAAGCGCATCTTTTATTGGCCAAGTCTTCTAAATATAACTCTACAATTTTATATATAAGAGAGCTTTGCCTGCCCTTAAACCTTAATTGAGCCAATAGGCATTCCTTAATGTTTCTGAAAGCACAACCAACAGGATCAAAAGTTTGTATTATAGTTATAATCGCTTCTATGGTTTCAACTTCCGCGTTAACTATCCCGGCAATCTCATCTGCGGCAATCATTAGATATCCCCGCTCATCAAGGCTGCCGATTATTAATTCGCCTATTCGTAAATCTCTCTCATGCTGAAAGGTTAAGCGCATCTGTCTTAAAAGGTGTTCTTGTAGGGTAATCTGTTTAACCTGCATATTATTCTCGGACTCTATTATGGAATCCGATAAAGGAAAATTTGTATATCTATTATCTTTTATTGGTCCTGTCTGGGATTGCGGCTCTGGCTTGTATACCTCAAGACAGGGGTTATTTTCTACCTCTTGCTCAATGAGGTTCTTTAATTCAATAAAGGGTAATTGCAGGATATGAATGGCTTGTTGCAACTGGGGAGAGAGGAGAAGCTGTTGTTTTTGTCTTTGCGCTAAAATTTGCTCCATAATGCTATTAATTTTAAAAGTATTTAAGAATCACGGAAAATAAACATTGCCTTAGGTGGTTAAGGCAATGCACTATTTAGAGCCGGTAGTTTATAAGTATAACAGACTTATACAAATTTGTCAAGTTAATGTTCATTTTTTATACACAAAGGGGATTGAAAGAGATATAAAGTAAATCGAAAAAATTTATTTTTTAGAGCCTTAACTATTTGTAAAATATATGGTTATATAAAAATATCATTATTAAAACTAACTTGAAATAGGACTTGGCACAAAACTTGCTCTATTTATTATTGCCTTAGGCGAAAATAAGGCTTTTTTTTGAAAATAGATTTTCCCAGACTTAGTAGGACATTCTAACATTGAATACTCTTTTATTTAGACATTTTAAAAGGTTCAATTCGTCCCGAACTTTCGGGACTCATTGAGGAGGACAGAATATGGCTGGAAACGGAAGATTAACTATCACAGATGTAGCAAAAGAAATCGGGGTAACGACTAAAACCCTAATCCGCTGGGAGGCGGGAGGGAAAATTAAAAAGTCTAAGCGCGATTGGCGCGGCTGGAGAGTGTATACTCAAGATGATTTAACTAACATAAGAGATTTCCACGATACATTGCGTGAATAACATTATTTAAGCAAAGAGGGAGGATTAAAATGAGATATTGTATTATTATATTATTTGGATTGCTAATTATTACAAGTAGTGTTTGCTCAGCAGATACCACTGAAGCACAACCCGAAACTGTCACTGAGAAACCCATCTTGGAAATTCAGGCAGTAAACCTTGCTTCTAGTATAGCGAATACAACAACTAATGCTTCTGATGAAGAATATACCTTAGGCGCTGAAGACATAATTGAAATTTTAGTCAGAAGGCATCCTGAATTCAGCGATAAATTTAAAGTCAACAAAGACGGAAAAATTCAATATAAGTTTGTCGGAGATATCGAGGTAGCCGGCCTTGCCAAGGATGAGCTGAATAAGAAGCTAACCAATATCATTTCTCAGTATGTAGTTGAACCGGAAATCAATATCACGATTTTAGACTATAAAAGCAAAGTATTTTATGTAATCGGCGAAGTATCCAGGCCGGGTAAATATTATATGATGGGGAACACTCTTAGTGTGCGCGAAGCCGTAGTTACGGCCGGACTGCCTTTAATGTCTGCGGCAATGCGCAAATGCCGGCTTATCCGGCCTGATATAAGCGGAAAACCAATAAACACAAAAGTCGATATTTATAGCGTTCTTTATGGCGGAGACCTTAAAAAGAACATTAATATGCTGCCTGGAGATGTGCTATATGTTCCGTCAACGGTTATGGCTAAAGTGATGAGAGTAATCTCTCCAGTGACAGCGCCGCTTACAAACGCGGCCTCCACCGGAAAGACAGTCGTTTCAGCAGGAGCAGGCATACCATAATAAGAGGAGAAAATATATGGAAAACTTAGAATCAACCCACGCGATAACGCCTATAGATTATATAAAAATAATTTTTAGGCGGAAATGGCTGCTACTCGCAGCAATATACATAGGCTTAATAAGCGGAATAGTCACAAGTTATATTCTGCCTAAAAGCTACGAATCAAGCACTCTTATGTTAGTCGAAGAGGGTAAGATTATTAATCCCATCATTAGTTCCCTGGCAGTGTCGACCAAATTAACCGAGAGGATGCGCAGTATTCAAGAACAGATCTTAAGCTGGAATAGCCTAACACAGATGGTTAAAGCACTTAGGTTAGATAACGCCGTTAAAACCCGCTATGAATATGAAAATCTTATTTTAAGCATACGCAAAAGAATTAAGGTCCTTTTAGGCGGCCAGAATATAATTAAGATTTCTTTTGAAGATGCAAATCCCGCCAAAGCCCAAGCGGTAGTAAAAACATTGACTGAGATACTTGTTAACCAAAACATCGAAATGCAGAATGAAGAGACCGATGACGCTATAAACTTCATAAACGACCAATTAAAACTCTATAAGAAAAAAATACTAGAAGGTAAAATTGCGAAAATGCAAGATGACCTTGATAATCTCCTCATAGACTCTACAGAAAACCACCCCAGTGTTAAAGATTTACGCAATAGAATTAACAAGGCAAAAGAAGACTTAGCCAAAGAAAACTTCGATTCAGAATCTGCACCTATAAGTTCAGGTAATGACCAATTAAAGGGAGAGCTGAAGAGCCTGCGAGACTCCCTAGACTTAGATAATGCCAAATCCGGAGAACCGCAAACAGCAGGAACAATTAATGAGGCCCTATATAAAATGCTGCTGGTGGATAAAATTGATACTGCCCTATCGCAGGATGTAAAAATTGATGAAAATATTTACAATATACTTTTACAGAAGCTTGAGGTAGCTAAAATAACTAAACGCCTTGATGTTTCAACACAGGGAACTAAATATATCATTCTCGATCCGCCGCGTCTGCCCATAAAGCCCACTAAACCGAATAAATTAATGGTTGTATTTATCGGTATATTTTTAGGCGCAGCAGTAGGTGCGGGCTTGGTTTTACTGATGGAACTTATGGACCATTCTTTAGTAGGCATAGAAGAGGCCAAGGCCTGCCTTAATTATCCTATTTTAGGGGGCATATCCAGAATTATTACCGCAGAAGACTTACTAAAAGAAAAAAATGTGGTTAAAAAACGTATCGTCTTTTCTTTAACAGCAGGGATATCATTAGTGATGATTTTAATGGTATACTCGTTTATAAATGGTAAATAACCAAGGGGGTGGGCTATGTATGAAAAATTCTATGGTTTTAAAGAAAAACCATTTAATATAACGCCTGACCCGAAGTTCTTTTTTCCAAGCTCAAAGCATAGCGAGGCCTTAGACAGCCTGATTTATGCTATCAATGAACGCAAGGGTTTTGTGGCTATCACAGGTGAAATCGGCGCCGGTAAAACCACTGTCTGCAGGGCATTATTGAATAAACTTGACCCCAACACTAAAACCGCCCTTATCACTAATACTTATGTTAACGCAAAAGAATTGTTGATGAGCATCTTGGATGACTTTGGGGTTGATTATAAACCTGCAAGTAAAGCCAGATTACTTTCACGCTTAAACGAATTCCTTGTCGAGCAATTATCGCAAAATATGAATGTTGTTTTGATAATTGACGAGGCGCAAAATTTAACCCCTTCAGTATTGGAAGAGATAAGGATGATTTCAAACTTAGAAACCGAAACCGAAAAACTCATCCAGATTATCCTGATGGGCCAACCCCAGCTAAAGAAAAAGCTGCAATTAGAAAGCCTCACCCAGTTAAGGCAGCGTATTGCCGTGCATTATCATATTTATCCATTAAGTAAAGAGGAGATGGTTGGATATATTCGGCACCGCCTAACGATTGCCTCAAACAACGGCTTTGATTTCTTTACTGACGAGGCGTTAGGTTTAATCTACGGCTTTAGTAAAGGCGTCCCCCGGCTGGTCAATCTCATCTGCGACAGCGCGCTTTTATCCGGCTATGTCTATGAAGCAAAACAGATAGATGCAAAAATAATGGAGGAAACTATTAAAGAAGCGCCATTTTCAACAGTACAATCAATGTAATCATTTTCAGGAGGGAACAAACCGTGGGAAAAATCACCGATGCACTAAAAAAAGCAGCACAAGAAAGATTATCGCATATTGAAAGAAAAGTTTCTAGCCTAGCAAAAGAATTTGTCGTCCAACGGATAGGAGACTCTAAAATTGACCCGCACGTTGTTGCCTACTTTGACCCTAAATCTCCTATCTCCGAACAGTATAAAATCTTACGCACCAATATCCAGTCTCTCAAAACAACCAATAAATCAAAGGTTTTTGTTATCAGCAGCGCAATACACAACGAAGGAAAAACTATCACTTCTTTAAACCTTTCTATAGCCCTTGCTAATGACGTAAATAATAAAAGGGTACTGCTTGTTGATGCCGATATGAGAAAAGGTAAGGTCGCAAAGTACTTAAATATCCAGCCCGAGGCAGGGCTTTCAGACTTTTTAACCAACGGCACTGCCTTTGAATCTTGCGTATTTAACTTTGGCGTAGAGAATTTAGACGTAATTGCCTCAGGCAAGGCGCCGCTAAATCCCGCTGAACTACTCGGCTCATATAAAATGAAAGAACTGCTTAGCACTATCCGCGCCAAGTATGATTACATAATTTTAGATACGCCGCCGGTTATACCTCTTACAGACCCGCAGGTCCTAGGGGCGCAGGCAGACGGAGTATTTTTAGTTGTCCAGGCTGGCAGGACCCAGCGCGGCATAATCCACCACGCAGAAAGCCTGCTTTTACAGGCGGAAGCAAAAGTCTTAGGCTTCATACTTACCGGTATCCGCTACCATATTCCGGAGTATATCTATAGGTATTTATAATGACACGCAATACTCGCGACTCGATACTTACGAATAAAACTAACATGTATGCGGTCATATTAGCCGGTGGCGTAGGCAGCCGATTCTGGCCGCTCAGCCGCCAACTTGAACCAAAACACCTGCTTAAATTCTATAACGAAGAATCCTTACTTCAGCAGACTATAAAGCGGATTATCCCTTTAATTAATCCTAACCGAATTTATATCGTAACTAACAACCTGCATAAGTTTGAACTAGAGAATCAAATATCTATATTCGGCATCCCAGAAGAAAATATAATCTTAGAGCCTCAGGGAAAAAATACCGCTCCGGCAATAGGACTCGCCGCGTTTAATCTTATTAAAAAAGATACGGACTCACTACTCATAATCCTGCCGGCTGACCACCATATCGCTAATCTGGAAAAATTTAAATCGCTGGTTAAAAATGCCATTTTAGCCGCGCATAAGGGCTACCTCGTAACATTGGGCATAAAGCCAACATATCCTGCCGCAGGGTATGGATATATCAAGATAAATCCGAAATCCGAATGCCGAAATCCGAAATATTATAAAGTTGAAAAATTTACCGAAAAACCGGACTTAAAAACAGCGCAAAGATTCATCAAAAACAAAAACTACCTCTGGAACAGCGGAATGTTTATCGCTAAATCCAGGGTTATTTTAGATGAACTAAAAAGATACCTTCCGCAACTATACACCGCCCTCAAGAGAGTAAGCGATGGCGCTGATATTGATAAGACCTATTCTCTGTTTGAATCTATCTCTATCGACTACGGCGTATTGGAAAAATCAAGGCAAACTGTTGTCATACCTGCCGAGAAATTAGGCTGGAGCGATTTAGGCACGCTCTCTGCGCTGGATGCGCTTCTGCCTAAAGACAAGAGCGGAAACATCATTCAGGCAAACTCCATTGACATCAACAGCAGGGATATTACTGTCATAGGCAAAAATCACTTAATTTCCACCGTAGGCCTTAAAGATCTAATTATTGTGGATACTGAAGACGCTCTATTGGTCTGCGCTAAGGACAGAGCCGAAGATGTTAAACAGATGGTAGAGCTCGTTAAGAAAAAGGGGGGATACGAACATTTTTCCTCGCATACTGTCAAGCGGCCGTGGGGAACCTACACGGTCATAAACACCGGCAAAGGATATAAGGTTAAACTTATCGAATTAGTGCCGCATAAACGCCTAAGCCTTCAGAGGCATAAGTTTAGAAGCGAACACTGGGTAGTGGTGGAAGGCACAGCAAAAGTAACCTGCGAAGGCAAGGTAAGCTTAATTAACAGCAATGAAAGCATCTTTGTCTCTGCCGGGCACGTCCACCGCTTAGAAAACCCTAAAGACTCTGCGTTAAAAATAGTGGAAGTGCAAAGCGGAAGCTACTTGGAAGAAGACGACATCGAACGTTTGGATGATGATTTTAATAGATAGCTGCGCTTCAGATTCCACTAGCAAAGACCTTGACAAGATATCAAATATGTTGTATAATTATATACAAGAAGTTGTATGAATTTATACAAACAATTGTATGGAATATAGAATAAACAAAGAAAGCTTGCTAGATACGCTTTCTATATGGAATGGCTATCTCAAGCGAAAAATACATTTGATCGCCTGCGGCGGCACGGCTCTGACGCTTTTAGGTATAAAAGAATCCACAAAAGATATTGACCTATTAGCGCCCAACGAAGCAGAACATGACTATCTCTTGCGTATTTTACAAGACTTAGGCTATAGGAACGCTAGCGGTTCCGGATGGACAAAAGACGGGGGTTTTATTTTTGACTTGTTCAAAGGAAAACGAATCCATACCACAGAATTGCTGGAATCGCCGCTTAAAGAAGGCAATCACGCGCTAATTAAAGAGTTTAAATCTATTTATCTGGGGGTGCTCAATCATTATGATCTTATCATCAGTAAACTTTTTAGGGCAAGCAGTACTGATATGGATGACTGTCTGCTTTTGGTAAAAACCAAAAAACACGATATTAACCTAGATATCCTTTTGAAACGTTTTAGTGAAACTGCCTCATATGACGTTTCGGAAGAAAAAGTTAATAAGAATTTATCGCATTTTGTCAAAATTCTGCGTAAAGAGGGATTATACAATGAAAAATGAAGCGCTCTTAAAAAAAGTCGAGATGATGGGTTACCCTCTTTTTAAAAAAGACGAAGATGTTGACGTTAATACCACCTTGGCTCGGGTTGTTGTAAACCGCGACCTGCGGCTCTGGGAAGGGTTTCCTCTTTTATTGGTTAATGCCGCCAAAGACGGCTTGTTCGAGTATGAAAAAGTAAAGGTTCAGTTAAAAAAACATGCTGAAAAAAAATGCCTTGATCAATTGCTCGCGATGTCGCTTGCTCTATATGAAACCCTTGGTTTAAAATTTTCCTGGTCCAAAGGTGTTTTTAAGAATCTCTCGCGGTATCAAAGAGTTTTCAACTTATATCTTAGCCAATTTAAGAGAGGAGAAGCGCTTACGGTTTGCGGCAAGCGCTTATCGCCTCAGAGATTGAAAACCACATTCAATAACTATTTTCAAAAAGAAGAAACAAAACTAAAAGACTTTGTCGCTATGAAAGAGGAATTTGATGTTGAATACGCGCTTTCACAGGTTTTTTCTCCTAAACAGAAAGAGCTGTTTTTTAAAAAGCTCAAAGGCGAAAAGCTGAGCAAGACAGAAAGAGAATATTATTCCCGGGCAGTAAAAAAGAAAGTGTCAGCTTTAGCGAATCCAGAGCTTCATCGTCTGGCGCAAAAAATAATTTAGCACAGTTCATTACGTCTACTTGTCCGAATTCAGTTTGGCAGGCGCAGCGTTACAAGGCGAAATCCAGAGCGGAAGCTACTTGGAAGAAGATGACATTGAACGTTTGGATGATGATTTTAAGAGGATACCAGTAAATGTTTAATCAACTTATAAAATACCGAGACCTTTTATTTATGCTGGCGATGCGCGATATCAGGGTAAGGTATAAACAGGCAATAATGGGCCTTGCCTGGGCCATATTTATGCCGATTATGGCAATACTCGCAGGAATTATAGTAAAACAGGCGATTGCTTTTATTTCAGGCAGGCCTTTAGATTTATCTGAGGTTATCTCTATTACGGTTAAAGTCCTCCCTTGGACATTTTTTGTCAGCGCGATAAAATTCTCAGTGAACAGCCTGGTGCAAAACAGCTCACTTATCACCAAGATTTATTTTCCCCGCGAAGTCCTGCCTTTCGGGGCTGTGCTTGCCTGTCTATTTGATTTTTTAATCGCCATCTGCACCTTATCGCTAATGCTTGCTATCGCGCGTATCGGCCTGAGCATACACATTTTGCTTATTCCGTTTCTCTTGTTATTTTTAATACTTTTTACTACCGGATTAAGCTTGATATTGTCAGCGGCTAATCTTTTCTATAGGGACGTAAAATATATCGTGGAAACAATTCTTATGTTCGGCATATTTTTTACGCCTGTATTTTACTCTGTAAGCACATTCGGCAAATGGAAAACACTAATGCTGCTCAACCCCATAGCCAGCATATTGGAATCTATCAACAGCACTGTTGTCCTGCATCAGATGCCGGATATTTTATGGTTTTCCTATGCGGGGTTAAGTTCAATATTGATTTTTGCCTTAGGCATAAGATTTTTCAGAAGGCTGGAGCCGCAATTTGCAGAGAGAATATAGACTATGAATGTCATAGAATTTAATCAGGTATGGAAGAAGTTCAATAGGGGCGAGAAGCTAAACTCCATTAGGGATTTAATCCCCGCTATGTTCGGCAGGGCCCTGCCTTTTACTAATAATAACGACATCCTAAAAAAAGAGGAATTCTGGGCTTTGCAGGATGTAGATTTTAAAGTTAAAAAGGGCGAAGTCTTAGGCATTATCGGACCTAACGGCGCCGGTAAAAGCACCGCCTTAAAACTTTTATCCGGTATTCTGCGCCCTAATAAGGGTGAGATAAAAATAAACGGAAAACTCTCGGCACTAATAGAGGTAACCGCCGGCTTTCATCCGGAACTTACCGGCCGCGAAAACATCTATCTAAACGGAACAATCTTAGGGATGAGAAAAAAAGAGATAGATAGTAAATTTGCCTCAATAGTTGATTTTTCCGAGCTGGGAGAATTCATTGATACCCCGGTTAAAAGGTATTCTTCAGGGATGTATTCGCGGTTAGGTTTTTCAGTGGCGGCGCATATGGAGCCGGATATTCTCTTGGTAGATGAGGTTTTATCCGTAGGCGATATTGCCTTTCAGGCAAAATGCGCAAATAAAATGAGAGAGCTTCTGGAATTAAATACTACTATTATACTTGTCTCGCATAATCTTGCTTTGGTGCAAAGCTTATGCAAGAGGGTAATCTTAATAGAGGGCGGGCAAATCTTTAAAGAGGGCGCGACAGACGAAGTAATTATACACTACCAAAATTTAGTCTATAAAAAAGAGGAAGAAAAGATTAAAAAGAAGGCATATAGCGAAGGATATAGAGTAAAAATAGACCAACATACACCGATAGAGATTTCAAACGTTTTAATCTCAAACGGGGATTATAAAATCAAAAGCAGCTTTCAGGGGGAGGAGCCGATAGCTATAACTGTTGAATATTTTGCAAAAGAGGCAATTGAAAATCCCGTATTTAGTTTAGATATTGCCAGAGCCGACGGAGTGATATGCTGCTCGGTAAACACAAAAGACAACGGCGTTTCCATAAATAGTCTTAAAGGAGGCGGCAGGATAAAAATAGACCTGGGCAGGATAAATCTTGCCCCCGGTATATATGTGGCGCGCATTTCTATCTGGGATAAGGATATGATTTGTGCCTACACAAGACGAAATAAAGATATTTTTAAGATAGAATTAAATAAATTTAATAAGCAGATAAAAGCAGTATTCTTACCAAAAGTAAAGTGGGAGATATGGAACAATAATGGATAAAATTTCAGCATTAGAAAATGAAAGCATCTTTATCATCAGAGAGGCATATTATCAATTTAAAAAAGTAGCAATGCTTTGGTCTATCGGCAAAGATTCTACCGCCCTTTTATGGCTTCTGCACAAGGCATTTTATGGAAAGCTTCCTTTTCCCGTGCTTCATATAGACACCGGATATAAATTTAAGGAAATATACCAATTCCGCGATGAATACGCCAAAAAATGGAATCTTAACCTTATTGTGCACAAAAACGAAGAGGCGATAAAACACGGTGTAGGACCCGATAAGCAAAAATTAACCTGCTGCACCGAGCTTAAAACAAATGCCTTAAAAGACGCAATAGCAAAATACGGCTTTAAAGCCCTGTATTTAGGCATCAGGCGCGATGAGCACGGCATACGGGCAAAGGAAAGATTTTTCTCGCCTCGCGATGAAGACTTTGAATGGAATTATAAAGACCAGCCGCCGGAATTATGGGACCAATATAAATCAAAGGCAAAAGATGAAGAACATCTGAGGATTCATCCATTACTTAGCTGGCGGGAGATAGATATCTGGGAATATGTAAGGCGCGAAAATATACCCATCACTTCGCTTTATCTGGCAAAAAATGGAAAAAGATACAGAAGCATTGGCTGTCAAACTTGCTGTAACCCGGTGGACTCTGATGCCGACACTATAGATAAAATAATTGAAGAGCTAAAAACCTCTAAAGTATCTGAGCGCAGTGGACGCGCCCAAGATAAAGAATCCGCCTATATGATGCAGAAGTTGAGATCATTAGGATACATGTGATGTTTGTTCGTAGTTCGTCGTTCTTAGTTCTTCGTTAAATATTTCAGGCAAAATGAAAATTACTAAATTTGAAGAAATTAAATCATGGCAAGAGGCAAAAATATTAGTCGGCCTTATATATAAGGTCAGCAAAGAAAATAGATTTAAGGTAGATTACGCCTTGGTTGAACAAATCAGGAAAGCTGGCATATCGGTAATGGCGAATATCGCAGAGGGCTTTGACTGCTCATCTAATCTAGAATTTGCTAAGTTCTTAAGCTACAGCCAGCGCTCATGTTCGGAAATACAATCTCATCTTTATATTGCTTTGGAACAAAAATATATAGAGGATGCACAATTTGAAGAAATGTATCAAAAGTGTTCGCAAGTGAAAAACCTTATCGGAGGCTTCATCAAATATATTAAAAATTCAAAGAGGACTCTATGACTAGCGAGCATTACAATCAAGCAACGAACAAAGAACAACGAACCACGAACTGCGACGAACGGTCGCTAAAATTCGTCATCGTCGGACACGTTGACCACGGAAAGTCAACCTTAATCGGCCGCCTGCTCTACGATACTAATTCTCTACCTCCGGATAAAATGGAGGAGATAAGGAAAACTTCCCAAGAATTAGGCAGAGATACGGAATTCGCCTATCTTCTTGACCATTTAGAAGAAGAGCGCCGACAAGGCATCACCATAGATACAACCCAAGTCTTCTTTAAAACAGACAAGAAAGAATACGTAATCATTGATGCTCCGGGCCATGTGGAATTCGTAAAAAATATGATTACCGGCGCCTCTCAGGCAGAGGCAGCTATTTTAATAATTGATGCCAAGGAAGGAATACAAGAACAGACCAAGCGCCACGCTACTATCCTTTCTATGCTGGGAATAGAACAGGTAATCGTCCTCATAAATAAGGTGGATTTGATAGATTTTAATGCAGAAAAATACATAGAACTAAAAACTAAGATAGGAAAGTTCTTAATTACCTTAAACATAACCCCGAAACTCTACATACCCATCTCTGCCTTAAAAGGCGACAATATTGCCAATAAATCAACCAATATGCCTTGGTATAAAGGGCCGACAATGTTAGAAGGGCTTAGCCAACTTAAGAATAAAGCGCCTTTAGAAAACCAGCCGCTTATCTTTCCTGTGCAGGATATATATAAGATAGACGATAAACGCATTATCGTAGGCAGAGTTGAGACAGGGGCGATAAAAGAAGGACAGGTTGTTAAAGTGCTGCCTGAAGGGCAGATTACGAGGGTAAAAAGCATTGAAAAATTCTTAAGCGATGCTAAATCTGCATCTGCGCAAGAAAGCACAGGCATAACCACAGAAGACGCGGTATTCTTAGACAGAGGTAATGTATTATGCGAGAAAGGCAAAGAGCCGAAAGTATCGGATACATTCCAGACAAGCGTCTTCTGGATGTCTAAACAGGGCTACAACAAGGATGAGAAGGTTTTATTGCGCTGCGCAACGCAAGAAATAAGCTGTAAGATTGAAGCGATACATAGACGGATTAACTCATCAAGTTTAGAGTTAATAGAAACAGACGCGCAAAATTTAGAAAACCTTGAAATCGGCGAAGTAACCATCAAAACCAAAAAGCCGATAGTAATTGACACCTTTAAAAACACCCGCGAGATAGGGCGCTTTGTATTGGTAAAAAACGAGAATATTTCCGCCGGCGGCATAATCACTAATATCGAATGACGTATTATCTTGACAAATCGTAGTTTTGTGCTATACTTGTTTCTGTAAATATATAAATTTTATGATATAGAGAAATGAAACTTGCAGAGTTCGTAAAAAAATATAGCGAATATCCAATTATTGATTCCTCCACTTTCGCTTTGCACGGAGGAAATCTCCAAATGCTTCGCTGTGAAGTGCAATATTGGCTTAAGCGCGGACATCTTATTCCGCTTAAGAGAGGTGTTTACCTGCTAAATGAAGACTTACGTAAAAAACCTTTATCAATGGGTTTTATTTCAAACTTTCTACTTTCTCCGTCATACGTGAGTCTTGAATACGCTTTGGGCTACTACGACATTATTCCGGAAAAAGTTACGGTTTATACTTCAGTCACATCTAAGAAAACGACAACTTATAATACCCCGATCGGTACTTTTGAGTATCGTTCAGTTAAAGAAAGCGTTTTTGGCGGATATACCAAAATGGTTGATAGCGGAGAGAATTACTTCATCGCTTATCCTGAAAAGGCTCTTCTTGATTTTTTTTATTTTCATCAAGATTTAAAAGGGGTGGAAAGCGAATTTGAATCTTACAGGTTCCAGAACTCTGAGATTCTTAATTTTAAGCGTTTTAACGAATTAAGGTTAAGATATAACAAGAAAACTAATAATATTGCCCGGTCTTTTATGAAATTCAGTAGGCTGGAAAAGAAACGATATAAAACTTTAAAATGAGAGATTACATTAAGTCAGTCGTTGATCCTAAATTAACCCTTAATAATAATTTAAATAGGGTAAGAGAATATTTACAGGCCTATTTCTTGTACGTTGTCTACAAAACAAAATTTTATCAAAATCTTGTTTTTACCGGCGGCACAGCTCTGCGTTTTGTTCACCAGATTAGGCGATTCTCAGAAGACATTGATTTTAGTCTATCAAATAGGGCTAAAAATTATGATTTTAATCCGATGATTAGTCAAATTCAACAGGAATTCAATTTAGCTGGTTACGATTTAAACATTAAACACAACAGTGAGCGGACAGTGCACAGCGCTTTGCTAAAATTTTCAGGGATTCTTTATGAAACCGGCCTCAGCCCGTTAAAGGATCAAAAAATTATTATTAAAATAGAAATTGATACAAATCCTCCCCGTGGAGGAGTAGAAACAAATTCAGTATATAAATCAACGTTTATGTTCTATGCACTGCATTATGACCTGCCTTCATTACTGGCGGGAAAAGTCCACGCGCTTTTATGCCGTGAATATACAAAAGGAAGGGATTGGTATGATTTAATGTGGTATCTGGCTAAATTTAAAGGTATAGAACCCAATTACATTATGCTAAACAATGCAATGGCTCAAACACAGAAAAATTTTATTACGCTTAATACCCAGAACTGGAAAACAGAAATTAAGAAGGTCGTTGAAGCGTTAGATTGGGCTAAGGCTAGAGATGACGTGGGCAGGTTTCTTGAGGATCAAAATGAGCTTAGATTGCTTGAATCTCGCACTTTTATTAACTTGCTCAGCTGAACGCCCCCGCGCGCGATAGTAATTGACACATTTAAAAATATCCGCGAAATAAGCCGTTTTGTATTGGTGAAAAACGAAAATATCTCTGCCGGAGGCATCATAACAAACACAGAAGGGATATCGTAATGATATTCGGCAAAAAACATAAAAAACGCACATTTGTCTTAGGCTTAGACGGCGTGCCTTATTCATTTCTAAATAATGGCCTTGTTCAGGAAACAATGCCTAATCTCTTGGGGCTATTTAAGGATAGCCCTGCCAAAAGGATGGATTCGGTATATCCAACTGTCTCATCTGTTGCCTGGACAAGCTTTGCTACCGGCCTAAATCCCGCAGGCCATAGCATATTCGGCTTTGTGGATAGGCACCCTAACCCTTTCCAGATAGAAATACCCACCGCGCGCAACAGGCGCGCCAAAACAATCTGGCAGGAATTATCAGAACAGGGCAAAAAAGTAATTGTAATAAACGTTCCTATAACATACCCCCCGGAAGAGGTAAACGGCATACTGATATCCTGTTTTTTATGCACGGACATAGATAAATCATCCTACCCTAAAGAGTTTTCAAATTATCTTAAAGAAAAGGGCTACATAATAGATGTTGACGCAAGCCTGGCAAAAGAGAATAAACGCAAGTTTATGGACGAGTTGCATCTTGCGCTAGAGAGGCGATTTGAAGTTGCCTTTGAATTAATAGACAAACAAGAATGGGATTATTTTCAGCTGCATATTATGGAAACAGATAGGTTATTTCATTTTTTATGGAGCGACTTAGAAAACAAAAACGGATTTTACAAAGATATCGTTAATTTTTTTGAAAAATTAGACGTTTTTATAAAAAAGTTAAATGAAAAACTTTTAAAAACTGACCAGTTAATTATTCTTTCCGACCATGGCTTCTGCGGCGTCAAAGCTGAAGTCCAACTCAATGCCTGGCTTAAAGAACAGAATCTGCTTAAATTTACAAATACTGATGAAAAATTACCTGATTACGATAAAAACTCTATTTGCTATTCTCTGCTTCCCGGCAGGATATTTATTAATTTAGAGGGCAGGGAAGAAAAGGGGACAGTTAAAGCGAATGATTATAATTCCGTAAGGAACGTTGTCAAAAGCCGCCTGCTTGAATTTAAAGACCGCCAAGGCGAGAAGATAATAGATAAGGTATTTTTTAGGGAAGAGCTCTATTCTGGCCCATATCTTGAAGATGCCGCAGACATAATCGCCCATCCTATACGAGGATATGACCTGAAAGGAAGAACCGGAGACATAAGTGTATTTGAACATTCGCACCTTAACGGTATGCATACCTTTGATGATGCATTCATATATTCGCGAAACTGTGATATCAGTAACGTAGAAAGTATAATGGATGTTAAAAAGGCGATTTTTAATGGAAAATAAAACCGAAACTACTAAATCGCGGGTAATCGTAATTGGTTTAGATGGCGCTACCTGGACGAATTTAAGGCCCTGGATGGAGCAAGGGTTACTGCCCAATCTAAAATTTCTTGTCGATAACGGCGCCTCTGGCGAACTTAAATCAACAATACCGTATCGTTCAAGTACTTCGTGGACCTCGTTTATGACAGGAGTTAATCCCGGGAAACACGGTGTTTTTGATTTCATTAAACCTTTTAGAAATAAAACTTATAACAAAGAATTTACCACATCACGAGATATAAAAACAAAAACTATTTTTGAGATACTTACTGATTTTAAAAGAACAAGTGGAGTAATAAATTTACCGATGACTTACCCTCCATTTGAAATAAGGGGAGGTATGATAAGTTGTGGCTTAACAACACCGGATAATAATTGTAATTTTACATTTCCAAATAATTTATTTGAAAAAAGTGGGATTAAAAAAGAAGAATACATATTAAATATAAATTGGATGAATTATTCTAAAGACGAAAAGGAAAGTTTTTTCGCTGATATAATTAAATGCTCCGAACAAAGGAAAGAAATAAGTTTTAAACTCATGGATGCATTGGATTGGGATTTATTTGTGCTCGTTTTTGGTGAGACTGATTGGCTTCAACATTTCTGCTGGCATTACATCGACCCAACACATTCAAAACATGATCCAATTGAGGCCGAAAAATTTCTACCGCTAATAATCAAATATTATCAAAAATTGGATTCGATAATTGGAGAGTTTATCATCCGCACAGATGAAAACACCTCTTTATTTATAATCTCCGATCACGGATTTGGACCAAGGGAAAAAATAATTTCATTACATAGAATACTTGAGGAGAATGGTTTTTTATATTATAAGAATAATTCTTTGCTAAAAAAAATTGAAATAATAACTGATAAAATTAGAAAAAAAATGCACGAAAAATGTTACCTTTATAGAGTGTTAAAATTAATTGTAAGAAATATCTTTTACAAAAATATTAAAGTTATTCAAAAGAATGATGTTTGTCTCAAAAAGCCTAGAAAAATAACATTCGGCTCTGACGTTGGAAGTATGTATTGGCAAAGCATAAACTGGAAAAAAACGTTTTGCTATTCTGGCTATGCAGATAATACCATTTTTTTTAACCTCAAAAATAGAGAACCTGATGGCATCATCAGTTCTAAGGGCGATTATAATGATATTAGAGGACGGGTTATAGGCCTTATTAGTAACTTGTTCGATCCAGAATTAGGTCGAAATCTAAGAGTAAAAATTGATAAAAAAGAAGAAATTTATTCGGGTCCATTTACTCAAGATGGTTTTGACCTGTGCTTAGAAATCGAAGATGGAAGATATCTATTGCGAAGCGGCGCCAATACCAGGGAGATTTTTAGATTAAGTGAAGACTGGACAGGAACGCATAAAAAAAATGGCGTTATAATTTGTTATGGGAACAGTTTCAAAAAAGCTCTACATTTAGAAAATGCGCAAATTATCGACCTAACTCCTAGCATTCTTTACCTTCTTGGGATACCTATTTTATACGATTTTGATGGTAAAGTTCTCAAAGATGCGATAAAAAACGATTACTTAATTCAAAAACCAATAGAATACAAAGTAGTTTCCGAAAAAAATAGTGAAATTAAACGGGTTAAAAATAGTAACGATAAAGAAGATATTTCCAAAGTTGAAAAACGCCTGGCTGATTTAGGCTACATTTAAAAAATCATGGAACAAGTAATTTCAGAGTTATTTAATTTTAATATAAAAGACTAATGTTCCTCCGAAAAAGTGGACACAACGAAGAGCAATATTATGTTTTTATACGATATTATTATTAAGAGCGCCCAGGCGCAATTAAAAGCACAAAATGACGATGGCAGTATGCCTGCAGGCAATAACGGCCCAAAGAATAAATTAGAAGAACTGGGTTATATTGATTAATATGAATAATGCTATTGATAGCTTTAAACATAAAGTAAATACAATGAAAAATCAGCATATAGCGCGAACCATTAAGATAAAAAATAATCGTTCTGGTAACTTAGCAAATAAATACAATGTTATTTTAATTTCTATAGATACGTTAAGGGCCGATCACTTAAGTTGCTATGGATACGAAAGGAATACGTCTCCATACATAGACGAATTTTCTCAAAGATGTGCACTTTTTACTAATGCCTTTAGCACTTCAGCATGGACAGTTCCTGCGCATGCTTCACTGTTTACCGGAATGTATGCTTCTCGACTCGGCTTGGTCCAGTCGCCCCGGCCAGGTATCCTGCCAGAAGAAATCAAGACTTTAGCCGAGATATTAAATCAAAGCGGTTACAATACGGCAGGTTTTCATGGGGGTGGTTATGTTTCTGCGAATTTCGGTTTTAATCGCGGTTTTTCTACTTATAGAAGCAAAGGAAGTCGTTTTGAAGACAATTTAAGGGATTGTTTTGGATGGCTGGAAAGACATAAGAAATTACCATTTTTTCTTTTTCTTCATGGCTTTAATTGTCACGTACCATTTAATCCGCCGAGGAAGTTTGATATTTATTCAAAGGGCATGCGCTCAACTTACAATACTAATAGGAAATCAATTTATGCTTGGGAACCGCTTAAAAATAAAGAAGATTTAGAGTTTATAATTGCGAAATATGATGGAGAGATTAAATATACAGATTTTTTAATAAAAAAGGTAGTCCAAAAGCTGGAAGAGTTACATCTTATCGAAAAAACAATTATCATTATTACTTCTGATCACGGTGAAGAATTTATGGAGCATGGCCAGCTTGGACATATTAGGACTTTGTACGAAGAGCTTATTCGCATACCCTTACTTGTGTATATTCCTTTTATTAATTCGGGAAAAAAGATTGATAAAGTTGTTTCTCTTGTTGACATACCCGCGACCATCTTAGAAATCTTAGACGCAAAATATAAACATACTTCAGATGGCAGGAGTCTTTTATCTTTAATAAAAACATCTACTCATAATTCTACTTCTTTTGTTATAAGTGAAACAGGAAAAGACCCGAATAAAAATATCGGAGATTTACCGCCTCGGTTAGGATATGAGGTTCCGGAATTTATTAGGTGCGTAAGGACTAATGAATGGAAATTAATATTGGATAAAGACAATAACCCGATAGAGCTGTATTGCATATCGAAAGATCCGAAAGAGAGAGAAAATGTTTGTAACCTAGAATTATCTATGCGCGACGAATTATATAAACTTTCCAAAAATTTAAACCTTAAAAGTTTTAGAGAAATGAAAACTATCAAAGAATCCGACATAAATATTGATAAAATCAAGCATCAACTCGTTGCCTTGGGTTATATGTAATAGTTTTATATGAATAATATATTTTTGTACGATTTTATTCTTAAAACCGCTCAAGTTCAGTTAAAAACACAGAAAGAAGATGGGAGTATGCCTGCAGGCAATAATGGGCCGTGGAATGATATTGATACGCCTGTAAGAAACACAGCTCATTGGGCATTAGCCTTTTATAAGGCATATGAAATATCAAAAGAATTCCGATTTTTAAAAGCTGCTATATCGGCTTGTGATTATCTCTTATCTAAAGATGCAAGGCCATACAACGCATCATTTTTATGCAGATTATCCGAAGGCGAAGATAAGGCAAATGGCCTGATCGGCCAAGCCTGGGCAATAGAGCCATGGCTATTTATAGGAAAAGAGTTGGGACGCAAAGACTATCTCTCTGCGGCAGAAGATACGCTATTAAAACATAAATATGATGAAAAAATGCATTTATGGCATAATCTTGATATCGATGGAAATATTGGTAGCATTAATCCTACTTTCAATCAGCAGCTCTGGTTTGCTACTATAAATCTTATCGCTGGTAAAAAAAATAATAATGAAGAGTTATTGCACCGTTCGAGAGATTTTTTCATGAATATCCGCAAGAATCTATTTTTTATGGAGCCGGGACTCATAATACATGAAATACCAAAATATTTTAGTAATTCTTTATCTTTGAATAGATTATCCGGATTAAAAATCTATATAAAAAGGGTGCTAAAACACAGATGTTCTCCTGCCAGGATTAAAGAGCTTTCTATTGGCTATTTGCCCTTTAATTTATATGCGTTTGCTTTAGCCTATGACAATGCTCCAGATGAGAGATGGTGGGATAATAAACGGTTTAAAAAAATAATTCAAGAAATAATTATTTATATTCAAAAGGAGCAATTTCTTAAAGAAGCGAATAAAAACAAATATACTTGGACATATAATCCACTCGGTTTTGAAATCGCCTATGCTTTATATATTTTTAGAAATATTTTAAGTCTCAAAAATAATGAGGAATCCTTAAAATATTGGATTGAAAAACAGATGGATAACTATTTAAATTTAGAATCACCACAGAGAGATGGAACCAATATAGATAAAATTACATTTTCTGCTCGGCTATATGAAGCAACCAGGCTTCCTAATATAGAGTTACACTTAAGCAATCTTACGCCTAATACGAAAACAGAGGAAATGGTGACCCACAAATGAATTACGATATATATGATGTAGAGGTAGATTGGCATATTAATGACTTCTGTAATTTTGAATGTATTTATTGCTTAGATAAAAAGGATAAAAAAAGTTGTTTTATTGGCCCAAAAGATATTGATAAAGTAGTCAATAACTTCAATAAAACAGGCTTAACCTGGTTGATTGGTTTTACGGGAGGAGAACCATTTTTTGTTCCTGATTTTGTAAAATTATGTGATAAGTTATGCAGACAACATATTGTAAGTATTAATACAAATTTAAGCCACAAAGATATATTCCGTTTTGCTGAAACTATTAAACCAGAAAAGGTGAGTTCCATTCATTGCAGCTTGCATATCGAAGAAAGAGAAAGATTGAATCTGGTACAAGACTTCATAGGAAAATATCAAATTTTACAAAAAAAGGGATTTTGTGTATTTGCCTCATATTTGATGTATCCGTATTTAATAAACCGATTTGAAAATGATTATAACTACTTTAAGTCAAAAGGAATAATACTATGGCCGAAAGTATTCAAAGGCATGTGCACAAGATTCAAACTAATGGATTCAAGGTTTTTTAAGAAAATAATGCCTTTTTTTAGTCATCTCTATCCTAATGCCTATTCTAAGCAGGAACAAGAAAAAATTAAATCATACATAGAAAGAAGCCAGAGCGATAGCAATTCGAATATTACCCAAGATGAGAATTTACAAAGATTAAAACTTTCCGATATATGGTTTGATAGATTTTGTATTCAGGGACTCCCCGATTTTAAAGGTAGATACTGTAACGCGGGAAGTAAATTTGTAATAATGACTTCTATGGGTGACATATACAGATGCTATGGAGATAAGCAGTATTTGGGAAATTTGTATGATGGCCAAATAAACCTATTTGACGCACCTAAAAAGTGTTCCGGAGAAATTTGCAGATGCGCCTCTATGGGATATAAATACGTTTTAGAAAGTAATGAAGAAAGTAAAATATTATGCCAAATATAGCAAAGAGAAGAAGTTTTATCAGCGTAATCATCGCAACCTACAACCGTTCTGAAAGCTTAAAAGAGACTTTAGAGAGTCTTGTTAAACAAGATTGCGATGGAAGTTACGAATACGAAGTAATAGTTGCAGATAACAACTCAAACGATAAAACAAAAGAAACAGTAGAAAGCTATAAAAGTAGATCTAATGGAAAGTTAAAATATTTATTTGAACCAAGACAGGGAAAGCCTTACGCTTTGAATAAAGGAATAGCGCAAGCAAAAGGCGAGGTAATCGCCTTTACTGATGATGACTGCATCATTGATAAATATTGGTTACTTAACATAGCGAAATCTTTTAACGGCGACAACTCCGGAATAAACATGGTAGGTGGTAAATCCCTGCCTTTATGGCCAAACGAGAGCAGGCCGAATTGGTTTGGTGATTATTTTTTAGGCCCCCTTGGTATTCTGGACTATGGAGATAAGCCTATAATTTTTGAATCGGATTCGCAAAGATTATTTTTTGGAAACAATTTTGCCTTTAAAAAAAAGTTATTTGATACTTACGGAGGTTTTGATACAAGGATGATAAATGCGCATGATACTGAAATCTGCAGTAGATTTCTAAGAGCGGGAGTAAAAGGATTGTATAATCCGGATATTAAAATACTTCACAAGATACCGACAAATCGTCTTTCCCCAAAATATTTTTATGGCTGGTTCTATCGCAGAGGAAAACTTTGGGATTTATTTGAAGATAAAAGGGTTAAATTTTATTACCCGCTGGGCATACCTCTATGGTTTATCAAGGCATTTATAGAAGATGGCATTAAGTTTATGCTTGCCCGGAAAAGCTATGATAGGCTTAAGTATGGATGCCGCTGCGCGCGCCACCTTGGTAAAATGGCAGCGCGGATACAAAAAAATATTATTTAACCCCTATAAAAAATGACCAAACTAAGCATAATTGTCCCCACATATAACTGCGCTAAGTACATTTATGTTAACGCGTCATCAAATGAAGCAAAACGATAAACAATAAACCGCAGCGATAGAAAAAAATTAGGTGTGTTTTTGAAGATAAATAATGATATATTTCTGAAATTTACGGAAATCCGCGAGGCGGCGAAGATGCTTGTAAATAATAACTGGATCAACTTTAATATATTCATGGACGAGAATATTTCTCAATCCGGCCATCGGCTGTATACGTTTAGAAAAAGTAAGGGGGATAATACCTCTTTGACCTATAGTTATAATTGCCTCGCGGCTGTCTTTTGGCCGCGGCCAATTTCTGGCGGCAATAATATGATGGCAAATATCAATAACGCACTGTATGCTTACCTCAAGACAGCGTTCAGCCGCCTTGCAGGTTTTGACATCAGAAATGAAACTTTTTAAAGACATTTTTTTCAGGTCTGATAGTATTTTAATGTTTTCGTCTATCTCTTTTAAACGTTCTTTGATTATTTCGGAATTAATCACGAAAAGGCTCCTTTATTAACGCGCTTTTTCATTGCCTTAAAGTATATATCACGCATAAACTGTTCGTCAATATACTCTTTTAATACGGAGACCTCAAAATTAATCCGCTCGGATTCGCTGCTGCAATATAAAGGGCGTCCGGAGGCTATGGCTTCATATTTAAGCAATGACGATGATTGATTTAAGCTCACAATATCAATTTTTGCAGGAAAAAACTTGCTTAATTTATGCGAAAGGATCGAAACTTCTTTCAGCGCTAAAGGGTCAGACGGTTTTTTTTTAAAAAGTACGGCGATATCAAAATCGCTTTCTTTTACGAAATTACCCTTGGCGCGCGAACCAAAAAGGTAGACAAGTTTTACATTAAGTTTTTCAAATATTTGGTTATCAATTTTTATAGGCGTCATCTTTTACCTCAACTATATAGATTATACGATACAAAGAAGACAAATGTCAAGAAATGAAAATATATTGCCAGCTAAAATGACCAAACTAAGCATAATTGTTCCAACCTATAACTGCGCTAAATACATTCCTGAGGCGATTGAGAGCATTTTGAGCCAATTATATCTTGAAATTTAGTTAAAACTAAATTATAATACATATTATGGGACAGACAATTTATAATCAGCTGCAATTAAGAGAAATTTTTCACCTTGAATTCCTAAGATGGCTGACAAAAAAAGCTAGTCCTGAGAACTATGCGCTTAAAGGCGGGGTAAACCTGCGTTTTTTCTTTAACAGCTTTCGTTATTCCGAGGATATGGACTTAGATATCTCCGGCGTAAAGGTAGAATGGCTTAAGGATACGGTTATGAAAATTCTTACGGCGGTATCTTTTCAGGAAACGCTCAAATCTTTTGGAATAGAAAAGGTACTTCCACCTGATATTTCCAAAGCAAAACAAACTGAAACAACACAACGTTTTAAGGTTCATCTTTTAACATATTCCGGTGAAGACTTATTTACAAAAGTAGAATTCTCAAGGCGTGGTTTTAAAGGCGAAACAATTACCCAGCCGGTTTCAGATAACATTCTACGCGCGTATAAAATGCCACCATTATTGATTCCTCACTACAGCATCAATTCCGCGATAGCGCAAAAAATAGAAGCATTGGTTATGAGAGCTGCCATTCAGGCACGTGATGTCTTTGACCTTTATATCCTAACCACGCAATATGAAGGTAAAAAGCAAAAAATCGGGCAATCCTTATTAATAAGAGCAAAAGAAAATGTCTCTCATGTAACTTTTAATCAATTCCGTGACACAGCAGTATCTTATTTATCGTCCGATGATCAGCTCGCATATGCTAAAGCAGACGCTTGGGATGCAATCAAGATAAGAGTATCAAATTTTATTGAGGAGATAAAAAGGAATGCATAATAATACGCCAATTTTGACAGCGATTAAACAGCTCAAAAGGTCCGTTTTTACTACCCGCGAAGCGGCAGCAGCAGCCGGCAAAACGCTATCCAATTCTATCCAAACGCTTAATCATCTTGAAAAAAAAGGAATAATCCTAAAGATATCGCGAGGAGTATGGGCGCTCGATATCGGTAATGAAAAAATAAGTCCCTATTCAGTTATACCTTTTTTGCTTCCCAGCCAGCGCGTTTATCTTTCCTTTACAAGCGCCTTACATCTTCACGATATTATAGAGCAAATACCACAGACGATAACCTTGGCTTCAATATCGCATAGTAAAACAATTGCTACAAAATTAGGGGTATTTCACATACACAGGATAGCACCATCATTTTTTAAAGGATTTAATTGGTATAGAGACAGCGGAAAATTCTTGATAGCAGAACCAGAAAAGGCGCTTATAGATTGCCTATATGTTTCGGCGCGCAAAAAAAAACAGTTCAGCTACTTTCCAGAACTACATTTCTCAAAAAAGTTTAGTTTCAAAAAGGCAAAAGAGTGGGTAAGAGCAATAAATGATCCTAAGATTCGCCTTTGCGTAAACAAAAAATTAGAGCGCATTCTTGAATCTCAGATAAAAGAATGACCAAACTAAGCATAATTGTTCCAACCTATAACTGCGCTAAATACATTAATGAGGCGATTGAGAGCATTTTAAACCAATCATTCAAAGATTATGAAATTATCGTAGTTGATGACGGCTCTACAGATAATACAAAAGATGCTTTATCGCCTTATATCGAAAAGGGATTAATAAAATACATTTATCAGGAAAATCAAGGGCCGGGCGCGGCAAGAAATACCGGCATAAACCAAGCCCAAGGTAAATATATATGCTTTCTTGACTCAGATGACGTTCTACTGGAAAATAGCTTGCTTAAAAGGGTAGATTTTCTTGAAAAATATAGCAATTTGGATATGCTCTTCACAGATTATATCTGTGAAAACGCTAATTCCAGAAACGCACGATTAAAAAGCTTAAATTTTATGAATAAGCTCAATAATTCAATAGAATACAAAGATAACGGGTGCTTAATATTTAATTCCAATTTTTATAATGACTATTTAAAATTCACAATTTGGCCTATTTGGACGGGAACAGTAATGCTTAAGAAAAATATAATTAACGATATCGGAATGTTCCGCACTGATATTTCCATTGCCGAAGATGTGGATTTCTGGATACGCATAATTAGAAAATACAAGGTTGGATTTATAAATGAAGCTCTGAGCTGCTATAAAACAATGCAAAGTAATTTAACGAAAAACTATGAGCAATATATTGCCAAGGGTGCACAGCTTAGAATAGCAATACTTAATGATGAGTTAAAAAATAACAAAATGAAACAAATTGATTCAGTAACAATCAAAATAATTAAAAATAAGATTTTTTTGGATTATTTGGAATTAGGGCGCCATTATCTGCGAAATTTAAAAATTAAACAAGCACGTAATGCATTTTTAGATAGCATACGCTATCGCCAATTACCATCAGTTGCATACCTATTATTATTGGCTTCCTTGTTGCCGATTTCTGCGCAGATAAAGCTTCGTAAATTAAAAGCGTATTTTAAAGATAAATAAAAAATGGAAAAAATATCCATAATACTCCCCACGCTGAACCGCCCAAAAGACTTAACTGAGATGCTTAAAAGTCTGTTGCTCCAGAGCCAAATCCCGGATGAAGTAATAATCGTTGACCAGAGTAGAAACGATGAATCTAAGTTAATCGCAGAAAATCTAATCAGCAACTATAACAATAATGCGGAAAATAAAATTAGCTTAAAATACATACTTGATACAAAAATAACAGGGGCCGCTCAGGCAAGAAATAGGGCTATAGAATTAGCAACAGGCGATATAATTTTTTTCTTTGATGATGACGTGGTTTTAGATAAAGATTTTATCAAAGAAAGTCTTAATACCTATAAGGAATATCCGGATCTTGCAGGTGTAGGGGGAGTTATTACCAATAAGAAATCTCTCAATAACTTCAATATTAAAATATTTAACGAAATTTTCTGCTTGGGAATTTTTCGTGATAATCGCAAAAAGATATTCGCAGATTTTAATAAATACCACAACCCCATATACACGAATAAGTTATCCGGCGGCTGTTCTTCATACAAAAGAGAGGTTATTACCTTAGAAAAATTTGATGATACCTTTGATAAAATTATGGACGGATATTCTTTTGGAGAAGATATAGATTTAAGCTTAAGGATTGCTAAAAAACATCCTTTAGCGATTACGACAAGAGCACGGCTAATCCATAACCCAGAAGGAAATGAACGGAACCCTCACACGAGACAAAGATGTATCTTCTTAGAGGCTTCCAGCTGGACATATATATTCCTAAAAAACTTTTCCCATAGCATCACTGCTTGGCTTTCTTTTATCTGGTTATCTTGCGGATGGCTGATGAGATGCATAAGCGCACTGTTAAAAGGCGATACACAAACATTCATATATTTTATAAAAGGTGTCAAATACGGGGTAAATCTGCATAAGCAATTTAGAGAATCTCCTGATCAGCAAAATAGACACATTGATATGCCCAATGTTTTGGGCATAGGACTAGATTACCTCATGTTAAGAGATGATAATGTAAGAGGAGACGTGCGAGCAAGGCAACTTGACTATGCTAAGCGCTTAGGCAGTTTTCATCAAGTGGTCTATTCCCCTAAAGAATTAGCTCTTAAAAAAGAACAATGGGCAGATAATCTTTATATTTATCCGACCAATTCAAAAAATAAGTGTTTATTTATTTTAGACGCGTTTAAAATTGCATCCCGAATATGCAAAAGTAATGAGATTAATGCTATCACGGCAGAAGACCCTTTTACAACAGGCATTATAGGTTATTTGCTCAAAAAATGCTTTAAAATACCTTTAAATGTGCAGACGCATATTGACTTTTGCGATAATCAATACTGGATAAATTTAAGAAAAATTAATAAATTTTTTAATATTTTAGGTAAATTTATCCTAAAAAGGGCAGATACTATACGGGTAGGCACAAAATACGAAAAAGAAAAACTGGCAGATAAGCTGCGAATTAAACAGGATAAGATATCTGTTATACCGGTAAATGCCGACCTTTCAAAGTTTAAAGGGGTGGATGGGCAAAATATAAGGGCACAGTACTTAAATGGCAAGTACGACAAATTAATCCTATTTGCTGGACGTCTTGTGCAGCAGAAAGACATCCCCACGCTATTTAAGGCATTTAAGCTGGTCCTAAACAGCCGGCCATCCACGCTTTTATTAATCGGCGGCTCAGGAAGCCAGGGAGATTTTTTAAAAAGAAGCGCTTTAGAGTTAGAAATAAGCAATAACGTAGTATTCACTGGAAATATTCCGCATATGAAAATACCGCAATATCTTTCAGCATGCGACGTATATGTCGTGCCCTCTATATTTGAGGGAACCTGTATTGCTATGGCTGAGGCAATGGCGGCAGGTAGAGCCGTTGTTGTAACTAAATTTGCCGGGGCAAGAGACTTAATCGCTGATGGGGAAAACGGTTTTATAGTTGAACAAAAGGATTACCGGACAATGGCGGACAGGATTAGTGATCTTATAGATAATCCAGAGAGGGCAAAAGAAATGGGAATAACCGCCTCTAAGAAAATAGAAGAATATTTTGCTAACAATAAAAATATAGACAAAGTAATTGAATTATGGCAAAAAACAGCCGGCTTAAAACAAGAAATATAAAATTAGTTGCCATAGCCGGGCCGAGCGCCTGCGGAACGCCAGAAACAGAATAAAGAAGCGTCCATCGCGGCGATAATGCGCCAGCTGGTAGAGGAATATATGGCGAAACAAAAGAGGTTAAAGTGAACTCATTTAAGAGAGGAAATATCGAACAGTGAGCAGAGATATGATTAAGATAATCTTTAGGGAATTGCAAAGGGCGAAAAAGATTAAATGTCTCGGTAAGGGCAAGACCGCAAAATGGGAAAAAGTTTAATAGGGTAATAACTCGTTAAATGGGGTAATAAATGGGGTAATAATAGTTTAATGTGGCCTAAAGACATTATAAAAATGGATATCTGCAGGAAATTAATTGTCGTTACAGGGCCAAGCGCCTGCGGGAAAACTTTTTTTGCCAATAAACTGCTAAAAAAAATAGGTAAAAATAGATGCTCTATTATTTCACAGGATAACTATTATAAAGATTGGGGCAATCTCGACATAGAAAAACGCAAGAAAATAAACTTTGACGACATAAAGGCATTTGACCTTTCGTTATTTAAGAAACATTTACAAGCATTAAAAGACGGAAAAAGCATCTTGCGGCCATATTATGATTTTGTCAGAAGCGCGCGCCTTAAAAAGACAAAGAGAATATACCCTAAGCCGGTTATAATCGTAGAGGGGTTGATGCCGCTTGCCAAGAGGTCATTAATTAATTTTTTTGATTTTAAAATTTACATCGAAGCTGATAATGCAACTTGCCTTGCCAGAAGAATCAAGCGGGACACTCGGGAACGAGGAGATTCAATAGAATCGGCATGCAGGCGTTATTTTCAGGACGTCCTGCCGATGCAAAAAAAGTATGTTGAGCCGCAGAAGAAATTGGCAGATATAGTGATAGATACTGATAAGAAGTTAGATGATAGATTATGGGATGGCATAATAAAGCATATCATATAGAAGGACCATTTGCGTACCTTCGGATGGTCGATGGTTACAGCGGCTCGGGATGGGGCTGGAGGTATTAAGTTGCCATACAATAAGTAATATTTCAATCGTTGTATGGTAACTTTTTAGTTGACTTCAGTTACCATGCAATATATAGTATTTAGCACTTTGTATGGTAACTGACTTAACCTAATGGAGAGCTCAATATGGGAGTAATAAAAGGGGTACTTAAAGAGGAGCTTGAGAATTCTCTACGTATGAAAAGCGGCTATGAGCGAGAGTTGGCAAAATTACCCAAAGGCAGCCTCATTAAAAAGAAGGTTAAGAGACACGATTATTATTATCTTTTATTGCGAGAGAAGGGAAAGGTAAAATTTATCTATAAAGGCAAGGCATCCGAAGAGGAAATAAAAAAATATAAAGAAGCGAAAGAATACAGGGCTAAATATCGAAAGTTATTATCTCAGGTAAAAAAGCAAATCAGATTTTTAAGGAGCACTCTGCGTGGAAAAGAATCAGTATGAACTATGTATCAAGGTATTAAAGAAGCTATATAAAGCCGGTATTCTCCAAGATATCATTCTTATAGGCAGCTGGTGTATTCCTTTTTATAAAGATTATTTTGGAAGCGTAAAATATCCGACTGCAATAAAAACCCGCGATGTTGATTTTTTAGTTCCAGCACCTTCAAAAACTAAGACAAGAGCAGATATTCCTAAATTATTAAAAGATTTGGGATTCATTGTTGATTTCAAGGGGTCAGAAGGATACATTCAGTTAGAACATTCAGACCTTATAATTGAGTTCTTGGTTCCTGAAAAAGGCCGCGGTTTAAATAAGCCATACCAATTGCCGCAATTCGGCCTCAATGCCCAACCCCTAAGATTTCTGGATTTGTTAATACTAGATACGATAAAGGTCAAGATTGAAGGTATTGAAGTTAAGCTTCCTCATCCCGCCAATTTCGCCTTACACAAACTAATCATTTTTCAAAAACGCACCAAAGAAGAAAAAATAATTAAGGATAAAAATGCCGCTACTGAGATTATCAAGGCTCTGATAGCTAAAGGCGAAGCGGTAACTATTAAACATGTTTTTAATTCCATGGTTCCAAAATGGCAGAAAAAAGTTATCAAGGGGCTGGAAGAGACAAAAGAAAGAGACATTCTAACCATATTGATTTGAGTATTGAGTAAAGAGAGAAAGTGATTACGATAAAAGAGAAAATTAAACAAGAGACGGAAGATATTTTAAGGCTGGTCCCGGATTATTCTTATATCGTATGGCAAGCGGCTTCATCACGCCAGCCGTAGCATTAAAACAAGCTTGTCGGGCCTTCAGAAATAATTGAGCATAACAAAATGAATAAACTCGGCATTATTTTATTGACAAAGGCGTGTTTGCAGGAATTAATACCTATCTGCTTAAATTTGCATTTGAAGCTATTAAATGGTATAATTGTATCAAATATTGAAGCGATTAAGCATACTAATCGCTTCAGGAGAAGCCTATGAAATACATTTGGGAGCATAAAAATTGGTTTGATTTTAAATATGACGAAGCGGTCCTGCTTAAACCTTTAAGTGAGTTGAGGGTTTTGCAGGGAAAATTGTTAGGTCGTGTTGCGTCCCTTGATATTAAGCTTGAAACTGAAGCTCAGGCTGGTGTATTGGTTGAAGAAACTATTCGCACTGCGGAAATCGAGGGACAGAAGCTTAATCGGGACGCAGTCCGTTCTTCAGTTGCCGTTAGGCTTGGTTTGCCCAAGGGTATCGGTACGCATGACAGGAATATTGACGGCCTTGTGGATGTTTTGCTGGATGCTGTCCGTTTTCATAATAAGCCCCTGACGATAGAACGGCTTAATGGGTGGCATGCGGCGCTGTTTCCGGCAGGCTATTCCGGATTAAGAAAGATAAGGACTGGAAAGCTAAGGGGCGATGAGCCTATGCAGATAGTATCCGGCCCAATCGGCAAGGAAAAGGTGCATTTTGAAGCGCTACCAAAGGAGCGTCTTGATGAGGAGATACGGCTTTTTCTGAAGTGGTGGAAGTCATCACAAGGAAGCATAGATGGTATCCTGCGCGCGGCCATGGCCCACTTGCGTTTTTTGACAATTCACCCTTACGAAGATGGGAATGGACGGTTGGCGAGGGCTTTGACGGATATGGCATTAGCTCAGGATGAAAAATTAAAAGTGAGATTTTATAGCGTTTCATCCGAGATTATGCGTTCAAGAGACAAATACTATAATATCCTTGAGGATGTGCAGAGGTGCCGTCTTGATGTGACGGAATGGTTTTTGTGGTTTATTAAGTGCGTGACGGCATCTATTGAGGATTCGCGCGATATCATTGCGGGTGTATTTCTAAAGGTTGATTTCTGGAATCAGCATGCCCAGGACGGCCTTAATGAGCGGCAGAAAAGAGTTATTGGCCGTATGCTGGAAGCCGGGCCGGGTAATTTTACCGGTGGACTAACGACGCGCAAATATGTAAGTATTACTAAGACAAGCCGTGCCACCGCATTCCGCGAAATTTCGGATATGCTGGATAAAAAAATCTTGCGTCAATTACTCGGCAAGGGCCGTAACGTTCGCTACGATATAATCTGGCTTCAAGTAAATAAGTAATATTTCAACAAATCAAGGAATGATTATAACATCTCACGAGATAGAGAAGTTAATCAAGGGCGTAACGGAAGATATTGCAAGGCGGCTGGGCGATAATCTTGAGGCTCTGATCTTAGTGGGGAGTTTTGCAAGGGGAGAGGGGATTGAAACCCTGAGCGATATAGAGCTCCTTGCAATTGTTAAAAATGTTAAAATTGTTCCTAATAGCGAAGCTATCAAAAACATCACTATAAAGTTTACTACCAGCAAACATCTTGAGAGATTAAAACCATACATATTTACCATAGAATTAAAAAAATACGGAAAGGTGTTCTGGGGAGATAAAGATATTTTAAGGCTGGTCCCGGATTATTCTTATGCAGATATTGAACCGAAGGATGGATGGACGCTCTTGAATAATCGTATTGTTGAGCAGCTTATGGTATGGCGGGAGGCTTCATCCCACCAGCCTGTAAGGTATTATGATATCGTGAAGGGTTATATTCAATTAGTGAATGCATACTTAGCAGTTAATAGAAGGTATAAGAGCCTATATCCTGAAAAAGAAGAAGAATTCAATAGGGTTTATAATGGTAACGGCTCTTTAAAGAACAAGGTTAGCGAGGCTTTCTCTTTTCTTAAAGAACCTGAGAATAGAATCTTAGCTTTGGATGAGGCGCTCAGGCAATGGAATGAGCTTCGCGATTATTATAGAGAGATTTGGCAAGAACAGTCACGCATTTTTGCAAAGCCGCCGTCATTCCTTGAGCGTATAAAAGGATGGATAAAGGTGCTATCGGATTCTAAAAAACGAACGTTTTTTAGTTTTAGCGAAATTATACGCAATCTGCTTACTAATAGTCATCAGTCTCTTATTTATAAGGCCGCTGTTAATGAGTATTTTGCCGATAATCCGAACACGGCTAAGGTAAATCAGCTTATAAAACAATGGGAAGTTGTTGTTAAGTAGATAAACTATGATTACCAAACCAAGGACTAAGAACCAAGAACTAAGAACTAACGTAAATATTTTCATCCTCATCGACGCACTCGGCTGGGAATATATTAAGGACAGGCCATTTTTAGATAAAATTGCCAAGACAAAGATGCCGGTAAAAAGCATCTTGGGGTTTTCCAGCGGAGTAATACCATCTATTTTAACCGGTAAATCCCCGAAAGAACATAAGCATTGGTCTTTATATTATTATTCACCAAAAACTTCTCCCTTCCGATGGAGCAAAGCTTTTCTTTGGCTGCCGAAAAAAGTACTTAATTCAAGGATTTCAAGAAAAATAGTTGAAGAAATCTCTAAGCGGCTAATGGGCTATACGGGATATTTTGAAACATATCTGATATCGGTTGAGAAGTTACACCTGTTTGATATATGCGAACGAAAAAATATCTATAAACCAAGAGGCATAAAATCTGCAAAATCTATATTTGATGTCCTACAGAAAAATAGAATAGATTATAAATGTTTCACTTATCCCTTAAAAGATAACGAAATAATCGCCAAAACGAAACAGGCGCTCGATAAATCTAAAAACTCAGTATATTTTTTATACCTTTCTGAATCGGATGCCTTATTGCATAGGGCTTGTAAAAATAAAGAGAAAATCAACGCGATGATAAGCTATTATGAAAAAGAAATTCAAGAAGTTTATGATATAGCAGCCGAAAGATTCAGCGATGTTAACTTATTTGTTTTCTCTGACCACGGAATGGCTGTCATAGATAAAAGCTTTGACCTAAAAAAAGATATTGATGGGCTTGGGTTTAAGATGCCGGAAGATTATATCGCCTTTTACGATTCAACGATGAGCCGTTTCTGGTTTTCTAACGATACTGCGCGGACAAAGATAACAGACGAACTTAAAAATAAAAATTACGGCAGGATTTTATCCGCTGATGAAATAAAAACACTGGGTTTAGATTTTGAAGACAATATGTATGGTGAGCTGATTTTCCTGATGAATACCGGCTCTGTGATTAACCCAAGTTTTATGGGAAATAAAATCCCGCAAGGAATGCACGGCTTTGACATTAGCGACAAAACAATGAACGCCTGCCTGATAAGCAATCGTGAAATCAAAGAAGAAATTAAGGACGTCAGGGATTTCTTTCAGTTAATGTTACAGGTCACAGGTCACAGGTCACAGGTAAAAAAGAAAATAAGAATACTTTATTTCCTTAACTCTAAGGTTAGGGCCGGAGTGGAAGAACACGTGCTATCACTGCTGCAGCATTTAGATAAAAATAAATTTGAGCCGATATTAGTATCTCCGCAAGAACTGATAAACTTAATGCCTGAAATAGAGAGTTTAAATATAAGGTATTACCCTATCAACATCAGAAGGTGGCGTAATATTGGAGAAATACTTAAATTATGGCGTATCCTGAAAAAAGAAATGCCTGATATTGTCCACTCTCATTTATTCTTTGCCACGATGTTTGCCGCCCCCTTGGCAAAGCTTGCAGGTATTCCTTATGTAATAGAGACAGCACATTTAAGAGAGGCATGGAGAAAAGGTATAAAAAAGGCATATTTTATAGACAGGATTTTTTATAGATTTGTTGATAAAGTAATCGCTGTATCTTATGCCATAAAAAATTATTTAGTGAATGATAAAAAGTTGCCTCAGGAGAAAATAGGGGTTATTCATAACGGCATAGATACAGAAAAGTTTAAGCCCGGACTAACAATAAAAAACAATGATGAATTTAGAGTAGGCGTAATCGGAAGGCTTGAGGAGCAGAAAGGCCATAAATATTTATTAGAAGCTGTAAACTTGCTTAACGGTAAGTTTGATAACGTTAAATTCTTAATCGTGGGAGACGGCAGCCTCAAAAAAAAATTAGTTGATAGTGTTGAGTGTTTAGGGATTAGTAACAAAGTGGAATTTTTAGGTTACCGACACGACATCAAAGAAATAATTGCCGGGCTTGATTTAATAGTTTTGCCCTCTCTATACGAAGGCCTTCCCTTAATAGCGTTGGAGGCAGGGGCAATGGCAAAACCGATAATTGTAACCAATGTTGACGGTAGTCCTGAGGCGGTACTCCATAATAAGACAGGACTTATAATCCCTCCCAAGAATAGCTCTGCCTTAAAAGAGGCAATGGAGAGATTATTAGAAAACAAAAATCTTATTGGTGAATTCGGAAAAAATGCGCAAGAATTCATAAGGAAAGAATTTGATATCAGAAAACAAGTGTCAAGAACTGAAAAATTATATGGGGAGATTAGATTACGTCTGGATTACCCGGACAAGCCGGGCAATGACAAAATATTGATATGAACATACCTTTACCTGTAATAATAATCGGCCTCGTCATCGCAATACTTATTCTGGCCAACCCTTTTATCGGGCTTGCCATAACCACGATACTCCTGTCACAGGTAATACTCCAGGCATTCGGGCAAAGTATTTTCGGCCTATTTACAATGGCTACGCCGATTAAAATAATCGGCGGGCTTACATTTTTATCTGCTTTTATGAAACAATTCTTAGAGAGAAAAAGCTGGGTTTTTCTTAAAAAGCCGCAGGTAAAATTTTTCCTATTATTCATAATATGGATTTATATTTCAGGTTTTACGCATCCCGGATTTGCCACGCGCGAAAACTTTACTATGTTTACCTCGTTTTTTATGCTGGGTTTTATCATCTTAAGTTTGGTCAATAATATACGCAGGTTTAGAATAATTTTATGGACAGAGCTAATCTGCATGTTCCTCATCTCTCTATATTCCATTTATATCTATTTAAACAGCAAGCAGGGAATGAGAATAAGCGGAGCAGACTATGGGCCAAACGAATTTGCCATAAGCTTATTGCCTATCTTAGGTATTTCGTTTTATACATTTTTTACCAAAAAAGGCGCGGGCGGAAAAATATTGTCGCTAATAATTGCCTTTACTATTTTTTCGGCATTGGTGCTTACTTTTTCCAGGGGAGGATTAATCGGATTTTTAGGACTGCTTTTTATTGCGCTAATAAAAACAAGAAGGAAAATAGCAACTATAATCTTCGCTATTGTAATAGTCGCGGGATTAGCAAGTTTTATGCCGAGTGATTTCTGGGAACGGATAGAAAAAACCAGAGTTGAAGAAAAGTTTATCGGAGACCCTACTGTTGATTCAACCACGCGCAGATATATGCTTTCCAAGGCCGCCTGGCAGATGTTCTTAGACAACCCGATATTTGGAAGAGGCATAGGCAATTATTACTATGAATGTAGAAATTACCAGCCGCTAACAGCAGGACGCGCGCATAATATGTATCTGGAGGTAATGGCAGAATTAGGAATAGTAGGCTTGGTTTTTATGTTAGGAATATTTTTTACAACTATGAAAGCGCTTAACCGAATAGTCAAGAAGAATAAAGAACTTGCTAACTATGCCAAAGGTTTTTATATAGGATTGTTCGGATTTTTTATATCTGCTGTATTCCTGCATGCCGAACATGACAAAATCTTATGGTTTATGATATTTATGGCGGCGGCATTGGAAAATATCGCGCTTAGTAATAATCGAGCCATTACTAATAAAGCGATATACCGAAAGCAAAACGCTGTAAAAATTTAAAAGAAATTTTCTTGCAGCTTTCGGTATCAATTCGCGCAAATAACTTATATCACTTCGTTCTATAAGTTATGCGCTCATTGAGGAGAACGCAATGAAGATAAAAATATTCTTAATATTAGCGCTATTGGCATCTTTTACTTTACCTAAGTTTGCGCCTGCTCAAGATGGGCAATTTGATAAATATGGAGGCTGGACCGGATTAAAAGGCGAGAAATCAGGCTTTTTCCATACTGAACAAGTAAACGGAAGATGGTGGATAATTACACCTGAAGGCAATGCCTTTTGGTCTATAGGAATGTATTGCGTAAGGTTCAGCGGGATACCGGAAACCGATACAAAAAAACGCCCATATAAAGACGCCTGCCTCGCCAAGTACGGCAGTGAAGGAGAATGGGCAAAAATCACAAAAATACGGCTAAAAGACTGGGGATTTAATACCATAGGCGACTGGTCATCAGAAAGCACTTATAAAGACGGCTTAGACAGAAAACACGCGCCTTTAGCTTACGTAATCGGCATAGACCTGCCTAGAAAAGCAGATAACGTTATCGCAAAAGGAGCCTACGGCTATTTTCCGGATGTATTTTCTGATAAATTTAAAGAGTCGGTAAAGAGCGCGATGAAATACAGATTTGAGCACCAGCCTTACTTCATTAAGGACCCCTGGCTGTTAGGATATTTTTTAGCTGATGAGCCATCCTGGTACGGAAGCAAACAGAGAAGAGGCGCTTTAGTAAATGACTTTATAGCGCTGGAGAGCGATAGTCCCGGAAAGATTGCCTGGGTGAATTTTGTGAAAAGTATATATAGCGAGATAAATACCCTAAATAATTCTTGGGGGACTGACTTTAAAAGTTTTACTGATTTATTTACGGCGAAAAAAATACCCATAAATGAAAACAGCGAAAAGGATAATTTATTGTTTTTTAAAATAATAGCTGAGGAATTTTCCAAGATTTTGCACGATACATTAAGAGGATTTGATAAAAACCATATGATATTAGGCACGCGGCCTTCGAGGCTGTATCCTGAGCTCGTTGAGGCATCCGCGAAATATTCTGATATCTTCAGCACCAGCAGTTACGGCCTAAATGAAGGATATAAGGTTAATCCAAAATTCAAGGAAACCATAGATAGAATGTATGAAAACGCAGGCAGGCCCATAATGTTAGGGGTGATAATTACTGCGGAAGATGCTGGCCTTCCCTACGGCATAGTGCGCAGCCAAAAAGACAGGGGAATAAGCTACTGGAGATATATGGCAGAAGTCGCAGCTCATCCGGCAATAGTAGGGATGCATTGGTTTCAGTATTTTGACCCGCCGAAGAAATGCTATGATGAAAAGGCGGCTAACTGGGGGCTGGTTAACCAAAAAGATGAGCCGTACGAAGAAGCGGTAAAGCTAATCGCGCAGGCAAATAAGACGGCCTATACTTATGGGTTGAGGCTGTCTACCGTTAAGCCAGAATTTGACAGTTTTTTGAGCTTTAAAAAGGAAGAGCCGCAAGAAATAGCTAAAGGTGAGCTTAAACAAATAATTATCCCAATAGAAAACTCCGGCTTTGAAAGTGGAAAAGAGGCCTGGAAATTACAAACATGGAAGGGAAAGAGCAAAGTATCCATAGACTCACGAACCAGACATTCCGGTAAAAATGCACTTAAAATAGAAGGCGGCAAGGAAGAGGGCTGGGATTCTATCGGTGTTGCGCTACAGCAGCCGGATTTTCTGTTGCTGCCCGGATATGAATATAAACTTTCTGCCTGGATAAAGACAGATAATGTAGAAAGCGAGGCCTTTGTGCGCATAAAAGCCACATATAAAAAGGGAGAGGTAACTTATTTTAAGGCCCTGCCTGTATATGGGACAAAAGACTGGACGCTGGTTGAGGCAAATTTTAGCCCGAAGTCAGAAAACAGTATAGATTACTTAGTCTGTCAATTGAATGGAGGCGGTAGTGCCTGGTTTGATGATATAAAATTAGAGGTGATAAAGCAGTGAAAGCATTGTTTTTAGTAAGAGACCTGCCCTATCCGGCAACGCATGGCTATAAGAAGAGGAATTATTTTCT
>CAKKQO010000037.1:0-2947 GCA_919902105.1 Omnitrophica bacterium GWA2_41_15 | reverse complement strand
TAAGAGACCTGCCCTATCCGGCAACGCATGGCTATAAGAAGAGGAATTATTTTCTGATAAAGGCGCTTTCAGAGAGAAACATCGATATAACTTTGTTTGTGGAAAACGCGGATAAAGATGGCACAGAGGCAATAACGCATCTAAAATCATACTGCAAAGAGATAAAAATAATTAAGACGAAGAGGCAAAATAAACTACTTACTGCTTTTTTCAGCCTATTTTCATCTTTACCGTTTTCGCTAAAATTACGGCTATCGCCTAAAACAAAAAAGACAATAGCGCAATATATTAAGGAAAACCCGCAAGATTTGATTATCTGCGATGCCATACACCGGGCGCTTAACCTGCCCTTATATAATAAGGCATATAAAATATTGTATGAGCACAATATTGAATCCACGATTATCAAAAGATATGCAAAACTTGAGAAAAATATACTTAAAAAACTGTTTGCGTTTGTAGAATACCTAAAATTTAAAAAAATAGAAGAAAAAATATGGAGGATGTTTAACTGTGTAGCCGCTTGTTCTCTACTTGATAAAAAAATAATCCAGGAAAGAACCAAAGGCGTAAAGGTAATTACGGTGAACAACGGCGTGGAAAGCGGCTATTTTAACCCGAACTCCTATAAAATAGAGGAAAATTCTCTTGTTTATACAGGACAAATCGGCTGGCATCCTAACGAAGACGCGCTAATATACTTCGTTAAAAACATATACCCATTAATCAAAAAAGAAAAGCCTGGCGTAAAATTCTGGATAGTAGGGGATAAGCCGTCCGACCGCATAAAGGATCTGGCTAACTCTGATAAGTCAATAATAGTTACCGGCTTTGTAGAAGATATACGAGAGCATATGGGCAAGGCGCAGGTATTTATCGTGCCGCTGCGGATAGGCGCCGGCAGCCGGCTTAAAATTTTAGAGGCCTTAAGCATGAAAAAAGCGATAGTCACTACATCCATAGGATGCGAGGGATTAGAGGTAGAAAACAACAGGCATTTATTAATACGAGATACCACGAGAGATTTTGCTATCGCCGTTAGGGAAATATTAAATAATCCCGCCGGCTATTTAAATCTTGGTGAAAACGGCCGTAAATTAATCGAAGAAAAATACGACTGGAATGCGGTGTTTAATAGCTTAGATGAGGTCTTGGCAGGGATTCCGTGATGATTAAAGTATTATTCTGGTCAAATATAGGGTTAATGCTGTTTATGTATTTTATCTACCCAATAGCTATATTTATCATCGCAAGGATTATGGGTAAAGAGCCGCAAAAAGAGGAGATAACGCCTTTCTTAAGCCTGATCATCCCCATGCATAACGAAGAACAAGTAGCCAGGCAAAAGATAGAAAATATACTCTCGCTTGAATACCCTAAAGAACAACTTGAAATAATATTCGCGCTGGATAACTGCACTGATAAAACCCAAGAAATAATTTCGCAATATCGCGACCAACGCATTAAAATTTTCGACAGCAAAGAGCGCTTGGGCAAAGTAGCAGCTATGAACGAGGCGGTGCCGCTGGCAAGAGGAGAAATAATTATCTTTTCAGACGCAAACTCTATGAACCAGACAGATACAATTAAAAAAATAGTCAGGAACTTTGCTGACAAATCGGTAGGCTGTGTCTCGGGAAGGCTGTGTTACATAGACGCAGACACAAACGCTATCGGTAAAGGCGAAAACCTCTACTGGAAATACGAAACTTTTATCAAGAATCAGGAAAGCAGATTAGGCAAACTTTTAATAACCAACGGCTCTATACAGGCGATAAGAAAAGAATTATACCCGTATCCTGACCCGGAAATAGCAGATGATTTCAGCATCCCGCTATTGGTTCAGGCAAAAGGGTATAAGGTGCTATATGAACCGGAGGCAATAGTTTCTGAGCTGGCTACCCAAAACATAAAAGAGGAGTTTCAGCAAAAGGTAAGAATAGTCTCCCAAGGCTTAAAAGGAGCGATAAAATTACGTAAAGACTTATTAAAATTAAGCCCTCTGGGATTGTTTGAGTTAATGTTTCACAAGGTCTTGAGGTGGTTCGGGCCATTTTTCATGTTAACCATATTTCTGTCCAATCTTGCGCTAATCAGGCAGCTGTTATATTTTTATTTGTTTTTAGCGCAAGCGATATTTTACCTCTTTTCCCTGATTGGTTTTTTGCTTCGTAATAGCAGCAGGATAAATTTTTTCTACATACCGTTTTATTTTAATATGATAAATTTTGCCTCTTTAGCGGCCTGTTATCATTTTTTAAAAAGCGGCGAGACGCGCATCTGGGATAAGGCAGACAGCACTCGCGCTAACAAAAATAAAGAATTACATCTGGAAAGCCATGCTTAAGTACTTCATAACATTATTTTTGGTTGCCTTCGGAATATCTTTTTTGCTTACGCCATTACTAAGGCGCTTGAGCATTAAGATGAATTGGGTAGATAAGCCGAACTGGAGAAAGATTAATAAGAAGCCGATGCCTCTATTAGGCGGCCTCGCTATATATTGCGGATTTGTGGCTTCCCTGCTTATTTTTTCCTTTAAGGGGCCGTTTACGGCGAATACCTATAAACTCTTAGGGTTATTAGGCAGTTCTTTTATAATTATCTTGGTAGGCATAGAGGATGACATTAGGGGCCTAACCCCGCGCAGGAAATTATTCTATCAGATAATAGCGGCTTTAATTGCCTACCTCTATGGATTTACTATTTTAAAAGTAACTCATCCCTTAGGAGGTTCTTTTTATCTGCCGGCTATAATTGGGATGCTATTGACTCTCTTTTGGATAGTGGGATTTACTAATGCCATTAATTTACTGGACGGGCTCGATGGTCTTGCCGCAGGCGTGGTGGCGATTATTGCCGGAAGTTTATTTTTTTCCGGCATAAGAAGCGCTAATCTAACCGTGGCTATTTTATCTCTGGTTTTAGCCGCAAGCACCTTAGGGTT
>CAKKQO010000036.1 GCA_919902105.1 Omnitrophica bacterium GWA2_41_15 | reverse complement strand
AAATCTAATCGCCAGTTGGCAAGATTTTGCTTGACAAGAGGAGGATTATTGTTTATAGTTACATCTGGTGGTTTATAGTGGAGTGAAGTGGAATGTTTTACGGAGAATATCAGCATACTATTGACCGAAAAGGCAGGATTATTTTGCCGGCTAAGTTCCGCGAAGCCGCCAAAAGTAATTTCATTGAGAAATTTTTTGTCACGCGCGGTTTGGATAAATGCCTGTTTATGTTCGCTGAGGATGAGTGGAAAAATCAGGAGCAGAAATTCAAGTCAATGCCTTTTACCAAGCAGGAGGCGCGCAGGTTTAACCGGATGTATTTTTCCGGAGCGCAAGAGTTGATTCCTGATAAACAGGGAAGGATTTTACTTCCGCAATATTTAAAGGAATTTGCCGGGATAAAACGCGATATCGTGATTATTGGCGTCGCCAACAGAATTGAAATCTGGGATAAGAATCTTTGGCAGGAATTTTATAAGACCGCACAAGAAGGATTTGAAGAAATAGCGGAAAAAATAATTGAATGATGGGTTTAACCTTAGAGGAAGTTAGCTTAGAAGTTATGCATAGACCAGTGATGGCAAAAGAGGCACTGGAATCTTTAAATTTAAGGCCGGGCAGCCTTGTTTTAGACGCTACCATCGGATGTGCCGGGCATAGCCTTTTAATCTTGGAAAAAATAATGCCGGGCGGCCGCCTCATCGGTATTGACCGTGATAATGAATCCTTGGAATATGCCCGGGCCAGATTAGATAATTTTAAGGAAAATGTAAATTTAGTATATGCAGATTTTCGCAATTTGGATAAAGCGCTTAGCGATTTAAGAATAGATAAAGTAGACGCTATGTTATTTGATTTAGGGATTTCTTCGCTGCAATTAGACAGCCCTGAGAGAGGATTTAGCATAAAAACAGATGCTCCTTTAGATATGCGTATGGATAGGGCGAGCTATATTTCAGCTTACGACTTGGTAAATAACCTTACTGAGGATGAAATATCCGCATTGCTTAGAAGATTCGGTGAAGAAAGATGGCATAATCGTATTGCAAGATTTTTGGTGCGAGAAAGGGAGCGCCAGCCCATTGTAACTACGGGACAGTTAAGTTCTATTGTTTTAAAGGCTATGCCCCGCGGCTTAGGGTATCGCAAGATTCACCCGGCAACGAGGGCCTTTCAGGCATTTAGAATTGCGGTAAACAGGGAACTGGAATCTTTGGAGGAGGCTTTAAATAAAGCAGTAGAGTTTTTGAATGTAGGCGGGCGTATCAGTGTCATTTCTTTTCATTCGTTGGAGGATAGGGTCGTAAAAAATATCTTCAAACAACTTTACCGAGATGGCAGGGTAAGGTTAATTTTTGCTAAGCCTCAGATTCCTCGCTTTGAGGAGATAAGAGAAAACCCGCGTTCGCGCTCGGCAAAATTAAGGACAATTGAGAAAATAAAATGAAGACATCTAAAATTATATCCTTGATTATTTTTGTGACTGCATTATCTTTAGTTTATGTCTGGCAACAGGCTAAGGTTATAGAGCTTGCCTACGAAAAACAGAAAAAAATAAAGTTGTGCCGCGCGCTTCTTGACCGAAATACGTTTTTAAGATATAATCTAAGTACTTTAGAGTCATCAGGTAATTTAACTAAAAATTTAAGGGAATTTGATCTAGATTACGAGATGCCTTCGTTTACACAGATAGTAGATTTAAGAAGCACTAATGAGAAAAATAAATTAAAGTTGGCCTCATCCAGCCGGCAAGAGATAAAGTTAAATAGCCAAAAAAGCACAAAAGAGAATATTGTCTTGAGTTTGTTTAGTCTCAGATCTCAGGCAGAAGCGCAGACGAAATAAAAGGTGTAGTATATTTTCACTCCCCACGTCAAAACTTTTGTGCGGGATTTTATACCAGCCAGCGGTATTCTATCGTGTATATAAGAAACCATCATTTCCGTTTTTATGCGGTAATCTCTTTCTTTTTCCTTTTTCTCTCCCTGCTAACCATTCGCCTCTTATTCATTCAGATCTTCCGGTCTTCATATTTAACTGAGCTTGCCGAAAAACAGCATAATTATTTTACGGAGCTTGAGCCAGCAAGAGGCGCGATATTTGATAGAAACTTAAGGCAGCAGGCGGCTAATATTGCCTGTGATTCTCTTTATGCTGTTACGGCAAAAATAAAGGATAAAGGCGGCACAGCGCAAGAACTAAAAGAGCTCCTAAATTTAGATACTGCTTTTCTTTTAGAGAGATTAAGCCGCAAGAAATCTTTTATCTGGCTTGCCAGGAAAATTTCTCCCGAACAGGTTAGCCGAATTAAGGAATTAAAAATCGAAGGATTAGGCTTTGTGCGGGAAACCAAAAGATGTTACCCAAATAAAGACCTCGCCAGCCACGTAATAGGATTTGCTGGATTAGATAATAAAGGCTTAGAGGGGCTTGAGTCGTTGTATGATAAATACCTGAAAGGTGAGCCAGGTTGGTCTTTATGCATAAGAGATGCAAGACAGCGGATGCTTACGATGAGCGAAAAATTTATCCCGGCGCGCGACGGATATAATTTAGTTTTAACTATTGATGAGGTCATCCAATTTATTGCAGAGTACGAGTTAGACGAAATTTACCGGCGCTCGTCCGCGAAGGGAGCGGCAATATTGGTGATGGATCCTAACACCGGCGCAATACTAGCTTTGGCAAATAGGCCGAGTTTTGACCTTAATAATGTAAATGTAGAAGGCGAAGCGAGGCGCAATAGGGTAGTTAGTGATTTTTTTGAGCCTGGTTCTGTATTTAAGATTGTAACTGCTGCTGCAGCGCTTGAGGAAAATGCAGTTAAGGAGGAGGATAGATTTTTCTGCGAAAACGGTGCTTATCAGGTGGCTAATCATATATTGCATGATCATACGCCGCACGGTTGGCTTAGCTTTCGCGAAGTAATTATAGAGTCGAGCAACATCGGTACAACCAAGGTAGCGCAGAAGTTAGGCTCGCAGATTATTTATAAATATGCGAAATCTTTCGGATTTGGCGCGCTTAGCGGCATAGACCTTCCCGGAGAGGTATCGGGGGTGCTTAAAAATCCCCGCCAATGGTCAAAGACATCAATTGGAGCAGTGCCCATAGGCCAGGAAGTATGTGTTACAGTAATGCAGCTGGCAAATATGATCTCTTGTATCGCCAACGGAGGTTTATTATACAAACCTTATGTCGTTAAAGCAATCCAAGATAAAAACGGCGAGATTATTAAAGAATTTAAGCCGACTTTAGTGCGCCGCGTTATTTCTGAAAGTACAGCCTTTAGGCTTAAGGACATTCTGGCTGATGTTGTAGCCGAAGGCACAGGTAGATTAGCCAGTCTCTCTAATTTTAGGGTGGCAGGCAAAACCGGGACCGCCCAGAAAGTAGAAAGCGGGACATATTCCCATAATAAATTTATTGCTACTTTTATTGGATTTGTTCCGGTGGATAATCCGCGCCTTGCTATGGTGGTAATGGTGGATGAGCCGCAAGGAACCTATTTTGGAGGGACAGTGTCTGCTCCGGTATTTAAAAAGGTTGCGGATAAGACCTTAAGGTATTTAGATGCCTCGCAAGCCTTAGAAATAGCTAAGAATATTGAAGTAGAATGATACCATTGAAGGATTTGATAGATGGTATGGGGGGGATAGCCGCGAGCCTCGATTTATCCGGCTTGGTGATAAAAGGCATTACCGATGATTCCCGTCAAGTAAAAGAGGGATTCTTATTTATAGCAGTAAAAGGCGAAAAAGCAGACGGAAATAGTTTTATTGACGAAGCAATAAAGAAGGGAGCAAGGGCAATAGTTGCCCAATCTCCAATTACCAAATCTCAATTACCAATTAAAAATAAAGTACCTTTTTTGGAGGTCAAGGATGCGCGCGCGGCTCTTGCGAAACTCGCGGCTAAGTTTTATGGTTATCCAAGCCGGATAGTCAAATGTATCGGAGTAACCGGCACCAATGGCAAAACAACCATAACTTACATTTTGGAAAATATTTTAAAACAGGCGGGTTTCAATTGCGGTGTAATCGGCACCGTAAATTATCATTTCAACGATAAAATAATCCCTGCGTCTAATACTACCCCCAATCCTATAATCTTAGAATCCTTACTCTCTGAAATGAGAGTTTCTGGGGTTAACTACTGCGCTTTGGAAGTTTCGAGTCATTCTTTAGAGCAACAACGTGTAGCGGGTATTGATTTTCGCTATGCCATATTTACAAATTTGGCCTCAGACCATCTTGATTATCATGGAAATAGGCTTTATTATTTTGCGGCAAAGGCAAAACTTTTTAAAATGCTTAATAAACAAGCCCATGCAATAATTAATATCGACGATGAGCACGGCATAAAATTGCTTAAAAATACATCGGCTCGCGTAATTACTTACGGTATAGATAATAATTCGGATGTGCGTGCGCAGGATTTAAAGCTGGCCTCTTGCGGAACAGAATTTAAGGTGACGACGGCCAAAGGAGAATTTAATATTAAGACTAAACTTATAGGAAAACATAATGTTTATAATATACTTTCTGCTATCGCAGTCACATCTGTAGAAAATATTTCTTTGGAGAATATCGTAAAAGGGATAGAATCGTTAGAGAAAGTTTCAGGAAGATTAGAGAAGGTTGAAGGCGATTATCCTTTTAGCATCTTTGTAGATTATGCGCATACAGAGGACGCCCTAAAGAATGTCTTGATTTCTTTATCGAAAATTAAACATAATAAAATCATTGTTGTATTCGGCTGCGGCGGAGACAGAGACCGCAGCAAGCGGCCGAAAATGGGCTATACTGCATCAACGCTTTCAGATTTCGTGATTGTTACTAGTGATAATCCCAGGAGCGAAGACCCGGATAAGATAATAGACGAGATTATTTCATCTATTAAAAAAGAAAATTTTACAGTTATCCCGGATAGACATTCGGCAATAGAAAAAGCCTTGTTTATGGCTGATATGGGCGATATTGTGCTTATTGCTGGTAAAGGCCATGAACAGTATCAGATATTTAAGGACAAAATAATCCATTTTGATGATTATAAAACAGCAAAAGATATTTTAGAAAAAAGATATCATGTTTACGCTTAGTGAAATATTAGAGGCGACAGGGGGAAAGTTTGTTTACGGCCGAGAAGATATTACCGTATCTGGCGTATCCAGCGATTCGCGTAGTCTCAATACAAAAGATTTATTCATTGCTATCCGCGGCAAGAATTTTGACGGGCATAATTTTATTCTTGATGCGATTAATAAAGGTGCTTCTATTGTTGTCGTAGACGGCAGTTTTAGATTAGACGCATCTTGCGGAAAATTATGTCATAAAGGCCATGAAAAAGTGGCTTATGTCCGAGTAGCCGATACGTTAAAGGCTTTAGGCGACATAGCTTGTTTTCATCGGGCGCGTTTTGATATACCGGTTATTGCAGTCAGCGGTTCATGCGGTAAAACTACTACCAAAGATATGATTGCGCAAATATTATCTCTCCAGTTTAATGTGCTTAAGAACGAAGGCACCTTCAATAATTCTATCGGCTTACCCCATACGCTTTTAAAATTAAATAACGATATTGATATGGCTGTAGTAGAATTAGGCACAAGCAATTTCGGAGAAATTAAAAGGCTCACCCAGATAGCCCGGCCTAATATAGGCGTAATTACCAATGTTGGCCCGGCACACTTAGAATTTTTCGGCTCGGCTTGCGCCGTATTAAAAGAAAAATACGAATTAATCAATAACTTAGAGGCCCCATCTATAGCTATCCTAAATGCAGACGACGTGTTGCTTAAGAAAAAGATAAAAATAGAAAAAGATAAAAGTGTCTTTAGCTTCGGCTTAAATAATCAATGCGACTTTAAGGCTTCTAATATTAAAATCGGCAAAGGTAAAATAGATTTTATCTTAAACGAGAGGCAGCTTTTTAGGATAAATGTTTTAGGCAGGCACAATATTTATAATGCGTTAGCCGCGCTTGCCTGCGGCATGATTTTTGGCATAGGTCCAGATAAATTAAGAAACCGATTATCTAATTTTATCCTTAGCTCTATGCGTATAAATTTAAAAAAGATTAAAGATTATCAAGTGATAGACGATACCTATAACTCTAATCCTTTATCTTTAGAGTGTGCGATAGAGGTACTGGCGAATTTTAATGCCCAGGGTAGAAAAGTGCTGGTGATGGGCGATATGCTGGAGTTAGGAGAAAAAAGCGCCTTTCTGCATCGTAAAGCAGGTAAGAAAATAATTAAGTCGGGGATCAATACTTTAATTACTGTCGGCAGGCATTCTTTAGAAACAGCAGAATTCGTGAGAAAAAGCCGTGCGGATTTAAAAGTTTATTCCTGCGGATGTGCGCTTGAGGCGAAAGGCATACTCAGCAGCCTGCTTAGGAAAGACGATTTAGTCTTAGTAAAAGGCTCGCGCGCTCTCGAGATGGAGAAAGCCATACAAGGCCTATAAAATAAGATGCTTTATTACTTTTTATATCCGCTAAGAGACATATTCTTTGCCTTTAACGTTTTTAAATACATCACCTTCCGCGCTGGAATGTCTATAGTAACTTCATTCTTATTATGCCTGATACTCGGCCCTTACATTATAAAAAAATTGACCTTATTAAAGGTAGGAGAAAATATCCGTAAAGAAGAATGCCTTTTGCTTTATAATATGCAGCCTCACAAACAGGGCACGGCTACGATGGGAGGGATACTGATTATTTCCGCTATTCTGATTACTGTCCTTTTATGGGCGGATTTAAGCAACAGATATATTTTGCTTTGCCTATTGAGTTCACTTTGGTTAGGGTTGGTAGGTTTCCGCGATGATTATCTAAAATTAATCAAAAAAAAGTCTAAAGGGCTGTCGGCTTGCGCAAAATTATTTTGGCAGATATTATTGGGGTTAGTAATTGGAACGGTCATTGTTAGCGGCGGAGAATTTTCTACAATTGTTGATATCCCCTTTTTTAAACGGATAGTTTTGGATTTAGGTTTATTTTATATTCTTTTCATTGTATTGGTGATTTGTGCCTCATCCAACGCCGTTAATATTACCGATGGTTTAGACGGTCTGGCTATAGGCTCAGTGATGATGGTGGCGTTAGCTTTTGCAGTATTAAGCTATGTTACCGGGCATGCAGTATTCAGCCGCTATCTTTTTATCCCGCATGTTCCACAGGCAGCGGAATTGACGGTTTTCTGCGCGGCGATATTCGGCGCATCATTGGGTTTTCTTTGGTTTAATTGTTATCCGGCAAATATTTTTATGGGCGATACTGGCTCTTTATCCTTAGGGGGCATGCTTGGTACGGTCGCCATACTTACTAAGAAGGAACTACTTTTGGGTTTGGTAGGCGGCATATTTGTAATTGAGGTAATTTCAGTGATAATGCAGGTGGCCTCTCTTAAGTTAACCGGCAGGCGTATCTTTAAAATGTCGCCTCTGCATCATCATTTTCAAATGAAAGGCTTAAGCGAATCTAAAATAATCATCCGTTTCTGGATTATCGGAATAATTTTTATTATCTTTACCTTGGTGACGCTGAAGTTGAGATAAAATTTAAAAACGTAAAACTAATTTTATTGTTTTTATGAAAATCAATAATTTATATAAATATGCATAATAAGTTAGAGTTAAAAGATAAAAAAGTAGTTGTGGCAGGGTTGGCCAGGAGCGGGGTTGCTTCGGCAATTTTACTTAAAAATGAAGGGGCTTGCGTTTTTGTCAGCGATATAAAAGACGATATTGACACAAGAAAAAACAAAGAAGACCTAGGGAGGTATGCGATAGAAGTAGAACTAGGAAAACACTCGCCGTATTTATTTGAAAACGCAGATTTAATTGTAGCAAGCCCCGGAGTAAAATACGATGCCAAATGTTTAAATTGGGCGCGTGCCAAAAATATCCCCATAATAAGCGAAATTGAATTAGCCGCTGGGCTCTGCCCTGCTGCGGTTATTGCTGTTACCGGAACAAACGGAAAATCCACTACTACTGCTTTGATTGGCGAGATTTTAAAATCTACCGGAAGAAAAGTCCATATTTGCGGCAATATCGGTAAAGCTTTTTGCGGGGAGATTGCGAAAATTGCTAAAGATGATATTGTTTCTTTGGAGGTAAGCTCATTTCAATTAGAGACAATAGTTAATTTTAAGCCCAGGGTTTCTGTAATATTAAATTTTAACCGTAATCATTTAGACCGCCATAAGGATTTAGAAGAGTATTTATCGGCGAAGAAACGGATATTTATGAATCAGGATAAAGGTGATTGGACGGTTTTAAATAAGGATGACTCAGTGATAAGAAATTTAGCTTGCGAGACGCAGGCCGAAGTTAAGTTCTTTGAGTCGTTGTTAAATATCAATGGGTTACGGCTAAATGCCAATCAGGTGGCAGCTTTAAGGGTGAGTGAGATATTCAATGTGGCTTGCGAAGATGCGCTTCGCGCAATAAGTAATTTTAAGGGCCTTGAGCACCGCGCAGAATTTGTGGATACAATTTCCGGAGTAGATTTTATTAATGATTCTAAGGCTACCACAGTGGATTCTTGCGCATGGGCTCTCTCTAATATTTATAAACCGGTGATCCTAATTGCCGGCGGTAGAGATAAAGGTGCGGATTTTAGCCCTATGAGGGATTTAGTACGCAGGAAGGTAAAGACTTTAATTCTTATTGGCGAGGCAAAAGAGAAAATTAAGGATGCCTATAGGGGGATTACACCGATTATTGAGGCGCAAACTTTTAAACAGGCTGTTTATACCGCAGGAAATATTGCCTGCGAAGGGGATTGTGTTTTGCTTTCGCCGATGTGCGCAAGTTTTGATATGTTTCGCGATTACGAAGAAAGAGGCAGGGTTTTTAGGGAGATAGTTGGAGAATTAAAAAACTATGCGCAGGGTTAGAATTACTTTATTTTTGACCACCCTTATCCTTATCTGTATCGGGGTGGTAATGATTTATAGCTCTTCTTCCATATATGCTTTAGAAAATTTAGGCAATACGAATTATTACTTAAAAAGACAGCTTATCTATCTAGGTATTGGGTGTTTGTTGACGCTTTTGGTAATGAGTTTTGATTATAAACTGCTTAAAAAATATGCTAAGTTCATTCTTATCGTATCATTAGTTTTAATGGCTTTAGTATTAGTGTTAGGCAAGGAAGCCGGCGGAGCAAAACGTTGGTTTAGGGTATTCGGCCTTAGTTTTCAGCCGTCCGAATTAATGCAAGTGAGCCTGATTATTTATTTAGCAGATTTTATCGGGCGTAAGAAAAATTTAATGCTGGATTTCTGGCGGGGTTTTGTGCCTCCGCTCGTACTTTTGACAGGCGCCTGTTTATTAGTATTGGTACAGCCTGACTTAGGGACCGTTCTTTTATTAGTTTTTATTACCTTTATTATGTTAATTGTTTCTGGAGTAAGGCTTTCTTATATTGGTCTTTGTATATCTGGCTTAATTCCTGCGTTTTATCTATTAATATTTAGGGTTCCTTACCGAAGGATGAGGATCTTGGCTTTTCTAAACCCATGGCTTGACCCGAAAGGGAGCGGATTCCAGCTAATACAGTCGCAGATTGCTTTGGCTTCAGGCGGGCTGTTTGGCCTTGGATTAGGACAGAGCAAACAAAAATTATTTTATCTTCCCGCCGCGCATACAGATTTTATATTTTCTATTATTGCCGAAGAACTGGGTTTGTTCGGCGCTCTTTTAGTAATCGTGCTTTTTATAATGTTTATCTGGCAGGCGGCGTTAATTTCGCGTAATTCTGGCGATACCTTTGGAAAATTTTTAAGCTTAGGAATTCTTTCTATGCTCGGGCTTAAGGCCTGCATAAATATCGGCGCTTCTTTAGGATTCCTGCCTACTAAAGGCCTGCCTTTGCCTTTTATAAGTTACGGAGGCACCTCTTTGGTTTTTGATATGATCTGCGTGGGTTTATTATTAAATATTTCAAGGTCAGGGGAATATCCGTGAAGATTGTCATTTCCGCCGGGGGAACATACGGGCATATTAATCCCGCTTTAAGTTTAACGGCGGTATTGAAGAAAAATAATCTTGCGCAAATTTTTTTTGTCAGCCCTAATAAAGAGCTTGAAGGCAAGCTATTAAGACAGAATATTAAGGCATATTTTATCGTTAATCCTAAGATTAGGATGAATTCAGCGCTTGCTTTTATCCACAGCTTGGTAAGTTTAATCACTGCTGTATGCGCCTGTTTTTATATCCTTTTAAAGCTTAAGCCGCATGTTGTGGTAGGTTTTGGCGGTTATGCGGCCTTTCCTTTGGTTTTTTCTGCCTGTATTTTGGGGATTCCTGCGGCTATCCACGAGCAAAATGTAGTAATAGGAAAAGCAAATCGTTTTTTGTCATACTTTGTAAGGAAGGTTTTGGTAAGTTTTCCCGAAACAAAAGAGTTATTAAAAAGCAAGAAATTAGTAGTAACCGGAAATCCAATCAGGCAGGATTTAAGAATAATAGCCAAGTATGAGGCCTTGAAGTATTTGGGTTTAAGCGATGGCGTGTTTACTGTTTTAGTAATGGGCGGCAGTTTAGGCGCGCATAAAATAAACGAAAAATTTACTGAGGCAATAGCGCGTATAAAAGATATGGCGTTTCAGGTGATACACATTAGCGGAAAGGATGACTTTGAATTTATCCGTAATTTTTATAATAAAATCGGTTTAAAAAATTGTGTATACACTTTTTGCGAAGAAATATCTTATTTTTTTAGCGCCGCAGATTTAATTATTGCTCGTGCCGGAGGCTCAACGATAGCCGAGATCTCCTATTTTAAAATTCCGGCTATTTTAATCCCCTATCCCTATGCAGGTGCACATCAGGCGGAAAATGCAAAAACTTTGACTATAAGCGGTAAAGCGGTTATGATAGATGATGAGAATTTGAATACCGAGATCCTATCAGGGTATCTAAAAGATTTTATTCTGCATCAAGAAAAATTAGCCGAAATGAAGAAGCGGCTGAGTGAAAAAAACAATTTTGATTGCGCAGAGAAGGTAGCCAAAGAGGTACTGAGCCTCCGATAAATAATGGGCACATTGGAGGCTTAGGTTTGAGCCAGATGCAAGGCGCGACGACGAAGGCGTGCCCAATGTGGCACGCAGAGGAGGAGCAACGAAGCAGCAGGCCAAAGATAAGCCTCCCCTTCGGGGCTGGCCGCTTTTGGGCTGCGACTGCGTCGTTCGTCCTTGGCGTAGTGCATAGACTACGCCGGCGTCCTCACTTCTTGTCTCGCTCCAAAATCGTCACAGCCAATGTACTCATTATTTATCGGAGGCTCAGTAGAATTACCCCCAAGATTATAAACTCAAAAATAAACTACCGCCTGTTTGTTATAATTGTATTTCTTTCTTGTTTTTATTCCTATGTTTCTGCGGATGAAAAATGGAGAGAAAGACGCAGTGAGCATTTTATTGTCTATTTTAAGGATGTGCCGGAAGATTTTATTAACGAAGTAAAAGACGAAGCAGAGAAATATTACAGGAGCATAACCCAGAATTTGGGGTTTACAAGGTATGATTTTTGGCTTTGGGATAAACGGGCTAAATTTTATATCTATAATGATAGCGCAGATTATGTTAAGGAAACAAATCAACCTGCCTGGAGTGCAGGCGTGGTGCATTATCAGGAAAAAATCATCAAGACTTATCCGCAGATGGCAGGTTTTTTTGATTCAGTGATGCCGCACGAGTTAGGCCATATTATATTTCGCGAGTTTATTGGGGAGAAGACAAAGGTTCCTCTTTGGTTTGAGGAAGGCGTAGCTTCGTATCAGGAGAGGTCAAGACGTTTGGGCGCAGATAGTATTGTTATTAAGGCGCAAGCCGAAAAAAGATTTATTCCTTTAGAGCAGTTATCAGAGATGGATATTCGTAATAACCAAGATAAGACATCCGCGGAGCTTTTTTATGCCGAAGCAATAAGCGTAGTCAGCTTTATTATTCTTGAGCTGGGAGAGGAGCATTTTACTTGGTTCTGCCGGGCTCTAAGAGACGGCAAAAGTTTTGAAGAAGCGTTATGGCATTTTAACTGCCGCGATTTATCCGCGCTTAATAAAAAGTGGGTAGAATATCTTAAAAATAAATAGCACTATTGAGAGACGTAAAAGCAATGGAAATATCTGTTCGCACACGAAATTTTTTGCCGCCTGCTACGGTTTACGGCTCGCTCGTCTGGCGAAATTCCCTTCGGTCAGTTTCGCCACTCCCGCGCCGTAATCCCTTGCAGGATCTTTGCCAAAAAATTTCCAATTGTGTGCTTACAGATATTCCCATTACTTATGCGTAACTCTATAATTATGGATTATAAACATATACATTTTATCGGTATCGGCGGTATTGGGATGAGCGGGATTGCGTCTATCTTGCGCGATAATAGAGGGGTAACTGTTTCTGGTTCAGACATAAAAAATTCCCATCTTTTAGATTCGCTAAGAGAGCGGGGGATTAACGTATTTTTAGGCCACCGTCCGGAAAATATCGCAGGCGCAGATTTAGTAGTTTATTCTTCAGCGATTTCGTCAGACAATGCCGAATTCGCCGAGGCTAAAAGGCGCAATATTGCTCTTATTAAAAGAGCGGAATGTTTAGCTGAATTAATGAAGGACAAGGCGGCTATAACTATAAGCGGCTCTCACGGCAAGACTACCACCACTTCTTTGGTTACGCACATGCTCATTCAGGCAGGTTTTGCTCCTACTGCCGCAATCGGCGGTATAGTCAAAAATTGGAATAATAATATTTATTTAGGAGAAAGCCGATATTTTGTGGCTGAAGCCGATGAAAGCGACGGCACATTCTTAAAATATGAGCCCCTCTATTCTATTCTGACCAATATTGATTATGAACATCTGGATTATTATAAAGATTATGCAAGTATTATTAAGGTATTTAGGCAGTTTATGGAAAAAACTAAAGAAGGCGGCTGTCTTATTGCCTGTGCTGATGATTTTAATATTAAGCGTATTTTAGCTGACTTTAGAAAGCCTTTTATTACCTTTGGGTTAAATAAGGGATGTGATGTAAGCGCTTCTAAGATAGAGCAAAATGGTTTTGTATCAAAATTTGACTGTTTGTATCGCGATAAATTCTTAGGAAGATTTACTTTATCCATTCCTGGAATACATAATATATCAAATTCTTTAGCGGTTATCGCCTTAGGACAAAAACTGGGTATAGATGAAGAAACTATTCATAAGAGCCTCTTGACATATAAGGGCGCAGAGAGAAGGTTAGAGATTAAAGGAGAATCCCGCGAATATTTGATTATAGATGATTATGCACACCATCCTACGGAGATAAAAGCAACGCTGGATGCTGCGCGTAAAATAGCAGAACATAAAAGCTATAAAAGAATTATTGCTGTATTCCAGCCGCACCGCTTTAGCCGCACTAAATTTCTTTTGGATGAATTTAGCGAAAGTTTTGAGCAGGCAGATTATCTGATTATAACGGATATCTATGCCGCAAGCGAAGTCCCTATTGCGGGAGTAAACGCAGGGAATCTTTATGATAAAATAAAACAAAAAGGAAAGAAGAATATAGAGTTTGTGAAGAGGGAAGATATCGTTATCCGGGTTTTGGATATTGCAACAAGCGGAGATTTAATCATTACTTTAGGCGCGGGAGATATCGGGAAGCTGACAGATGAATTATCCTTTAGGCTTGTTAGAAAGAATTAACGGGGTAAAGTTTAACGAACCGCTTGCTGAGCACACTACCTTTAAAATTGGCGGGCCGGCAGAATTCTGGGTTGAGCCGCAAGATACGGCTGAATTAAATTCTCTAATTAAAGCCGCAAAAAACAAGAATATTCCTATATTGGTAATAGGCGCAGGAAGCAATATTCTTTGCGCTGATTCCGGGATAAAGGGGATAGTAATAAGCCTGAATAGCGATTATTTTAAAAAAATAGAGGCTAAGAAAGATGAGATTTTATGCGGTGCGGGTGTCAGGCTTGCGTCTTTGGTAGAGAAAGCCCATGCTTTTGCTCTGGGCGGGATTGAATTTTTAAGCGGCATTCCCGGGACAGTAGGGGGGGCGCTTACGATGAATGCGGGAATCAGTGAGAATGTCAGAGTGTCAGAGTGTCAGAGTGTCAGAGAGGGGAAAAAAATACGCAAGATAAGAAGTATTGGAGATATAGTGGAAGAGGTTAGCGTAATGGACTACGCGGGCAATATTATGACTCTAAAAAGAAAAGAGTTAGATTTTAGTTACCGTAGGTCTAACCTTTCTGATTATGTAATCTTAGACGCTAATTTTAAATTATTTAAAAAGGATAAAGAGGAGATTAAAAACGAAATCAATAAATATCTTGATTATCGTAAACGCACACAGGATATCTCGAGCCCATCTGCCGGATGCATTTTTAAAAATCCTCCGCAGGAATCTAGCGGCAGGTTAATTGATTTATGCGGCTTAAAAGGCAAGTCCATAGGCGATGCTTTTATATCTCTCAAGCATGCTAATTTTATTTTAAATAAAGGCAGGGCAAAGGCAGAAGATGTCTTAGGTTTAATTACCTTGGTAAAGAGGGAAGTAAAAGTGAGATTCGGCGTAGATTTAGAACCAGAGATTAAAATATGGCAATAACAAACAGAACCAAGAGCCAAGAACTAAGAACTAAGAATAATTTTGGCAGGATTGGCGTTTTGATGGGCGGAGTTTCTTGCGAACGCGAGATATCCCTGCGTTCAGGCACTGCTGTATATGAGGCGTTGAAGACGCTTGACCCAGACGTTGTCCGTTTAGATATTATAGATAGCAATATAGAAAGAGTGCGTACGCAGATTAAGAAAGCAGGGATTAAAGTTGCCTTTATTGCTTTACATGGCAGATTCGGTGAAGACGGGATAATACAAAAACTACTTGAAGAAATGGATATCCCCTATACCGGCTCCGGTATCTTTGCTAGCAGATTAGCTTTAAATAAAATAGCCGCGCGTGATATTTTTAAGAAATCCGGGCTTTTAATACCCCGGGCGCAAATACTGAACAAGAATAATCCGCTTATCAATAATTTTAAAAAGCTTCCGGTGGTGGTTAAACCGGCAAATTCCGGATCAAGCATAGGCTTAACTATCGTAGAAAAAGAAGAAGGTTTGAAGACAGCGTTACAAGAGGCATTTAATCACGATACGGATGTTTTGATCGAAGAATATATACAGGGCCGTGAATGCACCGTAAGTATTTTAGAAGAAAGGCCGCTGCCTGTTATAGAGATAATTCCTAAGGCTAAATTTTTTGATTATCAAGCAAAATATACTAAAGGTATGACTGAGTATATAGTGCCGGCAAATCTTGAAAAAGGAGTATATAAGAGAGTGCAGGAGGCAGGGCTAACCGCGCATAACGCATTGGGCTGTTCTGGTTTTTCGCGGGTAGATATAATTATAGATAGAAATAATAATTCATATGTTTTGGAACTAAATACTATTCCCGGGATGACTCAAACCAGCCTTTTGCCTAAGGCGGCAGCTTCCGAAGGTATTAATTTTAGCGAGCTTTGTTTGAAGTTATTAACCTTAGCGCTGATGCCGGATAAGCGAAAAATTTGCGCCGGCAGTCACTATTGAGAAACATAAAAGCAATGGAAATATCTGTTCGCACACGAAATTTTTTGCCGACTGCTGCGATTTACAACTCGCAAATTTGCCGAAATTCCCTTACGGTCAGTTTCGGCATTTACTCATTGTAATCTCTGGCAGTCTTTTGCCAAAAAATTTCTAATTGTGTGCTCACAGATATTCCCATCGCTTATCTGCAACTCTATAACAATGAGAAAAGATAAATTATTTGATTTTCGTAGGCCATTGTTTTTAAGTGTTGCCGCAATAATTTTTTGCGCATTGCTATTTTTTATGGTAAAGAACACCGTAACCAAATCCTCCTATTTTAATATAAAAAAGATAGTAGTTAGAGGCAACTTTAAAATGGAAGGCTTGCGTTATTTGTTAGGCGAGAATTTACTAAGTATTGACTTGAAAAATGTTGAAAAAAGAATTTTATTCGATTATCCGGAGTTAGAAAAGATAAGAATCTCCCGGACTTTTCCGGATACCTTGACAATAGACATAAAAGCAAGGATGCCGATTGCTAAATTAAGGCTTAGGAAGCCTTATTTTATCGATAGCGATGGCGCAATATTAGATTTGCCTTTAGAGGAACAAAATAACGACCTTCCGGAGATTATCGGTTTAGAGAATAAAATATTAAATTACCATAATATTAAAAGGGGATATTTAAATATTGCTTTGACGTTAATAAGAGAGTACAGTAAAATAAAGATTTCTAAAGAGTACAAAATAGAGAATATTAATCTAGCTGATCCAACACAAACTTTTTTTACTATTAGGGTAGATTCCTCTGGCCTCGATGATAAGGAAGCTATTAAGGTTATCATAGGCAAGGAAGATATTGCAGAAAGACTTAAAATACTGTCTATACTTTTATCTAAGATAAAATCTAACTTAAGTAACATAAAATACATAGATCTGAGGTTTAAAGATCCGGTAACGGGAAAAAATTAAAATGCTTTCTCCTAATAACAAAATAATTTGCGGTGTGGATTTAGGTTCGCATAGGCTTAAGATTGCCGCGGGCCTGCTGAATAGAAACGGTGATTTTTCTTCCTTGGAATATACGAGCGCAAAAAGTTACGGCATAGGCGCAGGGTTGCTCACAGATATATCTTCGATGAGCCGGACTTTAAGAGAAGCGCTCGGCATACTTGAACGTAAGATTAGACATACAATAAAGCGCGTCTATATCAATATAAATGCGAAAGATTTGGTTTCAAGATATGCCAGCGCAGCAATGCCGCTTTGCGATAGGGGAAATAAAATTGTAACAGCTCAAGATGTAAGTTTAATTAAGTCGCAGGCCTGTTCTTTGGGCCTGAAATTAGAAGAAGAAATAATTCATGAGTTTCCTTGTAGATATGTTTTAGACGATCAGAATGAGATGCAAAATCCAAATGGCCTTTATGGCCATAAATTAAGCGTTGATTTGTATCTGATAGCCGCAAAACTTGCCCATATTGAGAACATCGTAAAATTAACAAATCAGGCCGGCCTTGAAGTAGAAGATGTGGTATTTTCAGGCCTTGCGGCAAGCCTATCAGTTTTAGATACAAACCTTAAAACTAGAGGATGTGTTTTAATTGATATAGGCGCGGATTTAACTCAAATTTTACTTTTTAAGGATAATATCTTACGTTTTGCCGAAGTAATTAATTACGGTGGTAATAATATTACCCAGGCTATTTCAGAAGTTATAAAGCTTCCCTTTGAGCTGGCAGAGGAAATTAAGGAGACCTACGGCTCTGCTACTTCTAAAGATATAAATGACAGCGAAGAAGTAATGATAAAGAAAGACGACTCCTATCGGCCTATTAAGCGGCGGGTAATTTCCAGCGTTATTGAGCCGGAGGTTACCCAGCTGCTTACCCGCCTTAAAGAAAAGCTCGATTCATCTACCTATCTAAGAGGCATAGACTATCCTATAATTATAACCGGCGGTACCGGCCTTTTAGACGGCCTTTTAGAGTTAGCAGAATCGATTCTATGTAGACCTGTGAAATTAGGTATTCCTAAGGCACAGCTTCCCGCGCAGAATTACCAGCCCAGATATGGCAAAGACCTGCTTTCTCTTTCCAGCCGCTCGGTTATTTATGCTACAGCCATCGGACTTATTCTTTACGGGTTTAATTTAAAGCAAGAGAATAAACTTACCATATTTCAGTCTCCAGATAAAAATATCTTTACCTATCTAACCGGTAGAATGAAAGATATTTATAGCGAGTATTTTTAATGAGCAGACAATTTACAGAGCGCCAGCGATGTAAATTGTAGGTAAGCCGCCTGCGAATTAATCCCGAGAGATACAAGTAGATTTAGAATAAATCTACGCAGTGTTTATCTATCGGGATAAATGGCCAAAATTATTGACCCTGTTAATAATTGTGATATTATGTTAAGGAATTAAATCTCTTAAGATGGGCGTAAAAGATAATATCCTAACTATCCAACAGGAAATATCTTCTCTTTGCGCAACGATAGGGAGAAAGCCTTCTGAAATTACGCTTCTGGCAGTAATCAAAGAAGCCAAAATCGCGCAGGTTAAAGAAGCTATAGACGCGGGAATAGCCGATATTGGCGAGAACAAAGTTCAAGAAGCGTTGATTAAATATAATCGACTCAATACTCAATACGCAATACCCAATACGCTAAAGTGGCATATGATTGGCCATCTGCAGGCCAACAAGGTAAAAGACGCCGTAAAAATTTTTGATTTAATTCATTCGGTGGACAGCTTACACTTGGCGCAAGAGTTAAATAAACAAGCCGAAAAAATAAATAAAATTCAGGATATCTTGATAGAAGTAAATATATCAGGCGAAAAAACCAAATTCGGCTTAAAACCCGATGAAACAATTGAGGTTATAAAAAAGGTGGCAGAATTAAAAAATATCCGCATAAACGGCTTGATGACCGTAGCGCCTCTATCGGCTAACCCAGAAGAAGTCCGTCCTTATTTTCGTTTATTGCGAGAACTTAGGGATAAGATAATTATTCAATTCGGATTTCGGAATTCGGATTTCGGAATTTTATCTATGGGTATGAGCCAGGATTATAAAGTGGCGATAGAGGAGGGGGCGACGATAGTTAGAATCGGAAGGGCAATTTTTAACTAACTTAAGTGGTTTATATTTTTTCGCTCTAAATTGTAATTTTTAACGTCAGCTTCTCAGTATTTTAAGGCGCCTGCGGAACTCGTTCTTCGGCACATTCGTGCCATGAATGAACTCAGACAGTCCTCGGCGCCCCGCCGTTGGCGGGGAACCTTAAAATACTTCGACTCCTGACTAAATTACAAAATCGCTCAAAATACAAACTACTTAAGTTAAAAAAATAAATCATGAAGAAGAAAATTGGTATAATCGGTTGCGGGAACATGGGTTCGGCGATTGCAGAACGGATTAAGCGCAAGTATCGTCTTTTTGTTTTTGATAATGATAAAGAGAAAACAAAGAGGATTGAAGGGGTAAAGTTATCGGAAAATACCACCGAGTTGGCAAAAAACGTTGATGTTATTATATTGGCTGTTAAGCCTCAAGATTTAACCGCCGTCTTTAACACCATTTTGTCAGACAGCGGTAAGAATGTAATAAAGGATAAGTTGTTTATTTCTATTGTTGCGGGAATAACGACAAAATTTATTGAGGTATGCTTAGGCAAAGTTAGAATTGTAAGAGTAATGCCTAACTTACCAGCAAAAGTCGGCAGGGGAATGATTTGTTTATGTAAAGGGAAGCATGCTAAAAAAACTGATTTAGATTTTGTCAAACAGTTGTTTGAAAAATTAGGCAAAACATTAATTATGGAAGAAAAGATGATAGATAAATCTACAGCGATATCTGGAAGCGGGCCAGGATACTTCTATTATAATTCAGAAGGCAAAGATATAAACGAAATAAAAAGTATGGCTCCTGGTTTTGTTACGTCTTTGACTGTAACTGCGGAAGAAATAGGTTTTAGCCTCTCGATAGCAAGGACCCTTGCCGAAACCACGGTTGCGGGAAGCATAGTGTATCTAGAAGAAACAAAACTTTCTCCAAAAGATGCAGAGATACAAGTGGCTTCGATAGGCGGCACAACCGAAGCAGGATTGGAAGTTTTGCATAAAGGAGGTTCTTTAACTGACGCAGTTAAGGCGGCACTTAAGCGTGCTAGAGAGTTAGGGAAAAAAATAAAATTTATTAGAGTAGGTTAGGAGGCTAAAGTGGCAAAAATCGGCATTATCGGTGGAAGCGGGTTATATGAAATAGAAGGAATTAAGAGACTAAAGTTTGTTAGTATAACGACGCCTTTTGGCAGCCCTTCAGATAAATATATTAGCGGTGAGTTGGAGGGAAAAGAGGTGGTGTTCCTGCCGCGCCACGGTAAGGGGCATAAGATTAACCCGAGCGAGATAAATTACCGCGCTAATATCTTTGGGATGAAGAAATTAGGAGTGGAACGGATTATTTCAATTTCTGCCTGCGGAAGCCTAAAAGAAGAAATTGTGCCTTTAGATTTTGTTATCCCAGATCAATTTGTTGACCGCACTAATCAGGCACGCGCAATGACTTTTTTTGAAAAAGGAATTGTGGCACATATCGGTTTCGCCGAACCAGTCTGCGCTCAGGTTTGCAAGGTGCTTTATGATAGCGGCAGAAAATTTAATTTCAAAATGCATTTAGGCGGAACTTATCTGAATATGGAGGGGCCGGCATTTTCCACGCGTGCGGAATCAAATTTATACCGCGCATGGGGGATGTCTATTATCGGGATGACCAATATGCTAGAGGCAAAGCTTTCTCGCGAGGCAGAAATTTGTTATGCGACGCTCGCGGCAGTGACTGACTATGACTGTTGGTATCACGGGCATGATAGCGTAACCGTAGAAATGATTATTGCTAATCTTACCCAAAATGTTGCCAATGCCAAGAAAATAATCCGTGAGGTGATATTAAATTTACCTGAAGATTTAGATTGCAAGTGTAGAAATACTTTGAAGCATGCGATTGCGACGAATAAAGATTTAATCCCAGCGAAGATAAAAAAAGATTTGAAGATTATTATTGGGAAATATGTAAAATAGTTTACAGTGAACAGTGCGCAGTTTACAGTATTTTTTACTGTTAACTGTAAACTGTAAACTCCCGAGCGAAGCGAGGGCTATGGATTATAAATCTACTCTTAACCTACCTAAGACTACTTTTCCGATGAAGGCGGACTTAGCCAAAAGAGAGCCGGAGGTATTAGCCTTCTGGGAGAAAATTGATTTATACGGTTTAATCCGCAAGAAATATCAAGGCAGGCCAAAATATATCCTGCACGACGGCCCTCCCTATGCCAACGGCGAAATTCACATCGGGCACGCCCTAAATAAAATCTTAAAAGA
>CAKKQO010000035.1:24722-150054 GCA_919902105.1 Omnitrophica bacterium GWA2_41_15 | reverse complement strand
AATCTTCTAATTTTATCGCAATTTAAGCTGTAGCGCCTGTCATGGCCGAGCCGGTCAGGAACATAATTAATAGACTCTTTCCCTTTACGCATCTTTTTTAAGATCAAGTTAGTAAGCTCTAAGTTAGCAACCTCATTGCCCCCGCCTATATTATATACTTCCCCAATTTTGCCCTTATGCAGGGCTAAATCAATTCCCGCGCAATTATCTAAAACATACAGCCAGTCCCGGACATTTAAACCATCGCCATATAAAGGCACTTTCTTACCTTGTAAGAGATTAGTTATAAAAAGCGGGATAACTTTTTCTGGGTATTGATACGGGCCGAAGTTATTACTGCTGCGGGTAATAATGACAGGCAGCGCGTGCGTTACAAAATAAGACCGCGCCAATAGATCCGCTGCTGCTTTGCTTGCCGAATAAGGACTATTGGGCAGAAGCGGGCTATCTTCAGTAAATGAACCTGACTTAATACTGCCGTACGCTTCATCCGTCGATATCTGAATATACCTATTAATATTATACCTTTTAGCCGCCTCTAAAAGCACGTGCGTACCAAAGACATTCGTCCTGACAAAATCATCCGAACAAAGAATAGATTTATCGACATGGCTTTCTGCGGCGAAGTGGACTATTGCATCGCAGCGCTTAACAACTTTATCTACAATGACGGCATCGCAGATATCACCGCGGATAAATTTATACCGTGGGCCGCCTTTTACATCTTTTAAATTATCAGGATTCCCAGCATAGGTAAGCTTATCAAGGTTTATAACGTTATAATCCGGATACTTATTTAAGAGATAGCGGATAAAATTAGAGCCGATAAAACCGCATCCGCCAGTAACCAGAATTTTTTTATTTATCTTTTTTTTCGGCATTTTTTTTCTACCAGGCTATTCGCGTGCAATAAAGATTCAAACGTGCCGCAGTCAGTCCACCACCCATCAAAAATATCGTAATAAAGCCCGCCTCTTCTTAAATAAGCGTTATTTACATCAGTAATTTCAAGCTCTCCGCGCGCCGAAGGCTTAAGCGTTTTTATGATATCAAAAACATACGGGTCATACATATATAATCCAGTAACCGCGTATTCTGATTTTGGTTTTTTGGGCTTTTCTTCGATAGAAATAACCTTTCCGTCTTTAAAGCAGGCTACGCCAAATCTTTGGGGATCCGGCACTTTTTTAAGCAAAATCCTCGCACCACTTTCCTGCCTCCTAAACTTATCGACGTATTTTTTAATTGATTTTTCAATTAAGTTATCTCCTAAGATAACCACGATTTTATCTTTATCCGCGAAATGCTCACATAAACCCAAGGCCTCGGCAATGCCTCCCTCTCCGCGCTGATAAGTATAGTTAATATGCTTTAAGCCAAACTCGCGTCCATTGCCTAAAAGGCGCAAAAAGTCTCCGGCGTTATTGCCGCCGGTAACAATCATAATCTCCGTAATCCCCGCGCCGACCAAAGTCTCCAGCGGGTAATAAACCATCGGCTTATTATAGACGGGAAGCAAATGTTTATTCGTGATTCGCGTCAACGGCTCTAATCTTTTCCCCAGTCCGCCTGCAAGAATTATGCCTTTCATCTATTTCCTCCAATCATAAGGAATATTGTTTTCGTAAGCGTCAAGCCTGTATTCATCGGGAGACTCTTTATTATACGGAAATGTCGGCGTATTTATGACTATTGCTTCAACATCGCCTTGCGCCTTAAAACCATGCAATACCTCCGGAGGAATTTGCACCAATTTCGGCTCTTCTAAGCTTAAAATAAATTCATTTATTTCTTTATAAGTCTTTGAACTATGCCTGGCGTCATAAAGCACGAGTTTTATTTTACCATAAACACAGGTAAAACTATCGGTCTGTTTTTTATGGTGATGCCACGCCTTTACGGCTTGCGGCTTTGCCGTAGTCATATAAACTTGGCCAAATTTCAAAAAAATTTGTTCATCAGAACGTAATATTTCCATCAATTTACCGCGTTCATCAGCGATAACCTTTAGATTTTTAACCTTCACTCCATCGATCATAATTAACCCTTTCTTAATAGTTCCAAAACCGCATCCAATACCTCCTCTACGCCAATCCCGTTTAAGCATTCTTTATTATTCCGGCATGGCGGCATCCTAAATTTGGAATAACATGGCCGACACGGCAAATTTTTCTTAATGATCCGGTGGACCATCGGGTCAGCCGGATACGGCCCATATACTTTTTCATCAACCGGGCCAAACAAGGAAACCGTCTTTGCCCCAGCGGCAGCCGAAAGGTGCAGAGGCCCGCCATCATTCGCAACCACCAAATCACATTCAGAAAGAAGCGCGGCAAACTGCATAAGGCTGGTCTCGCCGACAATACGTATAGGCTCATTTTCCATCATCGAAATAACCTCATCGCATAAACCGGCTTCTTTGCTATCGCCAAAAATAATCACATTCACATCAAGCTGCTCTATCAGCCTGTCGGCTAGGCGGCTAAATTTATCTCTTGGCCATCTGCGGATATCGACAGCCGTACCCCAGCTTACCCCGCCGCCCGGAACAATACCGATAAGATATCCCTTTGCTACTATCTTATTTTTTAAAAAATCATCTGCCCATAATTTTTCCGCATCTCTAATATATACTTTAGGCTTCACTTCTACCGGGTTTAAATTCATGAAACGCAACAGATCCAAATAAAATTCTATTACATGCTTATTCTGATAACCCTCTATATCTATCTTATGGGTTAAAAATAGGCCTCGATTCTTATAATTAAAACCATATCGTTTCTTAATACCTAAAAGCCAAAGAAAAAAACTATAGTGCCTGCCTAATGACAAATCTATGGCCAGATCAAACCTGCACTTTTTTATCTCTAAAAGAAATTTAATAAAATTGTTAATGCACTTTAGCTTAGACTCTTTCCATAGCTTTCGCCAATCATCTTTTTCATAAATAAATACCTTATTAACATTTGGATTACTATAAAATATCGGCGCAGTCCTTATATTACAAAGATAGCCAATAAAACTATCCAGATAGCTTAGTTTAACATTTTCTATAACCGGCGTAGAAAACAAAACGTCGCCGATACCAAAAGGATTTATAATAATAACTTTTTTAACGTTGACTTTCATCGCTGATTAGGCGGGCACCTGCCTGCTGGAGACCTAAAATAAACCAAAATAAGGTCGCGATAGGCAAAGAGTAAAAATTTGTATCCACGAAACTGTTTAATAGATACGCGATTAATCCCGTGCTTAAACCCACAAAAGAAAAATAATAAAAAGACTTTGATGGCTTGAACAAGGCGGTTAATGTATTCCGAAACCAGATAAATAAAAAAGATAAAAATGCCGCCAGCCCGATAATACCCGTCTCCGCCAAAATCTGCAAATAACAGTTGTGCGCATAAGAAATCTCGGTTGTTGGCCGCAACCAAAACTTCTGGTAATTTTGCATAAATGTCCCTAAGCCGACGCCGAAAACCGGAAAATGCATAAACATTCGCCAAGCCGCTGCCCATAGATACTTCCTGTCTATGGCTCCGCCGTCAGAGGCAAAAGACAATATGCGCTTTGTAAAATCTAATGGTATTTTAAACGCCAACGGCAAAACCAACACAAGGATTGCTGTTATAATAAAATAAAATAAAATATATCTTTTCTTTGTATACAACCCTAAAAAAACTACTGCTGCCAAAAAAGCGAGTATTGCAGACTTAGAAAACGTAAGCAGCAATAAAGAAACAATAATAAAAAACATAACGGATAAAACTACTTTCAGATTTTTACTAACTCCGCTAAAAAATAAGGCTAAAGTTAAAGGGAGCACCGTAATCAAATAAGAACCAAAATCGTTCGGATTAATAAAAGACGCATTAACTCTGCATCCGCTGAACATTCCCCTATGGCGGAAAATATCGTATCCTGTAATAATCTGGAATACCCCGTCTATGCCCATAAATAATAGGGATGCTAAAACGATCCAAATAAAGATAGAAAAACGAAATTTTGAATTAACCATATCCCGCGTAATTATAAATATCAAGATATACTCCAGCCACTTTAAGAAGAAAGTTTCCACGCTAAGCTTAACATTCGCGCTGAATACAACACTAAGCAAACTCCCTAAAACAAACACAATAAGCGCCTTATCTAAAAATGAGAGATTTTTAATAAAATGTGTAAATTTATTCCATAAACACCGTTTTCCTTCCTTTCTCAAAATCAAAAACAGTCTGATAACCCAAAAAACTATGCAAATACTGGCCGATACCTCAATTACAGCCTTAGAAATCGGCAGAAAAAAAATCATTAACGCTAAAAAAAATAAAATAACCCGCTCACAAATAATTAAACCCATTTTTCAATGTCCATCACTTTGGTTAGACTTTTACAGGTAACATTAAATTGCCTGGCGGTTTCAAGAATATCACCACAGAGTTCCTTGCTCAAAGAAGGCACGGCAATTATTATCTCCTCTATATTCTTTTCCCTGACATAACGGCCGATATCGCCCCTGCCTCCTAAAATCGGCAGGCCATGGATAAGCTTACCCTTTTTTTTCTTGTCGTCATCGATAAATCCTACCGGCTTATAGTTTAATTCTTTGTTGTGCTTAATCTCCCTTAAGAGCAATTCTCCGCAGGCGCCTGCGCCAAAAATTAGAATTTTTCTGCCTCCCTGAAATCCATAAAAGTATTCCTGCGTTACGCGATAAATTATTCTGGCAAAAAATATGAACAATAACGTCAGCATCCAATCAATTATGAAAACAACGCGGGAATGGTCACGAAAACGGTAAATAAAAGTAATGAATAAGATGCTCATTACAGAACCCGCTGTGGATGCCTTAACGATACTAATTAAATCAGAAATACCCACATAATGCCAAATCCCCTTATAAAGGTTGAAATAATAAAATGACGCCAACTTAATAATGATAACCCAAGGCAGAGACGTCTTAAGCAGGTAGGCATTATGGCCCGATATGCTGCCTTCAAAACGCAATAGGTACGCCGAATAATAAGCCGCGCAGATAAGTAAAAAATCAATTATGACTTCGGCGATTTTCCGCTTATTGAATATAAATGTGTTTAAGATAACTTTACCCTCGTCAATTTTTCGCCTGCGCGCTGCCTCTATTTCGGTATTGTTATAAGTTTTGACTTCCGATAAAAACATGCCGAGAAAAAACAATACGATTAAAATTAAAACCGCGAATACCGAAACAACCAAAACATCCAGCCTTGAATAAGCCAACGCGATTACGCCAAAGAGAATGCTTATAATGTATAAAAGTACTACTGTTTTCTTTTCGGACAAACCCAATGAAACTAAACGATGAGACGTATGATCTTTGCCGCCTTTTAGTATAGATCGGCCATTTATGGTTCTAATGAGGGTAACGAGCGTAGTATCAAATATAGGAACAGCTAAAATAAACACGGGTATCGCTAAGGTAACCATGAGGTTGGAAAACGTCCTAGCGCTTGTTCCCATTAAAGCAATTAAAGATAAACTAAATCCTAAAAACATGCTTCCTGAATCCCCCATAAATATTTTTGCCGAATTAAAATTAAAGGGAAGGAAACCAAAACAAGCGCCGGCTAAACAAATTGCTGTCATGCTAATAAGAAGGTTAGCGGTAAATAAACCCGACATAAACAACATAAGCGAAGAGATCGCGGCAATACCGGCGCAAAGGCCATCCATGTTATCCAATAGATTAAAAGCATTGGTAATCCCAATGATCCAGATTATCGTAAGCGGAACCACTAAGATATCGATTATTTCGACGAATGGAGGCGGCAGGTTTTGCAGATAGACAGGGTTTATCCTTATGCTGATCCCAAAATAAATAACTATACAGCTGGCAATTATCTGAAATAGTATCTTTACCTGAGGCGCTAATTTCTTTATATCATCTATTACTCCGCAAGTAAACATCAATGCTGAACCTATAAAGAATCCAAATATCTGCTTATCAGATGATTTTAACACAGGAATCAGGCCAAGCATTACCGCCATAAATATAGCCACGCCTCCTAAAATCGCGGTGGGCTTCCTGTGCCAGCGGTCCTCTTTAGGAAAAGATACAAAGTTGAATTTTAAGGCAAGGTTTTTAATAATAGGGGTAAGGATTAACGCTGAACAAAAAGCAGTTAGAAATATTTTCAAATAATTAATCATTCTTATTTTTATAATATTCTACAACGCTTCTAATTATCCCTTCCAAATTTATTGTCGGCTTAAACCCTATGAGCTTATCTATCTTCGAAGTATCAGGCATGCGGCGCGCCATATCTTCAAAACCTCGTTCGTAAGCCTGGTCATACGGGACATAGATAACTTTTGAAGGGCTTGCCGTCATCGTAATAACTTTTTCTGCCAATGCCTTAATGGTAATTTCTTCCTGACTACCGATATTGAATACCTCGCCGATCGCATCTGGGGCATTTATTAGCTTTGTTAAGGCACCTACGACGTCGGCGACATGCAGAAAACAGCGCGACTGATTGCCGTCACCATAAACAGTGATGTCTTTATTAGTAAGTGCCTGTGTTACAAACCTCGGGATAACCATCCCGTAAGCGCCGGTTTGCCTAGGGCCTACCGTATTAAAAAGCCGCACTATGATGGTCGGCAGCCCCTTTTCTTTGCAGTATATATAGGCGAGTATTTCGTCTATTGCCTTAGCGGTAGAGTAGCTCCACCTGCTTTTTAAGGGTGAACCGAGAATCCTATCGTCATCTTCCTTAAGCGGGCCATTAATATTTTTCCCGTATATTTCCGAAGTAGAAGTAATAAGAATTTTCTTATGGTATCTATAGGCCGTTTCTATAACTATTTCGCTTCCGCGGATATTGGTAGTCATAGATTCAAGAGGATACTTTACAATTAAGTCAACGCCGACTGCCGCGGCTAAATGAAAAATAGCGTCTACACCATCTACTAACTTATCTACCAGCCGCTCATCTAATATACTTCCAATAACCAATTTAAAATCACGGTTTTTTTCCAGATGCGCAACATTTTCATATTTTCCCGTAGATAAATTATCCAAAATGATAACTTCATCGCCTTTTTCTATCAGTTTATCACTTAAGTGTGAACCAATAAATCCCGCTCCACCGGTTATGAGATACCTCATACGTTTTCCTTTCTTGTCTTTAAATCAAAAGATTATTATACAACATTTCCATATCTTTAATTAATCTTTTTCTATCAAAACGTTCCCTGACAAACTCTCTACCGGAAACACCAATCCTTTTTCGTAAATCAGAATCCCGCGCCAATAATTTAAGGCCGGAAACAAAACTATCTATGTCTCCGGATTTAACCAGTATGCCTCTTTCAGCTATCTCCGGATAAACCCTTGCGCCGACAATATCCCTTACGCCCCCGACATCCGTAGCGATTACAGCACGGCTGGATGCCAATGCCTCAATTAACGAAACCGGGGTGCCTTCGTTTAAAGAAGTCAGGGCAACGATATCTAAATCTTCATAAACCTTAACTAAATCCGTCTGCCAACCAAGAAACTTTACTTTTCCAGCTATGCCTAATTCCTGAACATAGCCTTCCAAATCTTTCCGTGATTCTCCATCGCCAATGATGAAAAATCGGGGTTCGGGGTTCGGGGTTCGGGGTTCGGTTAATAACAATTTCGCAGCGTCGAGGAACATTTTATGATTTTTTATCGGAACGAGGCGCCCAACTATACCGATATTTACCACCTGGCTCATTTGCCTGGGCCCAACGGCAAGGAATTTATCCAATTCAAACCCCAAATGTACAACTTTAATTTTTTCTTCTCTGCCGATACCTAAAGATAAAATGTCTTTTCGCACTGTCTCGCTTACAGCGATAATAATATCCGTAAAATTTGCGATGGCCCTTTCAACAAATATAAAAAAATATGTGGATATTTTATTAAAATATCCGCTCAATACGTGGCCATGAAAGGTGTGCACAATCGCTATCTTCCTTTTATGAAGCATATTAAATAAAATCGCCGCGAGGCGCCCGATTGTGCCCGCCTTAGCAGTATGGGTATGTATTATATCCGGCTGAAACTTTACTATTAACCGATACAGTTTAAAAAAAGCGCCGATATCATTTAGAAAGTTTATCTCCCTTCGTATTTCAGGAATAATTACAGGCGCTATATTTTTATCCTGCGCTAAATAAGACATATCGCCTTCAGCTTCGCCTACTTGCCCTGCAACAAGCAACGACTCAAAGCTGTTGTTATTAAATCCTTCTGTCAGAAAGACGGCATTTATTGCCGGGCCTCCTATATTAAGCCGCCCGATAATACGCATAATTTTTATTTTTTTAGCCATTTATTCAGCACAAAGCTTGTCTTTTCCAATCCCTGCCAATCAATATCGCAGGATAACCCGGCTATTGCGATAAAGAAAAACACCGCCCGCATAAGCCAGCCGGTTAAGCTAACCTGCCGATGCAGAAAAATAATAAAAATCGTATTTGTTAAGATTGCGGCAAGCATAATAACACTCGCTGTTTTTATTGGTTGGAAATATAGCCCCTTCTTTATATCCTCTGCTAAAATCGCTGTTTCGCCTGCTTTAAAATAAAATAAAAAACTATCTTTGCCCTTCTTATACAAGCCAAGCCAGAAAGAAACAAACCTGCTTCCATCTAAAACTACAGAATTATCCTTATTGTTTATTTCGCTAATCCTTCCCAAAAAACTATATCTGCAATAAATCTTTAATTTATCCGAGATATTTTTTAGTTTTGCGCGTATCCAGCTTTCTTTAGAAGCTAAGCCTATCCACTGCTCAAAAAAACAATACCTCTGGCACGCTTCTCGCAATAAAGATATAAAAAAACTTTCTTTCGCTAAAATCCTTAAAGTCATTGCATCTCTACGCCCACTATGGTTCCGGATATAGAATATAAATCTGTCATAAAATTAATCATATTCCCCATCTTTACCGGATAATTCTCAAAATAATATACGCCGTCTTTTTCTATGCATTTTACGTCTAAAGAAAGCAACATATCTTTGTTAAACGGATGATTGAGTGTAATAAATCTATCATCTTTCAACACCAATACTTCCGATGCCTTATCACTTATAATTGAGCCAATCCTTGCTACTGTCTTGCCAAAGACATCTTTTTCTATATCTCCTTTTTGGATAACCCTGGCGATCTCCGGAGCCTCTCCAGCAAACTTTACCTGCAAGGATATCCATCTTTCTTTCACAATAGGGCTCATTTCAAGGGTCTTAGATACAGAAGCATTTGCTACATACTTATCTGTCTTGAATTCAAATAGTATATTATGCCCTATTTTTTTACCCTTAAAATAGAGCTGATTGTTATTTTTCACCTTGCATTTCAGCCTTATTTTTGCCGATAATTGTTTTTTATTGCTATCCTCGCCCAAGATAAAATTGCCGGCACCTAAATCAAAGTCGTAAGCGCTATTCTCCATTTTGCCCAGGGTTAAAATTTCCATAATAACCTCGCCATTTCTATCTAACTCTTTATCTCCCACAGAAAGATTCTTTAATGTATCTTCGTCTAAGTCTTTTAGCGTAACATATAAATCTATCATCCTTTCTTCTTCTTTTTTTTCTTCTTCTCTAGGAATAGCTATTACTTCATATTTATTGGTTTTAAAATCTAAAGGCAGACTAATCGCTATCGGCTTATTCTTGTAATATAGCTTATCTTCTCTTAATTCAGCTTTCAGTTTAAGCCTGGCAGAGACCTGTTTTTTATCCAAATCCTCCTTGACCAATCTCTCGCCTGCGCCGATATCAAGCTCATATACATAAAGTTCAATCTTACCCAGTTCAATTATCTCGGCTGTCACATCCCCCTTTTCATCAAATTCCTTATCGCCCACCGAAATCATTTCCGCAACAGATGGAGCCAATTTTATAAACCTGCAGTATAATTCCACCTCGGTAAATGTTTTCGGCGGCGCAATTGGCTTTTGGTTGGCTATTTTATATCCAAAATAAAATACCGGCAGGATAGACAACAAAAGGAGCATAGCCAAAAAATCAATAACATTTACCTTCCCGAATAGCCTTCCTTTTTCATCAATTATTTTCATTATTCAACCTCCGTTAAATCCATCCTTTCCACCAATAATACATAATTCCCACATATTCATGTAAAAGCGCGGCTATCTGCCGTACATTTATCTGCTTATATGTTTTTTTACCATAATTAGCGGTGCTACGCATATAAAAACGGCTTTCTCTAATAGGCACATAAATGGAACTTATATGTGGCATAATATTTTTAGCTGTCAAGGATACACGAAGCATATGATACGGCGAACTAACCAATATAATTTTATTCCAATTATTTTTCTCTAAAATGTCCTTGCTGAACTTAATATTTTCATAGGTGTTTTTTGCTCTGTCTTCTAATATGACCGCCTCTTCAGATATGCCATACGAAATTGCCAGATTCTTCATTAATAGTGTTTCTTTTAATCTATAAGTATCCCCCGAAGAAAATATTATATATTTGGCATAACCATTCTTGTATAAGTCCACTGCCTCCTGTACTCTTTCTTCATATCCCTGCCCAGGCACGCCGGACTCTCCCGCGCCTCCAGCCAATACTACTATAGCATCCGACTTTTCCGGCGGCTGTGAAATTTTTAATGGTTCAGCCAAGATCCAAATAAACGGCGTATAAAATACCAATAGCCAGATTAACGATAAAACACATATAGCCCTAAATACTCTAAACCTAACCATTTTATAAACGTTAATAAGCTTATTTTCCCATGACTTTGCCGCATCGGCTTCCTTCTTTTTGACGGTATTTTCTATGGCTTCCGACATTTCTTCAATTTTTTTTAGCCAGCTATTATTTTGGGCAATTTCAATTCTTTCATTTCTTAAATATTGATTATTTTGTCTTATGGCATCTAAAATTAGATTTAAAAAATCTTGATAATCTTTTGCGACATAGATACTTTTTTCATGTTCTAAACAGAAATTTTTCACTTCGTCAATATCTGATGCTATTACCGGCTTACCCATTGCGAGGTACTCATTTAATTTAGCGGGAGATACATTATTTGCATAATCATCTTTTATATAGGGAATTATACAAGCGTCAAAGTGCCTTATATAAAAAGGCAGAACCTCGTGATTCTTCTGACCAACAAATATTATATTTTTGTAAATACTCAATTGCGCAATATCAATTTGTATCGGCCCGACAAAAACAAAAGTAAAATCCGGCAACCCTTTAAGTAAATATTTCACTAATTCAATATCGATAGATTTCCTTATCCCTCCGACATAGCCGATTATCTTTGTTTTTATTCCCCTAAGCTCTGCCGGCCGTTCCATATCATTATCGCCCATATCGATAAAACGGCCAACATTCACACCCGCAGGTATACGGATTGTATTTTTGTTAAATTTAGAAAGGTAATCAAACATCTTTTTCGACATAGCAAAAACTATGTCGCTTTTATACGCCATCTGCCGCTCAAATTTAACTATCTTTTTCGCACCAAGCGATGTGGCCGAAAGATTGTCAATATTATAATAAACTACCGCTCTATGTTTAATATTCTTAATTATATCCAGGCATAAAGGCGTTGGCAAAAATGACCATATAATAGGGTCATGAAACTCTATACAATCCAGCCACCGCCTAAGAGAAGGAATGAGAATACTTCTATTGATGAAACGTGCAGGTATCGAATAGGGAAACGGTAAAAGTATCGGCGAATAAATATATAAATTATCGCTTTGTTTTCTAAATCCTTTTACGCTTTTTAACCAGTTGCTGATTCTTTTTTTAATACGCGGAATATCTGAAAAATTAACCGGCCTTATGCCTGTATTTTCAATAAACAATATGCGATTACCGTTATCGGCAAGCGTTAACATTATTTCCTGATTTGCCTGCCAAAGAAAATCCCAGTCGATAGAAGAAAAGCAAATAATGTTCTGATTCTTAAACATTATTTTTATACCCCCAAACTACCCATCCCGCTATTGTCTTCAACTTTTTTATGTTAACATCATGAAAATTATATTCGTTAAGTATATCATATAATGTCCTTTGGCTAAACCTATGTTCAACTGGCGCAGAAAACCGGTCATAAATATCACCCCTGATTGAAAAAAGAGAAGTGGCAAAATTAAAAGGCATTTTTTCATATAAACCGTAGGTTAATTTGAATTCTTTAAAAATTTTTGCCGGAATACCGAAGATTATCACAAATAACGGAGACAAGAGGCACGAAAATAAATAAAGCATGCGCGGAGGAATCCGTGTTGTAACCTTACGTATAATTGCCGTCATCTTAACCGCAAAATATTTTATTTTATTGTCGCTATGGTCTTCGTATAAATATAAAAAACAGGGACTTCCGGGCTTCAATACCCTCGAAATCTCTAAAAAACCTTTTCTATAATCCGGCATATGATGTAAAACACCAAAAGAATAAACGAAATCACAGCTGGCATCCTTTAGGGGAATGTCCGCGGCAGAGCCCTTCATTATATTTACATTTTTAAGATTAGAGTTTATTCGGGAAGCGGTATAAACACCATCGCTAATATCCAAGCCTATAATACGTACCGAGTGGTTATTTTTAGCCATAATATAAGTATCCCAGCCGCAGCCACAACCTATCTCTAATCCGAGAACTCCTCTGACTATTTTCTCAGGAATAAGTTCTTGCATGGCATTAAAATGATACTGGGCGGGGGGAGGCAGATTATTATATTTCGACCATATAAAGCTATATCTTCGCATCGTATCACGCGTTTTCGTAAGATTATTATTCTGAGGCATTATGTTTTAGGTCCTTAATTCTTCTCTCGCGATTATCTCCACATCGGGAATACGCTGCGCAAGATTAGACATAATAAAACTTTTCTTGTTAGTATAAAAAAGGCAGGATAGAACTATCAAGAACTCGCTAAATACTGTCGCAAACGATGCGCCATTTATTCCCCAACGGGGAATAAGGAGAAAATTGAGAATAACATTGCTTATAATCCCAAAGAAATAGATAAAAAATACTATTACTTGCCGCCCTGCCACATAGAGCACTTTTTCAATAATCGGTTTAATAAAAAACGGTATTACTACTAAAGAAAGCGGGTAGATATAATCCGTCGCATCTTCAAAGGCTTTTCCATAGATTATCCGGATTAAGCTGGCGCCAAAAAAATAACACAAAATCACTATGCTTAGACTCACTAAAAATAACGGCAAGATTGTTTTTTTAAATATCAGGTGAACATTATTAACTGTTTCGGACAACCTGGAAAATAAAGGCAGGTATACATAAGACAACAACAGGGGAACAATCAAGAACTGCTCTAATAATTTATAGCAGGCGTTATACCACCCTGCAGCTATGTCTCCTTTCATTAAGGACAGCATTATAACATCTATTCTAAAATTTAAAAAACTTAAAATATAAATGAGCGCAAAGGGGAAGGCAGACCTCATAAGATAAAACCAAAATGCTTTGTTAAAAGTAAAAATAATTTCTCTGTAGTTACTAATAAATACTCCGAAGTTAATTATAGAATTTATAAAACTTACGCTTAACAGGGCCAGTGACATAAGAATTGCGCCTGATAAGTTAACGCCTAACCTAATAGCAAATAGCACTATCGCTAATTTTAATAGCGCCTCAATAACCGTAAGAACAGCTTCGTATTCCATGGTTTCCTTAATGCGGAAATTTGAGCGGAAAAAATACATAAATGAATCCATAACTACAGACGCGCCAAGGATTAAAATTATCCAAAATTTTTCCGTCCCGAAGGAAAACTGCCATGCAGACAGGACGACGGTTAAATAAACCGCGATGGCAATAAAAATTTTAAGCGGAATGATATTGTTGATATATTGGCCTAATAAATTTCTTTTAGCGGCTACATCTCTTACAAAAAGTTCCGATAATCCAAAATCGGAGAGAAATAAAAAAATCCAGACAAAAGAAAGGCCGTATGAAAATTGCCCAAAACCCTCTACCCCCAAAAAGCGCGCCATTAATATCATCATAAAAAAGGTAATAATCTTATAGATAATTTGCGCGATAATCAAACTGGAAAAATTCTTGGTAATTTTAGAGGCGATATTTTTTTTATCCACTTTAAAATTATTTTATCCTTTTTTGTATCTCAAAAAACAGGCGATTAACCGGAGACTGAATATTCGCCTTCCGTAAAGCCGCTTTTTTTGTATCAGGAAAATTGCCAAAATAACGGCTGTAATCAACATCTAAATCCGTTGGGTTGATTTCCGTCCGCAGATGCTTTACTCTCCATGAATTACCCAACTTAATCGCGTCGATATCTACAGGCAGGCCTTGCGCATTAGTAAAATAAGCGCCATTGTAGGGATCAAAAATGAACCATTTACCGCTAAGCTCTACAAAAGAAAGCGGGATCCTTGATGTTCGCTCCTGTGTATATACCCACGTATAGAACGCATCCAGTCCGGCATAATTACAAAGAGTACTAAACACATCAGAAAATTGATCCCTCGCGCCATACCCTCTCACAATAATATGCCAGACATGATCGTCAACAACCGGCAATGTTTGCGGTGCTCGCTTTAAATTATTACATGTCCATTCAAATATCCTCATTGCCTTCACTCTATCGTCTTTAGCATTTAGGGTTATTCTTTTTACTAATTCTTTGTAATTATAATGACGGTCAAAGAAATCTAATAGTTTTAGATATAGCGGTATCTTTACTGTATGCCACTGATAATTAATCCCCTGTCTGGTAGTAACGTTTATATTAAGGACAAAAAATGCGGCCGCGGTCAGAATGATAAGACACAAAATTATGCTTAAATATTTTTTCATTCAATCAATAAACCTCTTTAATAAACTACGGTTAATCTTTACCTTTACAGGTTACAACTGAATTCTTAAGTATATACTTTCTGCCGCAGGCGGCGCATTCAGCCAGGCTATCGACAAAATTTAACTTAATGCCGCATTTGCACATCCAGCCTTTTAATTTAGCAGGGTTACCGTAAACAAGCCCGTAATCGGGGATATCTTTAGTAACAACCGCTCCTGCCCCCACAAAGGCATATTTTCCGATGGCAATGCCGCAAATTATTGTCGCGTTAGCCCCTAATGTCGCTCCCTCCCTGACAAGTGTCGACTTGAACTCGTTTTTTCTCTCTATAGCACTCCTGGGATTAATCACATTAGTAAATACAACCGATGGCCCGCAAAAAACATTATCATCCAGCTCTACTGACTCATATATAGAAACATTATTTTGGACTTTTACTCCATTGCCTATCTTTACCCCTAAACCGACAAATACATTCTGACCGATGTTGCAATTTTTACCTATCTGGGCATTTTCCCTAATATGCGAATAATGCCATATCTTCGTTCCGCTTCCAATGACACAAGGCTTATCAACTGTCGCGGTCGGATGCGCGTAATAACCAAGCGAAGCAAAATTATATTTAGGCTTATCCATTTTTTACCTCGACAACAATCATCTTTAACAATTTACTCTTAATCAATAAACCGTTGATGCCATAATTCCAACATCAAAAGCGACCATAGTTTGGAACCGTAATCGAAGCGCCCGTCAATATGCCCAGATACCAGTTCTTTGATTCTTGAAGGGTAAAAATATCCCCGGCTTAAAGATTTTCTGGATAACAGATTGTCTTTTAAATAATCTTTCATTTCGCCCCTCAGCCACCTGCTTACCGGCACACCGAAACCCATTTTTTTCCTATAGATATTCTCTTTAGGCAATAACTCTTTAGCTGCCTTCTTTAAGATAAACTTCTTTATGCCTCCCCTTATCTTGTATTCTGCAGGCAAAGAAGCGGCAAATTCAATAAACTGATGATCAAGAAAAGGCGAACGCACCTCAAGAGAATTAGACATACTGGCAATATCAACCTTAACTAAGAGGTCATTAGGTAAATAAGTTACTGTATCAATGTATAAAAGCCGATCTACCAGGTTAAGCATGGAGAGATCGCCTATCTCTTTTTCCAAAAATATGCCGGTATCAACAGGCGCCCTACTCCTAAACTCCGGCGACAACAGCTGATCCTTCTCTTCAGGGCTGAATATCCCTACCCAGTAAAAATACCGTTTAAGAAATGCGAAATCCGCGCCATCCAAAAACCGCTTAGCCCTCTTGATTATATCTTTAGGCTCTTCCTCTGCCGGCAAATACCCTACTGCCGAACGCAACAATCTTCTTAAAAATAACGGCAAGCACTGATATCTTTCGGCTAATAAGACGGCCGAATACCGCTCATACCCTGCCAACGCCTCATCTCCTCCGTCTCCGTTTAAGGCAACTGTGACATGCTGACGGGTAAGTTTTGAAACATAATAAGTAGGGATAGAAGAAGAATCGGCGTATGGCTCGCCGTAATGCTTAACGATTACCGGCAGAAGCTCCACCGCATTAGGCCTGACGATAAATTCGTTATGATTGGTATGATACCGTTGGGCTATTTTTCTGGCATATTTTAATTCATTGTAAGCCGCCTCATCAAAGCCGATACTGAATGTGTTAATCCTACTGCTGGAAACCTTAGACATTAAAGCAACGACAATTGCCGAGTCTATTCCGCCGCTTAAGAAAGCGCCTAAGGGGACATCGCTGTATAACCTTATCTTCACGGCATCTTCAAGAAGGCGCAAAACTTCAAGAGCCGCCTCTTCTTCGGAAATATTAATCTTCTTCTCGTAATCCAGGCGCCAATATTGGTGTATTTCTAATGTATTATTTTTTAAAACTAAAGTATTGGCGGGCTTTAGCTTTAAAATATCTTTATAGATAGTTAAAGGAGCGGGTATATAGCCGAGGCCAAGATAATGACTAACCGCCTCGGCATTTAGCGCTTTTCCTATGGCGCCGTTTGCAAAAAACGCGGAGAACTCCGAGGCAAAATAAAATACGCCATCTTTAAATGAATAGAGCAGCGGCTTTTTTCCGAGCCGGTCCCTCGCTAAAAAAAGCGACCGTTCTTTTTCATCCCATATGGCAAAAGCAAACATCCCGCGCAGGTGTTTTACACAATCTTTTCCATATTCCTCATAGAGATGGATTACCGTCTCGGTATCTGTGGCAGACTTGAACCTATGGCCTTTCTTCTCTAGAATTAATTTAAGTTCTTTGTAATTATAAATCTCTCCATTAAACGAAATCCAAATCGTATTATCTTCATTAGACATTGGTTGATGCCCTGCGCTGGAAAGATCTATAATGCTTAACCTCCTATGCCCAAGCCCCACGGAAATTCCTTTGTTACTTAGATAGATTCCTTCATCATCAGGGCCCCTATGTTTAAGTGCTGCGCACATATTGCGCAGGAGGGCTTCGTTAATTCCATGGCTATAATTAACTATTCCGCAAATACCGCACATAACTAAATCTTTCTTGCTATCGCGATGATATTCGGGGCAAAATAACCTATTTTGTTCAATCTTAACCTAAATTCAATTAACGATAGCCAATAAAGAATCATCCTCGCAGACTGCCTTTTGTAATCAAGAACCCAAGGCGTAGGATATTGGTAAAAATGGCCGACATAACGCTGCCAAACAGGCAGCTGAATAGGACGGCCGATAAAATTCCTGATTAGCTTAAAACCCGACCTCTCCAACATCAGGCGAAGCGTCATATCAGAATAATGTACTACATGCTCATAAGAATCAAAAATGTTATAGTTCTTTAATCCTTTTAATGCCTTTGCCGCATGAAATTTGAATAAATTAAAAAGCCCATTAGGAACCTTTATGAATAAAATGCCGTCTTTCCTTAAGATTCTATGGATCTCTTTTAAAATTTTTCGAGGGTCCGTGATATGTTCAAAAACATCTGTCATTGTTACCACATCAAAAAAATCATTTTCAAAACCCGCATTCTCCAGGAAAGCGGTCTTAACATTTAGCCCGAAATATTTTCTTGCCATTTCAGACAGAGACGGTGACGGCTCCACGCCGTATATATCCCAATATCCCATCTTCTTAGCATTCCTTAAGAAAAAACCCATATTTGTCCCTACATCGAGGAAATTTCCTTTAGGCTTATAGCGATGAATTAATTTTAAGTCATCCAGATAATTTTTATCACGGTGATGAGGCGCCTTTGCTTCAAATATCAACCTTGCCTCTTTAAAATATGCTTCGGTATCTCCGTGATAAACCTCTTCGGGATTTTTCAGTCTTGGGTTTACATATAACAAACCACAATCCATACACTGGACTACCACCAGAGAACCCATCTCTCTGTAAATTTCTTCATATTCATTCCTACTGCAGAGAGGACATGGGACATTTATAACCTCTGATTCATCATAACTATCCTTTTGCCTTCCGCCCCTTTCGTAATCAATCATTAATTTGAGATTTTTCATACCTTTCCTCATATACCTTCTTAAATATTTGAAGATATTTTGAGGCATTTGCTTTTACTGAGTATCTTTCCTCTACCGTCTTTCTCCCTGCCATTCCCATCCTCTTTCGGAGTTCAGGATTCTCAATAAGCAAGGAAAGTTTTTCAACCCATTCGTCTTCCAACGAAGCTAAAAAACCATTTACTCCATCTTCTACAATGGTCATATTTCTCCCAACTCTTGAAACAATGCACGGGACACCTACAGACATATATTGGACTGTTTTAAAACCTGTTTTACCCTTTACCCATTCATTATCAGGCAAAGGATATATTCCTATATCTAAACTTTGAAATTCATAAACATCTTTTTCTAATGACCAATCACTATAAATAACATCTATACCTGGAAAATAATTCTTTTTATCAGCGCCTATAATTTTCAAAACAAATTTATGCCTTTTAGATAACCGTTTGAATACCTCAGTCAAAAGCATAAGATAATGAGCAGTAGTATGAGAACCTATCCACCCAATAACCATTACTTCGTTTCGCATATTATAATCCTTTACTGTAAATTTATTGGTATCTACTGATGTAGGAATCATCTTTATCCTTTGATTAAATCTTCTCGCATATGTTTCAAGATATTCATTACATACAACAATATAATTACTCATGGTGATAATTTTCGGTATCTTAGATGAGCTCTTTAAAAAATATGCCAACCAATTTGCAGGACTAACTTCTTTTATGTATATTGCATCATCCAAATCATAGATAATTGGTTTGTTTAATAATGTAAAAATTTTTTCAAATATCGGCAAACCTAGCGGTGAAGCTTCTAAATGAACAAATACAATATCTGTATCACTGCTATTAACCAAATCAATGGTGCGATGAAATATGCCTTTTAACAGATTCAGCCCTTTTCTTAATGTTCGCCCTTTTTTATATAATATGCTATAACAGTCAGATAAAAAAAATGGATGAAAAACACATTCAATTCCATTATGATTAAAGTATGGGAAAAATTGTTTCACCCTATAACGCGTGCTTGCCCCTTCCTCCGGGTGAGGTGTTAAAAAAAGGATCTTCATTATATTTAGTTTTCTTGAACTATCAATTTTGAGATATAATCTCTCAATGCTTTTTCCCAATGCGGGAGGTCATCCATTTCCAACAATTGCAGTTTGAAATTATTTGAAGCCTCAGAATCAGGTCTTGGTGCAGGTAATGGAAAAGCGGCAGAACTGATTGGCTTTACTGCTACCTCATTTTTATTTAATATCTCGACAATCTTGCAAGCAATGTCAAATCTCGAAGCAACACCTTTATTGGTTACATGATACAGCCCATATCTCTCAGTATCAATAACCTGAGCAATTTTTCGCGAAAAATCATTTGTAAAGGTAGGGGACCCGAATTTATCATTAACAACAGAAAGTTCCTTTTTATCTTTTAAAAGCTCTATTATTTTGGCTACAAACTTCTTATCCTTTATTCCTCCCCCTATCATCCAACCGGCACGAAAAATAAAAAATCTATTTAACAATTGAGATACAATTTGTTCTCCTTTATGTTTTGTTTTGCTGTATACACTAATTGGATTGGGAATATCAAATTCATTATAAGGTTCTCTCTTTTTCCCATCAAAAACACTGCAAGTGCTTATATATACCAACGGAATATCATAGGACATGCAATTGAATACAATATTTTCAGTGCCTAATACATTTGTTTTATAAGCATGCTTAACCTCTATTTCGCATTTATCCACATCTGTTTCAGCCGCCAGATGAAATATTATATCTGGATTTACTCTGCTTATATATTTCTTGACATTCTCAAAATCTCTTACATCAAGTAATTCTATATTTATATTGGATATATTAATATCTGTTGCAAACACCTCATATCCTTTTTCAGACAACAAAGGGCATAATGCATTCCCCAACATTCCATTAGCACCAGTAACAATACATTTCATCTTTCCTCCTCTTCCTAGATAGAATATTCAGATTAAGGAAGTTCATAATAGATTTGCATTAAATCAAACTTTTTAAACATTAAAAATCATTTAATCGGTTTAGCAATAACACACAATAGCTCTTTATTTCCTAAAAAGTTAATAAGCATTGAAATAATATCTGGCAGAAACGCTCCGACAATTGAATCATTTTTTTTTTGATACCCTCTATCTCTTCCAGAGAATGTCTTTAATTCTATAATCTGATAATTGCATTGTTTTAAAAGATATGTAAGTGATTTTTCGGTAAAACCATATTTATGATATGGGGGATGCAATGGGGATAATCTGCTGGACCAATTCAAGCCTTTCATTTTAAAGTAAAAATCAATAATCCGCAGAAAATAAGAATCTGCATTTGGCACTTCAATGAAAACAAGCCCATTATCAGCAAGGTATTCAGCAATCAGTTTTAACAGTTCATAAGGGCGATCCACATGCTCAAGAACATGATTAATCGCAACTATATCAAAATAGGATTTTGGTATATCAAGAACTTGCCCCAGAAAGCCTTCATAAATAGTTAATTTATAATGTTCCCTCGCAAATTGACATAAGTTTGGGGAGGGTTCAACTCCTATTGCCTCCCACCCATTTTTTCTCGCTTCCCATAAAAATTCACCCTTACCTGCACCAACATCCAGCAAACAACCATATTTTTTATATTTAGCAATAAAGGAAAGTCTTTTTTGAAACATTATTGATGGATTGTCTTGCGTAGCCTGATACTTTTCAGAATTGTTATAATGTTCTTTATCAATAAACTCTAAGCCTCTAATCATTGGATTTGTATATATAAAATCGCAAATAATACATTGAACAACATCAGTAAATATGTGAGGTTCAGCAGATTGGTCAGCACCAAAATATTCCCTATTTCCCCTAATACCTAATTTTCTTGATTGACTTGCACCACAAATAGGACAATTAATATTTTCTTTAGACCAAGATTTATTTTTACTACCCATTCGTTAATCTCTCATATATTCTATGATATTTTTCTATCCCCTTCTCAAGAGAAAAATAATCATTTGCTACAACAAGACATCTTTCAAGCAGTTTTTCTCTATTTTCTTTAATTAAATTAATGACATAATCAATCGCTTTTTTGTATTCCGTTATACCACCTTCTTTAATAATATAGCCCACCCTATTACCACTTATTAATTGGTCAACATCTCCAACAGAATGACCAGTTATAACAGGAATACCAGCTGATAACATTTCACCCAATTTAGTAGGTGAAGATGCCTTTTTTGCATATACCGGAGGTATAAAAAAAAGACCTATATCTGCACCCATCAAAGCCTCAGGTATTTTATTGTGCGGTACAGAATCAACAATAAATCGGTTACTATTCAACCCTTTCGATCCGATAAATTGGGAGAGTTGTTCTTTGCCAGAATTGACAATAATTTTAAAGCGTGATGCAGGTAGATACTCATATGTAAACACAATAAAATCAGATACATCCTTTAAAGAATGCCATGGTCCAATTGAACCTATGTAAACAAAATTAAGATGATTAATATCAACTTTTTTTTGTAATCTGGAGTTATAAGTTTGCCTAAACTTATCAATATCGCAACAGGTGGTTATATGATAGAATTTGTTATTATATTTTTCGGAAACATAATGCCAAGTTTTCATTTCCTCAATTGAATTTACAGTCAAAGCAATGATTGCATCGGAATTTTTTATAAACTGTTTCTCCAAATATTTAAAAAAGTAATATATATAATTTTTTTTAAATATACCCCCTTCCAATCTCTCATCAGCCCAGAAACCGCGCATATCAAAAATAAATTTTGTCCCGTATATCTTATGGAATAACAACCCCAAGATAGAGGTTATATAACTTCTGCAATGCAAAATTTTGATTTTTTGCGCTGGTATAAAAAATAATAAATAAATAAACCCGGAAAAAATATCATAAGAAGTCGCGACCACGGAAAATCTCTTATGGTAACGAAAAGGCCTCCATACAATAGAATTATCTTTTAATTGCTTCCTAACCTTTTCCCCAAATTGAATATATTTATCATATTTTTCATAGCTTAAGATGGTAAAATTATGACCTTTCTTTGTCAGACCGATTAAATATGGAATAACCTGCGCCTGCCCCAAAGGATCTGTCATTCCGTCGTAAGAGATATATAATGCCTTCATTTAATAATCAAAATTTGGTTTCGCGAGGAATTTTCAGCAAATGCCTAATCCCTACCGCACTAAATATCAGATAAAACGGCGTTATCATATCTCTATGGCGGAATAAAGTTCCAATGTTTCCACTGGATAAAGCAATGATCGATGATACTAAAAAAAGATAACTCACCATTACTATCGCATATTTCCACTTATAACGAAGCCCAAAGATGATTCCTACAAAAGCAAACATAAGCAGCATATACCATAAAACCATTTGTGGAAATGCCATTAACATAGATTTTGATTTAATGCTCCATATAAAAGGTTGAAATAAAAAATGCCACCATCCCTTTAAAAATGCTCCTAATCCTTCGTAGAGGGTTATATTATTGACACTGTAATTTACAGGAATATAGTATCTATCGTCTAAAATCCTATAAGCATAACCACCGGAAAGATCGCTAGTGTTAACATTACCTACATGAATTTGAAGGGCCAATGCTATCTTGTTACTAATATATGTATAAATACTTCCTCTGTTATGTATAAAAAATATTAGCATTATCCCTATGATCGAAATAAATACAATCTTTTTTATCGCTGTGGGCTTTAAAACCAGAAAAAATCCTAACGTAAAGGGAATCAATCCTATAAGCCACAAATCCTCTCTAATCGTGCTTTGAATAATTACGGCAATAAAAATTAGTATAATATATAAAATTTTTTTTGTATCCCAGTACATTATAAATGACCAGAACGCTACGATAGAGAACAATATATAAAGCGGGTCTTTAAAAAAATCCAATGACCAAATAAACATTGAAGGAAAGAAAGTTACTAATACAGCGGCTATTTTGGCGGATTTTTGTCCATAAATTCTTTTTACAAGATAATAAATAAAGATCCCGCTTAGTGCGCCAAAGAGAATATTTATAAGCCTCCCGGAGAATTTTATAGGCCCAAAGATATAAAATAAATATGCCAATAACATTGTGAAACCATGAAAACCATAATTTCCGTAATGAAAGCTGTTGATTAGTTTTTCATAACTACCGCCATAATAATTATAAAAATCTTGACTCATATCATATGCCATGCCATTATCCAAACTATTTATTAAAAATCTTCTGCTGCCTTCAAGCTTTTGAACATATAACCATGCATAGTTATAAATTCCATAAGCATCACCTCCAAACCAACCACCTTTTCCAAACAGAAGAGAGATATCGGTATAGCTTAAATAAATAATCATTCTTATGGCTATACCGCTAATGAAAATATATGTTAAAAATTTTCTATCCTCTTCTTTGCTGCACTTCCATATCAAAAAGCCTGACAGAAAAATCAATAAACTCAAAAAAATACCACCGGCTGAAAATGTAATAACAATTCCTAATATAATCCCCGCGATAATCAAGAATGATATATCTTTAACCAGCTTCATTTTTGAACTGAGGTATCTTAATTTTTTTGAATCATTTTCCACCAAAATCTTAAGTAGCTACCTAATTCTTTTCTGATGGATCTAAAAGGAAATAGCCTTATCTTATAGTTATATCCATACCAAAGATAAAAGAGGCTTGTATATACTCGGGTTAATGGTAAACTAGATAAAAAAGTGGTAAACTTTCGCAAGAAACTAAACTCTACGATAATCCCGAATAATTTATGAAGATTCTCGATTCTCCTTTTTTCCATTTTTGAAGAAAAATTAAGAACTGAAGCGCGTTTATTCGTTTCCAAAAACACACTGTTATTGGCAATAAAGCCATTCTCTCTTGAATAGGTTTCAATGGGCGTTCCGGGATATGGGCATAGAATTGAAGCCAACGCAAAGGTGGGTTTAATCTTTATGTTAAGGTCAAGTGTTTCCAGATCTACCTGATAACTATTCTTAACCGGCAAACCGACTATATTCAATGTACTGATTTTAATACCGTATTTTTGTAATATCCGGCAAGCATTAATAATCTGACTATTACTAATATGTCGCTGAAGAACAGTGTTAGCCACATCTTCATTCCCACATTCAATGCCAATATTTACCGATACTAACCCCACATCCTTTAACAGAGAGATATTTTGTTCGGTGACCGCATTAGGACGAACATTACAAGAAAAAGGAAGATTTATATTCTCTTTATAAAGCTCCTTAAATTTGTTAAACCAATCTACAGGTTTATAAAGAAATGTATCATCCAGCAAATAAACTATATCTAATGGATACTTCTTTTTTACTTCAGAAATTTCTTCAACCAAATTTTCAGGTGAACGATGGCGAAGAATGCGCCCCTTCCCCTTAAAAATTTCGTTATATTTTTCGTTAAAACAATAAGTACACTTAGATGGACATCCACGAGTTGAAAAAAATATTTTGCTGGATCCCTCCATCAAAAATTGATCTGCGCTATACATTAGGTCACGGTCCGGAAAAGGAAGCGAATCTAGATCCTCAACCAAAGGCATGAGCGGATTTCTGATAATTTGTCCGGCATATTTTACGATAGTGCCCGGTGTTTCCCAGTAGTTTTCTTTTTGTTCTATCCTGCGGCAAAACTCTGGAAACGTTATATCTCCTTCCCCTATAAAGATCGCATCACATCCTTCGTCTTCAATTATTTTTGGATAAAAAGTTGGATGTGGACCACCGAAGACAGCCAAGAAATCATGATTATTTTTTAAATGCTTATTTATTTCAACCAGCCTATTATATTCACCCGTCATTGCACTATAACCTATAATCTCAGGAGAATAACTTCTAACAAAATCCTTTAATCTTTCGATACCCATGCTTTCAGCCAAAACAAGTTTTACCTTATTACCTTGGGATTTTAGTGCAGAACTTAAATACATTACACCCATCCTCTCATACATAGTTGTTTCTTTAAGAACAAATAAGATTTTCATTTTGTTAAGTCTTCCTTTTAAATATCTTTATCTCTGGTCCTGGTATTATTTCCTTCTGACAATCAAATAAGTTAATACTCTTTAATTCATTATAATCCCGGCTTGCGAAAGGAAAATACATGCTAAAACTTGGAAAAGGCTTAAACTGTTTTATCAATTCATATCTTTCATTAATTTTTCTATGCACTGCCTCTCTTCTTATATAATATCCTTCATCTCTCCAATACTCTAATTCCCCGACATCCAAATCTACAAAACCATTTGTTATTATATAATCGGCATTAAATTTATCTATATCTTCTTGTCTTATTTCTGGTGATGCCTTATATAGCATATAAGTTTTCCCACCATCCTTATAACTATTAATAAGCAATTTTTGTAACTTTCCACTTCCACCTCTAGAAACAACAAAATTAAAATCATCCTTTAAGGTATCTAAATTCCCTCTCAATTGAGGCCCCAAAACAATTAGATTTTTTATCCCTCCCTCTATAAAAATAGACTTATTGGAAGGAATATTATCTTCAATCCATTTTTTTGCCAATATCCTTGTATCTGCACTACCAAGCACATATATATATCTGATAGTATTTAAAGCTTCGGGAGTAATAAACAAGATAAGCAAAAAAGGCAAAACAACTGCCGATTTGACCATATTCCATTTATTTATAATAAAATATATTTTATCTAAAAATACACTGATTAGGATAACAATAAATGGAAGTGCGGTTAAAATATGGTGTGCAAAACCCGTAGATTTGTTAAATATCAGATAATAAACTGCTGGAAAAGATAATAATAAAATCAATTTATTAGAAGGTTTAAAAACAAAATATATTACACTTATACAGAAAAATATAGTCAGTGGGATACCAATCATATCCGGCAGGTGATTTGTAAAATAGAAAATCTGAGTATTTTTTACTGTTATCACATTTTCCATATACTGATTTTTCATGAATAATATACCATAGATAAATTTTTTATAATTAATGACCGCATAAGGGTCAGCTATAAAAAAACCTGTAAGGACAAAAAGCATCCCCTTTAAAAATCTTCTATCCCACAAAAAGATAAGATATTTTTTATATCCTTCTGAGTCAGATAGTTCTTTTAAGGAAAATGCCAAACAAAAGGTAACAATCCCCGGAATAGCGGTCAATTTTGCTGCAATAGCTAACCCAAGAAAAAAACCGGATGCGTAGTAAAATCTATTCCTTTTTAAAGTACTATTGTCAGCTAAAAGATATAAAGATGTAAAGTAAAAGAACAGGGTGCAAAAAAAGGTTGCCGGTATATCATCTTTAATGCATGTGGAATTTATGAAATGTGTAGGGGAAAAAGCTATAAATAGGGCAGATATTATTCCAACCCTTTCATTAAACAGTTTCTTACCTATTAAATATGTAACAAAAATAGAGCCCACGCTCAATAATACTATTGTAACCCTCCCTATTATAAAAAATATTGTCGGATCAGTTAAATAGGATAAGAGAAAACCATCTGTTGATAAATATCTGCCTATAATTTTTCCTAAAATATAAAGAATTCCATATTCTATAGATAATAGATATGTTATAAGGGTACCATGCATTAACCCTTGAGGCTCGAGTTTGCCGGAGCCGACCTGTAGTGACTGTTCTATATGGTTCAACTCATCATGATTATGGATATATGGCAATCCCCAGTCTATATGCCATATCCTTAATAAGAACGATATAAAAATTAGTAAAATAATTAACAAAATTCCTGAGCTTTTATTAGTAACCACTTTTAATACTCCTACCTGCGAGTTTCAGTAATACGTTTTTCTGGTATTTCAAATAAAAAAGATTTTAAAAACAATTTTATCTTTAATAAAAAAGCCATTTTAATAGGCCAGATATATTTACTCCCTAAATAGCCTTTATTAACAACCCAAATATATCTAAATAATCTATTCGGTGGCAAGTGCATTATAAGATTTAAAATAAACAATTTTAAAAATGGAAATCTAACAATCAGAGGGCCTAAGGTAACAATATTTTCTTGAATGTCTTTTTCTTTCTTCGTAAAACAATTCAAAACTGACCTATCGGTTGTTCTTTGAGGCAAGTCACCATTTACTAAATTATTTTTGTAAGCTACATCACTTAATTCAACACCAGGAAAAGGGGTAAAGATTGTAAAATTGGGGTAAGCGGGCTTGCATTTAATAGCTAATTCTATGGATTTCATTTCGTCCTTAATCGTTGCAAATGGAATTCCTGCTATACTATTTGCAAAAACCTTAATTCCGCTTCCTTGAACGATGTCAAAAGCTTTCATTAACTCTTCATCTGTCATTCCTCTCTTTAATATCTTCTCCCTAATACTCTCAGAACCTGCCTCAATTGACATGCCTATAGAATGACATCCGGTTGATCTCAAGAGCCTAACCACTTCATTATTAATTAGATTTGGCCTTATTAGGCAATAAAAAGGCAGATTAACCATTTTTTTATATTTTACAGAAAATTCTTCCATCCATTTGTCTACTCCGTATATAAAATTATCATCTCCAAATCTAATAAAATCAAAAGGATATTTCTCTTTAACTTTTAAGATTTCTTCAATAACATTATCAACAGAGCGTTTTCTGAAAATTTTGCCCTTATTGCGATATAGCATATTATATTTATTATTAAAACAGTATGTGCACCTATAGGCGCATCCTCTTGATGTCATAAATGTTCTAACATTCAGATTAAGTAAATGTCCGCCCTCAAAATAAACTAATTCTCTATCAGGAAATGGAAGTTTGTCTAAGCTATCTATTAATGGGCGTAATGGATTCTTTTTTGCCTTTGTATGTAAATTTTTAATATCTGAATAATCATGTCCTCCTTCAGCTGCATTTAAAAAATCTACAAAAGCATCATCGCCTTCTCCACAAATTATTGCATCAACCTCCCAAGTATCTACAATCTCAGGATTGAAGGTTGCATGCGGCCCTCCCGCTATTATAGTAAGATTTTTATGTTTATTTTTAATATCTCTTGCCAAATTCTCAAATGAACTCGCATCTAAAGTAAGCATGCTAAATGCTACAATATCTGGATTTTCCTTTTCAATCACCTTTAATATATCATGTTCATTAATTATCCCTAAACAACTCTTATGCCCCCTTTGTTTTGAAAGGGCAGAAAGCTGCATAATGCCATGCAATTCAATATATGACATATCTTTAACGACATAAAGTATTTTCATAAACATGCTCTTGTCAGCAATATATTCATTTTACCTTTTTGTCTGTTTTGAATTCACAAATTCTTACTTTAATAAGATTTTTTATAAACTCCCATATAGCTTCAAATTTAACATAAGATGACCGCGTATTAAGCTTAAAAAATGTTGAAATTTCTCCTATTTTTAAATGCAATCTTCTGACTTGAATCATTATTTCAGCATCAACAAACCAACCAGATGAAGTTAAATTTAATTTTTGATATACCTCCCTTGTAAATATTTTAGGTTTAGAATTTACATCACGAACTGATAGGCCTGGAAATAATATTCTAAATATAAAATTGTATACTACTGATATGGAGTTTCTATAGCAATTATCTTCTCTTTTTGTTCTATATGTCTTAACAAAATCCAAGTTTTCATCTTTTAACTTTTTATAGACACGAACCAAATCATAAGCTGGCATCTGCCCATCCCCATCGATAACTGCAATTACTCTCCCAGTACATGCCTTTAAACCGCTTATCATATCCCAACTCATGCCGCCCTTTTTAGCAAGCGCTACCACCTTAATATATTCATTATCATTTCTCAATTCTTGTGCTATCCGCGGCGTTTGATCATTTGAATTTTCCCAATAGTTTGCTACCAAAATAAGTTCATAATCTATATTCAACTTGCTAATATTCTCAATAACTTCGGCAACAAATACTCTACAATATTCTTCTGCCTGATAACACAAAATCACTATAGAATAATCGGGGATTTTTAAAAGTTTAGAATCAACCATCTTTTTTTATAAACATCGCCTGATAGGTAATCAGGCCGCTTCTAAATGTCCATTCATCTGTAATGGTAAGATCGGGTTCCATGGATACAATATCCAGATTTTCTTTTGGTTTTCGAATAAATTTTCCTTTATCAAAATAACGGATTATCTGGAACAACCAATCTACTCCAAGATTAATTTTTATATTGCTTTGGTCCATAATCAGAATTAATCCCCTTGGTAAAGTGATTCTTTTAAGCTCCTTTAAAATATCGGTTATATGAGACGCGGATAGATGATGAAATATTGCGATAACATATACCGCGCCAAATGTATTACTTTTAAATGGCATATAACGCGCATTTGCGCATAGGAAGTTTCCGTTCTTATGTTGCTTTGCATATTTAATATAGGCTGGATCGATCTCTATGCCAAAATAATTGTTTGCCTTAAAAAAACTAGCGTAAGTTCCGGTACCACACCCCACATCTAATATTTTTGGTTCAATATGATTATTATTTAACAATATATTTTGTATAATTTGTTCCTGCTTTTTAAAGCCATTTTCTAATATATATCTTAAAAAGTTATATATATAAACTGATAGAAATGTGATAATTTTCTTAGCCATACCATCAAACCTGTTCATTATAGATTAAATTAACCGTTCTATCACCCAAAAAATTCATCGCAATATTTACATACTGGTGGAAATTTATTTTTTATATGGCTTTCCCTTATTGCTTTAGCATTTGAACTATTAAAAATTTCCTTAAGTGAATTATTTTTAATATCTCCCATAACAAGAGTGCTATTCATATCAATACAACAGGGGAGTACAATTCCATTCCACCGGACAACTAAATTCCTCCACAGAGTATGACAGCTTTTTGTTCTCAACGATATCTTTTCACCCATTAGCGGCTCAACATCAATATGGTCAACTTGACTATCCCATTCTTTTTGTATTGCTCTTACGGCATAGTCATCCTTTTCAATAACAGCAATATTGATTCCAATTTTTAATGAAGACCTTATCTGATTCCTTTTTTTTATGAGAAGTCCCATGTTGTGTTTTAATTTATGATATGAAATGCCTCTATTTTTTTCATACCCATTTTCTATATCCTCCATAGAAAAATTTATTTCATCTAAACCTGTTGATAATATTCGATTGGCTTTTTCATCAGACACCAATATACCATTCGTATATAACGAAACATAAATATTCTTACTTTTAGCTAAAGAGATCAAATCAAAGATTCTGGGGTGAAGAAAGGGTTCGCCATTTCTGGCAAGTATTAAACATGTTAACTGAGGATTATCGTCAAGTATGTATTTGTAAAGTTCATAATCTATGTAACCCCTATCTTCATTAATTGCCTGAGGAATGCAATGTTTACATCTAAGGTTGCAATAGCTTGTTGGTTCAATTACTATACCTTGAGGCAAAAATGATTTAGGAGAGTGGATTAATCGTAGAAATTGATTTAAGAATTCCACACCGAAAGACCGATATGCAGGAAAATAATTTGGAAGCCTTCTTGCTATTCTGCTATCATAGCTAAATATACCGCTAATCAAACGATATATTAAAAGAAGTGGATATTTGCTTAATAACATTTTTCTTTTCTCCAAATCATCTATCATAGAGAATTATTTCCTAATTTAATCACAGAAATCTCCGGCGGACATAAAAATCTAACAGGCAATAAACTCGTCCCAATGCCTTGATTGACATAAATCTTCGTTTTATTTGATAATTTAAATAAACCTCTGCAATATTTCCGAGGAGAACCTATGGGAAGAGGGGCCCATAAATATTCTATGAGTGGAACTCTCACCTGGCCGCCGTGTGTATGCCCTGTCAAAATCAAATCTGGACTAAAACCATTGAGATTTCTAAGGATAGCTGGAGAATGAGAAAGGAGAATGTTTATATGCTTATTTAAAACACTATCCCTCAATCTTGATATATCAAGACTACCATAAATCGAATCCTCAACCCCAAATATGTTGATATTAGTTCCATCTATATTAATAGTATAGCTTTCATTGAACAGTAACTTTACGCCACTGTCCGCAAGAGACCTTTTTAATTCAGCAGTATTTATAGGAAATATATAAAACTTTCTATAATCATTATTCCCCAATACTCCATATATTCCATACTTCGCATTTATATTTTTAAACATTTCAGCGCAATGTTTTATTCCAGCATCATTCTTGATGAAGTCGCCGGTAACAAACAATATATCAGGCGATAGCTGATTAATCCTATCTACGACCTTTCTTTCTAAATAACCCAGCTTTTTAATATGCAGGTCTGTAATATGAATGATCTTAATTTTATCTAAGCCATTATGAATATTATCAACCGCAATAGATACTTCTTTTATTAGGATATGGCGAGGCTCAATAAATAAAGAATATAAAAAAACTAACAAAATCAAAATATAAAGTGCAATCATATAACTCACAAATTTTGTTGAACTGAGATAATATTCTTACGCTCCCTTAATTTAAACCATCCCATGGTTGCAAACATAATATAAAATGGCATAAGAGGAAGAGCGTAGGGAGCATAACCAAACGTTAAGCCATAGAATAAATTAAAAAATATAATAATAAATAGGATCGGCAAAAATTCTCTCCATCTATCGCGATATCGATATATACCATAAATAGCTAACGCTAAAATTGGATAAGCGATTAAACGGATTATGCTTCTTATTAAAAAAACTAAACTTTTATTAGCAGCATTTATTCGTGAACTCACATATTCTTCATTTAATAAAGGCAGGTATGTGAAAGTAGTCATTTTTATTAACTCAAAAGGGGTTTGCAGCAGATATTTAAAGGGATGGGCTTTAATTTTCTGCAAGGCTTCAGTGGTGAGTATTTTATCTATCTCAACCTCCGACAATCCATCTCTCGTAAACTTTTGCGTTTTAAGGTCTATGATTGCGCCTTCTCTAAGAGTAAAATTTTTTTCCTTTATATAATCTCTCCAATATTTTTCATCTTCTCTTCCTTCAACAACAACGTTGAACTGGCTCATAAAAGCCTCACTTTTAATAATCGCATCAGGATAGATGATCTTTCCCAATTCCTCAGAAAAATAATAGATTGCCGCATTTTTATAATCATTCCCGTTATAAGAAGCCTTCATTGCCCTAACATTTAGCGTCATACCCGCTCTTTGCGATGTTATCTTCCATGTATTGAATAAATAATAATTCCTGCCTAACCATGGCGCCAGGGTAATTAAAAAAGCAACCGTGACAAGGAGAATAGGAAGAATAATATTTTTTCCCCATTTTGAAATGATAATACATAAGATTAAGAAAGGGAAAAAATATAACATATGCGCCTTGCATAATGTTAATAATCCCAACATAACACCGCTGGCAACAAATAATTTATTCGTCTGATGAGCTCTCATCATAGTGGATATATATACAAAAACTACCAGCAGGAAAATGAAGAGGGCTTCCGATAAAATATAGGATGTATAATTTGCCAATGGCGGACAAACCGTTACGAATATGGATGAATAAAACGCGGACTTATTATCAGCTATTTTTGAAATAAATGAATAAATAAAAATGACTGTTAATGAAAAAATAAATGCTTGAGCAATCATTACAGCAAAAAATGAGCCTCTAAAAACCCTATAAATCAAAGATAAAAAAAATGGATAAAGAGGTTCGCGCTTATTGGTTGGATCAAAAGGAGGATATTCTGCCATAGAGAAGGCATTATGTTCTGCTAAATTTTTTGCTATAATATTATACTCAAATTCATCCCCGTCTATTTTGCCGGAAGGAAAAAATAAACAATATATCAATCCTATTGTTATGGATAATATCAATAAAATTTGAATATGATTATTTTGAGATTTAAAAATATCCGTTAAATTCATTGGACATTATGATGTTAGCGGTTCTTATTATTTGCGCCTCTCTTTAACAAAAAACAAAAAAACTTGCTGCAATTGATATAAACTGAATCGGGGATAATTTTTAAAATATACTGGTATGCTATCCGATAGATAACTGGATAGGTAACTTCTGAAGGAACTCTTTGACGAGATACTTCTCTAATAATTTTTTTTGCGGCCGAATTGTAAGTCGCTTTTAGGAAAACAGGTAAATAACCAAGGTCATGGCCTCCGCCTATATGCCCCAAATGAAAATTAATAACCTTTATTTTAGGCGGCCATAAAAAAGAAAGATTTCGCAATGCCATATCAAGATATGCCTTAGAAGCTCCATATGCCAATCTATATTCAAAAACAGGGGGCTTAATCGCATTGGTAGAAGATATTCCAACAAAAATCCCTCCATAAAAGCATAAATGCTCCTCAAATGACTGAAGAACATAACCTAATCCATCAACTCCAACGCGATTGACTTTTTTAAAAACATCATAATTAATTCTTTTATCGGCTGTAACATCAGAAGTAAGACAAGCGGCATTAAATATTATGAGTAACGGCTCCATAGGTAATTCTAAAGATATCTTCGTTAAAATATTAACAGAACTTTCAGCTCCAATATCAGCAATCACATGTTTATAGCGATTAGAGGCTAACCACTCTTTCCCCTGTTCTATATCTTCTAATTTGGTTCGAGCCACACCGATAACCATAGGACACCCATCATTAATCAACTCATCCACTAATGCGGCGCCAAGCCCTCGTGAACAGCCAATTATTACACAAATACCCTTAAACAATTTTTTATCCCCCTCCCCTTGTCGCGACAACGAGATACTGCCCGCAACAGATAGAACGTAACACAGGAAGCGATTCAACAAATGGCTCTATAAATTTGCCTGCTATCGCAATGATATAAGGACAAAAATACGGCACCATACCAAAAAAACATATTTTTTTTATTACCCCGCCCCCCTCGGTAATCCATCTGCTTATTGAATAATGCAAAAATGATCGTTCCTGATGCTGTTTGTGATAACTTGATAGCTTTTCAACTATTTTCATAAGCGGATTAAGCCCATTTGGCTCTAAAACAATCAAAGTATCCGCTAATAAAAACGCTTTTGAAAGCTCATCACGAGGACTGGCCATATGATGAATTACTCCTCTATATACAGCAATATCAAACCTCTTTTTCTGTTTTATTAATATATCGGGGTATCCGCAAACAAAATTCAAATTGGAAAATATATTACCGTAAACAGCTCGCGCCCGCTCAACAGCCTTAGGCGCCGGCTCAATGCCTAAAATAGACGCGGCATTAGACCGTTTGGCCAAATGAGCGGTATAAGTGCCATCCCCGGAGCCAATATCAACAACCGATTTTCCGGTAAAATCAACAGATGATAATATCATCTGCGTATAACGTTCGTTCGCAATGATAGTACTATAGCGTGTTCCTTTTGTATATTGATAGGATCCAAAACGCTCAACATCTTGATCAAAAGCGGAATTAATATCTTGATTTTTTAACATTTACTTATGTAACTTTTGGCAGAGCTTTTCATTACTTATGCTTTTCCTGCGCCCAAAAAAGAATTTTATCCCTTCCATGATAATTTCAGGGCGTAACCTTAGATATGCCGCGGTCTCAATAGTATTCATTGAAGCGCAGCTATTACATCTTTTACGCTTATTGGGCAAATAATCCCATGCTTCTTTGATACCCACTTCTTTAATGTTTAGCCCGTCCATAAATTGTTGAATACAAGTAAACATTGCTCCTTCAGCATCAATGCAGGCATGTGTTTCTGCCATAACACAGGGGATGACTTTATAACCGTGAAAGCTCTGTTCAGGGGCAATGCGCTCATGATACCCAATAGGCCAATTGATCACCTTATCAATAGCATAATAAGAATTTGCGATTGGATAGCCCTTTTCTTTAAGTTTGCGGTATTGTATATAAAAATTTCTATATTCTTCATCTGTCATTACAAATTCACTATTAGGATCATTTTTGCACTCAGCATCATTTATAGGCGAAAGAGTAATGGTCAAGCCCTTTTCCCTTGCTATATTAGCAAGCATTTCCATATCATTAAAACTGTATTTATTAAGGACAGCATGGATTCTGGTATTCATACCTCTAGACAACGCAATCTCTGCTCCCCTAAGCGCGCGGCGAAAAACACCTTTCCCCCTCAACTTATCAGTAGCTTCTTCCCCTCCATCTATACTAACGCAAACCCCGTCAGCTGCTTCAATTGCGTCTATTTTTTGCTCAATCAGCGTTCCATTAGTAAGAAGATGAAGGAGTATCCCCTTATCAGTTATATATTTCACTATCTCTCCAATATTTTCATGTTCCAGCGGCTCTCCACCCAACATAAATACCCATCGCATGCCCATCGCATACAATTCATCTACTTGCTTAAAAATCTCATCTTTGGTAAATCCCCTTCTACAAGGATTGTCCATGCGATTGTCAACGTTAACAAAGCAATAAGAACATCGAAGATTACACCTATTCGTAATATATAGCCCCATAAAAATCGGGCATCTCTGCCGTGTTAACTTAGCATATAAAATTTTTGATACTAATTTGGTAAGTATATTCGCCCTTCTAATAGATCTGTTCATCATATCGCCTGTCTTATTCCTTTCTGTGAATTGAATTTTTACGCCCCAACCATTCCCTTGGGGCCGAACGATGGTCATTTACTATAGTGCGAATTATGGGCTCAGGCCTATTCTTAATTTCTATAAAAAGCCTACCCAGATATTCTCCAATTACACCAAGAGAAAACATGGTAATAGAACCAATTGATAATATTAAAATGACAATAGTCATAACCCCCTTGGGAGACGCGACCCCCATAAAATAATTGGAGATGTGATACAGCAAAAGCCCTAATGTTACAATGGTTGTCGCAAAAGCCAGTAATGAGATTAAACGCAGCGGCACAAGTGAAAAGGAGGTAAATGATTTATACGCCCACATAAAATAATCAAACAGGCCCTGTGTGGATTGGCCGCTATACCTCTCGGGCCTCTCAAATTCTATGCCGACCTGCTTAAAACCGGCATAAGCACGGAGTCCCCGGATAAGCCTATCATGCTCCGGACACGCAAGAATAACATCAATGACTACTCTCTCCATTAAAGAAAATTCGCCCGCATCCAGTGGAATATCCAAATATGAAATCTTTTGAAAAATCCTATAAAAAAGCCTATATCCAAAATTACGAAACCAACCTTCATGTCTCTTGGCCCTAATACCGAATACTACTTGGTATCCTTCTAACCATTTTTCGCAAAACTTCTCAATCAACTCAGGAGGATCCTGTAAATCACCATCCATAATCACTACTGAATCTCCGCTTGCCTGTGACATCCCTGTTGTAAACGCGGTCTGCGCGCCAAAATTTCGCGCATGCGATATTACCGTTAACCTCTGATTACTTTTAGCCAACTCCAAAAGTAATTTTTCTGAGTTATCCGGACTGTCATCGTTAACATAAATTACTTCCCAGTTCGGGGTAATCTTATCCATAACCACAGAAAGACGCCGCAATAATTCAACTATGCTGCCTTCATCATTATAGCAAACAACTACCACTGAAATACATCTATCAGTTAACATAAAATTATCCTTTCTTGCAAAAAATATATAAATTACCCGCTTTTATTTTTATCGGTATATTTTGCATGCACTTAGGCAATACACTGACAATCTTATTCCCCGCAGGTAACATACGCAGCCAATATCCAAAAGGATAGGTATTAGGAAGCGACTCTACCTCTAAAACTCTGAATCCCGCGCCTTCTAAAAGCATAGCTATTGTTTTTTTAGAAAATAAATAAATATGCTCAATATCAAACATTGGATTTTGTCCACCGAGTAATTTGACGCTCCAACTTTCAACATCATGGCATATTATAAGTAAATATCCATGAGGAACGTTTAAGGCTTGCGTTAATGAAGATATAACAGCTTGAGGGTTATATAAATGATCAATGAGATGAAAAATACAAACCAAATCAAATTTTTTATCTTTTAAAAGTTCAGGTTTATAAATATCATTAATAATACGCCCTTTAATACGATCTTCCGCGCGTTGATAACAGTCTCTGCTTGGCTCAAATCCAACAACGTCATTAAATCCAATGGAAAGGGCTTCATTCAAGAAAAAACCGCTGCTGCATCCAAGCTCTAATAAACTATTTAGCTTGATATTATACTTATTCATAAGTCTTTTTAGCAAGATAGCGTAAGTACTGGCAACATACGGCGCTTCGTCTGAAAATATAAATTTGCTATGAGCATATAAACTATCTATCATATCTTCGCTTACCACTGGATTCGATCTTACCAATTGGCAAGTGCTGCATTTAACTATTCTGTAATGTTCCCGCTTACGTGAACGCCTAGCGCTAAAAGTATAATCAGTAAAACTATTATTATATAAACGGGCGGGATAAAGAACATGCTCTCTTTTTTCTTTGCAAAATAAACAGTCAGTAGAAATAAAACGAACAGTATAGATTCCCTTTTTATCAATATGTTGATTTTTTAAATCATTACTATAATCTTTCACTCCTCTTTCCCTTCATGTAAAAAATCTCTCAGCGCGATATCAGCCAACATCTCGCCGGATAACGCATATTTTTTATAATAATAGGCCTGGCTGCCTGAGCTGCCAGTCGGCATTGTATTTACTCCGCATCGTTTAACCTTACAATTAATGTTATTATCAGCCACTATCTCTGAAATCAAAGACCCCAATCCTCCTTTAACATAATGGGCTTCAACCGTAAATACTAACCTGAAACGCGATAAAACCTCAATCAGATCATCAATAGGCGAAGGCTCTAAGCTTGCCACTATTACCACGGTGCAACTGATATCATGCCCCTTTAATATCTCCGCGGCCCTAACCACTTCAATAGCAATACTCCCCATTGCTATAAACAACAAATCATCTCCTTTGGAAAGTAGCTGGGTATGGCCCAATTCAAAACGGCCGTTTAATCCGGGAACCGTAAGTTTATCATCTTTGCCTATTCTGTAATAAACCGGGCCGTCTAAATTCCATGTGCCCAACAAAGCATTGCTGGCTTGTTTATAATCCGCGGGCGCTATTACTGTAATCCCATGCTGTAAACGCATAACTCCTATATCTTCCAAGGCATGATGAGTTATTCCAGCATGTCCATACTCAAACCCCCCGCCTGCGCCAATAATACGAACGGGATATTTATGCAAGATTGGCCCATTGCGAATAAATTCATAGGCCCTGAGAGAAACAAATGTAGCGATAGAATAGACAAATGGGATAAAACCTGCTTCAGCCAGGCCTGTAGCAATGCCCACCATATTCTGCTCTGCCACTCCAACATTATAAAACCTATCCGGAAATTTTTCAGCAAAAGATTCTAGAACCGAATATCCAACATCAGCTGTCAAGAGCATCACGCGTTCATTATCTTCAGCCAATTTTTCAAGCGTAGCAATAAAAGCCTTTCTCATAACAATCCTTCATTTTCCTTCAAAGCTAATTGATACTCTTCTTCTGACATAGAAGAGTAATGCCATTTAATTTTATTTTCCATGTAGGATACCCCTTTGCCAAATGTAGTATGCGCAATTATTACATGAGGAAAAGAGTAACTATCAGTATCTAAACCGTTTATAGTTTTTGTAATCTCATGCGGATTGTGCCCGTCAACTTCATGCGCATCCCACCCAAATACCCGCCATCGTTCTGCCATTGGAGATATATTTAAGACGTTCTTGGTGTAACCGAATGCTTGTTGCCCATTAAGATCAATAATAGCTACTAAGTTAGATATTTTGTGGTGGGCTGCAAACATAATTGCCTCCCAGATAGAACCTTCATTGCACTCAGCATCGCTTAACAAGACAAACACACGGCGTGAAGACTTCTGTTTTTTTGCCGCTAACGCCGATCCAATACCTATTGACAAGCCATGCCCAAGCGATCCTGTTGAAAAATCTATGCCTCTAAGGGTATGTTCAGGATGAACACCTAACAAGCTCTCATCGGCACAATAGGTATTGAGTTCCTTTTTTGTTAACCAGCCTTTCAAAAAAAGAACCCCGTAGATTGCCATTGCCGCATGGCCTTTAGATAAAATAAAACGGTCCCGATCAGGATCATTGGGATCATTAATTCGTAAAATGTTAGAATATAATACCGCTATAATATCAACAATCGACAGGGCAGAACCAATATGCCCAACTCCGGCCCGTTTTGCCTGCATAAGAATAATTCTTCTAATTTCTTCCGGTGATATATCAGCCGATCTGGAATCCATTTTATAAATCAACTTTTTTGTTACCAAAAACTATTAATGTCATAACCTTTATAATTTTCGCTATTACGAACAAGTATGATTTGCAAATATAATATCTTCCATCCTTTAAAATTATTTGGCCGCTATTAATCAATCTTTTTGTCCTCCTTGCTAATATCTCTTCCGGAGAATAACGTTCTATACATCTCTCTATGGTAATGCCTCCAACAGATTTATCCATTTCTATAAGAAATCTGGTTCTCAGAGCCGATATTCCAAGCCCAACAAAATTACAATACAAAAATCCTAACGATGAGTAACTTATTAAATTAACAATAGTAATAGAAAGAAACTCTTTTACTGAGCCATGCATATATATTAAAAAAGAAACCTCAAATATTAGTATACTAAAAAAACCGGCTATAAATCCTAAACATATGGAAGCAGCTACTCCTAAATTGAAAACAATCCTCATGCTGGTAATATGAGTAACAGCATTCAAAATTAAACCCAACACCGGCATAATTATCTGCACGTATTCAAAAGACATAAAAGATCATTAACCTATCTCATCGGTATAATTCATTAATTTCCGATAAAACCTAACTATGCGTAAATATAAAATACCCTTTGATGTTAAGAAATACCTGCCAGAATTATCATAAATAATCTTATCATTGATAAGACATTTTATTCGTAATAACAACTCATCTCGCATCCTCTGCTCCAGTGCATGTTTATCAAGTCCATTTAAACCTGTATCCATAATACATGTTATTATGGTATTCGTAACACTGCCTATTACCATTGCGTTATATATGACAAAATATGTAATGGTAAGAGATAAGAAAAAAAGAGAGAGATGGATCATTTCAGGTAAATTGACATAACTATCCAGTCCAAATATAGTTATAAAATGTATCTTTTCCCACAAAGCAAGAATACCTATTGCCAAAGTGCCAATAAATATTTGTATCAACATCTTTTTCCTATTATTAGGAATACAATACCTCCATACCGCCAAATGCACAAAGAAAGCTAAACAAAATAAAGTTAAACCGTAAAACAATACTTTCATGCAATAAACCTCTTTTTCTATGTTGAATCTTGCATTAACCGTTATAACCCGTTATTAATTGTTAATCCAGTATTTACATATAACAGATGCCTATATTTTGTTTTAAATTTATCAATATCTCCTGTTAAAATGCTCTTTATCGTATCTAATACCTTAACAGGGTGCTTAAACATCATCTTGATAACATCAAATATTAATTCTATAGATTCATGGCGAGTAAAAACATTTAAGATAGTTTTTCGGGAGGTTTTCTTATAAATACGTTTTGCCCTATTCAACAATAGCGATGGATCAATCCCTACGTTAAGCTGAGGTTTATAATTATGGCGGTAAACAAATTCTTTTTTCATATCTCCATCCAGCCAATTGTTGTTACATGCCAAATCGTATAATCTTGTCCCAGGATAGGGAGTTAAAAATGTAACGCCAACTGTAGTAGGTTTTATCGAATCAATTATTTTTAATGTTAGGTTGATGTCGTCTTCGTTTTCTCCGGGAACGCCTATAATAAAATTCACAAAAGTATCAATCTCGGATTCCTTTAACATTTCAAAAGCAGGGACAATCGTTGTGCAACTTTTATTTGTATTTAAAATATCATGTATTTTAGGGCTGCCCGATTCAACACCAAAAGTTAATTGTGTGCATCCTGCCTTTTCCATCGCATTAACCATTGGTTTTGTCAAAGTGTCAGTCCTAGCTGTTGCAGCAAAATACAGCATCTTATTGAATTCTTTTTGGATCGCTATAAATCTGTCACAAAATTCAATTACGCGTTTTTCTTTCACAGCGAACATGTCGTCAACGATATAAAAACAATCCAGGTCATAATTACTCAGTTGTAATCTTATATCATCAAAAACGGCATCCATAGACCTGAAACGTAAATGACCGCCAAAATTATTATCTCTACAATATATACATTTGCTAAAGCATCCCCTGCTTGTTGCCAGCCAGCCAGATTTCAAATATCTGCCAACCACGCCAAGTTTTGTGTTAATAAAATTTTGGTAGGGTATCAAATGATACGCAGGGATAATATCGAGATTTGCGGTCTCTTTTAATCGTGGATTCAGGTGAAATGCCCCATCTTCTTTATAAAAAGCAATTCCTACCGAAGATTCAAGCCCTGCGCCGTTATTTTCAATACAATTGATTAATTCTTCAAAAGCTGTCTCACCTTCTCCAACTATAACAAAATCAGCACCCCAAGTTAAAACATCTTTTGGAAAAGACGATGGGTGCCTGCCGCCAGCTACAATAATTTTATCAAAGGCAGTTGCTAATCTTTCGATCACGACTTTCGCAGCATGCCACTCGGCAGATAAAAATCCGACCCCAATTATGTCCGGATCAAAATCTTTTATTTTTTTTAATGAATAGTTTGATAATTGATCACCACTTTTGTATTCATAGTCAAACATGTATAGGATTTTAACTTCCTTACCAGCTAACTTCGGGATTGCGGCCAAAGTAATTAAACCCATATTAGGTGAAAAATTCCTAATCGGTTCAATTAGAGCAATCTTTTTGACTTTTCCTCGCATCTTTTTTATATTTTTGTTCGGCATTGCCATTTGCGTCATCCAACACCCCTATAAACGATTATTTTTTTATTTATATTTTCAAATATTTTAATAATCTCCATTGTAAGCTTATTATCATTTGAATTGAATTGGTCATCTTTTAAAATAAATATTGATTCTTTTATGTTTATACCATTTTTAAAATCTGCCATCCATGCAGGAATTTCTCTAACCTTTCTTCTGGAGTAATACTGCAGATAAAGCCGTTCGTCAAACCATTCGTTCGGAACAACTATTATATCCGCCGATGATGTGTTTTCTTTGAGCCATCCCCCGATTTCTTTCGTTTCCCTTGGTATATCTTCAGAAATTGACTTAGTATAAGTTAGAAAAATAACGGCTAAAGATAATAATGTAATAATCGACGGAAAATAGATTAAATTTCTCATCCTAATTTTATCCTGCGTTAGCTTAATACCGTACGATATCCAGATTGCCAAAATTGGCACGAGAGGAACTAGATGCTTCGCCTGGACAAAAAAAACAACTGTCCATAATGAAATGAATGAAACAATAACCGCTATAAATATAATAGAACACTTCAATCTGTCCGGATTACCCAACAATTCAAAAAACGCTATTCCCATAAAAAGATAGAGATAAAAAGGAATGACTGCCGGAGAAGGAAGCACATCAAAAAGTATTTTAAAATTATTAATAATTCTGGAAAAATAGGCTTTCGGATGTTTCTTGATTGCATTTAATATACTATTATTATTTTCTTCGGCAGAACCGTAAACCTTATAACCGTATTCTATGTCTGGGGTTTTAATTCCATCCAATATTCCCTGGCCTGTTATAAAATGGTCATATTTCCACTTCTTATCGCCTCCTAGCGACCATTTGCCTGTAGAATTATATGTATAGAGAGAGGAAAGCAAGAAAAGAGGTAAAAATAAACATATAACAACTAATTCTTTTTTATAGATACCTTCAAATCGGCCATTTTTTTTCAAGAGGCCTTTTAGAAATATAACAAGCAAAACAGCAAAAAGAATAATTAAGACTTCTTCTCTAATCAGGTATGTAATCCCGAGCAAAAAACCTCCTAAACCATAATATTTAATTTTATTGTCTAAATCGCCAGCCAAAATAAAATAGAGGCTGAGATAAAGAAAAAAGATAAAACTTATATGCCTTACCGAATAATAAATGGTAATTGATAATGCTGGAAGGAAAGTTAATAAAAGTGAACTGATAACCGCGGTTTTTCTTCCATACAGCCTTAACGAGATTAAAAATACCGGAATTATAAGTGCGCTGCTAAAAATTATGTGGTAAATTTTAGGAGCCCCATCCAAATCCCCCGTAAAAAAGTATATAACTCCGCAGATTGCCGAATAAATAGGCGGATATATTTTATAAGGCTCCATTAATTCCTGCTCTGCCTCCGTAAAGGTGCCGGGAGAAACAATCTTTCTCGTGATACTCAACAACCCTGTATCTTGAGGACTTATAAAATCTATTTGACTAATAAAATATCCCTGTATTAATGAATTAAAAAAAACCAAGAACACAATCGCAAAGAATGTACGCTTAGATTTTATAAATTTACCTACAAACGGATTCAGAATGATTTTTTTCATAAACGCTTTTTACAACTTGAAAAATACGTTCAAGCTCTTCTTCAACTAAAAACTGATGAACAGGAAGAACTACTATATTAGTGCCATGCCATAAGGCGTTCTCTATTTTAGAGTTGGATGCTTTCTCCATAACTTCCTCGTATCTGTCGGTAACTAAAGGAAAAAAAAGAGAGGGAGATACGTCTTTATCGATTTGATGAAACGGCAGCAACAATAACTCCTTAAATTTCACCGCGAGGAATTGGAAATTATCCCGCCTTTTTTGGGAATATTCATTTGTCAAACGCATATATTTGGGAAGAATATTCCGAATTTTTTCTATAATCGCAGACTGAACTAAAGTTGGCTTATATGAGGTATTCATTCCGATTAAAAGACCTCCATATTGAATAGGATAAATCTTTGGAAAGGAGCATACGACAAAATCACCGCTTGCTCCCACTGCTTTACCATTGGACCTGGAATTAATAGTATGAGCGCAATCTTCAATAAGCGGAATATTTCTCGCGTCGGCTATTAAACGTAGTTTATGGATACGCGGATGAACCACGCCAAATTCGTGAATTAAAAAAATGGCTTTGGTTTTATCGGTAAGAACACGCGACGGCCTGCAAAAATTAAATATAGTACTGGTAACACAGCTTGATACATTCGGTTTTTCGAATGTCGTAGTAATATAAATTTCATCGTCAATTTTCAGATCAAGAGACCGCAGAATAAGGGAAATCGCCATACGCCCATTAATGGTAATCATAACCTTCCTTCCGAAAAACTCCTCAAAATAATCTTCAACTGATGGTAATTTTTCCCCATCACATTTTTCAAAAATATCAGCCCGAGAGGCGTAATGATAAGGCTCAAAAAATATTTCAGATTTCTTATCCAGATTAATCGCTTTCATTATTTTAAGTTTCTATAAGGACATCGTATCGAGATATGGAAGCGGGTTTTCCTTTTATATTTTGTTTAAGCACCCGGAAACTTATGCCATTTTCATTACAAAATTCGAGAAAAAATTCATTCTTGAATTCCAGCATCTTAAGATCGTGCTTCAACACAGGCGGATAATACGGATTTTGTTTATTATCCTGCTTTTTCATTTCCTTTTTCTGCTGGGCTTGCGAAGGGATAATGTCCCCGATGAGGATAAGTCCTCCCTTTTTTACGACTCTTATAAATTCCGACAGAACTTCTTTGGCAAAATATAAATCTTGAAAATACTGGAAAACGCTATAGCAAAGTAATCTCTCAAAAGAACAAGATTTAAAAGGGAGATCCACCGCGCTCGTAACTATAAAATTATCATTGGGGCTAAGCCTCTTGCCGTCTTTAACCATGGCAAAAGAAATATCGGTAGTTATGATTCGTTTAAATTTTGACCGGAAGGTACTAGCGAAAAGGCCAACGCCCCCCCCCACGTCCAACAACCTGCATTCAGAAGCCGCTCTTAATTTATCAAACGCGTCTTGCAATGTAGCCCCCATCAGCTCGACAGGAAGAAGTTTTCCATCCACATAGTAGGCTATTTTAGCGAGGGGATCGCTATAGTACCGCGCTCTTCTATCAAACCATTCAGCCCAAGATTTTATTTCAGATGGATTTCGATTATTCATGAATTCTCTATTTTATACTGATAAAAATGCTTAATTATTCCCTTGCCTCCAAAACCCTCCTTAAAGAAAATCAAAGAACGATGAGGCTCTAATCCAAATGTAGATGGGCCAAAATCAAGATACGAGTAATTATTCTCTTTTAGCCATATCAACACTTGATTTATGATAAAATTTACCGGCCTTAGCGCGGAATGAGTTCCCATCTGATCGATATAAAAAGAATATGCCACAAAATCATTGCATAATAATAAACAACAAACGGCTATGGGAAGCTCGTCTTTAAATGCGATAAATTGCAAAAGACGGCCTGGAAATAATCTTGAGATAGCCTTTAATTCCTCAAGGGTATGAGTAGGTTTCTTGGAAAACCTTACTCTGTTGCTTTCAATTATTTCATAAGCGGTATCAATATCATCGCATATTTTAAAATTAATGCCGTTTCTTTCGCCTTGCTTAATAAATTTCTTTACTCTATGCTCATAACTACTTAGCGGATAATCATCATCCTGGGATACTCGTACAACAATAGTCAATTCACTATCCCTAAGCCGAAACCCTCTGCTTAGATAAAGAAACTCAAAATAATCATTAACCATATTGGCATGATAAATACTTGTCACGGGAACTATATTGATTTCCGCCATACCTCTTTCGCTTAAAAGATATTTCAGAGTCATATTCATAATTTCATCACACGCCTCGAAGCTAATCTCATTTGAAACAAAACCTCCAAAAGACGCTCCATAGGGAGAATTAAACTGCAATCCTTTCTCGCTTTTATAAATAATGCCCGGCAGAAAGGCGATTATTTTGCTTTTCTTCCGAAAAAGGAAATGATTAATCGCATAAACATTCTTAGAAAATTTTTCCTCTCCATGATAAGATAAAAATTTAGGATGGTGAAAAATTGTTCCATTAAGAGATTGTTCAATAAATTCATTCAACTCGCTGCTTTCCTCATTATCATTTAATACTTCTAAGGCTATATCGGCCATATCATTTTAATATTGTTGGCTCTGATTTTTTAATCTTGTGCTGTATTTATAATAATCGCCGCATTTTTCACATAATGGAAGTTCCTTGTAGTTTAATTTTTCTCTTTTCCTCCTGAAGGATTCAAATTTTTCAGAGTAAAACGTATCTGTCAAATTCAAGTTTTCAGACAAAACATTGCAAAGGACCATCTCCCCATTATAATCAACGCAGCAAGGGAGGGCATCGCCATTCCATAACAGGCTGTAATAATCATAAATATGACGGCAATTTTGAGGATTTTCTGTTCTAAAATTTGTGCCGCTTAAGAATCTATTCCAGTTTTCAAGAGCCAAATGATTATCTCTCTTTAATAAATTATCAATGACGTCTTCATTTTTTTCTTCATCAACCTGAATCTGCCCCGCTATATTTTTTATTTTTCGGATATACATCTCCCACGGATCATCCATAAATCCTTTCAAGTATTCATACGCGCTCAAATAATCATTTTTCCATTTTTCATACAAATAATTGATTTGGATGGAAGGTTTATTAATATGGCCTCGCCTCAATTCTACAAATTTTTTAAGAAAACCTATAACTTTTTCAAAATTTCCTCCCTGAACCCTCTCATAATCAACCGGATTGATATAGTTCAAAGAAAGAGTTATTTTTTCTATGTTAGCATCGAGGACGGCGTTAATCAATTCATTGTTTCTAAAAAGAGAGCCGTTAGTAACCAATCTTATCCTTTTAAACTTACCGGATAATCGTTTAATAATATTTATAAAGTCGGGGTGCAAAGACGGCTCGCCTATTCCACAGATATAAATAAGTATATCTTCGCTCAATTCATTTAATATTTTTTCGATAAGTTCATTTGAAATATTCCCCTTTTTCCTGAATTCGGCTCTTGGGTTTAAACAAAAAACACACCTGTAATTACAATGGGCTGTAAGCTCTAAATTTACAGCCTTAAGCTTTGGAGAAGATTGGTCTGACCAACGGACAATTTCATCTTTCATAATCACTGCCTATCCCTGAAAAGAATTATTGAAAAAAAATCATAAAAACTTATTTTTTCCGTTTATAAATTCTGAAGGTTTTTATGCCAAGTTCAAACAACTTTTTAAAACTAAGCAAGCCTGTCCAGGCATAGAAATTCATGCCTATTACATTAACCGGAGATATTAGTTTGAAAGAAAGAACCCTAAACCAGGTAAATTTAGACATAAATCGAATAACCGGAACCATAAATCTGGTGAAATTTAGAATAAAAGTATAATTTTGCATTGTTACCATACGTTCCATTTCTACTCCTTTTAGGGACGTCCAGGAACTGTTTAGATCGCCTTCCCTGCCAGATGGGTCTATTAAAAGATCGTTCTTCAGGCAATAATCATACATCGCAGTTCCTTTATAAGGAACAAGGATAGTTGTGCACATGATAAGATTGTAATCAATGGCGAAATTGAATATATCCACGCAATCCCGCAGTGTCTGGGTAGGCAGACAAAACATATTTAATATTATTACCTTAATTTTCTTTTTGCGTATTTTCGCCACGGTTTTCGAAAACTGCTCATTGGTGTATTTCGGACGATGTAAAATTTCGTTCCGTATCCTGGAATTGGTTGTTTCCATAGCTATACGAATAGTTTTTAAATTGCTTTGGCTTAATTTTTCAATTACTTCGTCTGTGAGCGCCGTAATAGTAGTCGCGGCATGAAATGGTTTTCCGATTCTTTCAGAATAAAGGTCTAAGAATGAAAAAAGCCACTCTCGGTTAATGCAGAAATTATCATCAGAAAAAGAAACCGCTTTCGCCGGATATTTTTCCAACGTATCTTCAATCTCTTCCACCGCTTTCGCGGGGGACTTAAACAACACTGCCTTTGAATAGCTATCTTTGAATTTGCTTCTAAAGGTTTCATTATAACAATAAGTGCACTTAAAAGGGCAGCCGCTTGACAACAAAAACCTGCGTATCCCCATATGGCGTAAAAAAGGATATTTACTGTAATATATATCGCGATTCGGAAGCGGGCTTTTATTCAGGTCCTGCGCAAATTCGGCCTCAAAAGGCTCAGAAAGATCGCATACTATATTATAGTAATTTCGTTTTTCCATATAATTTCCGCTTTTTACCCACTCGCCAAAATGAAACTCCCCATCCCCGACGCAAATAAAATCAACCAAATCAAAATTAATCTTTTCGTAATTAATCGTTGGATGGGGCCCGCCTAAAATTACTACTCTATCACTAAATAGTTTTTTAATTTTATCAATAAGAGACATAATTCTTATATAATCGGTATTACAGGTATAAAAACCTATTATTTTATAATCGTCATATACCCCTGATAATTTATTAAGAAAAAAAACGTCGTCTTCTATTATTTCCACATTATGCTTCACTCCTTTTTCTATTAATTTTGCCGATAATATCATATAAGAGTAAAACTCTAAGTTGTCAAACTGGCATAATAGTACTTTTGGATCCATATTTTTTATCGGTTTATCAAAGCTTTCACGAAATAAAAATTAACTATTTTCTCGAGGCAATAGAAAATCGTTTAAGGCGATAATACAGCACCATTACCCAATATGGAAAAGTGCTGAAATCTCTATACCAAATTTGATCTATAGCCCTTCGCAATACATGTAACTTATAAAAAATGTTTTTAATCAAAGGATGGGGAATCTTTTCTCTGCCTTTAATCATTCTTTTTAACAGCTTGACAATATAATGCGGCGGTTTAAATACGGCAAAAATACTGATCAAAATATTAATCGCAGTCGGCCTATACGAAAAAAGGTATTCTTTAACAATATGCTCCTCTAATAATTTTTCGTCCTTAATGTTTCTGGACAGCGCTGTCCCGGGCATCAAACAAAGAGAAAATAAACTGATAGTAAATGGGCCCGTGATGCTATCAAGAAAATCAATTGTTTCATAAAGATGCTCTTTATCTTCAAAAGGGTTATCCGTAATTATCTCATAACAAGTCGGCACCATTTTTCCTTTAAATTTAGATAAAATTTCACAGGCTTTTTTTAACCCCTCAATGCCTCCGGCTCTTTTATATAATTTCAATGTTTGGCGGCTCCCCGACTCAAAACCCATATTAGCTCTCACTAACCCTCCTTCTATAAGCACTTTAATTTTATCTTCCGAGACCGAGACGGGGTTCATGCCGTTTATTTTGAACTTGAGACCGATTTCTGTCCTAAACTTTTCTGAAAATTCCGTTATATCCTCCAAGCTCCTTCCAATAAAATCGCTGTCGCAAAAAACAATATAGTCCAATGGGAATTTACCCATTACATTCTTAATCTCGGAAATAATATAGCTTGGTGACGGGCCGCGGTATTTCGCATACCCCTTATCGAGGCCGATAAACATATCATTCGAACAAAAAGAGCATATATGCGGGCATCCGACTGTCCAGATCGTGCTATAAGTTGTGCCCACATGCCGGATTAAATCGCGTTGACTGATAGGGATTAAAACGCCGTGGGCATAACTAAAAAAATACTGCTCGTCAAGCCCATATTCCATAAAAGGCATAGACTCCATTTCTTCTGGCGTCATTACCGGGCTTCTCTGATTCTTCAGGATATTTCCATTTTCATTAACCCAGGTATTCGGCAATCCAATATAGGCCTGCCCCTCTTCTGTTCTTCTAAGAAATTCCACAAAAGTTTTTTCCCCTTCACCCTGACAAATAACATCCGCGAAAGAAATAGCGTCCTCCGGCACTGTGGTTGGATGATAGCCTCCAATAATAATTTTGACTTTCGAGTTAATACTTTTAACTTTTTCACAAATTTTTTTAGCGATATCGCGCTGAGCGCTCATAAGAGAAAAAGCCAAAACACCCGCGTCTGAAATAATTTCAGCGAAACGTAATATCGCCTCTTCATTATGGGCATAATTTACGGCAAACTCTGCCCCTGTTTTTTGTTTTAACCAAAACCCGGATTGCGAAGGGCCCCAGGCGTCATCAAGAAAATATACTGACTTGACATTATATCCCGCCTTTTTAGCGCTGGCTACAATTCTCCTAAGGCCAATGGCAATTACATGCCTATCCATGCTAATCGCGTAAATCTTCATAGGGTTAATATGTTATGTTTTCCTTATGGGTTTCAAAAAACTTTCTTCAACTTTTTCAAAAACTTCTTTTGGCTTAATATTTGTCAAACAGCTATTTTCATAACATTCTTCGCCATATAATGATTTTTTGCTATCGTAAACACAAAGACAAGGAGAACAGTATAAGTCTTTTGAATAAAATACAACAGAATTTTTGTTAATAGGACCAAATACAACTGGGGTCTCTGGGCCAAAAAAAGCCGCAAGATTGACATTGTAGAGGGAGGCGATATGCATAGGCCCGCTGTCATTAGAAATCACCAACATTGACATCTCAATCAGCGCAAAAAGTTCTTCTATGTTTGTTTGTCCTGCGCAGTTAATTAAATGCCCGTCTTTATTTTCTATTTTATCGTATACCCCTTGCACGTATTCATAATCATGCTTACCGCCGATAAGAATATAGTAATTTTGGGGGTAATGCCTTAACAAAAGTTGGATCATTTCAATAAAGTTCTCCGCGGGCCAACATCTGAATTTAAAAAGGTCGCTCGCGTTCACATTAATAGCGATAATTGGAGTAGCGCCATTTAAGCCAAATCTTTCCCTCAATTTATTTTCATATAATTTTTTAAAAGACGATAGAGTAGATTCAAAATATTTTTTATCATAGCTTATGCCAAGAACCGTATTAAACGCAAAATAAATATCCTTAATATGCTTATAATGATTATAGTAAACATTGTGCGTCATAATGCCACCGGGGCGTATCCTTTTCTGGTGAAGGCCGACTCTTATATCAGCCATGCTCAATAGAGAGATAATCATGCTGAACTTGGAAAAAAACTCAAGGTCAATTGATATATCAATATTCATCCTTACGAGATAGGAGAGATTGGTTATTACATCCTTAATAAATATAAAAATATTATTTAACCGGATGGTTAAAACTTCATCTGCCAGATTGCATACCCTTACAACACTCTCTTGCTCTTTGAGCGTCATAAATATGATTTTAGCGTTAGGATAATGATTTCTCAATCCCTTTATCAATGGTATGGCATGGAGAATAGTTCCCATGCCAAAATATTTCTGGCAAAGAATCATCTTAACCGCGCGAGGATCGGCATCTCTCCGAGAAGGAATAAAAAGGCCTTTTATTTTTACTATCAACCATAAGAATTTGCAGATAACTACTCCGAGGTTATCATCAATATCCCTCATAAAAGACAATTTCATTGTTTATGCTTCCTTTCTACTCTATTCTCTAAACGATTGATTTCAAAAAACTATAAGCTTTGTCCTCAAGAAGAAACCGATAAAATCCTCTTTTAAAACGAAAAACAGCAATCGGCTTATAAAAAAAAGACAATATTCTCATAAAGATAAATCGAAGGCTGTTTCCTTCTGAAATCCGTATAATTTTATCGTCTATAAAATACATACAAAGAAACATCATCCTGATAAATTTGTTATGTGCGTCCGACAGCCAAACAGGATTATAGTCAGAAGACTCCACATCATATTTACCCCAATCCTTAAGTGTTTTTGGAGGCTTATAACCATAATTAACCGCCAAATCAAATAATTCCGTATTGGGCAGCGGCCTCGGTTTATTCAGCGGGATGACAAAGCATGACGGATTTTCTTCTATAAGGCGCAATATTAAATCTCTTGTCATTTTTGTTTCCTCTATTGTTTCGGTGGGAAAACCGACGATAAAATTATAGAATACTTTAATATTTTTATGCCGCGCGAGTTTTCTATTAACTTCTAAGATTTGCTTAGTTGTCGTATTTTTCTTAATTAGCGATAAAATACGATCCGAGCCCGACTCTATCCCGATATGCATGTTATTAGTCCCGGCGTCGGCAATTTTTTTAATAAAATCATCGCTCATTTTTGCGACTTCATTGATGCGCGCCCCCCTAAAACCTAATTTAATTTTAATTTTAAGCCTATTGATCTCATCAATGATATTTTCAACGTGTTTTAAGTCAACAAAGGAATCGTCATCTATGAAATAAATAAAAGTCGCTCCATGTTCCTCCTTAACCATTTTGATGTGTTCTATAACATCCGAAACGGAATACGGCATCCATTTTTTCTTAAGACTGGCATACTGGGCCGGCGAACTACAAAAAGTGCATTTATAAGGACAGCCCATTACGCTATACATAGGAAAAATCCTTTCATTGGTATCAACGTATTTATAATCGGAAAAGTTTTTTATTAGATGATAGGGTATATCTTTATAATATAAAAATTCAAAATCGAAAGATTGAGTATTGGTAATTATTTTTCCTTTATCTTTCCAGGATAGTCCGTTTATTTTTTTTAAATCCGGCGCATCTTGTATCACCGCGATATTACAAACCAGTTCAAAAAAAGATTCAGACCCATAGCCGCTGATTGAATAATCAACCGAATTTTCACTCAAGACATCATTCGGGCTGAAAGTAGGATGCGGCCCGCCCCATACAACTTTAATGCTCGGCCATTTAGTTTTTATGTATCGCGATATTTTTATGCTTTCTTCCACCGATACCCCGCTCATTACCGTAAGGCCGACGATCAATGTCTTGGCATTAATCAACTCCCTTAGGTCTTTTTCCCATCTATGCGGTTTAATTCTCGCGTCAAAAATATGGACGGTAAAACCGGACTTGACAACCTTATATGAAGCGTAAAGTAACCCTATAGGCAGCATCTTAATAACCGAGCCTGTCAAAGACGTTTTGGGTTGAATCATTATTATTTCAAACTGATTATTCATCTCTCTAACTCTTTGAAAGAAATAGGGTTTGTCGGATGCTTATCTATACTAATCGGCACATCCAATCCCGACAATGGCCTTATATATCTTTCAATATATTGAAGGTCTGCTCCAATTAAACAGTCGGGACTTTTACGTTTGAAATCAGGGAAGTTTCCCATTCTCTTCCAAATTACTTTCAATGGTTCCTGTCTTACATTTCCAAAAGAGACAAAATTCATTCCGCAGCCCGTTACTTCGCCATAGCAGGATATTGAGACTTTTTCCCGTCCCCCAGGGCATTCCTGCTTCATAGAAAAATTTATAGTCCAGTCTGAGCGGATATGCGGGTTATCTTTCATAAAGCGTTGAACATCCCGCCATTCTTCATTTGTTAACAAAACGTCTTTTTCTGTTGACCAGTTCCCTGAAACACAGGCTAATGAAAACACAATTCCAATCTGATATTCCTTTGCGAACCGAACCATCTCTTTCATTTTATCAAGGCCATTGTGCATTATAATTGTGGAAAGGCAGATAGCCATATTAAGCTTTTTAGCTTCTTGGATTGACTCAATAACTTTTTTGAAGTGTCCGTGGGTTCCTCTAAATTGGTCGTTAGCCGCTTCATCCGTGCTATCCAAACTAAAGTGGATTGTTTCTACGCCTGCTTTTTTCAAATCAGCGAGATATGAGGCATTAAGGTTAAGGGAATTAGTTACCAGGGCAAAAATAGTATTCCGGGGATCCATTACAGAAATAATATCAAAAATATCCTTCCTTAAAGTAGGCTCACCGCCAGACAAAATCACCGAAAATGCCCCCAATGATGATGCCTCCTTCCAGATGCGCCGATACTCTTCCACAGTTAGATAGGAATCATCCGCCTTTTTAATTTTTGTCGCGTAACAACTTACACATTTAGAATTACATTCCGCCAATAAAGCAAGTTCAATGGTTCGCAACGCATTTTTTTTCAGCAGAAGAGTTTTTGCATAACCTGAAAGTATCTTGGGCAGCAATTTATACCGCCGCTTAATGACATTTGTGTGATAGGCAAAATGTTTTAATTTCTGTAACATTGCGCTTTATTTCCTTTTCAATACAAATTTAAGAGCGTTTATGATCGGTTCCATTTTTAAATTAAACAGGTTATTAAACTCTGACGAACATCCACAGTAATGACATGGAACATTTTTTAATTTTTCCCACGCTCCCTTCGCGCCGAACTCTTTTATCGAGTAGGAAAAATCTTTTTGGCCAAAATGTACGGCGCAGGGATGCAGCATTCCCGCTGAGTCTAGCCAACAAACAAGATTACCCATTATACATTTCGGGTATTTTGCCAACTCCTCTTTATCTTCCGAAGAAATAAAGTCATTATATGAATATTTTTCACACCACTTAATTACACTGTCAATGCCATGATAAGAATTATTCGTAGGCATACCGTCTTTTTTACCTTTTTTGATTAATTTATAAAACTCTATTATTTGTTTATTATCCGCCAAATGCTTGTCTCTGGCTGATCCGGTAGGTACTGGCATGCAAAAATTAAGATAGGTCCTATATTTATTCGCGAATTCCTTTAATGGCTTAAGAGTATTTTCCTCCGTCGTAGTATTTGTTACAACTGTGTGCAAATGGAATGGAATTTTGTTTTCATGGCATAGCCTTGCCGCAGAAACAACAGACTCATATACGCCTTTTCCCCTATAACCATCGGTTATTTCCCTGTTTCCGTCGATACTTAATTGCACTTGATCAACCTTTATCAAAGCATCAAGATATCTCTCAAAATTGACGCTATTAGTGGTGACTGCGCAATACATCTGTTTAGATTTAACGTGATTGACAATATCAACGATATTTTTATGGACTAAAGGTTCTCCGCCCTGCAGCATAATTACTCTAGTGCCTAACTTGTAAAACTCGTCTATTATGGAAGTAACATCTTCAAGAGGAACATCTTTAGCCTTAAGGTTATCTTCTGCGGAATAGCAATATACACACTTTAAATTACACCTGCTTGTAACACTCATCGATAAAACTAACGGCGTTCTATGTTTAAATAATTTATACCTAAAAGTGCTTAAAGCAATTTCCATCAGGTTTAAAAACATCTTTACTCTTTTCCCTTTCTGCACAAAATAAACATCTCGCCAATGTTAAAAAGGAACGGAAAATGCCTTATACGGAAAGGAAGAAGCGTTATTAAATAAGTAAAAAACCGTTTATAGCCGTGGTCTATATATCCGTTAATCACGCTCGCGCAATAAGTAAGAGTCAAATTTTTATATGCGGTTTTTTGTGTCAATACTTTGAATTTAGGAGCAAAAAGCCGCGCTATATTAGAGCGATTGTAGTAAAAAATATGCTCTTCTTTATAATGCAGCCATTTCATTCCCATTAATCTTCTGGCGAACGAACACGTATCAGGAGTAACAGTCATTAGAATGCCATCGGGTTTAAGCATAGTCCATAAAATATCTAAGAAAGGTCGCGGGACAGGCATATGTTCCAACACATCAGAAAGAGTAATAACATCAAAAAAATCGGGCGGGAAATTCCCGTATTCCAACTCAGTGTCTATTATTTTCTTCCCTCCGAACTTCTTTTTACAGCGGCGTATTCCTTCTTGCGATATTTCAACTCCGTAAACATCAAACCCCATCTCTTGCGCAACCTCCATCAATTCGCCCGTCGCACATCCTATATCAAGCAATTTACCACAAGATATGAATTTAGCCACTTGCGATAAATACCCCCGGAAGGTTTTTCTTTTCATGGCAGATACTTCATGCCCCCATTGCTCGATACCCCATGCTTTATAATAATTAGAATAAATCTGATCTAAGTCCTTTTTGCGGGGGATAGGATCAAGAAACTGTAAACCGCAGCGAGAACATTCGATGAGAGAATATGATTTCACAGAGCCTTTTAATAACAATTCATCATTTTTACAAACGAAACAACTTTGAGACATAAAACCAGATTTATACCTTTCTTTTTCTGTAAATAGAAAGTCCATATAACGAAAAATATTTTTTAAGCCGAGACTGTTTGGCGGAAAACATATCGCCGACTATTGGACTTAATAAACATTTATCGATTCGATGAAGCGCCTCTACGACCGGCAAATATATGCCCCCTCTTCTAAGTCTTCTAATGAAATCATAATTATATGGAGGATTCATGAAATGAGTAACGACCTCAACGAGATTAAAGCTTTCCGCTATTTTATTAATCTTGGAGAAATCTATTGCCTGCTCATGCTTATCGAAATATACATCTTTACCCAGCCTCGTTCTGTACATAATTTTTCGTGGAAGGAATGCATAATTTGGCTCAAATATAAGCAGCACGCCATCATCATCCAATACCTTGCTAATCTCAAATAATGCGTTTCTCATATCAGCTTTTTCGAGATGATGCAAACTCACCCAGAATGAAGCCAAGTGAATAGATTTTTTCTTAAAAATTGGGCGGGATATATCCGCGCAAACCTTTTTTAAATGGTCCGGCGCTCTAGCAAGGGCATCCATACTTAAATCGCAAACAAAAACTATAGCATCCCGTAAATCTTCTTTTATAAACCTTGCCCAGTAACCTTCTCCGCCGCCCATTTCCGCAACTACAAATTTTCCAAGATCTCCTCTCAAACTTCTTATAACCGACTTTACCACTTTCATTATATCTCTCAATAAGCATGTTCTGAAATATGGGATACCCTGAATAGGGATGCTGTTAAATATACCCATCTCATACCTTTTAATTTCGCTCAGATTTTGAACACTTGCAAGACAGGCAATTCCATTATGAACAGGAAAACTTTCAGTTCCCGTTTCCGTTTCTAAGCGGCTATTGATATACCTAAGAGGCAAACCAGTCTCTGGGCTAACCAAGATTTCAAATTCTTCACTATGTTCCATCTTTTTTTTCGTCTAAATCGTTATTCGTCTCATATTCCTCTGTATGCAGTATTAACATCAGCCAACGTAGTTGTAATCAGTTTTTCACTTTTTATAAAATCTAGTAAATCGAGAAACAAGTTGCGTATTCCCGGGCCCGAACGGCGGAGGCTAAGCAATTTTTCAAAATCATGATAATGGGATTTGCTTTCCAAATAATCAGCTTCCGTTGCAGCATTAAGGAAAACCATATTAGGATGAAAATCAAATACCTTCATTCCTGGTTGTTCCATACGCAATCCTTCCAAACGGAATCCCGACATTTGATTAATTAAATCAATGTGATCTACATAATAAATAGGCATCTCTAAAATATCATGCTCTTTCCAGGTCGGAGACAGTCCGGACGCTAAAGGTAATGAATGAGAACTATCATATTCTATTCCTGCCTGTCGGTAGATAGGTAAAAGTTCAGAATCATAAAATAGACTATGAGAACGCACGCCTACTGCCGCCGGACAAAAGGTCTTAGTATGTCGCACAACATACTCATATACCATCTTATCCGTATAGTGGTTTAATGTATCGCCCATTTCTTGACTCAATTTCCGCATGGTATCACCATTACGTCGAAAGTTCGGATGAATCGCCTGCTCATGGCCATCCACATCAATATCGGCATGGGTACAAAAAAAAGTCGCACGTAACTCTCTTTCATCTAGTAGAGTTATAATATCTTGGAGCACTTCAGGAGAGGCCCACTCAACGTCAATGGTTAAACAAATAAGATTAGCCAAATCTTTTTTAATGTCTGACATAATATGGTTCTTCGCACTTACCTAAAAATAAAGATTTTACTTTATTCAACTCTTTTAAATTAAAAAACTTCCATATATACAACATATAAAAAAACATCATAAACAAAAAGGGCTTCCAAAATATTTTTATAACCGCCATATCTCCAAATAAGTCATAATTGCTTATAAAATAAATTAACGCCCCGGCAGCAGTAATTTTAAACAATCTTACCTTTTCATAATTAATATAGTAGCACCGCTGTGACATTACGTATGTTCCGAACACTACCGCAGCATAGGTAAAAAGGGTTGAGTATGCGGCGCCAATATATCCAAACCTCGGTATTAAATATATATTTAGAAGAATGTTCAGGAGCGCTGAGAGTCCTATTATAATAGGCTGGCTTCCAATTCTCTTTGTTATCATAAGGCCATTGAACAAGAACACATAGATTCCATATAAAAAGTATGAAAAAGAAATAAGAGATACCACCTTATATGATTCTATATATTTTCCAACAGACACCAATTTAACTATATCTTCGCTAAATATCGTCATTAATAATGCAATTGAAAACAATGTTAGAAAAAAGTAAGTCATAATAGTTGAAAGAATTGCTTTAGCGTTATCTTCCTTAATAATTGAGAACAATATCGGCGTCCATGCAGTAGAAAACGCAGTTACCATTAAAAAAATAATTTGCCCTATTTTATAGCCAAAGGAATAAATTCCCACATCTTCGAGAGTAGAATAATAGTTTAGAAAGTACCTGTCTGAAAAATTAATTATCCACATAAAAATGATGGTGGGCAAATACATAAGACCAAATATAAGCATCTTTTTAATCTCAGGAGCCGAGAATTTAAATATATAATCATTATATGTTACTCCAAACAATACGGCTGCTATTATAAAAGAGACCAACAGCCCTCCTTTATATATCCCCAGCAAGCCGCCCTTCAAAACAGCCAAATATAATAATGTGATAGCTAATATCCCTATCCCTCTTAAGATAGAAACTTTCATATATAAATATGCCTTTTCCTTTAATCTCAAAATTGTTAGAGGGACACCGAGCAATAAATTTATATATGTGGTTACTATCATCAACTGAACGAGAGGCGAATGCTGATACTGGCCTTTAAATAATAATCCCGATAGGCTGCGTGAAAAGAAAAATATAATAACTGTCGCAATCGAAGACGTAATAAAATAGAATATCAAAACTGTGGAGACTATTATTTTCCTTTTATCTTCTTCTGATTGAGAATAATCGAAATACCAGCGAAAAAGCGCCGCGATCAATCCCATATCATAAATAATACCCAATACGGCTCCCGTTATATTAATCGTTGAAAATATTCCGAACTCTTCCGGCAGAAGCAATCTTGCATATATAGGTAATAATACATATCCGACTGCCGCAGTAACAGAATTGCTTACACCATAAATAACAGAATGATTAGCAATTTTTTTTAAATAAACTGATAGATTTGCCAATTTTTTTATTTGTAACTCATTTTATAAATATGATCTTCAGAAGCCTAATATCTCTTTATAAAGAGATATATATTTATCTACTACTATATTCCAATCGCGATACTTTAATATCCACTCTCTCGATTTATTGCCTACTTCAATTCTCAACTCAGGATTATCTGCAAACCTGAGCATCTCAGAAGCAATCTCATCAGTAGTTGATACATTAACTACAGGTGGAGACTCTTCAAAGTAACCTTTGGGATTGGTCAAATAAATAAACGTCGGAACCCCTACAGACATAGCCTCCAAGGTTATCTGCCCCAGCTCTCCCGGCTCTACAAATTGGTCTAACACAATATCGGAATTACTATAATATTCAATAAGTTTTTTTTTGTTGACAGGCTCTATCCATAAAATATTATCTTTTATTCCCATCTCATCAATCAAACTTTTACTTTTTGCTACATCAGACCCTTTTTCCACAAATATAAACAGAGATTTTTGTTTAGTGCCCTTCAAAAATTTATGGATTGCACGAATTAAACTATCATTGCCTTTATTTGTAATTTCTGAATTTGTCCACTGATGTCTTGTTGGAGAAAATAAAATTAGATCTACTTTGAATTTTTCCCTTAGTTCATTTCCAAGTGAAGCATCCGCTCTCTTATATTTTTGAGTATCTATGCCGCAATATAGGTTTGAATACCTATCATATGAAATTCCTAGCCTCTTAATAGCAGGAATCTGATATGGCAGAATAAGTATCTTAGAAGCCTTTCTTATCCCCCTTCGCATAAGAGACGATAATATTCTCTGTTTCAAAGAACCTTTTAAAAATGGCATATAGCACAAATCAAAGCCATAGCTTTGAAACACATATGGTTTTTTAGTAAAACTCCCCCAAATACTTGCTTCTCCATGAGTATGAATCAAATCGCAATCAGATAAACAATTAAGAAACTCTCGTTCTTCTTTGAACCCGCCAAAATACCGATATAAGCTAACTCTTTCTTTATAAATCCAGTTTGGCAACCCATTTTCTTCAATATCTTCATCTTCCCATTCTGGTAAGTATGATTTCTCTTCTGATAAAGAATCGATAAAAAGCTTTACCTCTATACCTTTTTTCCGAAGATGCTTTGACAATTGGTAAGGTATTGTCAATATACTCCCACACATATTAATTTTCATTATCTTTATTTATGGTAAATTCTATAGTTTTTAATCTACGTTATTGGTTTGACTTTTAGAATAGGCCTTTTGCATCTCTTCTTCATAGTTAATAAGTCCAGCTTGCTTAAACTTCCGATTATATGATTTAAACAATTCATATTCACGTCTAAATTCAAATGTCCGAGCTCTCCATCTATCCCAAGCAATTCTCTGAAAATGACCAAAAAAATCCTTTTCAAAATCATTGTTCTCGTATTCTTTGGGGTCGGTATAAATCAACATACTCATTTGATATAAATCGGTAAAATATTCATTATCGGGATCAATCCATGGTGTTGATACTTTACCCAGAGCAAACTGGCTCCAATCCTTGAGATTGGCTGACTTTTTAAAACCCCGCCTTAATGCATATTCATATAGCTCAGTTCCCGGAAATGGGGTCAGCAAGAAAAAGGGGGTTATTATCGAAGTAGGATCTATTTCCCGTAATTCATCGGCGAAATCCATGGAGGCGATGGTCTCTTCTCTTGATTCATCTGGAAAGGCCGTCATAAATGAGTAATACATCTTTATGGAAGAATTCTTAAGTAAATGCGCAGCTCTTCTGGTATCTTCAACGTCGTTATCTTTGTATATCATACGACGTATTCTGGGGACAACAGACTCAACACCGATAAGAAAAGATCCGCATACCCCCTCCAATTCTGAGATAAGCCGTTCATTAATATATTCCGGCCTTATGGCAGTATGAAATGTGAATCCATACTTTGAACATATCTTGCCCATTTCCAAAAGTCTATCAACATCCCTGCCCACGTTATCTGAAAGCAACGTAAAGTGTTTAATGCGTGGAACGAATTTCATGATAGTATGGATCTCTCTATCAATTACCTCCAAAGGTTTTATGCGATATTTTCTTCTATTAAAACTCAAATTATAACAGAATGCACAACGATAGGGGCACCCACGTGAGACCTGAACTTTGCCAAGAGGATAGTAGGCGTACAGAGCCCTAGATGCCTCCGTTATAGGAGGACAAGAATCGGCGAGCTCCATAAACGGCCTATTAGCATTTATACTTATCTGTCCACCTCTTTTTTTCCAAGCCAGACCTAATATTTTGGTAAAATCAGTCTTTCCTTCCGCTATAAACTCAAAAAGCTCTAATAAGGTATTCTCTCCTTCTCCTATGACAACAAAGTCGACCAGCGGATCGGATAGAGTCTCTAATGGAAGCAGGGATGGATGTACGCCCCCCATAACTCTAACAGCTTCAGGCGCTTTCTCTTTGGACATCTCTAGAACTTTTATTGCGCCTTCGATCTGGATACCGGTCATCGAAGACACTCCTACTATCAAAGGAACATCCTCCAATTCTTTTCCCAAATCGTCATAAGAATGAATGCGAAGATCTATATAAGACACAGATACGCCAGCCCTTTCAAGGTATGAGCCGACATAAAGTATGGCTAAAGGCGGCACAAGTTTTGTTTGCTCTTCCGACGGTACAGGAAATACTAAAAGAACCTGACTCATAATTTTCCTTTCGTATAAAAACAACTTAGGGTTCTTAACAATACTGGTTTATTTTGTGTAATACATTTTTGGGGCTTAGACTGCATCTCTTTGGCATAATTAAGCCCCTTTCCTTTTTCTTAAAAATCGCGCTGGATTGCCGACAACAACGGTAAACGGCTCCACATCTTTTGTAACCACTGCGCCGGCGCCGATTATGCTCCCCTTGCCTATTCTTATGCCCGGCAGAATAATGCTTCCGATACCGATATCGCAATTATCTTCAATTACAACCTCTTTAAAAGCTTGTTCACATAAAAGAATAGGCTTTCCTAGTTCTTCTTCAATATGCTCGTGGGTGAAAATTTTTACAAACGGCCCTACGCCGACAGTATTACCGATGGATAACCCTCCGCCGCTGTGAAAGAAGCAACCTTGTCCAATCCATGAATTGTCTCCAATTTTCATTAAATTTTTATAATACCCTTTTAAGATACTCCTATGGCCAATATAGACATTATGGCCGATCTCTATATTTTCAGGATGAAATACCATTACCTCTTTCTCAAAAATTACATTTTCGCCGATTTTTTTGAATTGAGATAACGAAAAACCGCCGTCGCCATGGCTTTTTTTTACTTTCTGCTTATAGTCCTTCATACTCTATCAGCCATTAGATAAAATTTTCTTAAATTCTCTACTACTTTACCCTGTTCTTCTTCCTTAAGTTCATGGTATAGCGGCAATAAAACCGTTGAATGAAATGCCCGCTCCGTATTAATCAACGCATCTGGGCGCTTATACCGCCCTTTATAACATTTCTCTAAATGTATCGCTTGCGCGCCATACTTACAAAATATTCCCCTCTTTTTCAATTTAGCTATAACATAATCTCTTATTTTATAGTTATTTTTTTTAATCCTGATAGGATACGATTGATAATTAGTGGTTACATAATCAGGAACATAAGACCGCTCAAGCCAGTCTATCTTTTCCAATAACCTATCATACCTTTTGGCTATAGTTCTTCTTGTTTCTAAAATATATTTAAGCTTTTTCATTTGGACAATTCCTATCGCTCCCTGGAGATCGGTCATTCTGTAATTATAGCCAACAATAGGGTAATCTTCCTTATTCATCCCGTGATTTCTTAAAAGTCTTATCTTTTCTGCAACCTCTTTATTATTTGTGGTTATCATCCCGCCTTCGCCTGTGGTAATAATTTTCCTTGGGTGAAAGCTAAAACAGCCTATATCCCCGATACTGCCTGTTTTCCGCCCTTTATACTTCGAGCCAAGGGCACAAGCCGCATCTTCTATGACAGGAAGATTATATTTTTTTGCAATAGCCGTTATTCTATCCATATCCGCGGGCATTCCGAATTGATGAACAGGCATGATTGCTCTTATATTCTTGTTCCCCTTTTTAATCGCATTAGTAATATAATTCTCAATTTTTTCCGGACTTATATTATATGTCCTGAGATCTATATCGATAAAAACAGGGGTGGCCCTGCAATAGATTACAGCATTTGCTGTAGCGATAAAAGAAAATGACGGGATAATAACTTCATCTGTCTCGCTAATTCCAATCGCAAGCAAGCTAAGATGTAAAGCCGCTGTTCCTGAAGAGACGGCTACCGCATACTTTGAACCTATATAATTAGCGAATTTCTCTTCAAATTCTGCCACCCTCGGCCCCTGCATGACCCACTTAGACCGAATAACAGAAGATATGACCGTTTCTTCCTCTTTATCGAAATATGGTCTGGCAAGAGGGATATGTTTTTTTGTTTTCACCATGGATTCTGCTTATATGCATCTATAGTAAACGTTAACCCTTCTTCGATCCCTGTTTTTGGGGAGTAACCCAATATTTTTCTGGCTTTAGCAATATCCGGAACTCTTAATTCTATATCAGTCCCTATATGCTCCCTAAAGAAGAGCTTCGATTTTGAATTAGTCATCTCTATTATCTTTTTTGCCAATCCTAAAATAGTTATGGCCCCTTCGGGATTTCCAATATTAAAGGTGTTCCCTGCTGCCTTCTCTTTTTCTAGACATAAAATAACCGCGTCCAAAAGGTCTTCTATATAGCACCATGCCCTAATCTGACTTCCATCACCTGTGATAGGAATATCTATATTATTAATTGCTTTTGTAAGAAAACTCTGAATAGCCCCTTCTCCGACCTGCCATGGCCCGTAAATGTTAAAAGGCCTTATTGAGGCCATAGGCAATTGATGTTCCATATAATAACAATAACCCAACTTCTCGGCTGCCAATTTACTGATTGAATATGTCCAGCGTGGGTCAGAGATATTGCCTTGACTCGTATCGCCATCCTCGCGAGACCGAAAGCTATAACTTCCATATACCTCACTCGTAGAAAAATAGATATAACGTTCGATATTTCTATCTTTTATAACCTCTAATAAATTATATGTCCCCACAATATTAACTTCCATCGTTTCCTTGGGAATTTTATAATACGAGGTAACTCCTGCAATAGCCGCGAGATGGATGACAATATCTACAGAGGGAACGGATTTTTTAAGGAACCTCTTATCTAATATGTCTCCTGAAATAAACCTGATATTTTTATTCCCCTTAAAACTTCTTTTTGAAAGGGCGTCTCTTCTTGAGTTATCATAGACAATAATCTCATTACTATCAGCCAATTTATAGCATAACCAGCTGCCGATAAATCCGCCTCCCCCTGTCATGAATATCCGTTTGTTGGTAATCATTTTATATGCACAATAGTACCGTTATTTTTAAGGGATTTTTGAGCAGCGGCTAATACCTTTACTACTCTTAACCCATTCTCTCCATCTGTTAAGGGAATCTTATTTTGCCTTATGCAGTCTATAAAATGCTGACACTCTTTCTTCAATGGTTCATAAGAATCTATTTTGGGAATTAGAAGGTCGCCTGTCCGCAATCTTAATTGATAATCCGCATACACCGGGCTTTGAAAATTATTATATTCTATTTTATCAACCCCTTTATCATAAATTTTTATCTTTCCGTCATTATCTATGTCATCATAAACAATCATTTTTTTACTTCCAACAATAACTGTCTCTCTAATTTTATTAGGATCCAGCCAGCTTACTTGAACATGCGCTGTAATGTTTCCGGGAAAATGCAAATATAAAAAAACGACATCTTCTATATCATCCTGAATAAATGCCGAGCCCCAGGCTTTAACGACTTCCGGCATTGACCCTATAAGATAAATCAATATGGAGATATCATGCGGAGCCAGATTCCATAAGGCGTTGATATCGCTCCTGACAATCCCTAAATTCACTCTTCTCGAAGCTAGATAGTAAACTTTCCCCAACTCCCCCTTTTCTATGTATTCCCTTGCCTTAATAACCGCCGGATTATATTCGAATGTGTGGCCAACCATAAGAATTTTCCCGGCTTTTTTAGAGATATCAACTAATTCTTCTGCTTGCCCAAGATCGAATGTGAGGGGCTTCTCGACCATGACATGCTTACCCGCCAATAAAAATTCCTTAGCAATTCCATAATGAGTATCTGCCGGCGTGGCAATGACAACCGCGTCAATGTCAGCGTCTCTCAATATATCTTTATAATCTTTTGTGATCTTTAATGTCGGATACCTATCCTTGGCAGACTGCAACTGAGACGCCTGCAAATCACAGCAGTATGAAACCTCGGCCTCTTTTATTTCGAAAAGGTTCCTAATTAAATTAGGCCCCCAATAACCGCAACCGATTACGGCAACCTTTATCATTAAAGTTGCTCCTTTATTCGCTATTGTCCATTTAAGCCCGCTATAAATTCTCCAGTTAAGAAATTGAGTTATAAAATCTTTTTATCGCCTCAACCACGTATTCAATCTCCTCTTCTTTTAACTCGGGGTACATCGGAAGAGAAATAATGGTTGAAGCTACAAGTTCTGCATTCGGAAAATCGCCTTTCTTATATCCTAAATATTTATAAACTTCTTCTATGTGTATGGGAATCGGATAATGCATAAGTGTGGCAACACCCTGCGTTTTTAAAAATTCTTGTAGTTTATCTCTTTTTTTAGACCTCACCGCATACACATGGTAGGTATGCTTACAATCAGGCAGTTCTTTAGGTAAAACTAATTTCTTTTCCAGCCCGGTTTTTAAAAATAATTTGTTGTAAATCGCGGCATTTTTACGCCTTGCCTCATTCCATTTGTCTAAATATTTCAGCTTAACCCGCAGTATCGCGGCCTGCAGTTCATCAAGGCGGCTGTTGCGTCCTTTAAAAGAATGATGATATTTATCAACTGCCCCATGCACTCTTAATATCCGCATCTTATCCGCTAATTCTTTATTGCTTGTTACGGCTATTCCGCCATCGCCATAAGCGCCTAAGTTCTTGCTCGGGAAAAAGCTAAAAGCCCCGCAGTCTCCGAAAGAGCCGACTTTTTTCCCCTTGTATTCGCTGCCGATTGCCTGAGCGCAGTCTTCAATTACTTTCAAATTGTATTCCTTGGCAATTTCCAACAGTTCATCCATACGGCAAGGATGCCCGTATAAATGCACGGGAATAATCGCTTTGGTTTTTTTACTAATCTTTTTCCGCACCTCTTTTGGGTCTATATTATAGTCGTCTAATTTAATATCGCAAAAAACTGGCTTTGCGCCTACAGCGCAAATTGCCTCAGCAGTTGCGATAAAGGTAAAAGGCGTAGTAATTACCTCATCGCCCTGCCCTATGCCAAGCGCCATAAGAGACAACTCCAGAGCGTCAGTGCCTGAGGCGACGCCAACGGCGAGTTTTACCCCGGTGAATGCCGCTATCTCTTCTTCCAAAAGACGGACGTTTTCTCCTAAGATAAAGGAACCGCTGTCTAAAACATCCTGAATTGCTTTATCAATTTCTGGTTTGATGCTTTGATATTGTTTTTTTAAATCTAGCAAGGGCACATGCATTTTAATTACTCCTCAAAATATTCTATAGTTCGCCTCAGTCCCTCATCAAGCCCAACCTTAGGCTGCCATTTTAATATTCTTCTTGCCTTCGATATATCCGGGCATCGGACTTTAGGGTCATCCTGCGGCAGGGGCTTAAAAATTATCCTACTCTTGCTTTTAGTTAATGTTATAATCTTTTTCGCCAGACTTAGTACTGTATATTCATCAGGGTTTCCCAAATTAACCGGCTCATTAACTTTTGATAACATCAATCTGACTATACCTTCCACTAAATCATCGATGTAACAAAAACTGCGCGTCTGGGTTCCCTTGCCGTAAACAGTGATATCGCGGTTAGCTAATGCTTGAGAGATAAAATTGGGGATGGCGCGGCCATCATTGTTTCTCATTTGTGGACCGTAGGTGTTGAATATCCTTGCAATCTTGGTATCAATTTTATGAGTGCGGTGATAAGCCAAGGTAATCGCTTCGGCAAAGCGCTTGCTTTCGTCGTACACCCCCCGCGGGCCCACCGGGTTTACATTGCCCCAATAGCTTTCAGGCTGAGGATGCACTAGAGGATCGCCGTAAACTTCCGAAGTAGATGCCAAAAGGAAAACTGCTTTTTTTTGTTTGGCTAAACCTAAGGCGTTGTGCGTACCCAAGGAACCAACTTTTAACGTTTGGATGGGATAATTCAGATAATCAGCAGGGCTGGCAGGCGAAGCAAAATGCAGGATATAATCAATCTTTTGGCGAAGATTTATGTATTGGCAAACATTATGTTTAATAAACTTAAAATTTTTGTCTTTAAATAAATGCTTTATATTGGATAGCCTGCCGGTAAGGAGATTATCCATACAAATTACCTTAAAACCATCCCCTATCAGCCGGCCGCATAGATGTGAACCGATAAAGCCTGCACCGCCGGTTACTAAAGCTGTTTTCTTAATCATACGTTTATTTTGTCTCGAGGCGATAATAACCTAATGCTCCTGTGTTTGTTTATCTTTCGCCTGATATAACCCTTTCTCTCCAAGGCGACTAATTTATCAATTACTGATTTATGGGACCTAATCTGGCAACCTTCCTGAATTTCCCTAAGGTAGGGAGCACGCCTATTCTGGACAAAATATGCCTTCAAAAATTCATAAGTCTGCGCCTGGCGTGAAGTTAAATGATTATTCCCCATAATTATCCCCCCATAAACAACAAGTAAAATGTTACCATATTTCAGAACAAAGTCAAGAAATTTTTGCCAGCCCTCCCTATAACGAAAACAGCCCAGATTTAGTCTGGGCTGTTTTTATATAACTATATGTGATTTATAAAGTTATGTTTTTATTTTAAACCAATCTACCGTGCGTCGTAACCCCTCTTCAAAATCTACTCTGGGCCTATAATTTATCGCCTTCTTTATGCGCCGAATATCCGCTAAAGTCCGCCTCACATCTCCTATCCGCGCAGGCTCAAATACCGGTTTAATTTCTTTCCCCATAATTTTATTTAACGTATTCACCAATTCCAGTATCGAATTATCCCTGCCAATAGCCACATTAAAAACTTCACACTTAACATCTGGGGCAAGAGCGGCTAAGATATTCGCTTCTACGACATTATCAATATAGGTAAAATCTCGCGACTGCCTGCCATCGCCATGCACGGGCGCAGGCATATCTTTCAGCATATTCGTAATAAACCTCGGAATAACCACCGCGTATTCATCATCCAACGCCTGCCTTGGGCCAAAGACGTTAAAATAACGTAAACTAACCGTCTCTAAGCCATAATTCATAGAAAAAATCCGGCAGTAATATTCACCGGCCAATTTGGTAAGAGCATAGGGCGAAATAAGCCGCGGCAGATGCTCTTCCTTTTGCGGAAATACATCTGTATCCCCATAAACAGAACTGGATGAGGCAAAAACAAAGCGCTTTACGCCTACCTCATGAGATGCTCTTAGCATATTTAAGATGCCGTCAATATTGACTCGATTATAATCATACGGGTTTAACAAAGACTTAGGTACTGAACGTAACGCCGCCTGGTGCAGGCAATAATCCATGCCGCGGGCGGCTTTTAAACAATCATCATAATTGCAAATGTCACCTTTTATTAGCGTATAGCGTTTAGCGTAGAGCGGATTAGTCCCAATAAACGATAAATTTTCTTCTTTACCTGAAGAAAAATTATCTAAAACACATACCGAGTGCTCATCCTTAAGCAGCCGCTCTACTATATGCGAACCGATAAAACCCGCTCCTCCGGTAACTAAAAATTTATGCATAATAAACTCTCCTCAATGACGGCATAACTTATGGAGCCAGAGGCGACATAAGTTATCAGCCGGAATTGATACCAACAGCTGCAAGTAGATTTCGCAAGAAATCTACGCCGCGCTTTGCTGTCGGTACAACTTTTTTATAACCTGAAAATTTTATCATCGCTTACGCCCTTGTATATATTACGCGTATCCAAAATAACTGTAGCATATTTTCTAATCAAATCATAGTTAAATTCAGAATGGTCAGTGGCAAGGACTACGCAGTCAGAGTCTGCCAATGTTGCCTGATTGATAGGTTTTGATCTTAAATCAATAGAATTAAATTTCAGATAAGGGATGAGAGGGTCTGAATAAGAAACTCTCTTTACTTCTCTTAATAATAAGTCAATTATCTCTAGGGCAGGCGACTTGCGCAGGTCTTTTACGTCTTTTTTATAGGTTGCGCCTAAAACCAGTATATGCGATTTAGCAAAAGATAGGCTGCGTCTTGATAGTATCTCTTTTGCTCGTGTGACAACATATTCGGGCATTCTTGAATTTATTTGTGATGCCAGCTTTATAAATTTTGAAGTAAAACCGTGATGCTTTGCCTTCCAGTAAAGGTATAATGGATCTTTTGGGATGCAGTGGCCGCCCACCCCGGGGCCGGGATAAAACGGCATAAAGCCAAAGGGCTTGGTAGCGGCGGCAGTTATAACTTCCCAGATATCGATACCCATCTTATGCGCCATCATTGCCAATTCGTTAACTAAACCGATGTTAATCAGGCGGAAGGTATTCTCAAGAAGTTTGACTGTCTCCGCTACGCGCGCTGAAGAAACCGGCACCACTCGGACTATTACTTTTTCATAAAGTGTTTTTACTAAATCTGTGGCTTCTTTGGTAATGCCGCCGACGACTTTGGGAATTTTCTTAAACGGGTATTTTTCATTCCCGGGGTCAATCCTCTCCGGTGAAAAAGCCAGATAAAAATCGCGGCCAGCAGATAGGCCGCTTTTTTCCAAGGTCGGCAAAATCACCTCATCGGTTGTACCGGGATAAGTGGTGCTTTCCAGCACAATCAGTTCGTCTTTATGCAAATATTTAGCAATCTCTTTTACCGCGCTGACAATATAGGATATGTTCGGCTGGTTACGCCGCTTAAGCGGGGTAGGCACGCAAATAATCACGGCATCTGCCGTCTTAAGTGCCTCAAAGCTGTTTGTTGGATAAAGCCGGCCTGATTTTACAACCGCGGTAATTTCTTTAATTGGGACATCAAGAATATATGGTATAGACTCCCTTACATTCCTTACCCTGCCTGTATCAGTATCTATACCCGTAACATAAAACCCGCCTTTGGCAAACTCAACCGCCAAAGGAAGGCCGACATAGCCTAAACCGATAACGCAGATTTTTGCGCGCTTTTCGCTAAATTTAGCTTTTAACTGCCTATAGCTCATCTAATCCTACAAGGATAGACCATCCTAATACCCTTAAGAGGATGGGTCTAATTCCTTCCTATGGATAAGTATTTAATCCCCATCTTTTTCATCTCCTGCGGCTCAAAAATGTTCCTGCCGTCAATAATTAAAGGCTGCTTCATCAATTTTTTAATCCGTGCCAAATCCATTTCTTTAAACTCATCCCATTCAGTAGCAATAACTAAACAATCACAGCCTGCGGCTGCCTCATAAACATTCTTACAAAATTTAACCTTGCTGCCAAAAAATTCTTTTGCCTTTTCCATCGCCTGAGGGTCAAATACCTTAATCTGTGCGCCTTCGGAAATTAACGCATTCACTATCTCTAAAGCAGGGGCGTTTCTTAAGTCATCGGTGCCCGGCTTAAAAGAAAGCCCCAGCACCCCGATAACTTTATCTTTTATTATCCAAAGAGAATCTTCGATCTTTTTTATAAATAAGCCTTTCTGTTCTCTATTGATACGCTCTGTTTCTCTTAATATAGATAAATCACAGCCGTTTCTTTCGGCAATCTTGATAAATGCTGATACATCCTTAGGAAAACAGCTGCCGCCGTAACCAATCCCGGCATCGAGAAAACTTCTGCCGATGCGTTTATCCAGCCCCATACCTTCTGCAACTTTAGCGATATCCGCGCCGACTTTCTCACAGAGGCGGCTGAGAGCATTAATAAAAGAAATCTTTGTGGCTAAGTATGAGTTGGAGGCATGCTTTATCAATTCCGCGCTCTTTATATCCGTAACCACCAAAGGAGCGTTAAGCGGCTTATAGAGTTTGCTTAGTATATCCTTTGCAGATTTCGTTTCTACGCCGATAACGATCCTGTCTGGATGCATAAAATCATGGATTGCGCTGCCCTCCCTTAAAAATTCCGGGCTCGAGGCGACATCAAATTTTATATCTCTCTTAGCTTTTAAATTTATTCTTACCGTATGCTCAACCCATTTTCCTGTTTCCACCGGCACTGTAGACTTATCCACTATCAGGCGATAAGTTGACATACAAAGCGCAATTTCGCGGGCTACATTTTCCACAAAGGTTAAATCTGCCTCGCCGTTTTCTTTAGGGGGCGTACTTACACAAATAAAAATAACTTCAGAGCCGCTAACTGCCTGTTTTATGCTGGTTGAAAAACTTAGCCTTTTTTCTTTGACGTTTCTTCTGACTAAATCTTCTAAGCCCGGCTCATAGATAGGCATAATGAGGTTTCTAAGGCTATCTATTTTTTTCTTATTATTATCAACACAGATAACCTTATTGCCCAATTCAGAAAAACATGCCCCAGTAACTAAACCTACATATCCTGTGCCTATAACTGCAATATCCATAACCCTCCCTCAAAGTTGAAGATTTAATATTATCAAAATTTATCCAAAATAGCAAGTAAATTACTCCAGTAAAAAACCATTAGGTTACTTCAGAAATTGACTGGTATGTAATTTTAAGTAGTTTTCTTAACTCGTTAATAGTTATAGATAGAGGCGGCATAAGCACGATTACATTGCCTAACGGCCGCAAAATCACCCCTCTTTTCCTTGCCTCTTTTATTACGCGGATACCGATTTTTTCTTCCCAGAGATAAGGCTGGTTTTTGGCTTTATCTTTTATCAGCTCAATTCCTGCCATAAAACCTAATTGTCTTACATCGCCTACCTGTTTTAGCTTTTTAAAACTTTCAAGGCTTGCTTTAAGGAATCTTATCTTGGGCTGTAACTTTTCCAAAGTTTTTTCTTTTTTAAACAACTTAAGATTAGCTATTGCGGCAGCGCAGGATAGAGGATTAGCAGTATAACTATGGCCATGAAAAAAAGTTTTTTTATCTTTATATTCGCCTAAAAAGGCAGAATAAATTTCATTCGTAGTTAAAGTGGCGGCTAAAGGAAGATAACCTCCGGTAATTCCTTTACCTAAACACATTATATCCGGATTTACCTTTTCATGTTCACAGGCAAACATCTTGCCGGTCCTGCCAAAACCCGTAGCTACCTCATCAGCAATAAATAATATTTTATAGCGCAAACATAAATCGCGCGCTTTACTTAAAAACCCTTTAGGCGCAAATAACATACCGCCCGCCCCCTGAATCAGCGGCTCGATAATTAAACCGGCAACCTGAGAATTATATTTTTGTATCACCTCTTTTAGGCGCTTTATAGAAAATGGTAAACAATATGCCTTAAAAAGCAGAGGGCGGTATAACCTATGGAATAAATCTATCCCCCCGACGCTGACTGAACCGATGGTGTCTCCGTGATAAGAATTTTTAAAATAGATAAACTTGGTTTTTTTACTTTGGCCCTTTTGCTGCCAATATTGAAAGCACATCTTTAGCGCTATCTCAACGCTGGTTGAGCCGTTATCCGAATAGAATACCTTCTTTAATCCTTGAGGGGCAATTTTAATCAATTTTTCTGAGAGTTCAATCGCCGGCTGATGGGTTAACCCCAGAAATGTAGAATGCGCCACCTTCCCTAACTGTTTATTTATCGCGCTATCAATCTCTTTTTTTCGATGGCCGTGCACGTTGACCCACAAAGAAGATATACCGTCTAAATACCACCTGCCTCTAATATCCTTTAAATAAGAACCTTTGGCTTCTGAGATAATCAAGGGTTCTTCTTTTAACCAGTCCTGCATCTGGGTAAAGGGATGCCAGCTATATTCCTTGTCTAATCGTTCTAAATTTTTAGCCATTGAGGATCTTATCTATATCTATTTTTACGCCGCAAAATTTGTTTTCTCTTGCCGCATCGCTTAGATACGGAATAACGCCCAATACCGCTAAGCCGCAAATTTTCTGGATAATCTTTGGGTTTGTCTTCTCTGATATAGATTTATCTTTAGATAGATTATTAAAAATAATTCCTGCTATTTTTATCTTTCTGGCTCTAGCATACTCAACACTAAGCAGCGTATGATTTATCGTGCCTAAGCCAGAAGAGGCCGTAATTACCAGCGCCAGCCCTAAGTCTAAAACCAAATCGCTGATAAAATAATTTTCTGTTATAGGGGCAAGTAAGCCTCCCGCTCCCTCCACCACCATAAATTGATGCCTTTGGGATAATCGTCGCAAGGCCGCAATGATTTTATTTTTATTAAACCTTATCTTTTCTTTTTTAAATGCCGTAAGAGGGGCATAGGGATACTTCGAATAAAAAGGATTTATCAGCTCCATTGGATCGTTGACGCCAGCTGCGCGCATAAGCCTGCGGCTATCATCGCCGCCGCATTGAACAGGCTTCATCACGCCGCAATCAACTCCTTTTAACCTAAGAGCCCCTAAAATACAGCAAGCGGCCACGGTCTTACCAATACCCGTATCTGTACCAGTTACAAAAATGCCTTTTTTCATTTTTCTGCTTTAACTATAACTTTTTCAAACGAGGCAAAGACTTTACCATTATGCCTAAAATTATGCGCATATATTTTATCCATTTTGTTAAGCACGCCTTTTGCCTCCAGGCCTCTGAATCTGACACCAGCCCTATTAACCCCTGATAATTTTAACCATTTAAGCAGGCTAAAAAAATCAGAGAATAATTCTTCTTCTCTTAAAGAAACAATCTCTATACCTTTAAATCCGGATGCATTTAATTTGCGGTAAACGAGCTCTTCCGAAGGCAGGTTTTTAAAACTGCCCTCACTTTTTACTGCCTTAAGACACTCCTTCAATTCGCTAAGCGTATCCCGTCCAAAGAAAGTAAAATAAAACTTCCCCCTTTTGTCTAATACTTGCCATACCTGAATAAAAGCCTTATCCAAGTCTGATAACCACTGATAAACCAGATTGGAAACTGCTAAATCAAACCTGCCTTTTTTAAACGTAAGTTCTTCGGCATCGGCCTGCATTAAATGTCCTTTTATTCTGGCGGCCTTTGCCTTCAGTAACATCTGAAAAGAAATGTCTAAGCCGAAGAGCAAAGCGCAAGGATACCTTAGCGATAACTGCCGCAATAAATACCCCGTTCCTGTGCCAATATCTAAAATTAAATTGTATTCTTTTCTATCCTCGTCGAGCAGCCTGATGAGTTCTGCGCCAACCTTTTTCTGCAAAAAAGTATATTTATCATAATCGTCTGCGGCCTTGGAAAAGCCTTGCTCTATTAGTTTTTTAGGAATCATCGCTGACTTTCCTGATATATCTCTCTACTATTTTATTAAATTCGCCTGACTTGGTTAAAAATGGGATATGGCCCGTATCCATTATCTCTATTTTGCTCTTAGAGAGAGCATTAGATAACTTAACGCTTTCATCCAGAGGGCAAATTATATCTTCTTTGCCTGCGATGAATAAAATAGGAGTATTAAATCTATGCAAATACGGCGTTAAATCAATATTTTCCAGGAACAATAAATCCTCGAGCAAACTATCCCTAGCTTTAATTTTATAACGTAAAATTAACTCATTCCACTTATTAAAATTGGCCGATTTATTCTCTCTTTCGCTAAATAGCCACGAATCAAAATCAGTTAATAATTTTTTATGATTTTTCTTAAAACTTTGAATAATAAGGCGAATTAGGGAATTTTTAAATTTTATTGCGGCTGATATGCCTACTATCGCCTGCGGCAGAGATTTCTTGTCTTTTAAAATATCTAATAATCTAAACCAACCCAAAGACCAGGCAATAAATATGGTTTCCTCTAACTCAATGGCTTTAAGGCATTCCCCTAGGTCCTCTAACTGGCATAAAATTATATTAAACCCTAAGCGCGAAAAATAATCTTTCTGACGCTCCCAAATTCCTGCGCTAAAACTCCAGCCCGGAAGAAAAACTATGTTTTTAATCATATCTCTTTTCTATTTGATAAATATGGACTTTCGTATTATTTGAGCGAATTTGCAATTTAGTCAGGAGTCGTAGGTATTTTAAGGTCTCCCGCTCAAAGAGCGGGACGCCGAGGACTGTTCGAGTCCGCCATTGATTAAGTGGCGGACGAGTTCCGCAGGCGCCTTAAAATACCGAGAAGCTGCGTGAAGAATTGCAATTTTGAGCGAAAAAATACGAAAGTTCATATTCAGATAATCCCTAGTTGCCTTCCTATTTCTGCAATCTTATCTAAAGCAAACTCTAAATCTTTTTTCTTATGTGTCGCCATTAGAGTTATACGCAGGCGCGATGTGCCCGCAGGAACTGTCGGCGGCCTTATCCCCTGCACAAACACGCCCTTAGAGAATAACCGCCTGCTGAATTCCATTGTCTTTACGGCATCTCCAATTAATAAAGGAATAACCGGGGTAGGATCGAGAGAGTTCTTAAAACCTAACGACCTTAAAGCCTGCCGGAAAAATTTTATATTTTCGGAAAGACCACTGCGCAATAAGCCGTCACTTTCAATTATATCCAGAGCGGCAATTGCGCCGGCGCAAACAGAAACAGGAAGCGCTGTGGTATAGATAAACGGCCTTGCCTTATTTATCAGATAATCAATCAATATTTTTGCGCCGCAGACATAGGCGCCAAAGGCGCCTACTGCCTTGCTTAAGGTCCCCATTTGAATAATAGCCTCATCTTCTATGCCAAAATATTCTAAGGCTCCTTTGCCTGTTTTACCTAATATGCCGGTTGCATGCGCTTCATCGATATATAATAAACAATTGTATTTTTTAGCCAGATAAGTCAATTCGGGCAGTGGGGCTAAATCACCGTCCATACTAAAGACACTATCGGTAACAATCAAACGCCTTCTGAAACCATTAGAGTTTTTAAGCAACGATTCGAGGTTTTTGATATCTTTATGCGGATAACGTCTGAATTCTGCTCGGGAAAGGATAATCGCATCTATGATTGAGGCATGATTTAACTTATCTGAAAAAACAACATCATCTCTACCGCAGAGGCTGGAAAGAACGGCTAAGTTAGCGCAATAACCGCTGTTAAACAATAAGGCCGCCTCTGTCTTTTTAAACGCGGCAATTCTATCTTCAAGTTTTTTATGCAGCAGCATATTGCCGCAGATTAAGCGGGAAGCGCCCGCGCCTAAACCGTATTTCTTTATCGCGGAGATAGCGGCATTCTTCAGGCGCTTATCGTTAGATAGGCCGAGATAATTATTAGAAGAAAGGTTTACGAGGCGCCTGCCGCCTAAAGAGATGTGAGATTCTTGAGGACCATCAACGATTTTAAGGCTTCGAAGAAGATTTTGCGCTTTTAGGCCGGCAAGTTCTTCGCTAATATCTTCAAGGGGGACACTCTTCATAACACCTCTATTTTCAATATGTTAAGAACCAATTATTTTTAAGGCTGAATTTAATCAGCATAAACTATTCATAACTATTTGTGCAACAAATAGTTACAAGGAGTGTCCCCTTATTCTACTTAGCCCTAAATCGTCGAGCATCTTTAGGTCGTCTTGGGGCTCGCTTCCTTTAGTAGTCAGGTAATTTCCGATGATAATTGCATCAGCGCCAGCCATAAAAATAAACGGCTGTATGCTCCTTAAGTTAACCTGCCGACCAGCGCAAATTCTTATTTCTTTTTTAGGGATGATGAAACGAAAGAGCGCAATAGTTTTAAGGATATTAAACGGAGAGGGCGGATGAATATCTTTAAGGGAGGTTCCAGGAACAGGATTTAAGAAATTTAAAGGCAGGCTGTCGATATCTAATTCGGCTAAGGTAAAGGCAAGTTCTATCCTTTGCGCGTTACTCTCACCTAAGCCGATGATGCCGCCGCAGCAGATTTCAATGCCCGCTTTTTTAATCAGTTTTATGGTCGACATCCTTTCGGCATAGGTATGCGTAGTGCATATCCTAGGGAAGTAACTCTCGGCAGTTTCTAAATTATGGTTATAGCGGTCTAAACCAGCTGCTTTTAGTTTTTCTATCTCTGGTGCTTTTAATATCCCTAATGAAGCATCTACTTTAAGATTTGGAAATTTATTTTTAATTTTTTTGATTGCGCGGGTGATTACTTCCAACTCTTTTTCATTTACGCTTCTTCCGCTGGTAACAATACAAAATCGGTTAGCCGAATATTTTTGCGCCTCCTCTGCTTTTTTTAACATTTCTCCTTCAGAGATAAGCGGATATACGCTAAGTCCGGTATGATGACGCATGGACTGAGCACAGAAAGCGCAATCTTCAGGGCATAGCCCCGAACGGGCAGCCGTAATAGCGCATAAATTTACGATATCCTTCCTATATTTTCTGGTAATGGCTGAGGCACTGGATAAAATAGGCATAATGTTATTGTCATCGATACGATATAGCTCCTCTGCTTCGGAAAAAGTAATCTCTTCACCTCGCAATACCTTCTTCTCTATGTGTGATAAAAATTTATCGTTCATATTCTTTGATTCTTTCGTAATTATTGTAGATTATTTAGGTAAGTAGTTGATAAACTACAAGATAGATGAAAGCATTGTTCGCACACAATTAGAAATTTTTTGGCAGATGACTGCAAAGTTTTAGGTTCTTTCGTATAAAATCTGGACTATTTTTCATAACTCATTTTCAAATAATCCCACAATAATTACGAATGACCCTATTAGTTTAGTATTGTCAACTTCATAAATCAATTAAGTTAACAATATAGGCAAAAATAAATTCTTTCTTTTTACTGCTAAGAAAGAATCTACTGGCCTACAGTTTTAATCCCTGATTTTTTTTAAAATGATTCACCAAGCCGCCGTCAGCGAGCAGCGTCTTAAGTACGCTTGGTATGGGCTTTGTTTGTATTTTAGAGCCGTTGGCTTCATTCTTAATGAAGCCTGCCTCTAAATCTATCTCTATTCTTTCGTATTCGGATATCTTGTCAGTGTCTGCTTCGATGAGAGGAAAACCAATATTAAAGGCATTACGGTAAAAAATACGAGCAAAACTTTTCGCGACTATAGCCTTTATCCCCGCCTCTTTTATCGCTAAAGGCGCCTGTTCCCGCGATGAGCCCATGCCGAAATTTTCACCCGCCACAATAATAGATTCGCCCGGAGTTATCTTTGCGGCAAAACCAACATCTAGATCCTCGAAGATATGCTTGGAAAGTTCCTTTATATCGGTTATGGAAAATTTATACCTGCCGGAAATGATCAGGTCAGTATTTATATCATTACCTAACTTTATTGCAGTGCCTTTAATATTCATTTTACCCCGTTAGAGATAACTTATCTACTACTTAAAACTAACTGCTTACTTATGGAAGATATTGTTTTGTTATTACCTATCCCGTAATAGACGGCCATCTATGATGGCCTATCTCTAACGGGGCTAGAGATTCCTGAAATCTTGCGGGTTTTTTACCCTGGATAACGCTGTATCATAGGAGATAATCCCTGCCTTATACATCTCTTTTAAAGACTTATCCATCGTCCTCATGCCATATTGCGCGCCTGTCTGGATTAAGGTCGGAATTTGTTCTACTTCTTGCTCACGAATTAAATTTTTAATGCCGCTTGTTCCGATCATCACCTCCGTTGCTAAAACCCTGCCTTCCCCTGTGGCGCGAGACAAAAGTAGCTGCGATACAACTCCCTGCAGGCAGTCGGATAACTGCAGGCGCACCTGCTGTTGCTGATGCGGAGGAAAAACATCAATAATTCTTTGTACTGTCTGAGGGGCATCGGGAGTGTGCAAGGTTGCCAAAACTAAATGCCCGGTTTCTGCAGCCGTCAAAGCCGTAGAGATAGTCTCTAAATCGCGCATCTCACCGACCACAATCACATTAGGATCCTGCCTTAAAGCATGGCGTAAAGCTTCAGCAAAAGATTTTGTATCAGAAAAAACCTCACGCTGTTTAACAATACTCTTTTTGTTGTAATGTAAGAATTCTATCGGGTCCTCAATGCAGATAATTATATTTTCCCGCTCAGAATTAATTAAATTTACCATGGCTGCCAGCGTAGTAGTCTTTCCTACGCCCGTAGGGCCGGTTACTAAAACTAAGCCATTAGGTTTTCTGGATAATTCCAATACTATTTGCGGCAGGCCTAATTCATCGACGGTAGGGATAAGCAGCGGAATCCTGCGAAATGCTGCTTCCACCGCACCCCGCTGGATATGCACATTTACCCGGAAACGGTCAAGCCCGGGAAGGGCAAGCGAAAGGTCTAACTCTAAATCTTTCTCAAATGCCTCTTTCTGCGCTTCTGTGAGCATGCTATAAATTAATTTTTTGGTATCCTCTTTGGTCAATTTCGGAAAGTCGGTATGGACTAATCTTCCGTAAATACGCAATATCGGAGAAGCACCCTCGGTAATGTGTAAATCCGAGGCTTTCCTATCTATGGTAACCATAAGTAAAGTCCTTAAATCTAACATTTTTATTTCTCCTCAATGACGACATAATTTACGTAAACAAGTTTTACGTAAATTATATGTCGGAATTGATCCCGCCGAGTGTGTGAAAATTGTAGGATAGAATTTTCACACATTTTACGAGGCGGGACAAACTCATTTTAAAAATCCCCTCGGATCGGTTATTTTACCGGTTACGGCTGAAGCGCAAACAGTAGCCGGAGAAGCAAGATAAATTTCCGACTCAGGATTACCCATCCTGCCTTTAAAATTTCTATTTGCCGTGGATATTACTACTTCTTTATCGGATGGTATCCCCATATGCGTGCCTACACACGGCCCGCAGCCCGGGCTAATTACTACTGCCTCTGCTTTTATAAAAATATCAATTAAGCCTAATTTTAATGCTTCTAAATAAATCCGGCGCGAAGCAGGCGCAACTATAAACTTAACTCCGGGATTTATCTTTCTCCCTTTTAATATTTTAGCCGCAACTTTTAAGTCATCTAACCTTCCGTTAGTGCAAGTCCCTAAAAATGCTTCGTCGATCCGTTTCCCCTTTACTTCTTTTAAGCTAACCACATTATCTACTGTATGGGGCCTGGCAACCTGCGGAGTAACTTTTTCTGCATCATATTTTTTCACTAAGCAATATTTTACATCGGAATCCGCCTTATAAACTTTTGCTTTACGATTTATGCGCCGTGCCTTTACCCACTCAAGGACTTTTTTATCCACTGGAAAGAAAGCGCATTTCGCCCCCATCTCTACTACCATATTACTCATTGTAAAGCGCCCGTCAAGAGATAAATTATCGATAGTGCTGCCGTAAAATTCGACTGCCTTATAAGTTGCACCATTAGCCCCTAAATCGCCGATAATATAAAGAATAAGGTCTTTAGCATATACTCCCTTGGGTAATTTTCCATTTATCTCGATTTTTATTGTCTCAGGCACCCTAAACCAATTTTTACCGCTGGCTAAGCTAACAGCTAAATCTGTTGAACCAACACCGCAAGATAATGCGCCTATTGCTCCATAGGTGCAAGTATGCGAATCTGCACCGAGCACCAAATCTCCGGGTAACACATTTCCCTCAGTAGGGACTACTTCATGGCAGACACCGCAGCCAATGTCATAAATCTTCAAGTTAAATTCCGCGGCAAAGCTGCGCATTTTACTATGCACTTTAGATACCCCCGTATTCGGGCTGGGAGAACTATGGTCTATAACCATACAGAATTTATCTTTATTAGCGAGCTTGGTTACGCCGAGCGCTTTAATCCTATCGATAATAATGGCGCTTGTTCCATCCTGGCCAAAACAAAAATCTACCTCGCAAATAGCAAAGTCGCCCGCGATTAAATCACGGCCGGCGTGCGCACTTAATATCTTTTCAACGATAGTCTTACCCATGTTAATTTTACCCCGTTAGAGATAGGTCGTCAGAGACGACCGTCTATCTGGGCAGAGGCGTAATAACAAACAGCGCTTCCATAATTTGCTTAGTAGCCATAAATAGTTCAGAGGTTATCTCTAACGGGGCGAGCTCAAAAACTCCCTTAATCTTTGTATGCCTTTTTCAATTTGCTCCGGGCTTGTCGCAAAACTAAAACGCACATAATTATCATTACCGAAGGCACCCCCAGGGATTGCGGCCACATATTTTTCTTCCAGAAACTTATTGCAGAAATCCCAAGAGGGCATCTTTGTTTTAGAAATATCAACAAAAACATAAAAAGCCCCCTCGGGCTTTATATACTCTAGCCCTAATTTATCTAAACCAGCGAGCATTAGATTACGCCTGCTTTCAAATTCTAAACGCATTTTATCAATAAATTCGTCGCCCGATGAGAGCGCTGCGAGGGCCGCCTTCTGAGAAATAGAAGAAGGACAAGAAGTAGAGTGGTCTTGCAGCCGCGCTGTTGCCTCAACTATCTCTTTATCTCCAGCAAGGTATCCAATACGCCAGCCGGTCATGGAATAAGCCTTAGAGACTCCGTTTACCACAAAAGTAAGCCTATATATATCCTTGTTTAGGCTGGCAATAGAGACATGCCGGTTATTCCCATAAATAAGTTTTTCGTATATCTCGTCGCTGATAACAAAGAGCTTATTTTTTACGCATACTTCGGCGAGAGCCTCTAATTCTTTTTTTGTATAAATATATCCCGCGGGGTTCGATGGGGAATTCAAGATAAGGAGTTTGCTTTTTTTAGTGATATTTTTGCTTAAGGCTAAAGCACTTAGCTTAAAAGAATCCTTTTTTTCGGCCTTAATAATTACAGGTTTTCCTTGGGCAAATTTCACCATCTCCAAGTAACTTACCCAGTAAGGAGAAGGAATAATTACCTCTTCGCCTTTATCAACTAAAACCTGAATTATATTAAAAAGAGAATGTTTCGCCCCGCAAGAAACAACGATCTGCTCAAGTTCGTAATCTAAATTATTATCGGATTTTAATTTTTTTTGGATGGCAGCTTTAAGTTCGCCAATGCCGCTGGAGGGCGTATATTTAGTAAAACCTTCTTCTATTGAGCTTATAGCGGCTTCTTTGATATATTGGGGGGTATCAAAATCCGGCTCTCCCGCGGCAAAATTTACTACATCTAAGCCGTCCTTACGCATTTTTTTGGCGCGGGCGGTAATAGCAAGCGTAGAAGAAGGTTCTATATCTCTTGCTCGCTTGGCAAGCATATTCATTATTAGAGACTGTCTCTTTCCTTCTTAAAGAAACTCCTTAAACCCCCTAAGAATTTTTTATGCGTCTTTTTCTTATCGGTTATTTCCATCTTTTTATGTTTCTTTTCTTCTTCGGGCGCAGGTTTTGGTTTTTCTTTAGGTAATGGCATTAACTCTTCTTTTTCCTTAACTTCAAGCGGCTTCTTAGGATGCATTTTATGGAATTTTTCTTCTATAGGCTTAGCTTTTTCTTTTTCCTTCTTAACTGAATCCGGCTTTTTTTCCTTGATGAGCTCGGATAATTCAAATAAAGCCATTTCCGTACCATCCCCCCTGCGCCTGCCAAAAAGAAGAATACGGCTATAGCCGCCGGCTCTATCTTTAAATTTGATGGCGATTTCCTTAAACAACTTTGAAACCAAAGAATGATCCTGTAATATCCTATAAGCTTCTCTTTTTGCAGACAGGCTGCCATCTTTGCCTAAAGAAATTAGATGCTCAACTAAGGGTTTAGCATTCTTCGCCCGCTCTCTCGTAGTTTTAATCCTCCCATTTATTATTACGGAGCGAGCTAAAGCTCTCATTAATGCTTTCCTCTGGCTTTTGGAAAGAGACAGTCTTGATTTATTTACCTTATGACGCATTCTTTATCCTTCAATACCCCCGTCGCTTTGCTTCGCAAAGCGAAGCAACGGGGGTAAATTCCGACTCATAACTTACTCCGCTTTATCAGCGTCGTAAGTTATGTCGTCATTTATTTTTCTTTCTTTATTTTCTTTAAATCCACATCCATCCCTAAAGATAATCCCAAAGAAGCAATCAGTTCTTTGATTTCGGTAAGCGATTTTTTCCCGAAGTTACGCAGGCCCAACAAATCCGCCTCTGTCCTCTTTACTAAATCTCCGATTGTCCTGATATTTGTTTCTTTTAGGCAATTAGAGCTGCGCACAGAAAGTTCAAGTTCTGATATAGGAAGTTTGAGTTTTTCATATAAAGCCTCTTCTTCGGGGTTTAAAGCCTCTTCCTCTTCTTCCTCGGGGAGCTGTCCAAAGTTAACAAAGACATCTAAATGCCGCTGTAAAATATTGGAGGCATAGAGAAGCGCATCCTTAGGACTGATGCTTCCATTTGTGGTTATTTCTACTATTAACTTATCATAATCTGTCTTTTGTCCTACACGCGTACTTTCTACATAGAAATTAACATTACGCACTGGGGCAAATATTGAATCAATAGCAATTACGCCTATACCTTGGCTATCCTTTTTATTTGCTTCAGATGTGACGTATCCACGTCCGCGGCCTACTTCCATCTCCAGATTAAATTTGGTATTTTCGCAAAGGGTAGCGATATGTAAGTCAGGATTCAGAATCTCTATAGTCTCATCGGTAACGATGTCCCCTGCCTTAATTTCTCCTTTTTTATCCGCTTTTATAGAAATGGCCTTGGGAGTCTTGGCGTAGGAACGAATAACTAATTGTTTTATATTCAAAATTATATCAGTCACATCTTCCGAAACGCCAGAAATCGTCGAAAACTCGTGCGATACGCCCTCTATCTTAACCGAAGTAACCGCACTGCCTTCTATTGATGAAAGAAGCACACGCCTTAAAGAATTTCCCAAGGTTACGCCATAACCGCGCTCAAACGGTTCCGCAATAAATCTACCGTAATTAGGCGCATAAGTAGATTCATCGCATTCCAACCGTTTAGGCATCTGAAAATCTTTCCATTTTATCCCCATTTTCCCTCGCTCCTTAATGAGCACATAAGTTACAGAATGAAATGATGTAACTTATAAGTGCGAATTAATTCCGCCGCCCCGCATTTTGCGGGGTTTGAGGCGGAACAAGTTTCAATTAATATTATTACTTAGAATATAACTCCACTATCAATTGTTCCTGCACAGGCAAGTGTAAATCTTCTTTTTCCGGAAGCCGCAATACCTTTGCTTTTAGATTAACATTATCCACGTTAATCCAGGAAACTTTCGGCCAATCTTTAATTACTTGTAAAGTCTCTCTTATATTCTTTAATAAAGTTTCCTTCCCCCTTACTTCAATTATATCGCCAGCTTTGACTAAATAAGAAGGAATATTTACTCTGCGGTTGTTTACATAGATATGCCCGTGATTGACAATGAAACGCGCCTGATTATGGGATACGGCAAAACCGGCTCTAAAGATAACGTTATCCAATCTTCTTTCTAATAATTGAATTAGGATTTTACCGGTTACTCCCTTAATACGCGCGGCAATATTAAAATAACGCCTGAATTGCCGCTCTCTCAAACCATACATCCTTTTCACCTTCTGTTTTTCCCTTAATTGTAAGCCATAGTTCGACAGCTTGGAAGGCATTTTACCATGCTTACCCGGAGCAAAACTGCGGCGGATAAAAGCACATTTATCGCCTATACAACGCAGCCCCTTCAAAAATAATTTCATTCCCTCTCTGCGGCAAAGCCTGCAAGAAGCGTTACTATCTTTGGACATTAAGTAGACCTCCCTCAATGACCCCGACAATATGTCGGGATGTCGTCATTTACACCCTTCTTTTCTTCTGCGCGCGGCAACCATTATGAGGAATAGGGGTAACATCTTTTATCAACTTTATGGTAATTCCTGCTGCCTGCAAAGCCCTAATAGCAGATTCTCTCCCTGATCCCGGACCTTTTACATAAACATCTAACTCTTTGATCCCTAAATCCTTAGCTTTCTTAGCCGCATCGGACGCCGCCATCTGCGCTGCAAAAGGAGTAGATTTTTTTGAACCGCTAAAGCCTACCGACCCGGGAGCAGACCAAGTAAGAACATTGCCTTGCCTGTCGGTAATGGTAACTATGGTATTATTAAAAGAAGCTAATATATGGGCAATGCCGCTCGTTACATTAATCGCCTTTTTCTTTTTCTTTACTGATTTTACCTTTGCAACTTCTTGCTGTTGTGGCTGTGCTTCCATAATAACTACTCCTATACTTTTTTAGCAGGTGCCGCTGGTTTGGGCACGCTAACTTCCTTAGCTCTCATGATACCCACATTACGCTTCGGGCCTTTGCGGGTGCGGGCGTTTGTACGTGTACGCTGACCCCGTACCGGCAGGCCTTTTTTATGACGCAAGCCGCGGTATGAACCAATATCCATCAGCCTCTTTATATTCTGCGAAATATCCCTGCGTAAATCTCCCTCTACTTTATATCCTTTTTGGATAGCCGCTGTTATCTTGGAAACTTCCTCTTCGGTAAGGTTTTTTGCCCTCTTATTAGGGTCAACACCTACCTCTTGAAGAATCTTATTGGATAAAGCCCTGCCTATTCCATAGAGATAACAAAGTGAAATCTCTATTCTTTTTTCTTTGGGTATATCTATACCTAAAATCCTCGGCACTTCTCCTCCTTATCCCTGTCTCTGCTTATGTTTGGGGTTTGAACAGATAACATAAATATTTCTCTGCCGCCTAACAATCTTGCATTTTGCACAGATTCTTTTTACTGAAGCTTTTACTTTCATTTTACCCCGTTAGAGATAGGTCGTCTTTAGACGACCGTCTATCTGGCACTAATACAATTAAAAACTCCTGTTTCAATAAATTAATTAACTCCCTGTAAATACCTTTCCCGTTATCTCTAACGGGGTTTATTTAGTCCTATAAATTATACGGCCCCGGCTTAAATCATAAGGAGAAAGCTCTAATTTTACCCTATCACCGGGAAGAATTCTTATAAAATGCATCCTTATTTTTCCAGAAACATGCGCCAGCACCATATGTTTATTATCTAATTCAACTCGAAACATCGCATTAGGCAAAGATTCCTTTATTGTCCCCTCAACCTCTATTGATTCTTCTTTCATTATGCCTTTTATAGCCGTGTTAAAATCTCCGGCCCATTATCCGTAATGGCGATTGTATGCTCGAAATGCGCAGAAGGAAGCCTGTCTTTTGTTACTACCGTCCATCCGTCGGGTAATACCTCTACCTCCCAACCGCCCATATTCACCATAGGTTCAATTGCCAAAACCATCCCCTTTTTTAGCGTGATACCGCAATCGAGCCTTCCGTAATTGGGGATCTCGGGCTCCTCATGAATATTTTTACCTATGCCATGGCCTGCTAAATCGCGTACCACCGAAAAACCAAAAGACTCCGCATAACGCTGGATACTATAAGAAATATTGGATAAAAAATTACCGGCGTAGGCCTCTCTTATCCCTAAATCTAAGGCTTTCTTAGTTACATCAATCAGTTTTTTGCGGCTCGTCTCTATGTTACCTACCGGATAACTAACCGCTGCATCTGCAAACCAACTGCCAAACTTTACTCCTATATCAACGCTGACAATATCGCCAACTTTTAAGAGCTTTTTTAAAGAGGGGATACCGTGAACCACTTCCTCATTTAGCGAGATACAACTATTTGCAGGATACGCGCGATAACCTAAGAATGCGCAAAGACCGCCATGCTCTTCAACCAAAGATTTGATATAGTCATCGAGCTCCTGTGTGCTAATGCCGCAGATTATCTTATTCTTGAGCTTCGCAAATACCCTTGCCAAGATATGACCGGCATGCCTGATTTGGGCAATCTCTTCTTCGGTCCGCATTGCTACCATCTATTTAGTCCCTTCCTTTTAAGGATCAGGAAGGACTATCCTTGTAGGATTAGAAAAAACGTTTTTTATTTTTTCAAATACAAGCGGCGCTGGAAAATTAGCGTCCATTTCAAACAATTTATTCTGCTTAAGATAATAACCAATTAAACTCGCTGTTTCTTTTAAATAAACCTTAAGCCTGTTTTTTATCGCTTCGACTTTATCATCATTACGTTGATAAAGGTGACTCCCGCAGTTATCGCATATGCCCTCTTTTTTGGGCGGCATATTAGTAATATGAAAATTTGCCTGGCACTTTGAGCATACGCGCCGGCCAGAAAGCCGCTGAATTATCACCGGCGCATCAGCCTTTAAATAAATAACATAATCTATATTCAGGTTCCTATCTCTAAAAACCTTATCTAAAACTTGAGCCTGGGCAACGTTGCGGGGGAAACCATCGAGGATAAAGCCGCAGTTTATATCTTGGAGAGATAAGCGTTCCTTTAACAACTCTATCACTAAATTATCCGGAACAAGATTGCCCTTATCCATATAACTTTTTACAGTCTTTCCTATAATTGTATTATCTGCTACGGCCTTGCGTAATAAATCCCCGGTAGAAATATGCGCCAGATTAAAATTCTCTTTAAGCAGCTTTGCCTGTGTGCCCTTGCCGGCACCCGGAGGCCCCAATAAAATAATCCGCATATATATTAACGCCTGCCTCTGATACGGCCTGACTTCATAAAACCTTCGTAATTATGCATAATTAGATTGGACTCAATCTGCCTTATTGTATCTAACATCACGCCCACCACAATCAGGATTCCTGTGCCGCCAAAAAATGAAGCGACGAGATAAGGGATTTTAAGCCAGGCCATTATCATATCCGGAAAGATAGCGATAAGCGCAATAAATAAAGCTCCTGCCAGCGTTATCCGCGTCATTATGAAATCTAAAAAATCGGCTGTCGGTGCTCCGGGCCGCACCCCCGGTACAAAACCGCCGTATTTTTTCATATTCTCGGATATATCTATGGGGTTAAAAACTATTGCCGTATAAAAATAACAGAAAAATATTATCAAAAGCGCATAGATAACTGTATAGAGCAAATGTCCGCGCATTAAATTTCCTGCCAAACGCTGAAAAGCCGGATTTGGAATAAATGCCGCGATGGTTGCTGGAAAAAGGATTATCGACTGGGCAAAAATAATCGCAATTACCCCCGATTGATCCACCTTTAACGGTATATAAGTGCTTTGCCCGCCGTAAATTTTCCTACCCACCACACGCCTGGCATACTGTACCGGAATCTTACGCTGTGCCTGAGTAATAGTGGTTACCGCAAAAATAACCCCCGCCAATAACACCGCCATAACCAAAAGCGTAAAAGGCGAAAGTAGACGGCTCTGAGGTTTAAAAGGCGACACCAGCTCCCATAACTGGTTTGCTGCCGTAGGAATTCGAGAAATAATACCCGCCGTAATCACTAAAGATATGCCATTACCGATACCTCTTTCCTGAATCTGCTCTCCCAGCCACATAATAAAAATTGTGCCTGCGGTAAGCGTAAATACCGTAAGTAGCCTAAACTTCCAGCCGGGAAATAGCACTATGCTCAAACCCCCGAAACGCGCCGGACTTTCCAGCCATAAGGCGATAAAATAAGACTGTATTACCGCAAGAATTACCGTGCCTATCCTAGTATACTGATTAATCTTCTCGTGCCCGGCTTTTCCTTCTTTAGCCAACTTCTCCAGCGCCGGTATTACCGCAGTTAAGAGCTGTAAGATAATCGAGCTCGATATATAAGGCATAATCCCCAAGGCAAATATGGTCAGCTTCTCCATTGCACCGCCGGAAAACATATTCATTATGCCAAAGAGCGTTCCTCCCTGCGTACGGGAGATCCTATTAAAAAATTCTGCTAAGGCCTGGCTATCTATACCCGGTGTAGGGATAAAACAGCCTAATCTATACACTACTAATAAGCCTAAGGTTACTAAAATCTTTCTTTTTAGATCAGGAATCTTAAAAGAATTAGCTAAGGCTCTAAGCATTCTACCTTCCCGCCTGCTTTCTCAATTGCGTTTTTTGCGCCTTTAGAGAATGCATGCGCTTTTACCAGCAGAGAAACGCTTACTTTTCCTTCGCCTAATATCTTAACTGGCTTATTTTTATTTTTTATCAAACCTCTGGTCTGAAGCAATTCCGGGTTAATCGGCGTATCCGTCTTAAGTTTAGCCAAGCTGCCAATATTGACTATCTGAAATGCCTGTTTTGGGCTATGATGGAATCCGCGTTTTGGTATTCTTCGGATTAAGGGTGTCTGGCCCCCTTCAAAACCTAAAATAGGGCCCCTGCCTGAACGTGCCCTCTGCCCTTTAGTTCCCCGCGTCGAAGTTTTACCATGGCCAGAACTTTCGCCGCGGCCAACAATTTTGCGTCGTTTCTTCGCACCATGCGGCCGCTCTATCTCAGTAAGATACATTTTAGTTAAGTTCCCTCTTGAGCTGAATCGATGGACGCCTGATTAGATTCACCGCTTTTTGATTCATTCTTGACTGTTAAATCGGTATTTATTCTCAATTTTAATTTAGCAAAACCATCCAATGTAGCCCTGACTGTGTTTATCGGATTATTTGACTTAAGGCATTTGGTTAAGATGTCTTTTATACCGGCACATTCACAAACAGCCCTGACAGAACCTGCGGCAATAACGCCGGTTCCTTCGGCCGCGGGTTTAAGCAACACTTTTGCCGCTCCAAAATGCCCCATCACCTCATGAGGTATGGTTGTGCCGCTTAACTTAACGCGAACCATGGATTTTTTGGCGTGAGTTATCGCTTTTCTTATAGCATTCGGCACTTCGTTAGCCTTACCTAACGCTGTCCCTACCCTGCCCTTAGTATCTCCCACAACCGCAAGCACACTAAAGCAAATCTTCTTGCCGCCCTTAGTGACCTTAGCCACGCGGTTAATGCTGACAATTTTTTCTACTAGTTCTTTTCCCTCTTCTAAGGTAATAGTATTTAACATATTAAAATTCCAAGCCTGCCTTTCTTGCTCCTTCTGCTAAGGCGCGAACCCTGCCGTGGTAGAGATATCCGCCCCTGTCAAAGACAACTTTGCTTATACCATTTTCCTTTGCTTTTTTTGCTAAAACTTCCCCTAATAATCCCGCTGCCTTTACATTGCCCCCATAAGCATAAGACTTCTTCATCTCTTTATCCTGCGTAGATAAAGATAAAAGCGTACGGTTTGAGACGTCATCAATAATCTGTGCATAAGTATTTTTGAGACTGCGATACACACTTAATCGCGGACGCTGTGCTGTGCCGGAAAGCCGCTTCCTGATTCTGTCATGACGAGCAACTCTGGCTAAATCTAATCTTTTTTTCATGGCTCTACTTATTTTGTGGCTGCAGCCTTGCCCAGCTTCCTGCGGATATGTTCGTCTTTATACTTTATGCCTGTGCCTTTATAAGGCTCAGGCGGGCGTATTTTACGGATCTCTGCTGCAACTTGGCCCACGCGGCACTTATCCAACCCTTGTATGATAATTTTTGTCTGCTTTACTACTTCTATTTTTATATCATCAGGCTGAGGGTAATTCACCGGGTGAGTAAAACCTAACTGCATCACTAAGTCTTTCCCCTTCATCTCTGAGCGATAACCTACTCCTACAATTTCCAGCTCTTTACTATAACCGGAACTAACGCCTTTAATCATATTCGCAATCAAAGCGCGCGTTAGGCCGTGTAAAGATTTTGCCGCTTTAGTATCGTTACATCTGGCTACATTAACCTTACCATCGCTAATCGCTACAGTTATTGCGGCAGGAATTTTATAGGTTAGTTTCCCTTTCGGCCCTTCCACAGAAACTATCATATCTTTAACTTCTACTTTTACTTTTTCTAAAATTACAATTGGTTTCTTGCCTATTCTAGACATCTATCACCACACATAGCAAATTACTTCTCCGCCAATCTTTAAATCGCGGGCCTCTTTATCGGTTAGTAAACCTTTAGATGTAGAAATTATCGCTATCCCCTGCCCTCTTAAAACCTTAGGCACCTTAGACTGTCCAGAGTAAACGCGTAACGAAGGCTTAGATATACACTTTAAGCCGCTAATCACCGGTGTACTTTTATCAAACTTAAAATATACCCTAAAACCCTTGGCATCTGTCTCTTCTAAAGGCTTAAAACCCTCTATATAACCCTCTCTCTTAAGAAGAGTTAGTATTGCTTTGACTACTTTGGAGGCAGGAACATCAACCTTTTCCTTGCCTGCGCGATTTGCATTACGCATCATCGTTAAAACATCAGCAATAAGATATGTACAGTTCATTTTAGCTCTTCCTTATATACCATCGTGCTGTTAAATGAGTTTTTGAACAAGAGAAAATAGAACGCAATTGAATTTTCGCTTGTCTATTATCTATTGTCTATTGCTCAATTGCTCTGTGCGCTGTCAAATAAATTCTTAATAGACAGCGCACTACCAACTTGCTTTTTTTACACCTGGGATTTCCCCGCGCCATGCCAATTCTCTAAAACAAATCCTGCAGAGCTGAAACCTACGCAGATATCCGCCTGACCTACCGCATATGGGACAACGATTATATTTCCTTGAGCCAAACTTCGCTGTCCTTTTACATCTTGCAATCTGTGATTTTTTTGCCATATTTGTTATTGTTGAAACGGCATGCCTAACAGCCTAAGAAAACCCAAAGATTCCTTTACGGTTTTGCTATTACTAATAATAGTAATATTCATTCCCTGCAGGCGCGGGATTCTATCATATTCAATCTCGGGAAAAATAGTCTGCTCTCTTATTCCCAAATTATAACTGCCATTTTCATCAAACGATTTATTCGATACTCCTCTAAAATCCCTAATGCGGGGCAATGCTATATTCATAAACCTATCCAGAAACTCATACATAATATTACGCCTCAAGGTTACTTTACAGCCTATAGGCTGGCCTTCTCTTATTTTAAAATTAGAGATTGCCTTCTTCGCCCGGCAGAGCACCGGATGCTGTCCCGTAATAGCTGCTAATTCCTCTTGCGCCTTATCCATAATTTTAATGTCAGTTATTGCCTCGCCTACACCCATATTAACTACAATTTTTACCAGGCGCGGCACCTGCATCTTATTTTTATACCCAAATTCCTTCATCATTGCCGGTATTATTTCGTTAATGTATTTTTCTTTAAGTCTAGGTGTTTTTTTCTTTTCCATAAGACCCTTCCTTCAAAGGAATTAGTAAGGTCTATCCCTGTGGGATTACACAACCTCTTTACAGCGTTTGCAAAATCTTACTTTACTCTTGGCCTTTTTTGCCACAGCCAAATTCTCCTGCATCTTTATTCCGACGCGCGCAGGCTTACCACAAGTTTTACAGAAAACTTCTAAATTAGAAATATGTATAGGCAGCTCTAGTTCGATAATTCCGCCTTTTTGGTCTTGGCTCGTTCTGCGCATTGCTTTCTTCACGCGATTAATACCTTCTACTAAAGCACGGCTTTGTTTTAAGAAAACCCTAATCACCTTGCCGGTTTTTCCTTTATCTTTACCAGCTATTACAAATACTGTATCGCCTTTTCTTATTTTTAACATACTACTATCCTGTTATTTAGTTCTTATCGGTTGAATGCCTTTTTGAACAATAGAACAATCGAAAATAGACCGCAATTGAGCTTTTGTTTGTCTATTGTTCTATTGTCTATTGTTCAATTGCTCTGTGCGCTGTTTATCAAAAATTAATTTGACAGTGCACTACACAACCTCCGGTGCAAGGGAAATTATTTTCATAAAATTCTTATCGCGTAATTCCCTTGCTACTGGCCCAAAAACACGGCTACCTTTAGGATTTAGCTGATTATCGATAAGCACTACGGCATTACGGTCAAACCTTAGCACTGAACCATCGCTTCTACGAATAGGTGCCTTTGTCCTAACCACCACTGCTTTACTGACTTCACCTTTTTTCACTGATGCATCGGGGCTAGACTCCTTGATATTCACTACTACAACATCGCCAATACATGCAGTAAGCTGATTTTTTCTCCCTAAAACATTTATATAAGAGGCCTTCTTTGCTCCGGTGTTATCTGCCACGTCTAATATGCTTCTAACCTGTATCATTTTAATGAGCACATAAGTTACGGAGCGTTAGCGACGTAACTTATAGGTGCGAATTAACTCCGAAGCCTACCGCAAAAATATCAAAGAGATTTTTGCGGTGATTAGGCAAGGAGTGAGTTCCATTATTTTAAGACTTCTATTAACTTCCAGCGTTTCTCCTTAGAAAGCGGCCGAGTCTCTCTAATTCTTACCCTATCGCCGATTTTTGCAATATTTTTCTCATCATGAACTTTAAATTTACTAGCTTTTTTTACTACCTTACCATAAACCGGATGGCGGCTTGCCCGCTCCACCCTTACGATAATAGTCTTTTGCATTTTATTGCTCAATACTACGGCAATTCTTTCTTTTCTTATATTACTTACTTGCGTCATTCTCAACCTTTCTTAATCTGGTTAATTGCGTTTCAATTCTCGCAATATCTTTTCTATGCTTAGAAAATAAGTTTGGCTTATCTACCCGGCCGGATTTACGTTGATAAGTTAAATTATACAATTCCTGTTTTAGAGTTTGCCGCTTATGAGTTAGTTCGTCTATGCTTAAATTAGTAAAATTCTCTTTTTTCACCCCGCTCTTCCTTTCAAATACTTATCCCCAACCCTTTAGGAAGGGCGGGGTTCATTTTGTCAGATAGACAACACTCGCGCAATTCCGATTAGCGCGAGGTGTCAGTATTAATATGCATGCGCGCGTTTTACAAACTTCGTCCTGATAGGCAGTTTGAATGCGGCAAGCCTAAATGCTTGCCGTGCTGCCTCCTCGGGGATACCGCCTAACTCAAACAATACCTGGCCACGTTTCACTACCGCCACCCAATGATCTAAATCACCCTTGCCTTTTCCTTGACGGGTTTCCGCAGGTTTCTTAGTTACAGATTTATGCGGAAAAATTCTTATCCAAAGCTTACCCCCGCGGTGAAGCTGTCTGGCAATAATTACCCGTACCGCTTCAATATGAATACTTTTTATCCAACTGTTTGCAAGCGCCTTTAATCCAAACTCCCCGAAATTAACGTTGCTTCCGCGCAAGGCCACGCCTCGCATTTTACCCCGCTGGGTTTTTCTATACTTTACTCTTTTAGGCATTAAAGCCATAACTATACCTCAAAGTTTAACTTCAGTTGGACTTAACGGCTTCTGGTCCGCTACTTCCTAAAGTAGCTCTTTTCTTATCAATAACATCGCCTTTATAAATCCATGTTTTTATACCGATAAGCCCATAAGTAGTCAATGCCTCGGCAAAACCATAATCAATATCTGCCCTGAATGTCTGCAAAGGAATTTTGCCTTCTTTGTATTTCTCTGTCCGAGATATTTCTGCGCCTGCTAAGCGGCCGCCGCAAGAAATCTTTATCCCTTTTGCTCCAGCGCTCATTGCCTGCTCAATCGACCTTTTTATTGCCCTTCTATAAGCTACTCTCTTCTCTAATTGAAAAGCAATATTTTGCGCAACAATCTGGGCATCTAATGCTGGATTCTTTACTTCTATAATATCAATTATTAATTCTTTGTTAATAAGCTTACCTAAGTCTGCCTTTAATCTATCAATATCTGCGCCGTGCCTGCCAATAATTACACCTGGGCGCGCCGTATAAATCTTAACCCGCGCTACCCCTACTCTTTCAATTACAATCTTTGATATTGACGCCTGGCGGAATTTTTCTTTAATATATGTGCGAATTTTTGCGTCTTCGGCGATAAATTTAGCGTAATCCTGCCGGTTGGCAAACCACAGGCTGCTCCAATTTTTTATAAAACCTATTCTTAATAGTAACGGACTGACTTTTTGCCCCACCTTTTCTCCTTAATGACCCCCGCCGTTTTGATTCGCTTTACGAATGCAAAACGAATCAACGGGGGGAATTAATCCCGAAGCCTGCGTAGTCCCGAAATTTCGGGACAAGCGCTTAGGCGAGGGACTTTTATTTACCTTTTAAATCCAGTTCTATTCTCAAATGCGTGGTTCTTCTGAATATTTCTGTTGCCCTGCCGAAACTCGCAGCCCTGAATCTTTTCCACATCGGCCCCTCATCAGCAGTAATACGGGAAATATATAACTGTCCTTCTTCTATGCCCTTGCTCTTCGCATTGGCAATAGCGGACGTCAGCGTCTTTTGTACTGTTGCCACAGGCCGCCGATTTAAATTACAAAGCAAGGCCTGTGCCTTTCTAGTATCCTCACCGCGGATAAGATTTATGACTTCTCTTACCTTACGCGGAGCAAGCCTAATAAATTTATTTTCCGCCTTAGCTATCATGTCTTCTCTACTGCTTTCTTAGCTTTTACGCCGCCGTGTTTCCTGAATATTCTTGAAGGGGCAAACTCACCTAACTTATGGCCCACCATACTCTCGGTAATAAATACAGGGATATGTTTGCGTCCATCATGTACTGCGAATGTCCAGCCTACAAAATCGGGAGTAATAGTTGATCTGCGCGACCAAGTTTTTATCGGCTGCCGAGAACCGGATTTAGCCGCCCTCTCTATCTTTTCTAACAATCTTTCATCTACAAATGGGCCTTTTTTAACTGAGCGTGCCATATTAGTTTATCCTTTTAACAATATACTTATCTGAATATTTAACTTTCTTCCTCGTCTTAAATCCTTTTGTGGGTTTACCCCAAGGCGTAACCGGATGCGGATTTCCCTGGCCGGATTTTCCCTCACCCCCGCCGTGCGGATGGTCAACAGGATTCATTGCCAAGCCGCGCGTGTGCGGTTTTCTACCCAGCCAATTAGACCTGCCAGCCTTACCCAAAGAAATTGCATCATGGTCAACATTGCCGATTTGCCCGATAGTAGCGCGACAATCCAACTTTATTAATCTGACTTCTCCCGAAGGAAGCTTTACGTGGGCGAAATTATTTTCTTTCGCCATAATATGCGCGCAACTGCCCGCGCTTCTGACAATTTTTCCGCCTTGGCCTTTTATAAGTTCAATGTTGTGTATCAATGTTCCCGTAGGAATATTTGCCAAAGGCAGGCAATTTCCCAGCTTAACCTCTATATCAAGGCTTTCACCGCTGGCAACCTCATCTCCAATTTTTAACTCTAATGGTGCGATGATATAACGCCTTTCTTTATCTGGGTATTCTAAAAGCGCAATACGGCTTGAACGGTTAGGGTCATACTCGATAGCGATTACCTTGCCTGCTGCGTTTTTCTTATCACGTTTAAAGTCAATAACGCGGTACATTCTTTTATGCCCGCCGCCGATGAATCTGGCAGTAATACGGCCATAACAATTCCTGCCGCCGGTCTTTTTTAGCGGCCTAAGCAAAGATTTTTCCGGCCTATCTTTAGTAATTTCTGCAAAATCCGAACGCGTGATAAAACGCATGCTCGGCGATGTTGGATTATATTTTTTTATGCCCATTTTAAGTCGTCTCTATCTTGTTTCCTTCTTTTAAAGTAACTATCGCCTCTTTCCAATCAGAAGTATAACCCAGCTGATAACGTATTCTTTTGGCCTTGCCTTTTAGTATATGCGTATTTACTCTGTCAACCTTCACCTTATAAATCTGCTCCACAGCTTTTTTTATCTGCAATTTATTGGCAACCCTATTTACCCAAAAAGCGTATTTTGCATTCGGCTCATATAAAAGAGTAGCTTTTTCGGTGCGGATTAATGTTTTAACTATATCGTAATTATCCATCTTTAACTTTTAGCTTCTATCTTAAGATTTGCTTCCACTTATCCGTTTGGCAATTTCCTTAATACTATTTTTGCTAAGTATTATCTTTTTGGCCTTTAAAATATCATAGGCAGTGACATCAGACGGCCTAACAATCTCTAAATTATAAATATTACGCATACATCTTAAAATCTCCTCTGCCACCGAGAGGATACCCAATGTCCGCTCTTTTAATTTTGCCCCATCGTTTAAATTAGGCAACTTCATTAAAATTTGCGCTATCTCTTTGGTCTTATAGCGGCTAGGGCTAAAATCATCAATTAAAAGTATATTTTCTTTATTCAGTTTTGCATTAAGGCTTGATTTTAAAGCAAGTAGTTTTATCCTGCTTGGCAGAGAGTAGCCTCTTTCTCTGGGATGCGGCCCAAATACTACGCCGCCATGTTTCCATAACGGAGAACGTGTTGAACCCGCCCTTGCCCGGCCTGTGCCCTTCTGCCTCCAAGGTTTTTTCCCGCCTCCGGAAACTTCTCCCCGGGTTTTAGTGGCAGCATTCCCTGAATGCATATTTGCCTGATAAGAGACAATTGCTTGATACAATACTTTCTTATTTATCTCTCCGTCAAAAACAGTCTTCTCTAACTTCATTTCCTCTATCTGTTTTCCTTCGAGGTTATAAACCGGTAGTTTAAACTCAAGCGCAGAATCGTTAGCCTTAGAGTTTTTCGATTGCACTTTGGTTTGTTTTTTTGTTGGTACGCCCATATTAATTAACCCCTGAATTTACACCCAAGAGAACAACACACTAGAGACTATTTTTTCTTTTTTGCTTTCCGGATGATTAAATAACCATTCTTCGCTCCGCTAACCGCGCCTTTTACCACCAAAAGGTTATTCGTGCTATCAATTTTTATAACTTTAAGATTCTGCGTGGTAACTGCTCTATTACCCATATGCCCCGGCATATGGTGGCCTCTAAAGACACGGCCGGGAGATGTGCTGGAACCAATAGAACCAACCCTGCGATGTGAAGTATGACCGTGAGTCTTCGGCCCGCCTGCCCAATGCCAGCGCTTCATACCGCCGCAAAAACCCTTACCTATTGAAATACCAGAGACATCCACAAAATCCCCTTCTTTGAAAACATCTACCTTTAGCTCCTGGCCGGGCTTATAGTCCTTGGCATTATCCACCTTGATCTCCTTAATAAAAGCATGCGGTTCAACGCCGGCTTTCTTAAATAATCCTGCCAAAGGACGCGTTACCTTTCTAGGGTTAACCTTATCAAAAGCAAGCTGTAAACTCTTATCTTTAGACTGCAAAACAAAACATGGCCCTGCTTCCAGGACGCTGACGGGGATAAACTTACCATCCTCGCTGAATTTATGAGTCATCCCAATTTTTTTTCCTAACAGACCTATCATATTAATGACGACATAATTTACGGAAGGCAAAATGCCTGAGGTAAATTATCTGTCGGAATTAATCCTTGACATCAAAGATGTCAAGGATAAGTTCGGACTTATGGCTTACGTCTCCGCCTACGGCGGATTCCGTAAGTCATGTCCTCGCTTTACTTTATTTCCACTGCTACACCCGCAGGCAGGTTTAACCTGCGCAGAGCATCAATGGTTTTAGCTGTTGGTTCCACCAACTCCACAAGGCGCATATGCGTATACAATCCGAATTGTTCTCTAGACTTTTTGTCAATAAACGGAGAACGCAAGACTGTATATACCTCTTTTTTCGTCGGAAGAGGTACCGGGCCTGAAACCCTGGCACCCGTACGCTTCGCAGTCTCAACTATCTCCTGGATAGACTGATCCAATAACCTATGGTCATATGCCTTTAGTTTTATCCGTATTTTTTGCATTCAATGAGCACGTGATTTATAGAGCGAAGCGCTCATAAATCACTGTGCGAATTGACTCCGAAGCCTACCGCAAAAATATCGCTGAGATTTTTGCGGTGTTTAGGCGAGGAGCCACGTAATCCGTCTTAACTTAGGCAATAATCTCGCTAACTACCCCAGCACCTACGGTATGGCCGCCTTCACGAATAGCAAACCTTGACTCTTTCTCCATAGCAATAGGTACTATTAATTCTACCTCTAAAACTACATTATCTCCGGGCATAACCATTTCTGTGCCAGCAGGTAGTTTTACATTACCAGTAACATCCGTAGTCCTAAAATAAAACTGCGGACGATAACCGCTAAAGAAAGGCGTATGCCTTCCGCCTTCTTCTTTACTAAGAATATACACTTGCGCCTTAAATTTAGTATGCGGAGTAATCGAACCCGGAGCAGCCAATACCATGCCTCTCTCTAGTTGCCCCTTTTCTACGCCGCGCAAAAGTAAACCCACATTATCTCCGGCCTGCCCGTCGTCGAGCAGTTTACGGAACATTTCAATGCCGGTAACTACGGTTTTGCCTATCTCCGGCTTAAGGCCGACGATATCCACGTTATCATTTAACTTTACCTTACCGCGTTCAATCCTGCCTGTTCCAACTGTTCCTCGTCCTTCAATTGAGAAAACATCTTCGCAAGCCATAAGGAAAGGCTTATCTAATTCACGCTTTGGCAAAGGAATAAATTCATCAACTGCCTTCATTAGCTCTGAAATGGGTTTACATTTTGGGCAATCATCTTTTGCGCATCCGCATCCCATAGCCTGTAAAGCGCTGCCTTTAATAATCGGAGTTTTATCCCCCGGAAAATTATATTTAATTAAGAGGTCTCTTGTTTCCATCTCAACCAAATCAATTAATTCCTTGTCATCCACCATATCTACTTTATTTAAAAACACAACAATTGCCGGAACATTAACCTGGCGCGCAAGCAGAATATGCTCTCTTGTCTGAGGCATCGGGCCGTCTGCAGCAGAAACTACTAAGATTGCGCCATCCATTTGTGCCGCACCGGTAATCATGTTTTTAATATAGTCAGCATGGCCCGGGCAGTCAATATGCGCATAATGGCGGGCATCTGTCTGATACTCTACGTGCGAAATATTAATCGTAACGCCTCTTTCCCGCTCTTCCGGAGCATTATCAATAGAATCATACGACCTTGCCTCAGCATAGCCCTTTTTATTTAACACAAAAGTTATCGCCGAAGTCAACGTTGTCTTGCCGTGGTCAACGTGCCCGATAGTTCCAATATTTACATGCGGCTTACTTCTGACAAATTTTTCTTTAGCCATTCAACACCTCCTTAATTTGGCCTGATGTTTATTCAGGCCCTTCCCTTAAGCCCTTGGTTTTGTTGGCGATACTTGAGTTACTATCTTTTGCGATATATGTGAAGGCACCTCTGCATAAGCGGAGGGCTCCATTGTAGAAGAACCTCTGCCTTGAGTAATAGACCTTAAAGTTGTGGCATAACCAAACATTTCAGCTAAGGGAACATTACCCCTAATCGCTCTTAACTTGGCGCGTTTGCCTACGGCGATAATCTTACCGCGCTTAGAAGTTAAGTCTCCGATTACCGTGCCCATAAATTCTTCCGGTACTACTACCTCTATATCCATTATCGGCTCAAGCAATATCGGGCTGCCCTTACGCATTCCTTCAGAAAATGCAATGCCCGCAGCCATATGAAATGCCAATTCCGAAGAATCAACCTCATGGTAAGAGCCATCTACCAAAGTTACCACCACATCAATTACCGGATAGCCGGCTATGACTCCATTCTTTGCCGCAGCTAACACCCCTTTTTTAACGGCAGGGATAAACTCCCGCGGAATTGAGCCTCCCCGAATTTTGTCTATAAATTCGATTTCATTCTTAGAACCTTCTTCTTTAGGAAACATTTCAAGAACTACATGGCCGTATTGGCCGCGCCCGCCTGACTGCTGGATAAATTTTCCTACGCTTGCGACCTGCTTGGTTAATGTCTCTTTGTAAGCAACTTGGGGTTTGCCGATATTTGCCGAAACATTAAACTCCCGGGAAATTCTATCGATGATTATATCCAAATGCAATTGCCCCATCCCAGAGATTATATTTTCTCCGGTTTCAGAATCATAGGTCACACGAAAAGATGGATCCTCCTCTTCTAACTTCTTTAGGGCCATCGCAAGCTTTTCCTGATCCGCCTTTGTCTTTGGCTCAATTGCCTGGGAAATAACCGGTTCAGGAAACTTCATCGGCTCAAGTATTATCGGCGCATCTTGTTCACAAAGAGTATCCCCTGTCTTTGTATCGCGCAGCCCCACTATAGCGGCAATATCGCCCAGAGAGACCTCTTGAATTATCTCTTGCTTATTCGCATGCATCTGTACGATTTTGGCTACTCTTTCTTTTAGGCGGCGGGTAGAATTATAGCTATAAACTCCGGAAGTAAGTTTACCGGAATATACACGAATATAATTTAATTTCCCTACATAGGGGTCGGTGGCTACCTTAAAACACAAGGCGCAAAAAGGCGAACTCTCAGAAACAGATATCTCTTCGTACTCGCCTTTTTCATTCATACCTTTAATCGCCGGGATATCCTTGGGCGAAGGAAGATAATCGCAGACCGCATCTAACAGCAGCTGGACCCCTTTATTCCTAAACGATGATCCGCATAATACCGGCACAAAATGCCCTTTGATCACTGCCGTGCGTATGGATTTATGAATCTCTTCTGCGCTTATTGGCTGGTTATTTAAGAATTTTTCCATAATTGCGTCATCTGCTTCGGATAATTTCTCGAGCATCACTTCTCTGGCCTTTTCTGCCTTCTCTTTATAATCAGCCGGGATATCTAAAAGTTCGTATGTCTTACCCGTGTCATCCTTATAAAAACATAATTTTTGACTGATTAAATCAATTACGCCGGCAAATGCCTCTTCTTGTCCGTAAGGAATTTGAATGGCTGCGGCATTTGCGCCTAGGCGTTCATGCATCTGCGCAAGCACATTAGGAAAATCAGCGCCGGTCCTATCCATTTTGTTTACGTAAGCAAGGCGGGGGACGTTATACCTATCCGCCTGGCGCCAGACTGTCTCTGACTGCGGCTCAACTCCCCCTACGCCGCAAAAAACTACCACGGCACCGTCTAAAACCTTTAATGACCTTTCTACTTCTACGGTAAAGTCCACGTGGCCCGGTGTATCAATTATATTAAAACGGCAATCTCTCCAAAAACAGGTAGTCGCGGCGGCTGTAATCGTAATACCTCTTTCCTGCTCCTGCACCATCCAATCCATTATCGCTGTGCCTTCATGGACTTCGCCGAGCTTATGCGTCTTGCCAGTATAAAAAAGAATACGTTCGGTAGTTGTCGTTTTGCCCGCATCGATATGGGCAATAATACCAATGTTTCTTATCTTTTCTAACGGATATTTGGGCAAGTATGACCTCTCTAAATCTTGACCTGTATTTCCTTATCAATCCCGCTTCGTTTACTATCGCAAAAATCTCTGCGATATTTTTGCGATACTCCGCGGGATAAATTCAGCCTAATAACTTATGTCAGCCTAACGGCTTCCATAAGTTATGGCTTCATTTACCACCTAAAGTGGGCAAAGGCCTTGTTTGCCTCAGCCATCTTATGCGTATCATCTCTTTTCTTAATACAAGAGCCTTCGCCTTTATAGGCGGCAAAAATCTCCTCTGTTAACTTCTCGAGCATCGGCTTTCCCTTACGCGCGCGGGCAAAATCCCTGAGCCAGCGCAGCGCAATCGAAACACCTCTGTCCTGTTTTACCTCTTGCGGCACCTGGTATGTTGCACCGCCAACCCTGCGCGGCTTTACCTCCAAGCGAGGGCGCACATTATCCAAGGCCTTATAAAATATTTTTAAAGCATCCGGTTCATTAGTCTTGGCTTTCAATTTCTCCAAAGCATCATAGACCATATTCTCGGCAAGAGACTTCTTGCCTTTTTTCATAAGTATATTTATGAATTTAGCCACTATTTTACTGTTAAACTTTGCATCCGCTGTTATTTCTCTTTTTTTTCTCGCTCTTCTTCTCATTTTAATGAGCAGACGACTTGCGGAGTACAACGACGCTAAGTCGTAGGCCGTAAGGCCGTCTGCGAATTAACCCAGCACTAATTTGTAATTAGTGTTGGAGTTATATATTTATAGGTTTTAATGAAATTTACCCTTTTATTAGTAGATTCAAAGTGTTTTTTCAAATTAGTGCTGGGTAAGTTCGTGCATACAATTTATGTCTCCGCCTACGGCGGATCCCATAAATTGTGCACTCACTTACCTACCTTTGCTCCGTACTTAGAACGGCTTCGTTTTCTGTTAGCAACCCCTGCGGTATCTAGTGTTCCGCGTACAATATGATAACGTACACCCGGCAAATCCTTAACTCTTCCGCCTCTGACTAAAACTATCGAATGCTCCTGCAGGTTATGTCCCTCGCCGGGGATATAAGCCGTAACTTCTATCCCTGTAGTAAGCCTGACTCTGGCAATTTTTCGCAACGCTGAATTGGGCTTTTTCGGAGTCATGGTTCTCACCTGAACACATACGCCGCGCCTTTGCGGACAGCCTTTTAATGCCGGAGACTTAGATTTCTTTTTCTTTAATATTCTACCTTTCCTAATTAATTGCGCTATCGTCGGCATCTTATAATCCTTACGTTAATTTCTCATCGAGATTCTCTGCAACTACTGTTTGCTCTGGTTGTAAACGTTTTATGAGCTCGATATTTTGATGCTCAGGAAAACTTGTTCCCGCCGGGATCAGATGCCCGACGATTACGTTTTCTTTTAGCCCAAATAGTTCATCGTGTTTTCCTGCGGCAGCTGCCTCCGTAAGTACCTTGGTAGTTTCTTGGAAACTCGCCGCAGAAATAAAACTTTCCGTATTAAGCGAAGCCTTGGTAATACCTAAAAGTAAAGGCGTAGCAGATGCGGGTTTGCCGCCCTTTTTCTTGAGCTTTTCATTTTGTTCGCGGAATGTCCATTTATCCACTTGTTGACCGGTTAAAAATGAGGTATCGCCGGCGTTATCAATACGTACTTTTTTAAGCATCTGCCTAATGATCAACTCAATATGCTTGTCATTAATACGCACGCCTTGTAAGCGGTAAATTTCCTGCACTTCATTAACTAAATATTCCTGCAGAACTTTATCGCCGCAGACCCTTAAAATATCCTGCAGAACCACCGGCCCATCGGTTAACTGCTGTCCTGCGTCGACGCGGTCGCCCTTATAAACGTTGGGGTGTTTTCCATGCGGGATAGCATATTCCCTGGTCATCCCTGTAGGGCTTTTCACTACAATTACACGCTGGCCCTTTTTAGATTCGCCAAATTCTACAAAACCGTCGATTTCCGAAATAACTGCCGGGTCTTTCGGGCGCCTGGCTTCAAATAATTCTGCCACCCGCGGCAGGCCGCCGGTAATATCTCTGGTTTTACCTACCACCCGCGGGATCTTCGCTAACATCCGACCGGCCTTAATCTTATCGCCGTCTTCAACCAAAATATGCGCCCCTGCCGGCAAAGGATAAATCCCGGCCACCGCTTCTTTTTCATCCAAAATAATAATCTGCGGGTGATAATCTGCTCTATGCTCAACAACTACCCTCTCTACTAACTTGGTAGTGGGGTTCAATTCCTTGCGCATAGTAATATTTTCTTTAACATCCTCAAACTTAACCATGCCGGCTACTTCCGTTAAAATAGGAATAGTATATGGGTCCCAGCGCATAAATATTGCATCTTTAACAACAGTTTTTTCATTATCAACATAAATAAAGGCGCCCTGAGGCACAGTATAGCGCTCAAATTCCCTGCCCTGCTCGTCATTAATACTGATTGCTCCGTTTCTATTTAAAACCACGAACTCCTTGCCCATATCTACAGTCTTTAAATTATGATATTTTAGGATACCCTTATTCTTTGCTTTAAGGTATGACTGCTCAACTACGCGGCTGGCCGTGCCTCCGATATGGAAAGTTCTCATGGTCAACTGTGTTCCGGGTTCTCCTATCGACTGCGCAGCAATAATCCCAATTGCCTCGCCCGGTTCAACTAACCTACCGGTAGCTAAATTCCGGCCGTAACATTTAATACATACGCCGCGAGGTGTTTCGCAGGTTAAAACGCTCCTGATGCGGATCTTTTCAATGCCTAAACGCTCAATCATATCCGCTTTTTCTTCTGTAATTTCCTCGCCTGCCTCCACCACGACTTCGTCAGTTATAATATCCACGATATTATCTAAAGCAATTCTTCCGATAATACGGTCCTTAAGGCTGACCACTACTTCATCACCTTCAATAATTGCGCTGATAGTAATACCGTTTAAGGTGCTACAGTCATACTCGTTGATAATCACCTCTTGAGCCACATCAACGAGACGACGGGTTAAGTAACCGGCGTCGGCAGTCTTAAGTGCAGTATCAGCCAAACCCTTACGCGCACCGTGCGTTGAAATAAAATATTCCAAAACAGTCAAACCTTCTCTAAAGTTTGCTGTGATCGGGCTTTCAATAATTTCACCCGACGGCTTAGCCATTAAGCCGCGCATACCGGCCAATTGCCTAATCTGCAGGCGGGAGCCGCGCGCTCCAGAATCTGCCATCATAAATATCGGATTAAAAGTATCCATTCCCTTAAATACTAAATCGGAAACGCGGTCTGTCGCATGCGTCCAGATATCAATTATTTTATTGTAACGTTCGCGGTAAGTAATGACACCTTTGCGATATTGATCTTCGACCTTAGCCACCTCTGCGCGAGCGTCAGCTAATACTTCATCCTTTTGTTTAGGGATCTTTAAATCATCCACGGAAATTGAGAGCCCGGAAATAGTAGCAAATTCAAATCCCAGTCTTTTTAAATCATCAAGTAATTTTATCGTGCGGCTGTGGCCGAACCGTTTATAGCAGGCCGCAACAACTTCACCTACATTTTTCTTGACTAAGGCCTCATTAACAAAGCCAAACTCAGCCGGCAGGCAGTTATTAAAAAATACCCGCCCCACAGTAGTTTCAATTAGCTTTGTTTCCTTAATCACCTTGTACTCGGATATGTCGAAAATGATAGGGATTCTTACCTTGATTTTGGCGTGTAAATCTATTGCCTTATCATTATAAGCAATTACCGCCTCTTGTGGCTCTGAGAATATCTTACCTTCACCAAGCGAACCAGCTTTTTCCTTAGTTAAATATGCAATGCCTAAAATAATATCTTGGGTAGGGGTTAATATCGGGCGTCCATCGGCAGGGGAAAATATATTATTTATGGAAAGCATGAGGACGCGGCATTCCACCTGGCTCTCTAAAGAAAGCGGTAGGTGTACTGCCATCTGGTCGCCGTCGAAATCGGCATTAAAAGCAGTGCAGACTAAAGGATGTATCTTAATCGCTTTGCCTTCAATAAGCACAGGAAAAAAGGCTTGAATACTCAGGCGGTGCAGTGTTGGCGCGCGGTTTAGGAGCACCGGATGGTCCTTAATCACTTCATCTAAAATATCCCAAACTTCAATCTTGCCGCGCTCAACCATACGTCGGGCGCCTTTTATCGTATGCACAAACCCTTTTTCGCGTAGTTTCTTAATAATAAACGGTTCAAACAATTCTAATGCCATTCGCTTGGGAAGGCCGCACTGATGCAAAGCTAATTCCGGGCCGACTACAATTACCGAACGCCCCGAATAATCTACGCGTTTACCTAATAAATTTTGGCGGAACCTTCCCTGTTTGCCTTTTAACATATCGGAAAGAGATTTCAGCGGCCGATTATTTGCTCCCGGCACAGGTCTGCCATGTCTTCCATTATCTAAAAGCGCATCTACCGCCTCCTGCAGCATGCGCTTCTCATTCCTAATGATAATATCCGGGGCGTTGAGTTCGATTAATTTCTTTAAACGGTTATTGCGGTTAATCACTCGGCGGTATAAATCATTTAAATCGCTGGTGGCGAACCTTCCGCCATCAAGCGGGACTAGCGGTCTTAAATCCGGCGGAATTACCGGAAGCACCTCAACAATCATATATTCCGGCTTATTACCGGAATTCTTAAGGTCTTCAATAATTTTTAGGGTCTTGCTGGTCTTGAGGGCACTAGCGCTGTCTTTATTCTCTTCTAGCGTTTTAGAAACCTTACGGGATAAGGCATTTAAATCTACCTCTTTTAACAAATCCCTGATTGCCTCTGCGCCGATTTTTGCGCGAAATGTTGCACCGTATTTTTCCAGAGCCTCCCGGTATTTTTCTTCGGAAAGCAATTCTTTTTTCTTTAAGGGAGATTCGCCGGGATCAAGCACTACGTATTCTTCGTAATAGATAACTTTCTCTATATCACGCAGAGTCATATCTAAGAGAGCGGTAAAACGGCTGGGCACAACCTTAAAAAACCAGATGTGCGTAACGACACAAGCTAATTCGATATGGCCCATGCGTTCACGCCGAACCTGCGATTTGGTAATCTCAACACCGCATCTATCGCAGACCGTTCCTTTATGTTTAATACCTTTATACTTACCGCAATTGCACTCCCAGTCGCGCACCGGGCCAAAAATCTTCTCACAGAATAAACCGTCCTTCTCAGGCTTTAGCGTTCTGTAATTGATGGTCTCAGCCTTCCTCACTTCTCCTCTTGACCAAGACTTAATCGTCTGCGGCGAAGCTATCTTTATAGAAATACTATTAAAAGAAATAACGTCGTCTATCATTTTAATGAGCGCATAACTTACGAACACGAAGTGTGAGTAAGTTATTTGCGCGAATTAACCCCGCCTCTTGCATTCTGCAAGAATGCGGCGGGGTAAGTTCAGACTTATAATTTACGTCTGCGTACGCAGACGTAAATTATGTCTTCACTTATTTTACCTTTTCTGTCTTAATGTCTAAACATAACCCTTGCAGTTCCTTAATCAAAACATTGAACGATTCAGGGATTCCCGTATGCAGCCGTTGTTCTCCCTTTACGATTGCCTCATAAATATTAGTCCTGCCTTTAACATCATCGCTTTTTACCGTCAGCATCTCCTGCAAAGTAAAAGCGGCGCCATACGCCTCAAGCGCCCAGACTTCCATTTCGCCGAAGCGCTGTCCGCCGAATTGGGCTTTTCCGCCTAAAGGCTGTTGGGTTACTAAAGAATATGGCCCGATGGAGCGAGCGTGTATTTTCTCATCTACTAAATGGATGAGCTTCATCATATAGATAAAACCCACGGTGACTTTTTGATCAAAAGATTCACCAGTATGCCCATCGCGCAAGTTAATCTTGCCTCCTTCAGGAAGACCAGCATTTCTCATCATTTCTCTTATCTCGGCCTCGCTAACACCGTCGAATACCGGACCACACACCTTAATGCCTAAAACTTTCGCCGCCCAGCCTAAATGCGTCTCTAAAATCTGCCCCACATTCATACGGGAGGGGACACCTAACGGGTTTAAAACTATATCTATAGGCCTGCCATCGGGTAAAAACGGCAGATCTTCTTCAGGAATAATCCTCGCCACCACACCTTTGTTGCCATGCCTACCCGCCAATTTGTCTCCTGCCGCGAGCTTTCTCTTCGTAGCAATATAAACCACTACTTTCTTTAAGACTCCCGGCGTTAATTCATCACCGCGCTTAACTTTCTCAATCTCCTGCTCCTCTTCGGATATTAACTCTTTAATCTGACCCTCGTAGACTTGCGCTATTCGCTTAGCTGTATCATTGGAATTTATATCTATTTTAATAGCTTTCTTCCTATCTATATTTAAGGCCTGCGCTATTTTTTCTAATTTTTCCTGCTCTAAATATTCTATTTCCTGAGCATAAAATCTTTTAATCTCTTTCATCGCCTTTAGCTCTTTTGTTCTCTCTTCCTTGGTTTTTCTGCCGCGTTCTTTCCTCTGGAAAACATGCACATCAATCACTACTCCCTCAATGCCGGGCGGAACTGTTAAAGACGTATCCCGCACATCCTGAGCTTTTTCTCCAAAAATAGCGCGAAGCAGACGCTCCTCAGGAGACAACTCTGACTCGGTTTTAGGGGTAACTTTCCCTACTAAAATATCTTCCGGTTCAACCTCCGCACCAATACTGATAATGCCGCCTTCGTCTAAATTCGCTAAGGCCTCTTCACCTACATTAGGTATATCCCGGGTAACTTCTTCATTACCCAAGCGGGTCTCTCTTGCTTCTAGCTCAAATTCCTCAATGTGTATAGAGGTAAAGACATCATCTTTAACTATTCTTTCGCTGATTAAAATAGCATCTTCAAAATTATATCCTCGCCAAGACATAAAAGCACAAAGAAGATTTTTACCTAACGCCAATTCTCCTTTGTCTGTGGCTTGACCGTCGGCAATCACCTGCCCCTCTACTACTCTCTCTCCTAAAGAAACAATGGGTTTCTGATTTATGCAGGTATTGGCATTAGAGCGCATAAATTTATTTAAAACATATTTGTCTTTTCCTATGCTGATAGAATTAGCGTCAACTGCATTAACTTTACCTTCTTTCTTTGCTCTTACTACCGTGCCGGAATCAGCCGCAACTTTTTCTTCCATACCGGTGCCTACTAAAGGGGACTCGGTAATCATTAAAGGAACAGCCTGCCTCTGCATGTTTGATCCCATCAAAGCGCGGTTAGCATCATCATGCTCTAAGAAAGGAATTAAGGAGGCGGCTACAGATACCAGCTGTTTAGGAGAAACATCCATATAATCAATTTTATGCGGCGACATCTTAGGAAAATCTCCTTTATACCGGCAAGATACTTCTTTATCTGAAAAATGGCCATCACTGCCTAAAGCGGCATTAGCCTGTGCAATAACTTTATTTTCTTCTATGTCGGCAGTCAAATACTCAATCTTACGGGTTACGCGGCCGTCTTCAACTTTACGATACGGCGTCTCAAGCAAGCCTAACTCATTTATCCGCGCAAAACAGCTTAAAGATGCAATAAGGCCGATATTCGGGCCTTCGGGTGTCTCTATCGGACAAACACGGCCATAATGCGATGGATGGATATCGCGCACTTCAAAACCGGCCCGCTCTCGGGAAAGGCCTCCTGGGCCAAGAGCGCTCAGCCTCCTCTTATGGGTCATCTCTGCTAAAGGGTTAATCTGATCCATAAACTGCGATAGCTGGCTTCTGCCAAAGAAATCTTTTATCTGGCTGGATAAAAGCTTAGAATTAATTAGGTGGTGCACCATTAAATTATCAAAATTCCCCAGCACTAATAATCTTTCCCGGATAGAACGCTCTAAGCGCGCCAATCCAATACGCACCTGATTCTGCACTAATTCACCTACGGTTTTTACGCGGCGGGAACCAAGATGGTCGATATCATCGATATTGCCTATACCCTGATTTAAATTTATCAAATACCTGATTACCTCAATAACGCTATTAATGTCCAATGTCCTTCGCTCTATTGGAACATTGAGATTTAACTTACGGTTTAAAATAAACCTGCCGGCTCTTTCTAAGTCATATCTCTTCGGATCAAAAAATAAACGATAAAATAAGTTTTCCGCAGATTCTACAGTTACCGGTTCAGCCGGCCTAACTTTTCGGTAAAAATCTATCAAGGCCTCTTCTTTGTTTTTAGTATAATCTTTCTTAAAAGTATTTGAAATCTCGTTGTATTCCTTGCCAAAGGCCTTAACAATCTCTTCATTGGATGCATAACCCATAATACGCAAAATCTGGGTTGCGGGGAAACTTCTTTTCCTGTCTACATAGGCAAGAATACTCTCGGATAAATCGTATTTAAACTCAAGCCAGGTACCGCGGTAAGGAATAATACGGCCATAAAATATCTTTTTGCCCGTCGGATGCACCTCTTCTTCAAAACAGACACCCGGAGAACGCTGAAGCTGGCTGACAATTACTCTTTCATCTCCGTTTATAATAAAGGTGCCTGTTTCAGTCATTAACGGTATTTCGCCGAAATAAACCTCTTGTTCCTTGAGTTCATCCGGCGTAGTTAATTTTAACTTTACCTTTAAAGTTGCAGCGTAAGTCATGCCGCGTTTTTTGCATTCTAAAATATTATACTTAGGCCTGCCCAAAGAATAACTTATAAATTCAAGCCGTATCTTCTTATCATGGCTTTCAATGGGGAAAGCCTCATTAAAAACTTCCTCTAGCCCTACATTTTCCCTATCTTTTACGGGAATATTTTCCTGTAATAAGCTGATATACGAGACAGTCTGTATATCTAACAGATTCGGCAGGTCATATACCTCTTTAATACGGGCAAAATTTTTGCGTTTAACCATATTCCCTTCGTTTCACTCTGGAGAAATCAGAATCCAGTAACCAGTTTCCAGAATTTTTCTAGTTTCTGGCAACTGGTATCTGGTTACTTTATTTCAATTCTACGGTTGCGCCGGCTGCTTCTAACTTTTTCTTTAGTTCTTCGGCTTCGCTCTTCGGCATATTTTCCTTAACTGTCTTGGGGGCAGAATCTACCAAGTCTTTGGCTTCCTTTAAACCTAAGTTGGTGGCAGCGCGCACTTCTTTAATTACCGCAATTTTATTCCCTCCGGTATTAGCTAAGACAACCGTAAAAGAAGTCTTTTCTTCAGCTGCCGCGGCCGCGCCTGAGCCAGCACCTGCCCCAGCCGCTATTGGACCAGCCATCATTGGCGAGGCAGCTGTTACGCCGAACTTATCCTCCAGCACCTTTACTAAATCAGCAAGCTCAAGGACAGTTAATTCTTCTACTGATTTTACTATCTGCTCTAATTTCGCTTCCATGTCTGTTCTCCTTTTTTCTTAATTATTTGTCCCCTTGCCTAAACGCTTGTAAATTTCTTCGAAATTTACTGCGCAGGCTTCGGGATAAATTCAGCCAAATAACTTATGTCACTCTATCAGCTCCATAAGTTATGGCTTCATTTACCTTCTTTCTTATTCTTTATGGCATTTAAAACATTTAGCGGCTTTCTTAAAATCCCGCTTAAAATAAACACAAAATTATTTATCCCTGCCTTCATGCAGAAAACTAACTTTGCCCGCAACTCGTCTTTTGAAGGTATATTAACCAAGGATGCGAGGTCGTTTTTATTAACCAAGCGCTTTTCTAAAATGCCGCCGGCAAATTCCAGCGCTGTATGTCCCTTACTAAAGGCGGAAATAGCCTTGCATATTGAGAGCGGGTCATCATAAGCAAAAATTACTGCCGCCTGCCCTTCTACTAGGCTAATTAAATCCTCTAATTGCGCCTCTTTTAAGGCCCGCCTGACTAATGAATTCTTAGCTACAAAAACCTTGCTTTTTAGGCGAGATAAATTATTCCTGAATTCCGCCAATTCCGGCGCCTTTAGGCCTGAGTATTTGACTACAAATAAACTATTTGTTGTTGAGGATAGCTTCTCTTTAAAATCTTTCTCTATGGTGCTTCTGTAAACTTTCCCGATTCTTTCCATGGCATTAGGCCCATCCTTTAGACCTTTCTTTCAAAGGAGTAGAAAGTCTACCCTAGTGGGTAAAGGAATTAGGATGGCCTATCCTTGTAGGATTAGATGTCTATTTTTAAACCCGGCCCCATTGTCGTAGAAATAGATGCAGACTGAACAAATTTTCCTTTTATCGACTGGGGCCTTGCCGCATTTAAACTTTCGATAAACTTAGAGGCATTTTCATAAATATCTTTTTCTGAAAAAGAAAGCTTACCTATTGCAGAATGCATCCCTCCCTGTTTATCCACCTTAAACTCGATTTTCCCGCCCTTAATCTCTTTTATTGCCTGCGCTACATTATTCGTTACAGTGCCGCTCTTGGGAGAAGGCATTAGTCCGCGCGGGCCTAAAATCTTGCCTAATTTGCTTAATTCTTTCATTATATCAGGGCTGGCAACCGCTACATCAAAATCCATCCAGCCTGCGGCAACTTTATCGATTAAGTCCTGCCCGCCAACGTAATCGGCACCAGCTGCTTTTGCTTCTTTTTCTATCTCGCCTTTACAAAATACTGCCACACGCATCTTTTTACCGGTCCCCGCAGGCAGAACCACTGTTCCGCGCACCATCTGATCTGACTTTTTCGAATCAACGTTTAAATGTATATCTATATCTATAGATTGATCAAACTTTGTCACGGGTGTCTTTTTTAAAACACCAATAGCTTCCTCAAGAGTGTATGTTTTCTTTTCGTCTACTAGTTTTAATGCCTCATTAAAACGTTTGCTATGTTTGTTCATCTTTTCTTAAAATATATTAATCTACAACTTCAATGCCCATACTGCGCGCTGTCCCGCATACAGTCTTAATTGCCTGCTCTAAATTTAAGGTATTTAAATCCTGCATCTTTTGTTTAGCAATTTCCGCGACCTCTCTGCGGCTTACCTGGGCAATCTTTTCCTTGCCTGCCTTACCTGAGGCTTTAGCTAAGTTACAAGCCCTTTTTAATAAAACCGACGAAGGCGGGCTCTTGATAATAAAATCAAAGCTCTTATCTTCGTATACACTGATTACTACCGGAAGTATAAGCCCATCCCTGCCTTTGGTCTTCTCATTAAAGTCCTTACAGAACTTCATAATATTTACACCGTGCTGGCCAAGAGCAGGCCCTACCGGAGGGGCAGGATTTGCCGAGCCGGCGGGAACGTGTAATTTTATTTGTGCGGTTAGTTTCTTTGCCATGTTAAATTTTTTCTACCTGCCAATATTCCAATTCTACTGGCGTTGACCTGCCAAATATAGATACCGAAACCTTAATCTTGCCTTTTTCTGGGTAAATCTCGTCAATTGTACCATTAAAATTCACAAAAGGCCCGTCAGTTACACGCACTTGCTCCCCCTTCTCGAAGATTATCTTAGGGCTGGGCTTAACCTGCGTTTCCTGGGAACGCTTTAAGATATTTTCTATTTCGGTTTCTGGCAAAGGCATAGGCTTATTCATTACACCGATAAAACCAGTGACTCCTGGTGTGCCCTTTATTAAAACATAAGTCTGTTCGTTTAATTCCATCTCAACTAATAAGTACCCCGGGAAAAATTTTCTCTCAGAAATCCTTTTTTTGCCGCTTCTAATTTCAGAAATCTGCTCCGTTGGGATGAGTAATCTTCCTATTGAATCGGATAAACCTGAGGAAGCAATCCTGCCTTCTAATCCTACCCTTACTTTATCTTCAGAACCAGTCTGGGTATGCACCACATACCACTTTTTCACGTAACTTACCTCTTTTTAAGGTTATCTAATTACTAAACGCAAAACCTTAGAAAAGCTAAGGTCTGCTATGCCGATAAATACAGCCAGAAAGGCCGTGATTACTATTACCATTAAAGTCGCACTAATTAGCTCCTGCCTGCTTGACCAAGAAACTTTTTTTAATTCTGTCTTGACCTCTAAAACAAATTTTTTGACCTTCGCATAGTTTTTTATAACTAAGCTAAGCAAAGCCACTACGGCTATTACTAAAATTATTTTACTAAAATTATTTACTAAAAACTCCATAACTTTTATGAACTTTTTAGCAGGCGCGGTAGGAATCGTCCCACACTTTTCTACAGGGGTGGAGGGAATTGAACCCCCAGTCCTGGTTTTGGAGACCAGTGGTTTACCGTTAACCGACACCCCTATTTATTTTAAAAGTGTGGGATGCCCTCCTTCGACTACGCTCAGGATTGATGGTGAGCAAAGTCGAACCATTAACCGACGTTCCTTATTTATTTCAGTTCCTTGTGCACCGTGCGCTTACTGCAGAACTTACAGAACTTGCTTAGTTCTAATCTTTCTGGGTGTTTTTTTTTGTCCTTAGTAGTAGTGTAATTGCGGTTTTTACAATCGACGCATTCTAATGTAATAATTTCACGCATATTCTTTAAATAAGCGCTACTGAGTAACTTAAAATAAAATTTTGTGTAAGTTACCGCTTGAGATTTACCCCGAATATTTAAGCAGGATTTTTAACGCTGTAAATCGTAGGGTATATCGTAGCAATATTGCTATTTCTCCGTCGGACAGAGCCCTCGATCGGAATTGAACCGATGGCCCCGTCCTTACCAAGGACGTGCTCTGCCAACTGAGCTACGAGGGCAGTTTTACATAAAGTATATAGTATATAATAGATATTTTTTTTGTCAAGAGAAATTTGCAAACTTGCCGCTTAAATTTCTCGCGATGCCGCAAAAGCCTTTGCGGCGCAAGCATTTTTTAATATTTTTATAAGGATTTACCCCGTACGAGATGACGAATAACCCGTTTATATGGTAAATGATATCTTTAGAAGCATAGAATTTATCTACGGTTTAGTGTTTTATAGACGGCCATCTTTAGATGGCCTATCCGTACGGGGTTTATCGAGAAATAAGGCTATCAAAAAGGAATCCTAGAGAAATGTCGGGATATATTTCTTTAAGCTCTGAAAAAGAAATCATGCCCTCTTCCAATAGAACTTCTGCAAACACATCAACCAACTCAGGATCAAACTGCCTGCCTTTTTCTTTAATCAATTCTTTGACGGCATCCTTTATACTAAAAGGCTTTTTCCTGTAAGGGCGCGAATTCGTCATTGCATCAAAAGCATCAAGCACCGCGGCAATACGTGCGCCCAAAGGAATTGCGCCTGCCTTTAACCCATCGGGATAACCTGTTCCGTCGTATTTCTCCTGATGATAACGTATAATCCGCGCAACTTCTTCCAATCCTTCTATCTGCTCAAAAATCTCTGCCCCATCAATAGGGTGCCTTTTAAGCATATCCCATTCCTCTTTAGTAAGACTGCCTTCTTTATGCAGTATCTCTCTCGGCGTATATTGCTTTCCGATATCATGCAAGAATATAGAAGAAATAAACAATTCTTTAGGCATATCAGGAAGCTCGACTTTTCTTTTTTCTAATTTATTAATCATACGCGAGCCCATTTTAAACATCCTGTCCATATGCGGACGGGTAAAGGCCGGGTCAAATTTTTCAATACTTAAAGCCATAGCTTTAATTACACCATAAAATATCTTCTGGATATTTTTATACAACTGGGCGCTTCTTATCGCCATAACTGCCGTACGCGCAAGCGCCATGAAAAAATCGAGTTCTTCCTGTTTGAACTTTTCTCCGTTATTTTTTTCCCCTAGAAACAATACCCCTAAAAGATTTTTCGTCTGAAAATACCCCGGAACAAAAGCAGCTGCTTCATAATTTACCATCTCATCTTTTACCTCGAGCATTAATTCTCTCAAGGGCTTGTCTTTTTTAAAAAGTCTTTTATTTCTTAAAAACCTATTTAAATCTTCGACGCGGATCGCCCCGCTTTTATTAAGCAAATAACCTCGGCGCGCTTGAAAAAATTTTATTATCGGCTCACCGGGTTGGATACGGATATATTCTTTAGGAATCACTGAGCCACGCAGCCCTCGAGAACTGCTTAAGATATAAGATTTTTTCTCTGCGTTATATAAAAGAAGGCCTGCATGAATTAGCCTGGCCTTTTTTACCACCATATAAACAATGAGGCGGATAAGCCGCTCGATATCAAGAATTTCTACCATTCCCTCGGTAGCCAACTCGAGCGAACGCTTGTATTCATTAAATGATAGGGTTTTCTTTTTCTTACGCAGGGTCTTCTGCCGTGATACTTTCTTATCCAGCATTAATTGCTCTTTGCTGTTTTGATTTCCTTAGCAAAATTCATTACTAACGTATCCAGCTCTTTTAAAAGGATGGGTTTGGTTAAATAATCAGAAACTCCCAATGCTTTTAACTCTCTAATTTTTTCCTGATTATTTACCGCGCTGACTATTATCACTTTAGGCAGGATATATTTCTCTTTAATTCTCTTAAGCGTCTCTACTCCGTCAATTCCTTTCATCATTATATCTAAAATAACAACGTCGGGCTTTTTGTTTTCAAAAATAATTAACGCTTCTTCTCCTGAGAGCGCAAAAAATACCTCTAACCCCCTTTTGGTAAATCTGTGCTCAATATAATTACAAATAAGTTCTTCGTCATCTACGACTAATAATTTAATTTTATCCTTAGGTTTCACTATTTTTTCAGCCCTTTATGGAGCTTTAATACAGTATCAATAATCTCTAATAAAGAATCGAAATTATCTTCTTTAGCAAAAAAACCCGAAATGCCAGATTTCTGGCACATATCCACCCTATCTTGTGTTCCATAGGCGGTAATCATTATCACCGGTAAATCTTTATCGAGCTTTCTAATCTGCTTCAAAACCTCAACTCCGTCCATAAGCGGCATAGCTATATCCAAAAATACCATATCCAGATTATTTTTTTTAATTACCTCGAGGGCGTCCATTCCGTTGCTTTTGGATATAACATTATAGCCTTTGGCTTTCAGCCAATAACTCATCATATAATTAAAATCAACTTCATCGTCTACGACCATAATTGTTGTCTTAGCCATTTTAAACTCCTCTCAATGACCCCGCCGCCCCGTAAGATGCGGGGTAAGAGGCGGGAGAATCCTTCGACTTCGCTTTAGGCTGGCGAGCAATGTCGAACCATTGACTTCGGAGTTTGCGCAGTCCCGCAATTTCTAGACAAGCGTCTAAATAAGGAGCAAATATTTTTATCATTATGTAGCAATTATATCGAATCTTATATAAAATGTCAAATATTTCTTTTACTAATTACTTATCAATCAAGGAGTTACGTAGAAATGGCTTTTAAATAATTAAAGAAGGCTGCCAAATCTTTCAGAGAGAGATTTTCTATCCTTATTTTGGGGTTAAAACCCAACTCTTTAATTACAGAACTAGATAGCTCTTTCTTAAACATAGGACTTAATGCATTTACAAAGGTTTTACGCCGCTGGCTAAAACCGTATCTTACCATTCTAAAAAACTGCTCCCCATTGCTAACATCACAGTATGGATCTTTAAGTATTTCTAGCTTCAAAAGGGCGGCATCTACTTTCGGCGCAGGCACAAAAGAACCGGCTTTAATATTAAATAAAATTTCTGGCAAGGTATAATACTGCACAAAACAAGTTAAGGCGCCATATTCTTTTGTTGAAGGTAAAGCCGTAATACGTTCTGCAACCTCTTTCTGCACGGTAAGAAAGATGGATTCTATTCTATCGCGAAAATTAAACAAACGTTCAATTATGGGTGTGGTAATATAAAAAGGGATATTCCCTACAACTTTAAGCTTTTTCTTAAAAAACTTCTGCTTAATATCATATTTTAAAAAATCCTGCTCGATGATTTCTATCTTACTGTTATTCTTAAATTTAGCATTAAGCAAAGCTACCGCCCTCTTATCAATCTCTAAGGCAATTACTTTATGCGCCTTTTCAACAAGCAAAGAAGTAAGCGTGCCAAGGCCGGCGCCAATTTCTAATACTGTATCGTCATTATTGAGCCCTAAAGATGAAACTACTTTATTAAGGATATTTCTGTCAAAAAGGAAGTTCTGGCCGAGGCTTTTTTTAGGTGAAAAATCAGGATACATTTTTTAAAAATTTCTGGGATATGTTTATAGCAGAAATCATACTGGAAGGGTTGGCTTTGTTTTTGCCTGCAATATCAAAGGCAGTGCCGTGTAAGGGAGAAACACGGATAAAAGGAAGCCCGGCGGTAATATTTACCCCGCTCATCTTTCCTGTTATTTTTAAAGGAATAAGCGCCTGATCGTGATACATCGCGATAACCGCGTCAAATTTGTTGGCAAGCGCCAAGTTAAACAGAGTATCTGCAGGGTAGGGGCCGTGACAGTTAACTTGCGCCTTAATCCGCTTAATGGCAGGGATTATTTTGGCATCTTCCTCATCTCCAATAAGGCCGTTATCTGAAGCATGGGGATTAATGCTGGATATTGCAATATTCGGGCTCTTAATATGATAAAATTTTTTAAGAAAAGCGCTGGTCAGTTTAATAATCTCACATATTTTAGCAGTTGTAATTTTTTCGGCTACGTCTTTTAAGGGAATATGCTGAGTAACCAAGGCCACTTTTAGCTTATCATTCACTAATAACATTGCCGTGTGTTTAGCATTAGTTTTTTTGGCTAAGTATCCGGTCTGCCCTGAAAAATCTTTATTTGTCAGAGCGATTGCTTCCTTACTCACCGGAGCCGTAACCAAGGCCTTTATCCCTCTTTCTTTTATTAAATCCAAGGCTTTATCTATGTATGCTATGGCGGCTTTGCCATATTCCGCCTTAACCTTACCAAAGGAAAAACTTTTCCTGCCTACATTCTCTAAATCTATAAGCTCTATGTCTTTCTCCAGATGCTTAAAGCCTTTTATTTTATTTAAGACGAAATGGTCTCCGACGACGATAAATCTTGCTTGTTTATTTATCCTCTGGTTTAAAAGCGACTTCACCACAACCTCTGGCCCTATACCAGAGGGGTCTCCCATAGTGATTAAAATCGTTTTATTGTGCATAGATTAATTTTTTCTTTTGCGCCGCAAAAGCATTTGCGGCATCAAATAAAATTTATCCGCTCATGAGGCAAATTTTATTTGATAATTATATAGGCGTTTTTTTTCAAGTCCTCAATCCATTCGCTAAAACGTTTATCCATTTTCTCTCTTACGAGATAATCTCTAATTTTTTCTTGCATATCCGATAGAGATGCTTTTGCCTCTGGAATTTCCCTGAGCAATTTAAAAATATAAAAACCCGTCTCAGTCTCAACTACACGTGAGGTTTCTGCCTCCTTCAGGTTAAAAATTACATCTTCTATATTCTTGGCTAACTCTCCTTTTTTAATGAGCCCTAAAGACGAGCCCGCAGAAAACTCATCCTTTACCTCTTTAAAATCCTTGCCGTTAGATAAAAGAGAGAGCGCCCTTTGCGCCGAATCTTTAGATGCACAAAGAATAGAATCTACCTCAACAGATTCAACCCTTATAAATTCAGCCGGATACGCCTGATAATATGCCGTTATCTCGGAAGGACTGACAGTTATGCCCTTTTTTACCTTTTGCTCAACCATCGTAGACATCAATAATTGCTCTTTTATCCTTTTCTTAAAATCAGATAGTGTCAGCCCTTGCTCCTCTAAAGCGCTCTGAAATTCAGCTTCATTTTTAAATTGAGTTTTTATTTCAGCAAATCTTTGTTCGAACACCTGCTCGGGTACCTCTAACTTTTGCTTTTTTGCTTCCTCTAAAATTAATTTATCTTCGATAAGGCGGCCAAGGAGAACCTTGCGCATCTTTTCCATCTCCTCTTCTATGCGCTCTGTCGAATATTGATTAGCGAGCTGCATATAAAATACTGCCAATAGTTCTTCTAATTCGCTCTGAGTAACTACCTCGTGATTAACAACAGCAACTATCTTATCCTGCTGTAACGCCGTTGATAAATTTTCCTGCGCAAAAACTAAATTTGCCAATAACAAAAATATAACGAATGATATCGTCTTCATTTTATTTCCTCTCTTGTTTTAAACTCGGAGATGACTTCCCGCAATAGGCGGCAGTATAAATCAAAACCAATAGCATTGATATATCCGTGCTGTTGTGTGCCTAATAGATTTCCAGCGCCCCTAATCATTAAATCCTCAAATGCTATTTTAAAACCGGAACCTAATCCGCTATAGGTCGAGAGTGCTTCAAACCGCATCAGGGCTTCCTTGTTTAAGCTGGCTTTATCCGTGACAAGAAAAAAGCTATAGGCTTGACGGTTAAATCTACCCACTCTACCCCTTAACTGATGTAAATCCGAAAGGCCGAAATTCTCCGCTTCATTTACAATCAAAGTGTTGGCGTTTGGCACATCTATGCCTGATTCAATAATCATCGTGCAGACTAAAATATCTATCTCACCTTTTAAAAATCCCAGCATTACTTTTTCTAACCTTTCGGCAGGCATCTGTCCGTGTGCAATCATAACCTGGGCTTTTTGCGGCGAAAGTCTCTTAACTTTTTCAAAAATATCCTCAATGTCTAAAATACGGTTATGCACGAAATAAACCTGGCCGCCTCGATTTAGTTCATTATAAATTGCCTGACTGATTAGCCCCTCATCAAATTGACAAATTTGGCTCTTCACAGCAATTCTGTCCTTGGGAGGCGTATTGATTATGGACAAATCACGCGCTTGCATTAGGCTCATATATAAAGTGCGCGGTATGGGCGTTGCGGTTAAGGTTAAAACATCGACGCTAAGACGCAAGGATTTAAGGCGTTCTTTTGCCTTAACACCAAAACGCTGTTCTTCATCTATAATTAATAACCCTAAATCCTTAAATACGATATCTTCGGATAAAAGCCTGTGCGTACCAATAACGATATCGACATTGCCTTCTTTTAACCCTTTAATAATATTTCCCTGCTCTTTTTCCGTTTTAAAACGTGAAAGCATCGCTACGTTTACAGGAAAATCTTTTATACGGCTTGTTAGATTATGGTAATGCTGCTCCGCCAGAATTGTCGTCGGGACTAAAAAGGCGACCTGTTTATTATCCATCACAGCCTTAAATGCTGAGCGCATGGCCACTTCAGTCTTACCGTAACCCACATCGCCGCAGAGAAGCCTATCCATGGGTTTACCAGCTTCCATGTCTTTCTTTATATCCTGGGAGGCTTTTAACTGATCAGGTGTTTCCCTAAAAGGGAAGGTTTTCTCGAACTCTCTCTGCCATTCAGTATCAGAAGAAAATTTAAATCCCAAGATGGCGGATCTAGCGGCTTGAATACGCAAGAGCTCAAAAGCTGTTTTCTCTATGCCTTTTTTTGCCTGATTTCTAACCCTCTGCCATTCTTTGCTATTTAATCGATAAAGCCGCGGTGGCATTCGCTTAAAACCGACATACTTCTGCACCAGATGCATAAAATCTTCAGGGACATACAACTTATCGCCGTCAGCGTACTCTATCACCATATGGCCGCGCTTTATTCCGCTCTTCTCAATTTTTTCTAAACCCATAAACCTGCCGATCCCGTATTGATTATGCACGACATAATCGCCGATATTGACGTCGATGAAACTCTCTAATGGCTCCTCTTCGCTGAAATGCCTTAATTTAGATAAACCGCTTTTTCTTCTAGGCAGGATTATAATTAAGGTATGCTCAAAAATAGGCGCGCCGGATGGAATTTCAAAACTGTTAATGTTATTTATCCGGTTATCTTCTAAATCAACACGCACCGGGTATTCAAAGCTAACCGGGAATATATCTAAAATTCCTCCCCTTAAGGCAAAATCTCCCTCATCAAAAACCTTATTCTGGCGGCTGTAACCAAAATCAACAAGGGATTCCAATAGCTTATTCAAGTCAATGTTCTCTTCTTTGTAAAGCTTGATTGACCGGAATTGCATAGACTGACTACTTATTTTTGTTCCTGTGCCAAAGAAGAACAAGAGGGCTGGCAATGTAAACAGTAGAATAAACACCGGAGAGAAAACCAACTAAAAGACAATAGGCAAAATTGCTTAAGATTTCTCCGCCGAACACAAATAATGCTATAACCACAAAAAGTGTAACTGCGCTGGTCAGGATTGTGCGGCTTAAACACTGATTAACCGCTAAATTTATCGCATCAGCAAAGCTTAACTTGCGGCCTAAACGCATTAATTCCCGAATACGGTCATAAATAACTATTGTGTCGTTTATGGAATAACCCGCAATAGTTAAAAGCGCGGTAATAATAAGCAAGTCTACTTCGCGCCTGCCAAAGGCCATAAATCCCAAGGCAATGAGGATGTCGTGAAAAAGCGCGACGATGCCGGCAAAGGCAAAATCAAAACGTTTAAATCGTAAGCCGATATATACAAGGATGCCCAGCAAAGAATACAAGAGCGCCAAGGCCGCCTTAGCTTTCAGCTGCTTGCCTACCGCAGGGCCAACTTTCTCAATCCTTAAAATATCTATTTTTCTCTCAGGGAAACGTTCTTTTAGCTTCTTCTCGACTGCCTGCGAAGCATCGGCTTGAGTGCGGATAATCACCACGTTTGGGCTATCCTTAACCTGTTGAATTACAGCCTCGGCTAAACCTATCTCTTTAAGGCTGGCGCGTATCTCTTCGGTAGTTACCGCGGGAGAAAGGCTATATTCCTGAACCTGCCCTCCGACAAAATCAATTCCATACATCGCTCTGCCTTTAGAAATAAACAAGCCTAATCCTAAGGCTATTATTATAACCGATAAAGTAAAAAATATTTTCCTTCTGCCGATAAAATCGATACGGGTATTTTCCTTCATAAATCTTAGCATCGGCAATGTTTTAAGTATCTTCGCCGCAAGCAATAATTCAAAAATAGTCCGCGTGACTACGATGGCCGTAAACATACTGGCAAGAAGGCCGATGGATAAGGTCACCGCAAATCCGCGGATAGGGCCTGTGCCGAATTGAAAAAGCAAAAATGCGGCAATAAGCGTAGTAAAATTTGAATCGAATATGGCGCTAAAGGCCTTATCATAACCATTGCTTATTGCCATACGTAGAGGCCGAGCCAGCCTTAATTCTTCGCGGATACGCTCGTTAATCAGGACATTTGCATCTACTGCCATACCTAAGGTAAGCACAATACCGGCGATACCCGGCAAAGTCAAAGTCGCGCCAAACAGGCTTAATCCCGCCAAGATAAATAAGAAATTCAAGAGCAAAGCGAAATCGGCAATAACTCCCGCAAGCAGGTAATAAACCGCCATAAATATAAATACGCCGGCAGTACCTACGATGCTGGCGAATACGCCTTTCTTTATGGAATCCTGCCCCAGGAGGGGCCCGACCGTCCTTTCCTCTTCTATATACAGCGGCGCAGGTAAAGCGCCGGCCTTTAACTGTATAGCTAAATCTTTCGCTTCATCAGGAGTAAACCTGCCGGTAATCACTGCCTTCCCCGAAGGAATATGCTCATTTATGCGCGGGGCCGATAAAATCTTCTCATCCAGCACAATAGCCAGCCTTTTACCCACATTGCTTTGAGTTATTTCCGAGAATTTTTTTGCCCCTTCAGCATTAAACTCAATACCTACCTGCGGCTCGCCGAATCCGCTCTGGTCAAACTGCACATCTGCATTGATTAAAGTATCACCGGCTAATTCCGCTGCCTTCTTTAAAAGTATCGGCTGGTCTTTATCGTTTTCCACGTATTTTAACTCATAACCTTCAGGCGTATTCCCTTCTAAGGCAGCCTTAAAATCTTCTGCGTTATCAGAAACTAACTTAAATTCTAACAATGCGGTCTTGCCAATAAGTTCTAAAGCGCGGTTTCTATCGGTAAGCCCTGGGAGCTGGACAACAATTTCATCTTCGCCTTGCAAATGAATAGTCGGTTCTTTTACCCCAAACAAATCTATACGGTTACGGATTACTTCCAAGGCTCGTTCCTGGGCGCCGGGCTTGGCTTCTTTCGGCAGTTTAGATGTATCTACTTTTAGAACTAAGTGCATCCCGCCCTGTAAATCCAAGCCTAAATTTATCCGCTTCTCTAAGGGAAAGGCATACCAGATACTTACCAATATTAATAGCGATATAGAAACGATTTTCCAGAAGAGCTTTTTATTCATCGTGCCCCTTTCTTCTTAAGCTACGCCGTCTTTTCCAACCTGCCTACCGCGCTTTTATCAATTTCTATTTTAGTATTATCGTCTATCCTGACAACCAATGTTTTTTCTTTGACATTGAGCACTGTTGCGTGGATACCGCCGATAGTTACTATCTCGTCGTTCTTCTTTAATGCATCAATGGTCTTCTGATGCTGCCTTGCCTTATCTTTCTGCGGTTTAATCACTAAAAAATAAAAAATTACAAAAATAAAAAGAAATGGAATAAGCTGTAATAATGGATTAGACGCTACCTGTGGCATTTTAACCTCCTTAATGACGACATAATTTACGGAGACTATGTCGACGTAAATTATATGTCGGAATTAATACCGAAAGCTGCAAGAAAATTTCTCTGAAATTTTCGCAGTGTTTTGCTTTCGGTATAGATATATACATTAATTTCCCTACTTTGTTTTTTTAAGCAAATTCTTTACCGTCTGGCTTAAAGTCGCCCCTTTAGAAAGCCAGTAATCAATTCTGTCTTTTTTTAAAGATACAACTGCGGGCTTTTTACTGGGATCATAATAACCCACCTGCTCGATAAAACGCGAATCCCGCGCCTTAGCTCTATCCATCACATTAACCCTAAAGAAAATTTTCTTATTTGCCGATTTCCCCGGCCTTCCTAACCTGATTATCACTGCCATTATAATACCTCCATTGATAACGACACAATGTCGTGTTTTACTCTCTCCTC